>JAGXGZ010000023.1 GCA_024636495.1 Roseobacter sp. | reverse complement strand
GTTGGCGCAGTGGCAGGCAGCTGGCGGCTACCAGAACAGCGAATGGGATAAGTTCAAAGTTGATCTTGCCGGTGACATGGACACATTCAAACGCCTCGAAGAGGCAGCAGAAACCATGGGCCGTTACTACGTCCACGACGCGTGATGGTTTCGGACCGGCGCCGTAGCGGCGCCGGTCAACACCTTACTTTCTGACAGTACCTATTTTCAGCAAGTGGGCGATGCCATTTGGCGTGCCCGGCCGAGGAGATTCCATGTCAAAGATATATAATGCCCTGGACAAGAACGGTGAGCGTTGGCTCCTGCTTGTTTTTTACGTGATGCTTGTGGGCACCATGTTCATCGAGGTCGTGCGCCGCGAATTGTTCTCCTATTCATCGATCTGGGGCGAAGAGATAGTGCGATATTCGTTCATCTATCTTGCCTGGATCGGTGCCGCTGCAGCGGTCAAGGAACGCGGACACATTCGGATTGACGTGATCATGAATTACGTCCCGCAAAAGATCAAAACGCTGCTTTATATTTTTGGCGACATCGTCATGTTCGCCGTCGCGCTGATCGCTCTTTTGTATTCTTGGGAAGCTGTCCACACCTCTTGGAAATTTGGTTCGGTTTCCCATGGATTACGCGTCTCTCAGGTGTGGTTTCTGTTCGCGGTTCCCTTCGGCTTTGGTCTGGTCATGCTCCGGCTTATTCAGTCCTTCCTTCGTGACATTTCCGATCTTCGTAACGGGCGTCCCGTTTACGAAGGCGACAAGCTTTTTGATTGAGGAACTGACACATGCTTTGGCAACAACTCCAGAACCAACCAGTAATACTAGGCTGGGATTTCTATATTCCGATTTTGGTCTTTGTCGTTCTCGTCATTTTGGCTGTACCGGTCTGGGCAGCGATTGGATCTGCTGCAATCCTCATGCTGATGATATCGGGTGTGCTACCTCTTGGCCTTGTTGGCGAGAGCCTATTTCACGGGATTGACCATTTTGCGCTGACGGCGGTTCCGCTGTTCATTCTGACAGGAGATGTACTGGTCCGAACGGGCCTATCCAAGAAATTCCTTGATGTGGCCGAAGCAATCACTTGCTGGGCCAAAGGCGGCTTTGGGTCGGCGACGGTTCTGGTCTGCGGCATGTTTGCGGCGATCTCGGGCTCAGATGCCGCAGGTGCAGCCGCCGTTGGCCGCATGACTATCGACCGTCTCGTCGAGAGCGGCTATCCGCGGCCGTATGCCTGTGCGCTAGTGGCCGCAGGCGCCTGTACTGGCATCCTTATTCCTCCATCTATTGCGTATATCATCATCGGTCTTGTGCTGGGTGTGAACGTATCGATCCTGTTCCTTGCCGCCGTGATCCCGGGTCTGATGGTGTTGTTGGCTATCTTGATCACCAATACGCTGGTCAACCGTCGTCACGCCTATGAAGGCGGCGGGCTAATGACTTTTGGTGAATGGGGAGCGAACCTTTGGGCGTCAATCAAATCCGGTTGGTACGCATTTCTTGTGCCTGGCATTATTTTCTATGGCATCTTTTCTGGCCGTCTGACGCCCACCGAGGCCGGGGCCATTGCCGTCATCGTAACTATAACCATCGGTTTTATTATCGGCACGCTGAAGTTTTCGGACTTTCCAGCGATGCTGGTGAGCTCAGCTAAGGTCAATGGGGTGATCTTGCCGATCATCGCGTTCTCGCTGCCCTTGGCCCAAGCGCTTGCCATTCTAGGCGTGCCGCAGGGGTTTGTGGCCGCTGCAACTAGCGTCAGCGACCAGCCCTGGGTGCTTATCCTTATGATGATCCTGATCCTGATTGCTGCGGGCTGCGTGATGGAAACCACGCCCAATATCGTGATCTTGGGGCCGATCCTGTTCCCGCTCGCTCAGCAGATCGAGATGAACGACATTCAGTTCTGCATCATGATGATCACCGCGCTTGGGGTCGGATTTATCACCCCACCGCTCGGTCTCAATTTGTTTGTCGTTTCTGGGATTACCGGTGAATCAATCCTCAAGATTGCAGTACGGGCCGTCCCTTTCGTGGGTTTCATGCTCATCGTGACTCTTATGATTGCCTACATCCCGGCGATTTCCACCATCCTTCTTCCCGAGGTTTATCAATAGGACTTGAAATCTAATGACTGAATATCTTAAAAAAGCCACCCTCACTGCCAGTAGCGGAGCATCGGACGTTCATGAACTGGTGCAAGGCATTCTGAACGACATCGAGGCCGGAGGTGACAAAAAGGCGCTCGAATATGCGACCAAGTTTGACAAATATGAAGGCAGCATCTTGCTTTCCGATGCCGAGATCGAGGCCGCTATTGCCCTCGTTCCCAAGAAGATCAAGGCTGACATCCGTTTTAGCCACGATAATGTCCGCCGCTTTGCCGAAGCGCAAAAAGCGACGCTGAGCGACATCGAAGTCGAAGTGGTGCCCGGTATGGTTGCCGGACAAAAGACCATCCCGGTAGATGCCGCAGGTTGTTATGTGCCCGGTGGACGCTATTCGCATATCGCTTCGGCCATCATGACCGTGACAACGGCCAAAGTGGCCGGTTGCAAACATATTGTCGCCTGCTCACCGCCACGGCCCAATGTCGGCATCGCTCCGGCTATCGTCTATGCCGCGCACATTAGTGGTGCGGACAAGATCATGGCGATGGGCGGGGTTCAGGGCGTGGCAGCCATGACCTTTGGCCTTTTTGGACTGCCAAAAGCGAATATTCTTGTTGGGCCCGGTAACCAGTTTGTGGCTGAAGCCAAACGTATCCTGTTTGGCCGTGTCGGCATTGATATGATTGCAGGTCCCACCGACAGTCTGATTCTGGCCGACAAGACCGCCGACCCATTGGTGGTGGCGACCGATCTGGTCGGGCAAGCTGAGCACGGTTACAACTCGCCGGTCTGGCTGGTTACCGATGACCGTTCCATCGCTGAAGAGGTGATGCGCCTTGTGCCAACACTGATTAACGATCTGCCTGAAGTGAACCGTGACAACGCGACTGCCGCATGGCGCGACTATGCTGAAGTGATACTGTGTTCGGATCGTGAAGAAATGGCCGCAACATCAGACAGCTATGCCCCGGAACACCTGACCGTTCAGGCTCAGGATCTGGATTGGTGGCTTGAGCGGCTGACTTGCTATGGGTCTCTGTTTCTGGGTGAAGAAACCACCGTCGCATTTGGGGACAAAGCGTCGGGGACCAACCACGTTCTGCCGACAGGGCGTGCGGCGACCTATACGGGCGGTTTGTCGGTACACAAATATATGAAGATCGTCACATGGCAACGCTCGACCCGTGAAGGGGCGAAACCCATCGCCGAAGCCACAGCACGCATCGCACGTCTTGAGGGAATGGAAGGGCACGCTCGCACGGCTGATATTCGTCTGGCGAAATTCTTTCCGAACGAAACCTTCGATCTTACGGCGGAAGACTAACCATGCAGCACGGTGATTACCCTGATCTGAGTGGCCATGTTGCGCTTGTCACTGGGGCCAGTTCCGGCCTTGGTCGGCACGCTGCGTTGGTGCTGGCTCGGGCCGGAGCCAGAGTGATTGCGATTGCTCGGCGCGCCGAGGCTTTGGCCTCGTTGAAGGCTGAGGCACCTAATGAAATCGTAGCGCTGCCGTTTGATCTGAGCGACCGCGAAGGATTGGCCGATCTGGCCGCCCAAGCGGCCGCGCCTTTCGGGACGCCTGACATTTTGGTGAATGCGGCGGGGGTCAATACACGCGAAGTGGCTGATGAGGTTACCTCCGAAGGTTGGGATATCACGATGAACCTGAATCTTGCCGTACCGTTCTTCCTGTCCCAGCATCTGGTGCCGGGTATGCGTACCAAGGGATGGGGTCGGATCGTGAACTTTGCGTCGCTGCAGTCGTACCGCGCGTTTCCCGGCGGACTTAGCTATGGTGCCTCCAAGGGGGGGGTGGCCCAAATGACCCGGGCTATGGCCGAAGCATGGTCGCGTGACGGCATCACCGCAAATGCCATCGGTCCGGGATTTTTTCGTACCGAACTTACAGCAGCAGTGTTCGATGATCATGAACGGGCCGCGCGCAATGCCGCGCAATCCTGCATCGGTCGCAATGGCGAACTTGAAGACCTTGATGGTCCACTTTTGTTCTTCTGCTCTGATGCCTGTGCTTATGTCACCGGTCAAATTCTCATGTTAGATGGGGGGTTTACTGCGAAATGAAGGCGCTAGTTTACACTGGACCTGAGTCGCTGGATTTCCGCGATGTGCCCGACCCGACTGTTGCAATGGATCACCATCTGATCCGGATCGACAGTGTGGGCATCTGCGGATCCGACATGCACGCATTCCTGGGCCACGATGACCGCCGCCCTGCGCCGCTAATTCTTGGGCACGAAGGATCAGGAACCGTGGTTGACGGAGCGCTGGACGGTCGCCGCGTAACAATTAACCCGTTGGTAACTTGCGGTACCTGTCCCGCATGTATGGCTGGGCGTGACAACCTCTGCAAAACACGTCAAATTATTTCAATGCCACCGCGCGAGGGCGCGTTTGCGCAGTTCGTCGCCATGCCTGAGCGCAACCTGGTCGCCGTTCCTGAAAACATCTCGCTGGAAAAGGCCGCGCTGGCCGAACCTGTGGCTGTAGGTTGGCACGCAGTGCGCGTGGGGCTGGAGGCGCTGGATTCTGCCCAGATAGAAACCGCGTTGGTGATCGGCGGTGGCGCCATCGGCGTGGCATCTGCGATCAGCCTGATTGCGCAGGGCGTCGCGTCGGTTACCTTGATTGAGCCCAATAAGTTGCGACGCGATTACCTCAATCTTGGCGATCAGGTCACTGTGGTATCGCCGGATAGTATCGAGGGCCAATTGTACGACATTACTGTGGATTGCGTTGGTTATGACGCCACACGGGCCGCGGCCTGTGCTGCCACCCGGCCGGGCGGGGTAATTTTGCATGTTGGTCTGGGCGGCGGCTCCGCTGGGCTCGATATCCGTCGCATGACACTGCAAGAAATCAAGTTTATCGGCACCTATACATATACCGCGCAGGATTTTCGCGACACCTGCGCGGCAATGTTCGATGGTCGCCTTGGTCCGCTCGACTGGATCGAAACACGCCCCTTGGGCGACGGACCCCAAGCCTTTGCCGATATTCGGCAAGGCCGGACAGCCGCGCCCAAGATTATTCTCAAACCCGCATAAATGGAGAGATCTATGCCTGACAAAAATCCCGTCCCAAACGAGATTCCACAATTGCTCGTGCATGAAAAGGCTGACAATGTCGGCGTCGTTGTGGTCGAAGGTCTGACCGCTGGCACCGACATGTTGTGCTGTATCACTCACGACAATTCAACTTTTCGCCTGACCGCGAAACACGATGTACCAATCGGCCACAAGATCGCACTGACCGATCTGAAGTCCGGGGATACCGCCACGAAGTACGGCGAGGACATCGGCAAGATCATCGCTGACATCGGTCAGGGTGAACATGTTCACACCCAAAATTGCAAAACAAAGCGCTGGTAAGGAAACCCTCAAATGGCATCGAAATATTCAAACATCACCGTTCAGGGCTACCGCCGCGAAAATGGTCGCGTCGGCGTGCGTAATCACGTGATAATCCTGCCCGTGGACGACATCTCAAATGCTGCGTGTGAAGCTGTGGCGAACAATGTCAAAGGTACCATGGCAATCCCCCATGCCTATGGTCGCCTGCAATTCGGCGAAGATCTGGACATTCATTTTCGCACAATCATCGGCACCGGCGCCAATGCAAACGTCGCTGCTGTTGTTGTCATCGGGATTGAACCTGGCTGGACCAAAAAAATCGCTGATGGCATCCGCCTGACGGGTAAGCCGGTTGCGGAATTCTCGATCGAGCAGAAAGGCGATTTCGAAACTATCCGTGCGGCTTCCTGGGCGGCCAAGGAGTTCGTCCATCACGCAACCGAATTGCAGCGCGAAGAATGCTCGATCAACGAGCTGTGGATTTCCACAAAGTGCGGCGAAAGCGATACTACCACCGGTCTAGGGTCCTGCCCGACAGTGGGCAATATGTATGACAAGCTGCTGCCCGAAGGCATCACTGGCTTTTTCGGTGAAACGTCCGAAATCACCGGCGCCGAGCATATCTGCCAGAAACGTGCGATCAATGAAGAGGTTGGCGAGCGTTGGCACAAGATGTGGAAGGCCTATCAGGACGATGTGATTTTTGCACACCAGACGGATGACCTGTCCGACAGCCAGCCCACCAAAGGCAACATCGAAGGCGGTCTGACCACTATCGAGGAAAAGGCGCTTGGCAACCTCGAGAAGATCGGCCGAACGTCGCAATTCATCGACATTCTTGAACCGGCTGAAGCCCCCGGCAAGGGCAATGGATTGTATTTCATGGACAGCTCCTCGGCGGCGGCGGAATGCGTCACGCTGATGGCCGCTGGCGGCGCAGTGATCCACACCTTCCCCACCGGGCAGGGCAATGTGGTCGGTAACCCGATCGTTCCTGTCATCAAGATCACCGCCAACCCTCGCACAGTGCGTACCATGAGCGAGCATGTTGATGTGGACGTTTCGGGCATTCTGCGCCGCGAGCAGACCATCGACGAGGCCGGTGACGCCCTGATTGAAATGATCCGCCGCACTGCGAATGGTAGAAACACAGCTGCCGAAGCCTTGGGTCATCGCGAATTCTCGATGACGAAGCTGTATCGCAGCGCCTGAAGACCTCTGAACAGGCGGCGCGGCTTTTGGCACGCCGCCTGTTCCCACACGACTCGCAGGTGCCGTTCAGTGACTGACCCAATCCGTATCTCGCTTTCTGACGCTCATGCGTTGATCCACTCGGCACTCGTGGTGGCGGGGGTTTCTCAAGTTGTGTCGACATCCGTGGCTAGTGCCCTTGTGGCCGCTGAAGCCGAAGGCCAGACTGGTCATGGGTTTTCGCGGTTGGGGGACTACGTCGGACAGGTTGGGACCGGCAAAATCAACCGGGCCGCAAATATCGCCGTACGGTCGCGCGGCCCGGCATCGCTCGCGGTTGACGCCGATTCCGGGTTTGCCTTTCCGGCGCTGGACACCGCGCTTAGCGTAGGTGTGCCCTTGGCGCAGGACATGGGAATTGCAGTTATGGCCATCGCCAATTCGCACCATTGCGGCGCGCTGTCGGTGCAGGTTGAAAAGATCGCCGAGGCCGGGCTGATTGGCATCATGGTGGCTAATTCCCCCAAGGCGATTGCGCCCTGGGGTGGGCGTGACCCGCTGTTCGGGACCAACCCGATTGCCTTTGCAACACCACAAGCCATGGGCCCACCTTTGATAATTGATTTGTCACTTTCCCGAGTGGCACGGGGAAAGGTAATGAACGCGCATAAATCCGGTCAGCCTATCCCGCTTGGATGGGCCTTGGACGCCGACGGCAATCCGACAGCTGATCCAGAGGCGGGGCTGGCGGGCTCGATGGTGCCAATCGGCGAAGCCAAGGGCACCGCATTGGCTTTGATGGTCGAAATTCTCGCGTCTGCCTTTACAGGAAGCGCCATGAGCCACGAGGCTGGATCATTCTTTGACGCCGATGGATCGGCACCACGTGTCGGCCAAACTTTGATCGCGATCCGCCCTGATGCCCAATCGGATTTTCTGGAGCGGGTGAGCGAGCTGCTTGAGCTGATCCAGTCGATGGACGGCGCGCGCGTGCCCGGTACACGTCGCCAATACGCGATTTTGAAGTCCCAAACCGAGGGCCTGCTGGTCCCCAAGCATTACATTCAATTGGCTAAAGGTCTCGCAAATGTTAGATAAAACCACGTTGCCGGTGCCAAACGCAGCATCTGTTCCCAGATTGCATCCATGAATCTGCAGAAACTTAGATCTCGTATCCAAGCGCTGTTGCCTGGGGTGCTGGTTGCACTGATGATCGCGCTGGCTAGCAAATTTGTGTCCGAACACTACGGTGCTCCTTCCATGTTGCTAGCGCTACTGTTCGGGATCAGTTTGAACTTTCTGTCCGAAGATGCGCGTTGTGGTGCCGGTATCGCGCTCAGTGCCAAGACCCTGCTGCGCCTGGGCGTCGCGCTTTTGGGTCTTCGGATCAGCTTCGGCATGGTCGGCGCGCTTGGCTGGCCGATTGTCGCGATGTTGATATCGGCCGTGCTAGCGACCATCGGGTTTGGCCTTTTGGTGTCGCGATTTTTTGGTTTTCGCTACCGGTTTGCCTTTCTGTCAGCTGGAGCGGTAGCGATCTGCGGTGCCTCAGCGGCGCTTGCGATTGCGGCGATCCTACCCAAGGACGAAAAATCCGACGATCGGCTGGTGTTCACTGTTGTTGGCGTCACGATCTTATCGACAATTGCGATGATCACCTATCCGATCCTCATTGAAACACTGGGTTTTGACGATTTTACCGCCGGGATTTATCTTGGGGCAACCATCCACGACGTGGCGCAAGTCGTAGGTGCAGGGTTTTCGATCTCGGATCAGGCTGGAGAAACCGCAACTCTGGTCAAGTTGTTGCGCGTCGCTATGCTGGCCCCAATAGTTATTTTTGCCTCCTTGTTTTTGCGCGGTGTCTCGACGCCCAATCCCGAGGGCAAACGTCCACCTCTGGTGCCCGGTTTCGTGCTGGCCTTTATTGTGCTGGCGGCGCTTAATTCGGCTGTAAGTCTACCTCCAGCGATCCTTTCACTGGCGGTCGAAGGATCCGGATGGTTGCTGCTCACGGCGATTGCGGCTGTCGGTTTGAAAACCCGCCCAGCGGAAATTCTGAAGGTCGGCAAACCCGCCGCAGCCTTATTGGTGGCTGAAACGCTTTTCCTGGCAATTGTGGTTGTGCTCGCGCTGACCCAATTGTCGATAACGCCTAATTGATCCTTGTGCAGGAGACCCTTGATGCCAAGCTCCATCCTTATCCCCGTAGCGATTGACCACGAACCCATAGCGGCGCAAAAGATTAAAACAGCGCGTACCCTCTTGGCAGCCGACGGTCGGATCACTTTGTTGACTGTGCTTGAACAGATCCCTGGTTTTGCGGCGGAGTTCGTGACCGTTAAATCCGAAAACCATCTGACTGAACGAATACTTGCCAAGCTTGAGGCTCTCGTAGGCAGTGCCAACGATATTGACTGTATAGTTACCACCGGTAAAGCTGGGGTGCGTATCCCGGCTGTGGCCGCCGAGATCGGCGCTGACTTGATCATTGTCGGGGCACACGACAGCAACGCAATCGAATATTTTCTGGGCTCGACAGCGTCGCGCGTTGTAAGACGCGCACCTTGTTCGGTTTACGTGCTGCGTTGAAACATCTTGAGCCTCGGTTTTGGATCTCTCGAAAGGGTAGCAGGACGTGGCAATGAAATGGCGCAATAATCGCTTGCCTTCCTCTGGGAAATTGGCGCCGGGCGAAATGGATGATAGTTTTGCAGTCGGCCAAGGCGACGGCACCAGCCTCAGTGAAAAAGCATATGACGGACGCCGCTTGTCCTATGCGACAACCTTTACCAACGGGGTCCAGCAGAAAATCATCCAAACGATTGAGCTGTTGACCGCCAAACCTTATTTGCTGAGCCGGATTCGTAAGTTTGAAGCGTCAGGTGTACCCGATGGCCAGGCGTTTTTCACCAAAGCTCTGCACGTAATGG
>JAGXGZ010000022.1 GCA_024636495.1 Roseobacter sp. | reverse complement strand
CCCGGCGAAAGCCCGGCATCAGTGGTAGTGACGCAATGCCAATATCGGCGCGTCCCTCAATCAGGTCACGCTGAACCGTGCCGCTGTCGGTGTCGCGCATGTCGATGCGCACGCCGGGGCGCGCCTGCATGAAATCGCGCAAGATGGGCGGCATGATCGTCTGCGCGACCGAGGGTGTGCACGATATGCGCACGTTACCCGCGCGTGCGCGCGCCAGCGCTTCGATTGCATCGACGGTCCGGGCGTAATGGGCCAGCTCGCGGGCTGCCTCTGTGCGGATAAGGACGCCGAGCGGGGTCAGGTGCGATTTGCGGGCCGTCTCAAAGAGAGGCGCGCCGATGTGATCCTCGAATTGGCTTAGCATCATCGAGATGGCCGAGGGCGTGCGCCCTAGCACCTCGGCCGCGCCCAAGAGGCTGCCATGGTCTGCCACCGCCGAAAAGCAGCGCAGCATTTCGATCTTGATAGCCACGTCGCTCGTGTCCTGCTTTGCCTCCGAGTGGTCCAGTCTAACGCAAGGCGCCGATGCCGTCAGCCCGCCATGCGCAGGCGCCTCCAAGATTGACAATAGCTAGGCGCACAGTGCATCTGTATCCACGCATTACCCGCCGAGGAGACGCCCCATGCCAGCACGTATCTATCGCCCCGCCCGCACCGCAATGTCGTCGGGCACTGCCAAAACCCGTGATTGGGTGCTGGAGCATGTGGCAAGCACTGCGCGCGAGGTCGATCCGCTAATGGGCTGGACATCGTCCACCGACACGCAGGCGCAAGTGCGCATCAGCTTTCCGACCAAGGAAGCCGCGCTAGAGTACGCCGAAGAGCATGGCATCGACGTGGTCGTCCAAGACCCCAACGTGCGCAAGCCCAACATTCGTGCCGGCGGCTATGGCGAGAATTTCGCAACCCATCGCAAGGGCGCATGGACCCACTAAACCGTTGTAAATCTGGGCAAAGTTGACTCGAAATCGGGGTAAAGATGCCGCGAAACTGTTTAGATATGCATATGTTGTAGATAATCGTGTAAGTGTGACATGATTTGGGCCGACCATAACTCTCACTCAAAACTGTGATCGCATTCACAGACGGACGGCCATCGTGGTCGCCTAAATCATTTCAAGCCCGGTTGGAGCCTGTTTCTGATGACCATCACCCACCTCGTCACCCATTCCGGTGGCTTTCATGCCGATGAGCTTCTGTCCTCTGTTATCCTGACACGGTTGTTCCCCGAGGCAGACTTGATCCGCAGCCGCGATAAGGCGTGGATCACGCCCGGCGAGGATCGGATTATCTATGACGTCGGCGGCCAGTTCGATGCAGGCTTGCAGATTTTCGATCACCACCAACGGCCTAATCCGCTGCGAGAAGATGGCCAGCCCTATAGCTCTTTCGGTTTGATCTGGGCTCAGTATGGCCGCGATTTCCTGCGCGCGATGGACGTGCCCGAGCACGATATCGCGGCGATCCATGGCTCGTTTGACTGTGGCTTTGTTTTGCCGGTCGATCTGCTCGACAACGGCGCGGTGAATGCGGCAGAGGCCGGACCGCTGTTTGCTGGGCTGACCTTGCCAGTTCTAATGGAAAGCCTGAAGCCGGTCTTTGATGACCGCGAAGACGGGGCCGATGATCGTGCATTCATGGCCGCCTTACCCGTGGCGCGGACTTTTGTTGAGGCACAGATCAGACGCAAGGCTGCGAAATTCCGGGCGGAGTCGATGGTTATGGCGGCCATCGAGGCCGCCGGTGAGGGGCGCGTTCTGGAATTGCCGATGGGCATGCCGTTTCGTGCGGGCGTGGAAAACGCTGGCGCTGATCACCTGCTGTTCGTCATCCACCCGCGTGGCACCGATTGGGCGCTGACCACGATCCGCGTGGGTGAAGACACCTTCGACAACCGCGTTGATCTCCCGGCAGCCTGGGCCGGATTGACCGATGATGCGCTTAAAGCCGCCAGCGGTGTTGCGGGGGCGAAATTCTGCCACAACGGGCGTTTCATCGCGGTGGCCAGCAGCCGGGAGGCTGTACTGAAAATGGCGGATATCGCGGTAGCTGAAGCTTTGGCCTGAGCATTTGAAGGGCTTAAGTCATAGCTGCGCTGCTGAGGCGATACCTCGACTGATCGCACGGGCGCGACTAACCCTGTAGTCAGGGTTCAGCTTGAGCATTTACGGCGGGAAGCTGATGGGGTGGATGGCTCCTGCTCCAACCGGCGTCGCAATGCGCCATACTGCAGGTGTCGATATCTGCTTATGAGAGGAGCCACCCCATGCAAGTTTCCACAATCGGCCTTGATCTGGCCAAGAACGTTTTTCAAGTTCACGGGATCACCGAAGATGAAGAGGTCGTCTTCAACAGGCCCTTGAGACGCGCACAGCTATTGCCGTTCTTCTCCAAAATTGAACCCTGTCTCATTGGCATGGAGGCTTGCAGCAGTGCGCATCATTGGGCGCGAGAATTGACAATGTTGGCCATGATGTTCGGCTGATCCCACCGATATATGTCAAACCATATGTCAAACGCGGCAAGTCCGACGCCATTGATGCCGAGGCCCTTTGTGAAGCAGTGACGCGCCCGACGATGCGGTTCGTTGCGGTAAAGACAATCGAACAACAAGCTCTGCTGTCGCTCCATCGCGCGCGGGGTCTGCTTGTCCGGCAACGCACACAGCTGATCAATGGCTTGCGTGGTATGGTCGCTGAGTTCGGCGTTTACATCGCGAAAGGTCTCGCGCGGGTCATCGGATTTGCCGAGGATATTTTGGCAGGTGACGTGCTGGACCTGCCCGAGATTGCCAATGAGGTGATCTATAATCTTTGCGAGCACCTTATGGCACTTCACAGACGTATCCACTGGTATGAAGGCCGGTTGAAGCTTGTCGCCAAGGAAGATGCGCGGGTCCGCTTGTTGCACATCATACCAGGGGTTGGCGCGGTGACGGCCTCGGCAATTATGGCCAGTATTGGTGATGGTCATCAGTTCCGCAATGGCCGTGAGTTTGAAGCATGGCTGGGTCTAACGCCTGCGAACAAATCCAGCGGCGGCAAGGAGAAGCTCGGGCGCATTACGAAAATGGGTGATCCATACTTACGATCATTGTTGGTCGTTGACATGACATCACTCGTCCGACAGACCAAGTCGCATCCGGAGCGCGCAAGCAAATGGCTGACTTCATTGCTTGAACGTAAACCTGCCCGTGTCGCCACTGTCGCCATGGCCAACAAAACGGCAAGGATTGTTTGGGCGGTCCTGACCCGAAACCAGCCGTACACACCACACAAAGCCTGAGAGGAAAAAGAACAACGAGTTAGCAAGACCCGCGAGATGATGGTGCATAAGTCTGCCGCCAAAACTAAGACATCCCGCCGAATGGCTCGGGCCTTATAGCCCGCAAAGCTGATAGGGATTTGGTTTGCGGAACCCATCGAGGCCAGCGGTCAAAACCGCGCAAACAGGCCGGACACATGACTGCTTCTGACAAACGCACAAATCGGATCAAATATGTCTTGCTATGCGGGAGCCATCCACACAGGCCGTTCGCTGCGGTCCGCGGCAAGGTCTGCTTTGCGGACCACTCTAACTTCATGGGATATGGCGCTCTATCTGCCTCAACTGTTCACGTAGATGGTCCTTAAAAGCTTTGGTCAAGACAGATGCGGGACGGTGCGCAGGGACCAGTATCGCCACACTGCTGGTGATCGTGGGTTCGAACTCGCGGAATACAACGCCTGCAACAGGGCTGGTTGCGGCTGTAATACGATCGACAACTGCTGCACAAAGGTTGGCACTGACAAGTTCAAGTGCCGGAAGGAATGTCCTCAGCACGAACCGTCGGTTCAATGGGGTGTTTGACTGAGCAAAGGCATTTTCGGTTGCAATCGTTACGGGATGGTCTGCGAACAGGATGGCTATGGGGTAATCGCGCAGGTCTTCTGGGGTCAGAATATCCAGGGTCACCAGAGGGTCACTCTCAGGGATTGCGATGACGCATTTGGGGTTGAAGGTCTCAATTTCTATTGATCCACGCGCAGGAGGGGTTTCCGCTAGGCCGATGTCGAATTGTTGCGAGGCGATTAGATCCTCCACGACATGCGACGCCCGCATCATGAGATCTGCCTTGACGCCAGGTCGGGACTTTAGAAAGGCGGCAAGCACTCTGGGGATAAAGAAACCGGAGGCGGCTGGATGACACGCAATTCGAAGGTGACCCCTGTCGAGGGTGCCAAACTCCGCCATCGCCTGTACCGTGCGGCCCATTCTTTCGAGCACCTCTTCAGTTTCTTCCAGAAGGTAATGCGCCTCGGGCGAAGGGGTGAGCCGCCCGCGTTCACGTTGAAAAAGATTGAAGCCAATCTCTCTTTCGATGTTCGCGATCATTGTGCTGACCGCCGGTTGCGTCCGCAACAGAGTGCGGCTTGCTGCCGAAATGGAGCCGCTTCGCATTACTTCACGAAAGGTTTCAAGTTGCCGTAGCGTCAGATTGGGAAGCATGCCATTAATCCTTTTTATGGATTCAATGATATTTTCGATTTGAATTTATGGCAAGAGATCGATGATGTGGCCCTAGTGGAAATTCATCTGGGGGGGCATCGTGGATCGTTTCGTAGCTATATTGCTTACATCGCTCATCTGTTTGGTGGCTCTGGGTCAGTTCTTTCAGGTTATCACGCGCTATGTGCTTCAAATCCCGGTGATGGGGCTCGAAGAAACGATGCTCTATCCGACGATCTGGCTTTACATATTCGGGGCGATCAACGCTTCGCGAGAAAACTCCCACATCCGTGCCAACGTGTTGGAAATCTTCATCACGTCTGAGCGCGCACATATAGTATTAGCCATCGTTGGCGAGGTAATTAGCCTGATCGTTGGACTGTGGATACTCAGCTGGGCTTGGGACTATACCCAATACGCTTGGCGTGTATGGCGCGAAAGCCCGACGCTCTACATTCCCACATTCTATTCCGACGTGGCACTGGTTGTGGGTGTCACATTGATGATGGCTTACACCGTCTGGCATCTCATTAAACACATTCTCAGCCTGAAGAGCGGAACAGTCGCATGATCGAGATTGCACTACTTGGCATCGCCATTCTGGTGATCACGCTGACACTTGGGGTGCCGCTACCTTACTGCTTTGGTGCGGCGCTGATGGTGATGTACTTTATCGGTGACGTGACGATGAAAGGCATGATGCTATGGGGCGTCCAGCAGTTGGGCAACCCGATCTTACTTGCCATCCCGCTGTTTGTTTTGGCGGGCACGATCATGGCCGAAAGCGGGATTGCCGCGTCGCTATTGCGGTTTGTGAATGCCTTTGTCGGCCATATCCGCGGAGGTCTCGGCGTTGTCGCAGCGGTAAGCTGCGCAGTCATCGGTGCAATCTCCGGCTCTGGCCTGACAGGGATTGCCGCCATCGGCCCGATCCTGATCCCTGAAATGGAGAAGCGCGGCTATCCGCGTGAATACGCAACGGCTCTCATTGCAAACTCATCAATCCTCGGATTGCTTATCCCGCCGTCTGTCACGATGATCGTCTATGGCTGGGTCACGGACACGTCTATTCTTGCCTGCTTCCTTGCAACGCTCGGGCCGGGTTTGCTGATCATGTTCAGCTTTTCAGTGATGAACCTTTGGATGAGCCGCAAGTTCAATCTGATCCTTGATGACAAGCCGACCTTCAGCCAACTCTCGACCGAAGTAGCCAAACGCGGGATCCACGCCTTTCCGGCGCTGCTAATGCCAGTGATTATCCTCGGCGGTATCTATGGCGGCATCATGACGCCGACCGAAGCGGCCGCCGTTGCCGTGATATATTCTGTGCCGGTTGGATTTCTGATCTATAAAGGCCTTCGTCTGTCGAACTTTCTCGATGCAGGAAAAGAGGCCGCCACCGCCGTTGGCGCGATCATGTTCATGATCCTCTTCTCCATGATCCTGAGCCAAATGTTCGTCTACGAGAGCATCCCCCAGCAGATCGTGTCGAGCATCTTTGCGATCACCGAAAACAAGGTCGTGCTACTGATCTTCATCAACATTCTGCTATTTCTGGTCGGCATGGTCGTCAATGACATCACGGCGATTATCTTGATTGCTCCGCTGCTGCTGCCGCTGATGAATGCCATGGGGGTCAGCCCTGTCCAGTTTGCCGCGATCATGGGGGTCAATACCGCGATGGGCGGCGTGACGCCCCCCTATGCCTCGATCCTCTATCTGGGTGCGCGCATAGGCAAAGTCAAAGTTACCAAAGTCATCCCCCCCGCGATGTTCCTGATCCTGACCGGCTATGTGCCCGTCGTTTTCCTGACCTCGTTCTGGCCTGACCTGTCTCTCTTTCTGCCGCGCCTCTTTGGCTACTGAGCGCCGACATTCACCAAACGACTAAACGATACTTAACAAGGAGGAAAATCCATGAAAACGAAACTTCTCGCAACAGCGCTGGCGACCCTGGTGGCGGTCTCGCCGGCAATCGCCGAAACACTCAAGATGAGCCACGTGCGTCCGCAGGACGCGACCATCGACGTTGAACTGCGCAGCTTTGCCGCAGCAGTTGCCGAGGAGACGGGCGGCGAGGTCGAGATCCAGCTGTTCCCGGCATCCGCGCTTGGCGACTACACAGCTGTGCAGGAACGCATCAGCGTTGGCGCGCTGGATATGGCGACACAGCCAGCTGCCGCCGCCGCAGATCGGCGCATGCAGATTTCATCATTTCCGTACCTCGCAGAGACTTGGGCGCAGGCTCAAACAATCTACGGACCGGGCGGTGCAGTCCGCGAGGTGATGAACGGGCTATATGCTGAGCAGGATATTACCGTGCTTGCGGCGTACCCTGTCTACTTTGGCGGCATCGCGCTCAACGTCGAGAACACCAACCCAGCCAGCACCGAGCCAAATGGCATCAAGGTGCGCGTGCCCGGCGTTAAAGCCTTCCAGCTCGAAGGTGAAGCGTTAGGCTACATCCCGTCGCCCATCCCGTTTTCGGAAGCCTTCACTGCCGTGCAGACAGGCGTCGTCGACGGGGTGATCGGGTCGGGTGCCGAAGGGTATTACGCATCTTTCCGCGACGTGACCAAAACCTACATTCCGGCCAACACTCACTTTGAAGTCTGGTACATGATCATTTCCGACGAAAGCCTTGCCGCGCTTTCCGACGAAGAACAGACCACCCTGCAAGAGCAGGCCGCGGTATTCGAGGCCACCCGCTGGACCGTGGCGGAGGCAGATCAAACACGCAATGAACAGCGCCTTGTCGATGACCTGGGTGCAACCGTTGCCGAGCTTTCCGAGGAGGATCTCGCTGCGATGTCGGCCAAGGTTCGCGCCGAAGTCTGGCCTGTAGTGCTTGAAGACGTTGGTGTGGAATGGGGTCAGGCGATCCTTGATCAAGTAGCCGCTGCCGCTGAGTAACTATAATGGTCGGGGCGGCATTAATTGCTGCCCCGACACACCTGAGAGATATTTCATGACATCGGACTATGCCATCATCGGCGGCGGGATTGTCGGCCTGTCCTTGGCTTGGGGCCTGCTCAAGCGCGGGCTGCGAGTTACAGTTCTGGACGGTGACGACGGGTCATTTCGGGCCAGTCGGGGCAACTTTGGTCTTGTCTGGGTGCAGGGCAAGGGTCTGAACGCGCCCGGTTATGCCAGTTGGTCTCAAAGATCAGCCGCCGCATGGTCTGGGTTTGCTGCAGAGTTGACCGATGCGACCGGTTATGAGTTGGGGCTTGAACAGAGAGGCGGGTATGACCTTCACTTTTCGGAAGAGAGCCTTGAGGCTACGGTCGCTAAATACGAAGGATTGAAGGCGAAACTTGGCGGCGATTATCCTTATGAGGTGTTGGGCCATAACGCTCTGCGCCGCGAAGAGCCGGCCATTGGCCCCAAAGTGGCCGGCGCGATCCTGCACCATCAGGATGGCCACGCCAATCCGCTCAAGCTGTTGCGAGCGCTGGCAGATGATGTCCGCCGTCTCGGCGGGGTAATCCTAAACGGCAAACAGGTCACGGATGTCAGAAAATCTGATCTTTTCTGCATTACCTGCGCCGACAGCACCCAGGTGCGTGCGCAGAAAATTGTGCTGTCAGCCGGACTTGGAGCCATGGCTCTTGGGCCGAAGCTGGGCTTCAAAGCGCCAATCAGACCGCAACGCGGGCAGGTTCTTATCACCGAAAAATTACCAAAACTCATCAACCGCCCGTCGCTAGTTGCGCGTCAGGTCGACGAAGGCGGTATCCAGATCGGGGCCACCAACGAAGAAGTCGGCCTGGATGATGGTGTGACCTTCTCGGGCCTTTCCGGTCTTGCCGCCGAGGCCATCGCCGCTTTTCCGGTCTTGGCCAAGGCACAGCTTGTGCGCAGTTGGGGAGCGCTGCGGATATTATCACCCGATGGTCTGCCAATTTATCAGCAAAGCACTGAAATGCCCGGTGCCTATCTTGTGACCTGTCACAGTGGCATTACGCTTGCGGCTGCCCATGCCCGTTTCTTGCCGCAGTGGCTGGAAGCAGCGGACGGTGCCCCGGACTTGGAGATGTTCAGTGAAGCCCGGTTCTAATTTCCGCGAATTGACCCCCATGCCCGATACGGCTTTAGTCGATGTACGCTTTGGCACGCAAGCCTTGCGTCTGCCCTTAGGTGAAAACCTCGCGGCGGCCCTTCTTGTAGCGGGAGTCATGCCCTTTCGCCGGACACCTGTTTCAGGCGCGCCGCGGGGACCATTTTGCATGATGGGGGCCTGTTTCGACTGTCTGGTGAAAATCGACGGCGTAACACGCCAGGCCTGCATGCTGACGGTCGCAGAGGGCCTGGAAATTGAAATGCCGGCCGCCAAAGGAGACCTCGATGGGTGACGCCGACCTGATCGTTATCGGCGCCGGCCCTGCCGGGATGTCCGCCGCCCGCCGCGCGGCAGATTGCGGTTTGTCAGTGCTCATACTTGATGAGCAGCCAGCACCGGGCGGGCAGATCTACCGTGATGTGGACCGGGCCAGCGCCCTGCGCGGCGATCTTCTGGGCAAAGATTTTACTGGCGGTCAAAAACTGACGCAGCGCCTTAATCATGAGAGCATTACCCATCTGAAGGGGGCAGTGGTCTGGCAGATCGAAGATCAAGCGTGTGTCTCTTACACCCAGGCGGGTCAGGGGGCAGTTGCCACCGCCAAGCGTATTCTTCTTGCCACCGGCGCGCTGGAACGGCCCATGCCCATGCCGGGATGGACCTTGCCCGGCGTGATGACGGCAGGCGCGGCGCAAATTCTTCTCAAGCAATCGGGAATCGCCTGCGAACGCGCTGTGTTGGTCGGGTCCGGACCGCTGCTCTACCTCATCGCATCACAGATGCTGCGGGCCGGTGTTCCGCCGCTTGCGCTGGTAGAGACTCAGACGCGTCAGGATTTTGCCAGATCGCTCCGGCACCTTGGCGGAGCGTTGCGTGGCTGGCCATATCTGCTCAAAGGCCTAAAGATGCTTTGGGAGTTGCGCCGTGGCCAGATCCATCGCTACGTGGGTGCGACTAACATCGCTATAGAGGGTGACCAAGCCGCGCGCGCTGTGACGTTCAGTAGCGGTGGCAAGACGCGGCGGATCGCCTCCGACAATGTTCTGTTGCACCACGGCGTTGTGCCAAATACGCAAATGGCACGATCCGTCGACATTCCCCATCATTGGGATAATCTCCAATCATGTTTTGTGCCGGAATGCGACAATTGGGGGCGCACAGCCGTTCCTGCGGTTTTCATCGCCGGCGACGGGGCCGGGATTGGCGGCGCGAAGGCCGCAGCCCTTGCAGGGGAAATTGCGGCACTGGCCATCGCACACGATCTTGACAAGCTTACTCAAGCGAGCCGCGATGCAGCGGCACAACCGCTGAGGGCTGGCTTGCACAAAGAGCGCGCCGCGCGCCCCTTTATCGACACCGCATATCCCGCTTATCCGGGTGCGCTTTCCCCGCAAGATTCCACCATTATCTGCCGCTGCGAAGAGGTGACAGCAGGAGACATCAGGCGCATGGCCGCGCTTGGATGTCTTGGGCCAAACCAAACCAAAGCATTTGGGCGGGCTGGGATGGGCCCGTGCCAGGGGCGCTACTGTGGGCTTTCGGTGACGCGGATATTGTCTGACGCCAATGGAACAGCGCCCGATATAACCGGTCACTATCGTATTCGTCCCCCAATAAAACCTGTCACTTTGGGTGAAATTGCCGGGATGAAAAATCATGTAACAAGTGAGGAAAAGAATGATTGAACGTATCGATACCGGTCAGCGCATGAGCAAGATCGTCAAGCATAACGGCGTCGTCTATCTGTGTGGACAAGTTGGTGAGGGTGCAACTGTAGCGGAGCAGACAAAAGATTGCCTGTCTCGTGTTGAAACGTTGCTGGCGAAGGCGGAGTCATCTCCTGACCGTATCTTGCAAGCCATTGTCTGGCTTTCCGACATGGCTGATTTCAATGAGATGAACGCCGTATGGGATGCATGGGTACCGGCAGGAGAAGCGCCGGCTCGTGCATGCGGAGAGGCCCGGCTTGCGCGGGACGCATTGAAAGTCGAGATTATTGTAACGGCCGCGTACGGTGAAAAACTAGCTTAAAGTGCGAGTGTATAATACGCACGCCCGATTCTAAACGCGTTAAGGGAAAAACGTGTGCTTTGTCTTGTCTAGCAGTGTTGGCGAAACGGTGTGTCATCTATTGCGCCTTAGGGGCTTTGCGGAATGTTACCTCTCCGGAAAAGCTGCATTCAGTAACTACCTGTCCGAGGATGCCGGATGAAGTGATGTAACTATTGCCAATCGCGGACTTCGACTCCAAACCGAAGACCGCGATTTTGCAATGCCCGTAACCTACGATCGGCTGGCGTTTGAGCTAAGCGAAGTATCCGTCAGTGTGGGTTCAGAGCAGTCGTCTGCTGCGGCAGCCATGAAGGTCCGCTGTGGGCCGATACGACCTAATAAGAAGCTGGCCTTGGACAAGCCTTCAGAGCGCATCGAGCCTTTGCAATCCAATGTCCTTTGTGGATTCGAACGATGCCTTGTGCGTCCACCGAAAGGTGCGATGTGGTGCCTGTTTCAGTCTCCAAGCATTCGTATTCGTTATTCGCAGTGCGTCGAAAAACGAGGTGGAGCGGCTTTAACCGCTCCTTTTCAAGATCCAATCTTGCGACCAGCACCTCGGCTTTGTCGCCAACGCTTAGCCTGAGGCGGCGGATCAGCAAAGTGAAGGTCGCGGGCGTGGAGCCAAAGGCAATATCCTTGGCACATTCCGCCGATACCAAAGGCATGCCGCTAACGCCCGTTGCCGTCATCGAGGGCAAGGTCGCCGCGTCGAATATGCTCATGGATCAGAAAATCGTGCCGGATTATACCGGCATCCCGACCGCGGTGTTTACGGTGCCTGAGCTGGCCCGCGTCGGGATGTTAGAGGCCGAGGCCAGGGAGGCCGGTCACGACGTCGACGTCCGGTTCACCGACACGGGCGGATGGTATTCGAAGTACCGGATCGGTGAAGCGTCAGCGGCCGCGAAGGTTTTAGTGGACAAGTCGGACGGTAAGATCGTGGGTGCGCATTTGTTCGGGCCGGAATATGGGGAGTTGATCAATTTTTTTGGCCTGGCGATGAAGCTGGAGCTGACCGCAAAGCAGCTCAAGTCGATGACGGCTGTCTATCCCAGCGTTGGATCTGATTTAGGATCGTTTCTATAATCGACCGAGTGGCGGAAAGGCCGTTTTTGGGGCATAGGTTATCTTAGGAGGTATATCTGGTGTGCGGACAAATTGCGTAACGGCTGCGTATGCACCAATGGACGTTTTGGGTCTTTTCTTAACTCATTCGGTCGTTCTTGACGTCTACAGGAATGTACGGGTCCCTATACAAATTGGGCATACCAGAAACCTTTGAAATTCGCTAAGGGCCCAAGTTAAAAGCTAACTGAGCTTCATATATTGAGCGAAATTTTCGATGGCACTCAAATCATCAACTTTGGCAAGTCTTCGCAAAATTCCCAAAGGAATATGGGCGCTTGGGTTTGTGTCCTTGCTTATGGATATTTAGTCAGAACTAATACACGCTTTGCTGCCGGTCTATCTTGTCACTGTTATGGGCGTGTCCATGGTCACGGTGGGCATTATCGAAGGTATCGCGGAAGCCACGGCCTCCATCGTTAAGGTTTTCTCGGGTGCAGTTTCCGACTGGCTGGGCAAGCGCAAGCTGCTGGCGGTCATTGGATATGGCCTTGCAGCTTTTGCAAAGCCGATCTTCCCTTTAGCGGGATCCGTCGGTTGGTTGATAGCGGCGCGTTTTATCGACCGGATCGGCAAAGGTATTCGTGGGGCGCCGCGAGATGCGCTCGTGGCCGACCTTGCGCCTGCTCATTTGCGCGGAGCCAGTTTTGGGCTACGGCAGTCTCTTGATACTGTTGGGGCCTTTCTCGGTCCATTGCTCGCTATTGCCTTGATGTGGCTGACTACCAACAACTTTTCAGCTGTTTTCTGGGTCGCTGTCATTCCGGCCTTTTGGCTCTTGGTTTGCTGGTGTTTGTCGTCCATGAGCCGGAGCGAAGTGCGGGCCTGCGCAAAGTGCCGTTTCCCCTGAGCTTGCCAGAACTCAAGCGCCTCGGTTCGAGCTATTGGCTGGTTGTCGCGGTCGCGACAATATTCTCGCTCGCGCGTTTCAGCGAGGCGTTTCTAATTTTAAGCGCTCAAGGCACAGGCCTGCCTCTGGTGCTCATCCCGATGGTTCTGGTGCTAACGAATGTTGTTTACGCATTATCTGCCTATCCGGCGGGTGTGCTGTCCGATCGCTACAATCGCTTGACGATGCTCATAATCGGGTTTGGCTTGCTCATAGCCGCTGACCTCACGCTGGCGTTCGCGCCGGGTCTGGTCGGTGTGGCTTTCGGCGTGGCCCTATGGGGGCTGCATATGGGATTAACGCAAGGGCTGCTTGCAACACTTGTGGCGGACACCGCACCGCCGGAACTGTGAGGAACGGCTAATGGGATGTTCAACCTGACGGGGGGGCTGGCATTGCTGGCCGCAAGTATCCTTGCTGGCGCACTTTGGGAAGGAATCGGGCCACAGGCGACTTTCATAGCTGGAGCGAGCCTCACGGCGATCGCCTTGGCAGAGCTAGGTCTCGTGCGTTTGCGTCTCCCAACCTGGGAGCGTCTCACAAAGCTTAATCTATAAACAAACGCAAACATTGATCGCTCGTGATTAAGCGGTAAGAACTCCTACGTTTCTGACAACGTCGAAAAAATTCCTGCTTTGGCAGGGCCACCCCGAAGCAGTCCTTGTAAAAGACTATTCGAACGGCCTTTTTTTCCGCGGTGCAGACATGCGGCGCCGCTATGATGCTGCACCCGGTTCGAGTGGCGGCTTTGCGCGGATTGTGTTGAAAAACACCTATTGATTGAAGGCGCTTTGGCTGATTCAGCTTCCTTCGTACAAGGCACGGCAAGCGGGATGATGGGACAGCGGTTGGTGCCGCCGGGCGTTTTGTCCTAAAAGTTCTCACTGGCTGCCCACGTTCCGCGGCACCACTTGATTCTGCTGTTCCAAGGAAGCAACCCCGGCTCATACGTTCGCGCGGTAGCGAAGGTCCGCTTTCCTTGATGTCCTTTTTTGCTTTTGGACTCGCAGCAAAGATCCGTTTTTCGCTCTTAAGCGATCAGAAGACGGCCCGTGCGATCCGGATCATCTGCAGCATTTCAAAGTCGTCTTCCTGCAGCGTCAGCAGCTCTCCATTCACGACAGCATAATTGTATCCCGGCTCAGGCGCCGGAAGCTTGTAGGTCTGGCGCAATTCATTTTGCGTCAGCGCCGCCGTAGGCGCTATGCGTAGTCCGGTCGGCAGGTTTTCGATCCGTGCCAGATCATTTATCAATAGCAAAGATGCATTGTCCTCGTCGGTCAGCAGCACCGGCTGGCCGTCGATCAGTGCGTAGCGCCTGCCTGCAGGCGCAGGGCGCAGCCCATAAAGCGACGCGATCTGGCTTGAGTTAAGCAACAGATTATCATCGTCGAGCACCGTGCCCCGACCTAGATAGTCGCCACGCTGGTTGCGATAAATCTCGTCAAGTCGGTCGTCATCATAGCTGACCCATTCGTCATAGGTCACGCCTTTCTTAGCAAGGCCGGGAGGCACACAAGGCGGATCTTTCTTGGCGAGGCCGGGAGGACAGTTGCGATAGGTCAGAAGGCGGTCCTGAGGCACCTCGGCAAAGATGCGGTCGGGCCCCAACAGCGCGAGCGACGCAGCGCCAAGGAGCACGCGCATGTCGCGGCCCTCTGGTGCAAGTACGCGTAGGATTGCACCCGAGTCCCGCGCACGGTCGTCCTTAGATCGCTTGACCTTTGCCTCGATTTTGTCGCGCTTCTTTTTGTCCTTGGCGGGCTTGCGGCTCTTGTCGTCTTTGGAATGTTTGAATTTTTCCTTCTGCTTGTTCTTGCTTTTCTTTTTATCGCCGCCCTTTTCCTTTTTCTCGTTGTTCTTAGCAATTTGGGTGCCCGAGACCATTGGCGCGGACAGCGTGGGCGTTGTACTGCCGGGAAGCGAGACGCGCGCCTCAAGACCAGGACCTGCGGTAAGGGCGAGGATTATCGCAAGGGCGGGGGACGTGTATCTCATTGTCGGCCATCCATTTCGGGTTGAGAGATCAGGCAGGATGCGCGGATCTATATTTTGGTAGCATGCTATGTTGACGGCACTTTGCCGAGCGATGCCTAAGTACCCAACGATATGTGCGTCGCTAAAGTTGCATCCTCGCTGGCAGGTTTTGTCAGGAACTGGAAGGGAGGGCGGAAATAGACCGCGTCTGCTCCGCAGCAGAACTTGACAGTAAAACAAAAAAGGTCGTTTTCTGATCGACCCCAAGTTGATGGCGTTGGCTTGGGTGTGTTTCTGGTACACTTTCAACGCCCGAACCCGCGTTGCATCATCGATGGCTGTATGCTGAAAACGGCGCATTTTTTCACCCTATTTACCTTTGAAAGTCAGGACTTAACATCCATCTGGATGTGATGACCCGGAACCTGTTTTTGATAGCGCTTTGTGTGAACCTTGCGCACCCGAGTGCCTTGAGGAAGACGGTTCAAGCCATTGCGCCGTAAGAAGCGCGAAACTGTGGCGTCAGACATTTTGATGTCGTGATTGTCCGTCGTCAGGGTTTTTGGAGCCAATGGCAGCTTAAATTAAGAGAGAGGCTGGCTCATCTGGTTGGTTTCATTATGCGGCACGTTGGCTGTGTTGCAAGCGGCGCTGTTCGAGCGTCTTTCGTTTGATCCTTTCTCGTTGTTTTAGAATGGCTTTGTTACGT
>JAGXGZ010000021.1 GCA_024636495.1 Roseobacter sp. | reverse complement strand
GCTTCAAAGCCAGCTCCGAAACGGCGAAACAGAAACGAAAGGAGACACCAGCATTGACCACATCATGACCAACAAAGCATAACGACTGAGCGGGTCAAATCTCGGTGACAACACCGGGTCAGTTTTAAGTGACAGCCAACAATCAAAGAACAAGAAGCTGGGATGCCGACGGCAGAGGTGTGTCGCAGACCTGGCCTGAGCCCTCCCGTGACGATCTTGTCCCATAATGCTTCCTTCCATTCCTTAGAAAGGATCGCACCATCAAACCATGGGATCAAGCACCTAATGCGGACGTTATCCACCTGTTTTTGCAAGCGAAATTGCTCAAAGCTCCGATTACGCACCATCTTTACGCTCTATGATGTTGGAGATAAGCGTGGCGCTCTCATCGCTAAGATCAGGACCTTCCTGCGTGGTCGCAAGCTGGCCCGGAAACCACTGGTCATACCAAAGCCGTTTGCGCTCCCATCGTTCAGCGTAATGGGGCTTATCAAGCATTCCAAGGTGCTCCCAGAAAGTCGTCTTCCCGCCCGACGTAATAGTGAAGTCTGGCAGGTGCATTGAACCGTCTTTGGCAACCAAAGGACTCTCATATGCGAAGCGAACATCCTTTTCATGTAGAAGATTAGCAATGATCACTTCTGACTTTGATCGCACCATATCGCCGCTCAGCGCCTTGTGAATGCGCCCCTCTTCATACCATGATCGGTCCCGCAAGAGTGGGTCAGCCTTGTTTCGCTGAAATAGCCAAGATGAGATACTCGGTACCTGGGCATTCTCTCTGCGGCGAGCTTTAAGTAGCGATGAGATATCGTCCTTTAGGAGCAGAGTACAGTGTCCAGTAGCACGGGTTAGGGCAGTATAGACCAATTCCATCGCGAGCGGGCTTTCCGCCTGCGGCAGAACTATGATTGTCTCATCAAACTCGCTCCCCTGCGCTTTGTGGACCGTGATCGCGTAACCCAATTCGAGATTTTCGCTAGCACTTACAGTTCCCCACTGACCGTTGGATCGTTGGATGTCTTTCCCATATCCAACGTCCAGCCCTGGCTTTCGCGCGAATTCTACAGCAAATCGACTTAGTCGTTTGCCCCGACCGCTCCTCATACGCACAGCCAAATCTTTAGCATCCATCCCGGATGGCTTCACTATTCCGATTTCACCATTAAATACTTCAACATCTTGGACCTTACGCAGGTTCCAGTCATACGCCGACAAAGGATTCGACCGCGATCGATTTCGAACCTGAATAACTTTATCACCTAAAGTCAGTCCGTCGACCGCACCCAGGCGTTCAATCGTGGATGCGTTTCTTCGACGCTGGCACGCTTGGTTGAGGTTCTCGACACCATGTGAGCCGCCTCGATGCGGCGTCAGGATCTGAAACGCGGCTGGTCCCTTTGAAAAGGCATCTTTCCACAAGAGATATGGTTTTTCTTCGTCAACTTTTAATCCGGTCTTCAAGGTCATCCGTTGCTCCAGCCGGTTGATCAAAAGCGCGGGAAGCTCTTCAGGCTTGGACCAGAATTCTACTGCGAGGTCTTTATCGATTTCGCCTCCTGCATGTAATCGCTCAAGCATATCCTTCTGCGCCAATGTGGTCGCCCCGGTATCGTCTGGACCATCATTTTCAGCCGACATTTTGTGCCAGGCAGGATTTGCGCGGAACATACCAGCAACCTCAAGCACTGCCGTTCCACGCCCTTCAATCTGATTAAGTAACTGGCGAAGATTTTGTTGCAAACGACCAATTGCCTCGGGGCGCTCGCCTTCGAGCCAACGAATGACATCTGCGAAAACTCGGCCCCTGCCGACAGGTGGGAATTGGCCCTCATCACCGACGAGCACGAGCCGTTGCACGGTATCCCAGTCAACCATTCGCGCGAAAGCCGCAGCCAGCTCCAAGTCAAGCATTGATGTTTCGTCAACAATGAGCGTTCCAACGTCAAGCTTCTTTCCGCCTCGTCGATGAAAGGTCAGATTATCTGCAAGCCACCCATTGGACGCTAAAACCGAATGAATGGTATCGACCTGCGCAGGAACCTTTGCTTCCCGTAGGAGTTCCCGGACCCGATCACCTGCCTTTCCCGTTGGTGTCATAATTCTGATGGAGGTGCCTTCGCCGTCCGTAGATTTGACCGCCCGCACAATTGCCTGGATTACACTTGTTTTACCTGTTCCCGCTGTTCCCGCGAGTACGGATAGGGGTTGTCTCAGTAGACGCGCAGCGATTTTTTCCTGCTCTTTTACGGCAGATTCGTATTTTTCTGTTGCCTTGTGGGCGAGTAAACTGTCCTCACGGTAGAGCCAGCGGTGCCAAGTGTCCGACGAGATCGGTCGTCGAAGCATGATCTCATCACGGTCGGCAAGGCCAGCGAGAGCTTTTTCGACCGCACGTTCATCTTGATAAACACTACTCAAGTAGACGACGGTCTCATTCTTGTCAGCACGGAGGGTAAGTGCCTCATCGAGGTAGTCCGCTCCCACATCAAAAAAATGATCGTTCAACTGATATCGTTTCCAATCCGGAAGTCGAGCAAGCCGGAAATTTGCTCGCACAACCAATTCACCTACCGGGAGAAAACTATGAATACCTTCACGAAGCAGGCAATCCACCATTAGGGCGCGCAGCCGCCGTTCGTCATCAATCTCGAGTTCTTCTGCACCCCGAGGCCCAAGGTCAGGAGATGGTAGCATAGCACGGTCCACTGCGGACCAAGGAATACGATCCGCTGGATCATCACCAATGAACGCCTCTGACAAGATATAAGGATTCTCGATAATTTCGTCCACGTTGTGCGGAAGCCCGTGCTTATTCTGGTGTAAGAGAATTTTTTCAATTGTTTCGGCGGGCAGAGAGAGCCGTGATAGGGCCCCCTTTGCTAAAATACGGATACCCTCGGGATGCCGTGCCCACCTATTCTGAAGGCTTCGAACTTTTCGATCCGATAAGAATTCCCCCATACCAACCGTATTCTCACCGTCTAAAAAAGAAAAAGCTGCCTTATGCGCAGCACTGACGCCCAAACGCAAAGCGATATTTTTTGTATCCGTGATAAGATCCGAGGCATCTAATGCATCAAGGACCGTCATGAGACCTGGATATAAGCCGCGGGCTTTCCATAGTCGGCCGATCGTTTTTTGTAGCCAGTCTTCTCGCGCTTGCCAGTCCTCGCTCTCATCTCCCCATTCTTTAAGGAGTCGAACACGGTCCAAGAATTGTTCAAGTAGGCCGATGGCAATGTCGTCATCTACGTGACGCGATCCCATCTTGAAGACGTGCTCGTCCTCAGGAACCATGGCAAGTAGAGCCAATTTTTCCGGTTGGTCACGATAGAGATGGTAGGGCAGGCGCAATCCGGTTTCCGGGTAGGAAGTTGATACTTCCCGTCCCCAGATCATTCCTCCAGCGTAGTTCTCCTCAATATATGGCGTCACGTTGTCGTATGTCATCATTTCGCCGATGCCCACTATCTCAGAAACACCCACAATTACAAAACACTGATGGTCCTCAGTGGAGATCGGATTAGATCGATTTGCGTAAGCGAATAAGAGGTTCGAGCCTATGTCCTTGGCAACATCATCAAAGTAGCGTTCCACTTCAGCCCGGCGCTTCGTATTGTCCAACTTGCCATCGGTCTTTATACTCTCGTCATACATAGCGTCAAAAAACCATGCGCAAACGGTCGCTGGAGGAAGACTCCAAGTCCTGCGATCAGCACCGTCTCGGAAAAATTCGGGTGGGTCCGAGGCAGCTGGTGCATTGTCCGCGCCGAAAGCATTGTAGCTATAGTTGCAGGGGGGAACATAGTCTCCGAGTTCATTTCCACTCAGGCCTGCTAACTCTTTTTCTTTAGCCAAATCACGTGTCAAGGCTATCAGATCGCCGGGATAACTTTTGCAACCGATGCAGTAGGCGTTTTCCCCCGGTTTTTTACAAATTGCGCCGTTCCAGCCATCATCGTGCCAAGCAAGACGCGCGGTCATGTGAGTGGTCATAGGGTCACCTATCTTCTTTCATCGTATGTCTCGTTCTAGGGTGGTTTCTCAAACAGGGCTTTCGACTACCGTATTATAAAGCCCGTAGCGCGCCAGCCCCCGATGTGCTGAAATCCCGGTATATGACAGCGAAGCATCCTCATATCTGCGGAATGCGAATACCGCCTGGTTCATGTGCTCCGTGTTGAAAACCTTCAGCCGAACCAGAAGATGGAAATCAGCCACAGTTAAACCAGTCACCCTTAAAAATAATTTGGGTTCCAGTTTTGTGATCACGTCTTGCACAGTATTTTCTCTAAAGTCAGTCAGATACATAAAGGCTGGTATACGAGTTGCGAATTTGACCAGCTTTTCTTGGACCAGTTTGCGTTTTGATTTGTAGTCGCGCTCTTCGGCGGTCAGTTCTTTCTTCTCTTTCGCTGTCAGGCCATCGCCTGCCGCCTTGTCTTTCAGATCTTTGACCTTCTCGCTTTTGTTGATGATCGTCTCGATGACGTTATCGCCAAGGGCGCGCCAGCCTTCGATCCGCTCGACGGCGGCCAACGCCTCTGGATTATTCATGATCTTGCGCAGCGTGTCGTTGTCGACATTCACCAGCAGTGCGCTTTCCCATTTGCGCGCCAGCAGCGTAGCAGAGGTACCCGCCATCGCGATGTCGAGGATGCCGCCTGCGTCGATCTGGGTCATGTTCGCGCCGTCGAAGGCCAGCACGGGCAGGAACGACACGAGGTCTTTCACCGCGTTCTCGGGATTTGACTCGTTCGGCGACAGCCCGATGGCATATTCCGATAGTTGTCGCAGGGCGCGCGTTGGGGCGAAATCGAAGACGAAGCACACAGGTTTCAGGATATCTTCGCGGTTCGGATCATCCCCTTCGGGGTTCTTGAGCGTCCAGGGTGATTGCACCCGAAAGGCCGCCTGAAAATAGGTCTCGGGTGATTTCAGGTTTCGCAGCATCAGGATGGAGGACCACTGTGGCACGGTCACGCCGGTCGTCAGCTTGCCGCAGGACAGGACGATACTTTTGCTCTCGAACCCGCCGCCGATGGCCTTGCGTACCGGCGGAAGGGCATCGAGCCCGATCCCGGCGGATATGCCCGCCGCAACGACAACCTTATAGTCATGCCAGAATGTGTTTTGCCGCTCGGCCAGAAGATGCGCCATCGCGTGGCAGGCGGCGACATTGGGCAGAAACCAGAATGCGTGTTGCAGATAGGGGAGAAGACGCACATCGGAATAGGGAAATGGGGGTCTTGTTCCTGATTTCAACGCATCGACTGCCGTGGCCGCATATTGTCCACGAATGATATCCAGCCATTGCTGGACCTCGTGCTTGTGCTTGAACTCGGCGTCCTCATCAGTGCCGATGGCCGCAAAAAACTCGTTGAGGTCGAACTCATCGAACTCGCCAGAGCTGGCGATGGCCAGCAACTCGTCCGGCATCTGGTAGGTCAACAGGCGCATCTGCGGCAACCAGCGCCATACCGGCGCCTCCCTTCGTCGCATCGACATCGGCGTAAGGAATGTCCAGCGCGGCCGCCAGTGATCGCGCCCAGACGCTCTTGCCGATACCGGGCGGGCCGTTCAGGATTACAGGACGGATCAGGACGGGCTCGCCGCGCTGCGCAGAGCGACGCAGGGCATGCCATGCATATTCTGTTGCCCGCCCCATCCAGGGCATGTCGTCATGCAGCTGAGCAGCAATTTCGTCAGCCCAGCTTTGGCTTTTGGCCATAATAACCTGCATTCCGGTCAGAGACGGTTCCAGGCGGTCATACTCCTCGCGCTTGAGGTGGGAGACACCTGCCGCTGCGACACGGTCTTTGGCGAGCTTGTTTGCGCGGGCAGTGATACGCTTTTCATCGAGCCAAGTCAGATCGACACCATCGGACAGTTCATCACCGAAGATCTCAAGATCTCTGACATCGAACTCAGCCGACCGTTCATCATCACCGATGAGATCGGTGGCTACCCTCTTCTTTCGAAGATCTTTCAGAAAGGTGCTCAGGTGTTCAACGATCACTTTCGGATCGGTCTCATATCGTGGGACGTCGATGATCTTAATACGCTTCATGGTCAGTTTCCAAATCCGGGAAGGAAGGGCGGGAAACGGCAGCACGCGAAAAAGAGCGGATGGTACGAAAATCGCATGTCTCTGGTACCGCTCCCGATGGGAAGGCAGATCAGGAAACTCGTATGAGTTGGATATGGCGATGCGTTTTCATACCCCGAACAAACACCGTTTTTCGCTGTGGGGTCAAGAGGAGCCGGAAGCTTCAAACACTCGAAAAGAAAGCGCCGACCCTCTCGGATCGGCGCTTTCGGTATTAAGCAATTTCAATGACTTAGCGGTCAGTGGAAGAAATAGACCTGAAAAGTGGAAGACAATTTGGCCAAAGTGGCTCTCAATTGCCTGTCCTTTCAACACACTGACATTGTTCCATGCCTATTGACAATTAGAGTAGCCACAGATGACGCATGTCATGCACCCTTCAAACCTTCGCAAACTCGTCACTATTTTACAGATCGGGCGTTCCGTACCAAAAGAAAACTTGAAGCGCTAACAATCCGCTGAAAAGGATTTTCCGCAACTTTTTCCTTTGAACTGATTGATGCGGATCACAAGAGGTGTTCATCAGCTCAACGAGAGAATGCAAAAATGACCCATTCTGCCGGTTTCGTGGGGCGCACCAGACTTTTTCAGTTATCCGTTAAACCGATATTTAAGCCGACCAGCCACTTTCAACATTTAGTTGCACTTCAAATTTGAAGCACAACATGTTGAGGTCCGGCTACTCTCGTGGGATCTTTAGCCGGATTCCGAGACAACTTTAACCCGATTTACACACAATCTAATGCGTCCAAGATCCTCGGCGTGCGGTTGCAAAGTTTTCACCATAACCACCTGGGCGGATATTTGCGCGGCGCTTGTGCGGCTCCTGGATCACCGCATCGATGCCATGGGTGCGGGCGTATTCCACCGCTTCTTCCTTGGTTTCGAACCGCAGTTTGACTTGGGTTTGTGTATCGCTGGACGATGTCCACCCCATCAACGGGTCCACTTCGCGTGCGCTTTGCTGGTCGAACTCAAGCAACCAAATATGCGTTTTGGCAGTGCCAGATGACATTGCCGTTCGTGCAGGTTGGTAAATGCGAGCGCGCATGCAGTTCTCTCCGCTGGTTTCATCTTTGTATCGGGTATTTGGGCCAAGGTATCAAGGTATCACGGTCAATTGTGAAGATTCCACGTTACAAATGCTGCAGCGCAGCATAAGGTGGGATAATTCCGCTTGGAGCAAAGTAATGAATCCCCTTAAACTAATGGCACTCAACTCCCAATTTACATCACTCATGCTTGATACGCAGGCCGTGATGACGCTGCGCATGATGGGAATGGCTGGCGCACTTCCGCATGCAAAAACCGAAAACGCCCGCATGGTAGACGAAAAAGGGCCTGCAATGACCCAAGCGTTTCAAGCCGCAACCAAAGCTGCGATGGCTGGCAAAAGCCCTGACCAGATCATGACGGCGGCCATGGCCCCTGTCAGCAAAAAGGTGCGTGCGAATCGCAAACGGCTTACCAAATAGCCGTTTGAGCGGCTGCGCCCCGCTCTGCCCCTTGAACCTGACGGAAAACATGACACCTTAGGACTAATCCCCAAAGGACACTGCCATGGCCTACGCACATTCCGACAGCTTGCCTGAACGCAAGGAAGCATTCCTATCTAACCCCGCGCCAAATGTGCGTCAACGCCCTAAGCTTGAGGGCGGACAGCGCTTTGTTCTTGCGACAGAATTCGAGCCCGCAGGTGATCAACCCACCGCGATAAAGGAGCTGTCAGCAGGTGTCCGTGCCGGTGAGAGGGATCAGGTTCTATTAGGGGCAACCGGAACGGGCAAGACTTTTACCATGGCCAAGGTAATCGAGGAAACACAGCGCCCTGCGATCATCCTCGCGCCGAACAAAACGTTGGCGGCCCAGCTTTATGGCGAATTCAAAGGGTTCTTTCCCGACAATGCGGTCGAGTATTTCGTAAGCTATTATGATTACTACCAGCCCGAAGCCTATGTTGCTCGGTCCGACACGTTCATCGAAAAAGAATCGCAAATCAACGAACAGATTGACCGGATGCGCCATTCGGCCACCCGATCCCTGCTGGAACGCGACGATGTCATTATCATCGCGTCGGTATCGTGCATCTACGGTATCGGATCGGTTGAAACCTACGGTGCGATGACCCAGGATATCAAGGTCGGCACGTCTTACGATCAAAGGCAGGTGATCGCGGATCTGATCGCGCAGGCCTACAAACGCAACGATGCAGCGTTTCAGCGCGGCACGTTTCGCGTGCGCGGCGATAGTCTTGAGATTTTTCCGGCCCACCTTGAAGACCGCGCTTGGCGGTTGTCGTTTTTCGGCGAAGAGCTGGAAAGCATCACGGAATTTGATCCGCTGACGGGCGAAAAAACCGGCACGTTTGACCAGATCCGTGTCTATGCCAACAGCCACTATGTGACGCCTAAACCCACGATGAACCAAGCTGTGATCGGCATCAAGAAAGAGCTGCGCATGCGGCTGGATCAACTGGTGGCCGAGGGCAAACTGCTAGAAGCGCAACGGCTTGAGCAGCGCTGCAACTTTGATCTTGAGATGCTGGAAGCCACTGGCGTATGTAACGGGATCGAGAACTATTCGCGCTATCTGACGGGCCGCGCACCGGGCGAGCCGCCCCCCACGTTGTTCGAATTCATCCCCGACAATGCCATTGTCTTTGCGGACGAATCCCACGTTTCCGTGCCCCAGATCGGCGGCATGTACAAAGGTGACTTTAGGCGCAAGATGACACTGGCAGAACATGGATTCCGCCTGCCCTCCTGCATGGATAACCGCCCCCTCAAGTTCGAGGAATGGGACGCGATGCGCCCGCAGTCAGTCTTTGTCTCTGCCACCCCTGCGGCGTGGGAGATCGAACAAACCGGCGGTGTTTTCACCGAGCAGATCATTCGGCCCACGGGCCTGATTGACCCGATGATCGAAATCCGGCCCGTTGAAATGCAGGTCGATGATCTGCTCGACGAGGTACGCAAGGTTGCCGCCGCCGGGTTCCGGACACTGTGCACGGTGTTGACCAAGCGCATGGCCGAAGACCTGACCGAATACATGCACGAACAGGGCATTCGCGTGCGTTATATGCACAGCGACATCGACACGATTGAACGCATCGAAATCCTCCGCGACCTGCGGCTTGGGGCGTTTGACGTGCTGATCGGGATTAACCTTTTACGCGAGGGTTTGGACATCCCCGAATGTGGGCTGGTGGCGATCTTGGACGCGGATAAAGAAGGGTTCTTGCGCTCTGAAACCTCGCTGATCCAGACGATTGGCCGGGCCGCGCGCAACGCCGAAGGGCGCGTCATCATGTATGCCGACCGCATCACCGGCTCGATGGAGCGTGCGATGGGCGAGACGGATCGCCGCCGCGCCAAGCAGGTGGCTTACAATGAATTGCATGGCATCACGCCCACGACCGTTAAGAAGAACGTCGATGATATTCTGGCTGGCCTCTACAAAGGCGATGTGGACATGAACCGCGTCACCGCCAGGATCGACAATCCGCTGGCCGGGGGCAATTTGAAAACCGTGCTTGAAGGGCTGCGCACCGACATGCGAAAAGCCGCCGAGAACCTTGAGTTCGAAGAAGCGGCCCGCCTGCGCGACGAGGTCAAGCGGCTTGAGGCCGTCGATCTGGCCATCGCAGACGACCCAATGGCGCGCCAATACGCCGTCGACAAGGCCGTGGATGACGCGCACAAGGCGTCGGGCCGCTCGACCGGAGGACGTGGTGGGATGCGGGGTGGTAAATCACGCTACGGCGGGAAAAAACGCTAGCCATTAGTCCAGAGTTCCGGAGTTCTTTGACGGTGAACCAGCATACCTTGATGCGCGTTCTTTTCGCGTGTCTTTAGGTGCGCCTATCACAAATTCGGGAACTATTTTCTGCTGCGACACGTTGTCATACCAGAACAACACAAATGGAGAATGAAAATGGAATATGGTCTTCTAGGACTGATCATTTTGGTCGCAGACATCTACGCCATCATCAAGGTTTTCGGATCAGGCGCATCGACTTTGGCAAAGATTTTGTGGATTGTTGGCATCCTGATCTTCCCAGTTGTCGGCTTTATAGTGTGGCTGCTTGCAGGTCCACGCGGCGGATCTATCCGCGTCTAACCACACTGAACTGACGTTAAGAGGCCCGCAGCAATTGCTGCGGGCTTTTTTCATTTTAGCGCCAATTGATTCCAACACGTAAGTGTTTTGTTAAACTTCCTTAAGCATGTTCAGACCCCGAAAGGGATGTCTTTTGAACATATCTGGTATTACGGCATTCTTGGTTGTAGTAGGACTTGCGAACCCTGCCTTTGCAGGTGCTTGGCTGCGTGAAAAGGGGGCCGGCTTTTCATCTGTCTCTGCCAGCACGGCGATGGCACAGAACATCACCCAAACCACCTATCTTGAATACGGCGTGCGCGATGATCTGACATTGGGTGCCGAGGTGGGATTTACCACCAATGTTGATGGCACCCAGACAGGAACTGCCGCAGTATTTCTGCGCCGGCCAATCGGTGCAGCAGGCGGCCCACACACCTGGTCTTACGAGCTTGGTATGGGGGCAAGCTGGGGTAATTATACCGTCAATCCCTTTCTGAAAACGGGACTATCTTGGGGTCGGGGGTACAAGATACGCGATCTAAACGGCTGGATAGCCGTTGATGCATCTGTGCTCTTTGACGTCTACGATGCAGACCACAGCGCAAAGATCGACAGCACCATCGGGTTGAATTTCACTGATCGTTTTGCGGGCATGATACAAATATTTCACACCGAAAACGCGGGCGGCCCGACAACCTCAGTAGCGCCATCATTTGTGGTCAAGCCGCTAAGAAATAAGCCAGCCATCCGGCTGCAAATCGGTGGCGAGGCTCAAATCGGCCACCCACAAAATGCTTCATTGAAACTATCGCTCTGGCGCGATTTTTAGGTCCCCCCGCAAGATCAACCTGCGAGGGGCAAGGTTGGATTAGCGTTTGTCCATGCGCGCCTGCATAAAGATCGACCCTTTCACGCTGGTATTCCAGACAAGGTTAAGAAGATCGCGCTCCGGCCCCTGATCGGTCAGCACATAGGGCACCGAAAACTGCGCCACATTTGCCGTATTGCGCACAGGCCCATCCATCGTGATGCTATCCACAGCAATCGCCCAACCACCAAAAGGAAAGCGTTCGGAAATATCAACAACCCATGTCTGAGCGGGGGTAGATTGCGAATGTTCGACCTGCACAGGATTGGCCACCGGATAATTCACGCCGTGAAACGAATTGCCCGTCATCTCGATATTGCGCATCCGCGAAAAATCCATGTCGGCAAAGCTGGTATCGATCCGTTCCACATGATCAATCGGGCCGTTCAGGCTGCGAAAACGGTTATCACTGATCGTCAAACCATTGATGATATGGCCCGCGCCATGTGGTTTGATGACGATATAGCTGAACCACGGGGCCACCTCGCCTGACAGAAAGATATTCCCGGTAATCGAAAGCGAGCTGAAAGAATATTCGCTGCTATACTCCGGCGCCGGGTCTTGTTCGTTGGTCCATTCGATAAAGCAGTTATCGACATAGTTGCCACGAACCACTGATCCGGTGTGCTGCGTTGCGATAATCAATCCGGCAGAGCGGATGCCGTTCACCACCGTATCCCCTTGGAAAAAGTGATTGCCGGTGATGATGTTGTTTTGCCCCGCCACAAGCGCGAAATGACGGAACCGCGTTGCGCGGTTGTCCCTGATTTTCACGTCATTGGCGTTGCAATTGATCGCAATGCTGGTGCGATCAGACACGTTCAGTGCATCTTCGGATGATAGAAACTGACAGCGGTCGATAAACATGCCCTGGCAGCCACCTCCGGTCGATGTGATCCCACGATCTTTGGGGCGCGACACAAAACAATCTCGCATATGAAACGTCACACCAGAGGGGGCAAGATTGACGCCGCTTGCCACGTTGTTGCACTGAATTTCGATATCCGAGAGCACGAATTTGCTGAGCGATTGGAAGTTGCTGAAATCCAGCATGTATTGAAACCGCGAGAAGCTAAAATTCTGCGTTCCCGCAGCATCGTAAAGCGGCGCATTCAAGGTGATCTCATTTCTGGCGATGTTCTTGTCGCGCACGTAGATTTCGCGCCCGACCCCGTTGCCAGACACATGCGCCCCGATCGGGATGTTCGCCACGTTCATCACATTCGTCAGCTTGCGCGCATCGGATGGCGCGTATGAACCCTGCGAGGTGACGGTCACCGTATTCCAATTGCCATTGCTGGCCGCCTCAAATTGGCCATTCCTGATGATGCGGCGGGTTGCATAGCTGGTCCGCCCGGGCGTGGCGGCCTGCATATCTATTGGGCCAGTCACGTACACTTTGCGCCCGCCCATATCCAAGGACTCGTGATCGGCATTGCTAAGCAGCGCCTGAAACGCCTTGCGAAACGCAATTTCCTCTGTCTCGAAGGCGTCGATATAGTGCGGAAGATCGAAATTATGACGCAGCTGCAAGATCGCTGTCTCTGGCATCTGAACCTTGCCTTCAAACAAGGTCTCCGTATCGAATGTAACATCCCCGTTCAGCAAAAACGTGCCTTTGGGCACCAATACCGTCCGGCCATCTGCCGCAGCATTTGCCGCGTTAAAGGCCGCTGTATCGTCTGTAATGCCATCACCGACGGCCCCATAGTCGCGCACATCAACCTGAGCCAGCATATCCAGCAAAAAGGCGCTCGTGATGTCTTCGATCACAAGGTCATCGATGCGCACAACGCCGCCGTTTTGGCCCGTCAGATCCAAACCAAAGTGCCCGTAAACGGGGCTGGCACCCCACACCATATCAACGCCGCCCCGCAAACCCGACCCGACAATTGCGCTAATCTCGACAACCTTGCCGTAGCTTGTCAGTTGAACGGAAGGCCCAAATTCCGTCAGCCCACCGACTCGGCTGCCGTTACCAAGCGCTGGATATCCGGCAATACGAACGCTAGGCAGATTGCCGCTGATCGCCTTTACCTTCGCCGTGATGCGCAGATAACACCCTGGCAAAAGCGGCGTCTGGCCCATAAACCGCAGCTTTTGGGTGGTTTGGGTCTTGATTAACTCCAGCGCGCCACCAAAGTCTTGATCCGCTGGGATGAATGCCGCGTTAATGGCATTGGCATATGTATCTGATCCCACGGTGCCGTCACCGCTTGAATAGACATCCAACCCGTTTGCAAACGCTGCCGGTGCCAGCAAGAGCCCGTCCGTGATAGCTTTATTCATTGATATCCCTTTCCAAGAACAACGCAAAAGCGCCGCCCTAACTGATGCGAAAATCCGGCGATCTGCCGGCATACGCTTGGGGATATCTTTGGGGGATTAACCGCGACTAAGGCCAAAGTGCGCAACAAAAGAAAATCTGCGCTTTAGGGGGCGTGATATTCGAACCTTTACGGCAAGTTCGCCTGGCTTTTTTGGCGTGCGGTATCGCCTAGGCGCTCACTGCGGGTGCGTTCAACATACGAACTGATGCGATCCGCCATTCCTCGTCGATCTGCACCATTTCATAGTCCAACAAGTGCGAATATCCTTTGCCGTCTATAATCTGCACTTTTTGCCACATCGATCCAGCAAATTCACGAAGCTCAAGATATGTGACCTCGGCAGGCCGTTGCACCATCGGATAACCGGTCGTGATCATCCGTTTGAAATTTTCAGGAGACTGGAACAAAAGCTGTAAATTCGGGCTGGCGAATTCAAACGCACCCGCGAAATCATCTGCCTTAAACGCATCAAATTGAAGATTGATCGTCCCTTCAATCTCGGTTTGTTGCGCCGATGCGCTCAACGCGCTGACAAAGGTCAAAACCAGTCCGAAGACCACTGAAATAAAAACGCCGCGCATTGGGAAACCCCCTGTGATGATGTGACTTAACTTAAATCACGCACACCACAGGGCAAGAGTTTCATGTCGCTATTAGTTTTCCAGCCAGTGCATCATCGATCAACGCAATCGTCTCATCTACGCCATACAGCGCGATGAACCCACCAAAACGGGGGCCTTGGCTGGCACCCAGCAACACTTCATACAGTGCTGTGAACCAGTCGCGCAACGGATCGAAACGCTCCTTGCCAACGGCAAATACCATCGTTTGCAATGCCTCGGCATCCAGCCCACCATCCCATGTCTTCAGCTGGTCGCGCAGATCTTCCAACGCTTCACGCTCAAGGTCGGTCGGTGCCCGGAACACCTTGGTCGGCTTCACAAAATCATTGTAGTAGCGCACGGCATGAGCCGCTGCGGCATCCATACCGGGGTTGCCTTCGGGCGTCGCTTCGGGAGCATACCGCTGGATAAAGCCCCATAGCTGGGATTTTTCTTCGGCCGAAGATACGGACGCCAGATTTAGCAGCATCGAATATGGCACCACCATATCTGACTTCGGCACATCGCCGCCATGGATATGCCAGACCGGATTGTTCAGCTTGCCCTTGTCATCCTGTGTCTCAAACGCGCGCAATTGCTGGTGATATTCGTCGACTGCCTTTGGGATCACGTCGAAATACATCCGCTTGGCGGTTTTGGGCTTGAGATACATAAAATACGACAGCGATTCCGCGCTGGCATAGGTCAGCCACTCGTCGATGGTCAGGCCGTTTCCCGACGACTTCGATATTTTGTGGCCGTCTTGATCCAAGAACAGCTCGTAGGTGAAATGCTCAGGCGCTTTGCCACCAAGGATCCGGCAGATCGAATCGTAGATGGGCGTGTTGGTGCTGTGGTCTTTTCCGTACATCTCGAAATCGACATCCAAAGCCGCCCAGCGCGCACCAAAATCCGGCTTCCACTGCAACTTCACGTTTCCTCCGGTCAGCGGCAGGGTCATCTCGGTCCCGTCTTCGTCATCAAAGGTGATCGTGCCTTCTTTGGCATTCACTTCTTTCATCGGAACATACAAAACCCGGCCAGTGTCGGGGTGGATCGGCAGGAAGATCGAATAGGTCAGACGGCGTTCTTCACGCAAAGACTTCAGCATCACAGCCATGATCTCATCGTATTTCTCGGCGGCGCGCAGCAACACCTCGTCGAATTTGCCAGAGGCATAGAATTCGGTTGCCGAAATAAACTCGTATTCAAAACCAAACGTGTCCAGAAACCGCCGCAACATCGCGTTGTTATGCGCCCCGAAACTGTCGTGTGTGCCAAATGGATCAGGCACCGACGTCAGCGGTCGTTGCAGGTGTTCGGCCAAGGCTTCTGGGTCGGGAACGTTGCCCGGGACCTTGCGCATACCGTCCAAATCGTCCGAGAAGCAAATCAAACGGGTAGGAATGTCACTAATCAACTCAAAAGCGCGGCGTACCATCGTCGTGCGCGCGACTTCGCCGAAGGTTCCGATGTGGGGCAGACCAGAGGGGCCGTATCCAGTCTGGAACAAGACATACCCCTTCTCGGGGGCCTTGTTTGCATAGCGTTTCAACACCCGCCGTGCTTCCTCAAAAGGCCACGCTTTGCTGGTAAGGGCTGCTTCACGCATCTGCGACATGTCTTTAATCCATCAATTTTGCCTGACACCCTATGTGCCCAAGCAGGCTGTACCTATTGCGTCCCTTACGGGCCGTCAATAATCTGTCCTTTTAGAGCTTGATAGACAGGATTTCGCGATGACCGAAGATACCTCCCTGACCCTAAGCGCCCAAGATTGCCTTGTGGCGCTGATGATCGCAGTATCCGCCTCGGACGAAGACATTCGTACCAGTGAGTTGATAAAAATACAGACCGCTGTGAACATACTGCCGATCTTTTCAGACTACGACACAGACAGGATCAGCACCGTCAGCCAGATGGTGTTCGACCTGTTCGAACAAGAAGACGGGCTTGATGCGCTGTTTGGCCTGATCAAGGGTGCTTTGCCGGACCGCCTGAATGAAACGGCATATGCCTTGGCGTGCGATGTTGCAGCAGCAGACGGCACGCTTGAGGAAACAGAACTGCGCCTTCTTGAGGAAATTCGCTACGAGCTTGATCTGGACCGCCTTCACGCCGCCGCGATCGAGCGCGGCGCAAGAGCGCGGCACGTCCGATAAACGCCCCCTTACGCGGCGTGGTATGCGCCCCAGCGTTCAATCAGATCTTGCTGTAACCGCTTTGCCCGCGCATTCCACGCAGCGCCTCCGTCTGGCCGCTCTCGGTCGGCACGGCTAAGTTTTGCCCGCCGCGTCTCGTCTGCCGAAAATATCACGAACACCATTTCCCTGCCGTTTGGCGCTTGCATGTATCCCGCAAGCGCCGACACGAAATTCAAAGTACCTGTCTTTGCCTGAACCTTGACCGGATGATCGGGCATGGGTCTTCCTTGATCATCCCGAAATACAATCGTTTTCAGGATCGGTTTCAGCGTGCCTGACCCGTTTACTTTGATCAACGCCGTCACCATGTCGCGCGCCGATATCCGGCTATCCTCGCCAAGCCCGGAGTGATCCACCAAAGCAGGTTCGCGCATGCCCAGATTAGTCGTTGCCCACCTGTTCATCTCAGCCGCCGAGTCTTTGAGAGTTTTTGGCTCCTTGCCCCGCGCAAGGGTTGCCGCAAGCCCGGCCATTTCAGCGGTCAGGTTGGTGGAATATTTCAGCATATCGCGCATGATGTCGCGCAAAGGGACACTTTGCTGAGTGACCACAACATCTGCCCCGGTTGGCAACCGATCAATCAGCCCCAAACCGCGCAACCGAATGCCCTGCGCCCCAGACATAGTGGCGAACACATCGCCCGCATAAAGCCCTGGCTTGCGCACAGGAAGCCAGCGAGACCCACCGCGCCCCAATGCCGGTTTCGCCACTGTCCAATCATCCCGCATACCGCTGTCTTGGTAGGTATAAAGCGGGCTTATGCGGTCTTGAACCTGCATCGCCGCCATCGCGACGGCAGGGCGGTATTTTTCTGATCTGCCGTCCATCGTGACGGTATAACCGCTGTTGTCACGCTTCCATTCAAAGTGGACACGGTTGTAGTTCAGCGCCAATCCACTAAGCCCCGGATTATAGCTCACGTGATCGGGTTGGCCTGGGTCAATGCCGCGCAACAGCGGAAGGCTTCCTTCATAAATCTTGAAGCTGCCTTTGACGCTGCTGACCCCTGCGGCCTTCAGATTTGCTGCCATCGTCGCCAGTGTGTCTGTGTCCAGCGTGGGGTCGCCGCCGCCCGCAAGGATAAGATCGCCTTGCACTTCTCCATCCTTGATCCCGCCGGTCGCGAGGATCCGTGTTTCAAACCGGTGATCAGCCCCAAGGGTGTCTAATGCGTAAAGCGCTGTTATCGCCTTTGTCACGCTTGCGGGCAGCAAACCAAGCGTCGGGGCCATCTGCTCAAGAACCGTACCTGTCTTTGCGTCGGCAACAATGAACGACACGCGTCCATCCAATTTTGCTTTGGCGATCAGCTCCGGTGCTGTCTGTATCGCTTTGCGAAACAGATCGTCGCCGCGCAGGACTGGCCGCAACGAAACCTCGGGCGGTGCCGCAAGTGCAGCAGGTGCCACCAGCCCCGCCGCAGCAGACCCCAGAAAGAACCGACGTGAAAATTGTTTTGTCATAAGACAAGGTTAAACCTGACGACGCTCGGCGTTACAAGCATCTGCAATTCACATTTTCATGGGTTAGTACGCGTGCTAATTCGGTTTGCATGCAACGCGCCGTTCTCATCATACTTGTCGCAATGTCGCTGATCCCTGCCGGCGACAGCGCGGGAAAGATTCTGACCTCACAGTTGGCCGTTTCCCCCGTATTTGTGGCCTGGTCGCGCTTTGCGATTGGTACCCTGTTTTTGATCCCCTTTGTTCCCCCGCAGACCCGCACTCTTTTCGGCAATTGGCGTATTTGGGTTCGGGCCGCGATGATCTGCGGTGGCATTACCTGCATCCAGACCGCCCTCCAAACCGAAGACGTGGCGAACGTTTTTGCTGCGTTCTTTATCGGGCCTCTGCTAAGCTATGTTCTGGCAGCCGTTTTCTTGCGCGAACCGATCACACTGTTGCGCAGTACACTAATTTTGGTGGGCTTTACCGGTGTGTTGCTGGTCGTGCGCCCCGGCATTGGTGTCAGCACTGGCCTGCTGTGGGCACTGGCGGCGGGTACGTTTTACGGAATTTTCCTGACCATGTCGCGCTGGTTGTCGGATATTGCATCCCCGCTTGCATTATCCTTTAGCCAGCTGATCATCAGCGCCGGACTTCTGTTGCCATTTGGCCTTATGCAAATGCCAGCCTTCACTGGCCCTATTGCAGCGCTGACGGTAACAAGTGCCGCGTGTTCCATGTTGGGCAATCTGCTGATGCTCTATGCATACAGATTGGCTCCAGCGACCAAGATCGCGCCAATGGTCTATTTCCAGCTGATGTCAGCGGTTGCACTTGGTTGGCTGTTGTTTGGTGCCCTGCCGGATCTGCTGACATGGCTCGGATTGGCTGTGATCCTGGGTGCGGGCATTGCCTCAACCAGATTGCGCTGACCAATCACCCGCAGCACGGATCGCACTGGAACTGACATTCATCATCGGCACATTTACGAAACACCACGCGGGGGCCTGCGCGCGCCCCAAAAGCTGGCTATACAGCCCCGCGATCCGGTAGGGCGCATAAAGCGTCGCGGCGCGGCTCATCCTCGCTGAAATGCGCTGACCCGGCCGGGCCAGAACGCCAATCGGAACCGTCTCAACAATCTGCTGCCAGTCCTGCCACAGGTGCAACTGCGCCAGATTGTCCGCCCCCATCAGCCACACGAACCGCACCCGTGGATACCGCGCCCGCAACGCCGCCAAGGTTTGCGCGGTATAGCGCGTGCCCAAATGTGCCTCGATATCCGTGACCTCCACCCTTGGGTGCTGCATGACGGCGCGGGCACGCTCTATGCGTTGATCCAGCGGTGCAGGCCCACGCGCCTTAAGCGGATTGCCAGGACTTACCAGCCACCACACCCTGTCCAAGCCAAAGCGTTTCAAGGCCTCGCGGGTGATGTGGGCGTGGCCGCCATGGGCCGGATCAAAAGAGCCGCCCAAAAGGCCGATCACCTGACCCGGTGCCGCATAAGGAAATGGATAGCCCAAAGAAAACGGCCCCCGATTGCATCAGGGGCCGAAAGAAGGGCAGCGTGCCCGATTTGTCAATCGCGTTAAACGCGTATTATTTGACGAACTTCTTCAGCTCACCAGATTTCAGGCGGCTGAAATAGCTGTTCATCTCGCGTTTGACGATTGGCATCAGGCAATAGAGCGCCGTGATGTTCACAACCGCCATGGCAAAGATCATCGCGTCAGAGAAGTCGATGACAGCGCCCAGTTGTGCCGCAGCACCAACAATGATGAAGAAGCAAAAGATCAACTTGAAGATAAGCTCTTTCGTTTTGCCTTCGCCCACCAGATAGGTCCAAGCCTTGAGACCGTAGTAGGACCAGCTGATCATCGTCGAAAACGCAAACAGCACAACCGCAACCGCCAGCACATAGGGGAACCAGCTAAAGCCTGTGGCGAATGCTGCCGATGTCAGCTGAACACCGCTGGAACCGTCGATGGTTTGGATCGACGTGCCCGCTTCGTTCAGAATGAACTGACCGGTTGCTGGGTCCATCACCAACACACCAGAGATGGTAATCACCAAAGCTGTCATCGTACAGATCACAACCGTGTCGATGAAAGGCTCAAGCAGGGATACAACACCTTCCGTAATGGGTTCTTTGGTCCGCACAGCAGAGTGTGCGATCGCTGCCGATCCGACACCCGCCTCGTTCGAGAACGCAGCGCGTTTGAACCCTTGGATCAACGCACCGACAAAACCACCGGCAACACCAAGCCCGGTAAACGCCCCGGCAAAAATCTGACCAAAAGCCCAGCCGATCTTGTCATATTCGACGATCAGAATGACCAAAGCCGCCGCCACATAAAGGATGCCCATAAACGGGACGACCTTTTCCGTCACTTGTGCGATAGATTTGATCCCGCCCACGATGACTGCAAAAACCACGACGGCAAAGATGACGCCTGTGATCCAGCCGGGATAATCCCCAACGATGCCGGAAATTTGCGCATGCGCCTGGTTGGCCTGGAACATGTTCCCGCCGCCCAAAGCGCCACCGATGGTAAATATCGAAAACACGATGGCCAGAAAGCCGCCCAATGGCAGGCCCCGTTCCTTGAAACCCTTGGTCATGTAATACATCGGCCCACCGGAAACCGTACCGTCTGGGTATTCATTGCGATACTTCACCCCCAGCGTACATTCGGTGAACTTTGACGCCATCCCCAAAAGACCCGCAAGGATCATCCAGAATGTGGCCCCCGGCCCGCCGATCCCGACGGCCACGGCAACACCTGCAATGTTCCCCAAACCGACGGTCCCCGACAGTGCGGTTGTTAATGCCTGAAAATGACTTACCTCGCCCGCGTCATCGGGATCGGAGTAATCACCTTTAACCAAGGAAATCGCATGCGCGAAGGCCTTGATCTGGATAAACCCGAAGTAGATCGTAAAGACGGATGCCGCCACGACCAGCCACAAAACAATCCAGGGAAAATTTGTACCAGGCAGGGACATAAAGATCAGATTGACGAACCAACCCGTTGAACCCGCGAAAATATCGTTGATACGTTGATCCATACCAACGGCCTCTTGGGCCGATGCGATAGCAGGCAAAGCAGATGCCGCAGCAGCGCCAAGCCCGGTTGTCAGAAACTTGTTCATTGTTCGCCCTTTCATGGGATGATTGTGACTGGCACGCTGGAAGCAACCGCCAAACGGCCTGTGACACCGCCGAACATACGCTCTTTCAACCCGCGTAAACCGACACGACCCACAACGATCTGCTGTGCGCTATGCTTTTTCGCCAGATCATCCAGAATGTCTGCAACATCGCCATGTTTGACGATTCCTTCGACGGCAAGCCCGCTGTCTGTCACCGATTTGACCGCAGGGTCCATAATCCGCGTGCGGGCAAGCGACAATTCCTCTTCCCGGCGCTTATGACGCTGATCGTTTTCTTCTGACGTCTGAAAACTGAACGGAGACCATTCAATCACATAGACCAGCTTCAGGGCGCAGTCCCCAATCAGCTTGGCTTGACCAGAAGCGAAAGCCAAGGCGCGATGGCCCGCCTCTCCGCCGTCCAGCCCAACAATAATGGTAGCTTTTGACATTATAGTGTCCCTCTTGTTGCAGCGCGGCCTCTTGCGGACCGCATTAATTCTGGGGGTGTTGACCACCCCTAGATTGAAAAACAATAGCCGACTAAATGAAAAATAATCGCCTGATTTGCTGGAATTATCCAGTCAAACGCACCGATTTGACACAAATATGCCATTAATAAGCGCAGATATTGCGCAATGACGCTGCCGACTCAGATCGGGGCAACTTTATCTCCGACACGGATAAGGCCGGGTGTGACGACGCTTGCGCACCATCCCCCATGCCCGCGAACAGCCGAATAGCCGCCCTTGCCCAAGGCCTCTTCCATCCGGCTGCAAGGTGCGCAGATCACATCAAATGACAGCACCGTACTGCCGACCTGCACTTGCCGCCCCTTGAGAGCCGACAAATTGATGCCCGACACAACCAGATTGCGCCGCAACGCATCTGGCGGCACCGCATCGCGGCCCAGCATAGCACCGATGGCCCCCAGATGTTCGGACTGAATCAGCGTAACAGCGCGCTTGCCGGGCCGACCGTGATCGCCCTGTAAACCTTCGTTCGTTACTGTCACATCAGTAACAGAAATCGTCGCAGAGCCCGCAGGCCAATCCATGTCACCGTCCCCGGTTGTGCGAAGCCTGCAATCAACGCCTTCAAATCCGTCATGCACCCCCCATATATTGAGTGTTTGATATTGCGCGCCCGTGGCGATATTGCACATCCCAAACCTTATGCAGCTTATCCGAGGATTCCCAATGGCCGCCTTTCAATATGTCTATCACATGTCCGGTGTCTCCAAGACCTACCCGGGCGGCAAGAAATGTTTCGACAACATCAACCTGAACTTCCTGCCCGGCGTAAAAATCGGTGTAGTCGGCGTTAACGGGTCGGGTAAATCGACCTTGATGCGGATCATGGCCGGTCAAGACAAAGATTTCTCCGGCGAAGCGTGGGTCGCTGAGGGGGCCAAAGTTGGCTACCTTGAGCAGGAACCCTATCTGGACCCCGCCCTGACTGTGCGTGAAAACGTAATGCTGGGTGTGAAAAAGAAAAAAGACATCCTTGATCGCTATAACGAACTTGCGATGAACTATTCCGACGAGACAGCCGACGAGATGGCCGCTCTGCAAGACCAGATCGATGCGGAAAACCTCTGGGACCTCGACAGCCAGATCGACGTGTCCATGGAAGCCCTGCGCTGCCCTGCTGACGACGCCGATGTGACGACACTCTCAGGCGGTGAAGCGCGGCGCGTAGCCCTGTGCAAATTGCTGCTCGAAGCCCCTGAAATGCTGCTGCTTGATGAACCGACCAACCACTTGGACGCGGAAACAATTGCGTGGCTGCAACAGCACCTGATGGATTACAAAGGCACGATCCTGATCGTCACCCACGACCGCTATTTCCTCGACAATATCACCAGCTGGATCCTCGAGCTGGATCGCGGCAAGGGCATTCCTTACGAAGGCAACTATTCCGACTGGATCGACCAGAAAGCCAAACGGCTCGAGCAGGAAGCCCGCGAAGACAAGTCCAAGCAAAAGACCCTGTCGCGCGAATTGGAATGGATGCGTCAGGGGGCCAAGGCCCGTCAGGCGAAATCCAAGGCCCGTATTAACGCCTATAACGAAATGGCCGACAGTTCTGAGCGCGAGCGTCTGACCCGTGCACAGATCGTCATCCCCAACGGTCCGCGCCTTGGCAGCAAAGTGCTTGAGGTCGAAGGCCTGTCAAAAGCCATGGGCGATAAGCTGTTGATCGAAAACCTTGAATTCTCGTTGCCACCCGGCGGGATCGTCGGTGTAATCGGCCCCAACGGCGCTGGTAAATCGACCCTGTTCAAGATGATTACCGGAAACGAACAACCCGACACAGGTTCGATTACCTTGGGGAATACGGTTGATCTGTCCTATGTTGACCAGTCGCGCGACGACCTGAATGCGGATGACAACGTCTGGCAGGCGATTTCAGGCGGTGCCGAGATCATCAAACTCGGCGACGCCGAAGTGAACTCTCGCGCCTATTGTGGTGCGTTCAACTTTAAAGGGGGCGATCAGCAGAAAAAAGTTGGCCTCCTGTCAGGTGGTGAGCGCAATCGCGTCCACATGGCGCGTTTGCTCAAAGAAGGCGGCAACGTCCTGCTGCTCGATGAACCGACTAACGATCTGGACGTTGAAACGCTGCGCGCTTTGGAAGATGCCTTGGTTGATTTTGCAGGCTGTGCGGTTGTAATTTCGCACGACCGCTTCTTCCTTGACCGGATTTGTACGCATATTCTTGCCTTCGAAGGCAACGCCCATGTCGAATGGTTCGAAGGCGGATTTTCGGACTATGAGGAAGACAAGAAACGTCGCCTTGGCGATGACGCGATGGAGCCTAAGCGCCTGAAGCACAAGAAGTTTTCCCGGTAATCGGGCGACCGATTCGAGATAGAATTAAGCGGAGGCATCGACCGGTGCCTTCGTTTTCAAATCCCGGGCGGCTTTGCTCTTTAGCTGGCAAATAGCGGCTTAAAAAATTCAGTTATTTTAAGCAGGCCTTGCGCGAATCTCTTCTTGATGCCATATTCAATCCGCAAACGTTATTCTTTTTCGACCCACTGTCTCCTTCATACGGCGTTCAGACCTCGATCCAGACCGACCACGCCAAGCTATCGCACGACGCGGATGGCACACTACTAGGAGACTACGGATATGGCTACTGGCACCGTAAAATGGTTTAACACAACAAAAGGCTTCGGCTTTATCGCTCCCGATGGCGGCAGCAAAGATGTATTCGTACATATTTCTGCTGTTGAGCGCGCAGGCCTTACAGGTCTGGCCGACAACCAGAAAGTGACATTCGATATTGAAGCTGGCCGTGACGGTCGCGAATCTGCCTCGAACATCGCACTGGCATAAGCCAATTGGGCTTTAGCCCGCGTAAGAATTTGACCGGCTGTCTTTAACAAGGCAGCCGGTTTTTTTTGGTTCATCAGGGTTGCCAAAAATCCCTTAACCAGCAAAATATGCTCAACTGTCATTCATATAGCTAATAAGGATCAATATATGCGCCGCCGGTCTTTCATTGCGGGTTCTTTGGCCGCACTTGCCTTTCCCCAAGCGCTCCTTGCGCAAAACGCTGCATATGATCCGACGCCTCAATTGGTGTCAGTCAAGAAACAATATAACACGGGTCAATTGCTGATCCTGCCCCGCAGCCACTACCTGTATTTGGTAACGGCCCCCGGTCAGGCGATGCGTTACGGCGTAGGGGTCGGCAAAGCTGGTCTTGAGTTTACGGGAACCGCGACAATAGACGTTAAAAAAGAATGGCCTACGTGGCGCCCAACGGACGAAATGATCGAGCGTGATCCAAATGCGTACGCCCGCTTTGTAGGAAATACAGAGGCGCAGCCGGGCGGGCCGAACAACCCCCTAGGGGCACGTGCCTTGTATTTGTTCCAGAACGGCAAAGACACATATTTCCGAATTCACGGCACAACCCAGCCCAGCAGCATAGGCCGTTCTGTGTCAAACGGTTGTATCCGCATGATCAACGAGCATGTCAAAGACCTGTACGAACGCGTGCCAATCGGCACGACCGTTACTGTTTTGTGATTCGAAACAATCCCAGTCGATAAAAAAGGGCCGGTTTCAAACCGGCCCTTTTGCTATTCGCCCAGTTAAACCGGCTTAGTTCAACGCTTTGTCCGTAATCGCGTGGGTCCAGGCACCAGAAGGTGCCATCGTGATGACCGGATCCGAACCGCCCGAAAGCAGCGATTCAACGGTACGCTGGTAATCAGCCTCGACCAGTGCGCCATTGCTTCCGGCTGTCAGTTTGGCGACTTCACCCATCATCCGCTTTTGATGCTCTTCAGTCTGCGCACCGGACGAATCGTTTTCCAGTACGATCTCTGCGGCCTCATCAGGATTTTCCTCCGCGTATTTCCATCCCTTCATCGAAGCGCGCACGAAGCGAACCATCTTGTCCTCAAACGCAGGATCGGCCAAGTTTGCTTCAAGCGCATAAAGCCCGTCTTCCAGCGTCGCCACACCTTGGTCTTCGTATTTGAAAATCGTCAGGTCATCAGGCGTCAGGCCCGCGTCAATCACCTGCCAATACTCGTTATACGTCATGGTCGACACGCAAGCCGCTTGGTTCTGTAGCAGTGGATCAACGTTGAAGCCCTGCTTCAGGACAGTCACACCCTCTTCGCCACCCTCGGTTGGCAGTTCAAGCTTGCTCATCCAGCTGAGGAACGGGAACTCGTTGCCAAAAAACCAGACGCCCAAGGTTTTCCCCTTGAAGTCATCCGTCGTTGCAATGCCTGCATCCTTGCGGCAGGTCAGCATCATGCCGGACGATTTGAACGGCTGGGCGATGTTCACCATCGGCAGGCCCTTTTCGCGTGCAGCCAAAGCTGCCGGCATCCACTCGACCGCCACATCTGCGCCGCCACCGGCCAGAACCTGCGTGGGTGCAATATCAGGGCCACCCGGTTTGATCTTCACGTTCAGCTCTTCTTCATCATAAAAGCCCTTGTCCTTTGCCACATAATAGCCTGCGAACTGTGCTTGTGTGACCCACTTCAACTGCAGTGTCACATCGTCAGCGGCATGGGCCATTGTGCCCATCAGTCCGACGGCAGCCCCCGCGATATAGGTTGATAGTTTTTTCATTATATAAACTCCCTCTTGGTTGGTTTTAGTTAACTTCGTTGGCTCGGATGCCAGAATGTCACCGCTTTTTCGATCATCGACATCGCACCATAAAATGCCGAACCCGCAATCGCTGCCACAACAATCTCTGCCCAGACCAGATCAAGTGCAAGCTGACCAACCGAGGTCGAGATGCGAAACCCCATTCCCTTGACAGGAGAGCCGAAAAATTCAGCGACAATCGCCCCGATCAGGGCCAGCGTCGTGCCAATCTTGAGGCCATTGAACACGAAGGGCATCGCGGCTGGCAAGCGTAGCTTGAACAAGGTGGCCCAATAATCTGCCGCATATGTCCGCATCAGGTCACGTTGCATCGCGTCCGTCGCCTGCAAGCCCTGGACGGTATTCACTAACATAGGAAAAAACACCATCACCACCACCACAGCCGCCTTGGACTGCCAGTCAAACCCAAACCACATGACCAAAATCGGGGCCATGCCGATGACAGGCAATGCCGCAACAAAGTTCCCCACAGGAAGAAGCCCCCGTTGCAAGAACGGATATCGGTCAATCGCGATTGCGATTAAAAACGCAGCACCACAGCCGATCACGTATCCAGACAATGCGCCTTTCAACACGGTCTGCACAAAGTCGACCCATAGAATGTCCATCGACGAGGCAAACCGCAGCGCAATCACCGACGGGGCTGGCAATAAAACCTGTGAAATCTCGAGCCCGCGCACCAAGCCTTCCCAAACCGCGATCAGGGTGGCCCCAAAGACAAGCGGTGCCGCCAATGACACCGCCCGCGAAGGCCGCATCCGCGCCAGCCGAACATTCACCCACCAGCCAAAAGCCCATGCGATTGCCGCAAAGATCAACCAGCTCATTGGGCCATCCCCATGCGTTTAAGCGTGATGCGCTGGATCAAACCGATGATCCCGACCAAGACCGCCGCCAAGGCCGCCGCCATAATCAACGCGCTCCAAATCTGAATGGTTTGCCCATAGTAGCTGCCCGCCAAAAGCCGCGCGCCCAATCCGGCAACCGCCCCTGTTGGCAATTCACCGACAATCGCCCCAACCAAAGACGCGGCCATCGCGATCTTGAGTGAGGTAAAGAAAAAAGGCATCGACGCGGGCAACCTTAGCTTCCAAATGGTCTGACTGCTGCTGGCATGCCACGTGCGCATCTGATCCAACTGCATCTGCTCAGGGCTGCGCAGCCCTTTGACCATCCCGACAACAACGGGGAAAAACGACAAATACATGCTGATCATCGCCTTGGGCAGCAAACCCGAAATGCCCACGGCGTTCAGCACAACGATGATCATCGGCGCAATCGCCAGAATGGGGATCGTCTGGCTGGCAATCACCCATGGCATAACCGACATATCCATCGTGCGGTTAAACACGATACCAATCGCCAGCAACGTCCCCAGCAGTGTTCCCAGCATGAACCCCAGCGCCGTGGCACTGAAAGTGATCCACGTGTGATAAACAAGGGACCGTTTCGATGTGATGCTCTTCATCGCAACCGTATCCCACAGCTCAGCCGACACCTGATGGGGGGCGGGCAGCTTTGGCTTTTTCTGAGCCCAAGTATCGGCCACCAAAGTGGTAAATGTCAGCTCCTCGCCCGACCGGGTCGCTTTGTCGTATGCCCAATCGGCGTTAAGCCAAACCGCTGCAGCATACCATATTACAAATATCGCACCGACGATGGTCAACACCGGGACTATCGATTTCATCGCCGCCACTCCATCCGTAACTCACGGATACCGGTTGGCTTGCGATCCGGCGTCTCTGCCACCGTCGACGCAGGCCCCTGCTGGATCTCGCCCACTGATACGAACCCCTCACGAATATAAAACTTCTGCGCGCCACCATTTGGCACGTGCGTATTCAGCGACAGAAAATCACGCCCGTCCTTGGCGCGGTCCATCAACCGCTTGCCAAACCCCTGTCCAGGCTCGGCACAGTAAAAACCCCAGATATGCGCAATCTCGGCCTCGATCGACATATAGGCCAGCACAGGGTCTCCGGTCACCCACATCTCGCGATGCGGCAGTCCCTTGGCGATCAGCGCCGCGATCTCCGCTGGCGGTAGATCCCGCTGCATCCACGGCGTCGTATCGATCCAGTCGTTGACAATCTGCGCTATCGCAGGCGCGTCTTTGGCAGTGGGCCGTCGCAGCGTCATGTCTCCGTCCCCGCGCGCAATCCTTCGCGCACCCGATGCGCAATCTCCAAAAACGCTGGCGTCTCCCTTATCTCCAAAGGGCGCTCGCGCGGCAAAGGGCTGTCGATCACATCCGTAATCCGGCCCGGACGGGGGCTCATCACCACGATCTTTGTGCTCAGATACACCGCCTCCGGAATCGAATGCGTCACAAACGCAATCGTCTTTTCCGTCCTTGCCCACAAGCGTAACAACTGTTCGTTTAAATGGTCGCGCACAATTTCGTCGAGCGCACCAAATGGCTCGTCCATCAGCAAAATATCCGCGTCAAACGCCAAGGCCCGCGCAATACTGGCCCGCTGCTGCATCCCGCCCGATAATTGCCAGGGGAATTTCTTTTCAAACCCTGATAGCTCGACAAGTTCCATCACCCGCGCCGCGCGCTCTGCCTGTTCCGACTTGGAGTAGCCCATGATCTCAAGCGGCAGGCGGATATTCCCACCGATCGTACGCCAAGGATAAAGCCCCGCCGCCTGAAAGACATATCCATAAGCCCGCGCCATCCGCGCCTCTGCCGCACTGACCCCGTTCACGGTGATCGTACCACCCGTAGGCTGCTCAAGATCCGCCATACAGCGCAAGAATGTCGTCTTGCCGCAGCCCGACGGGCCGATAAAGCTGACGAAATCCCCCTTCTCGATGTTTAGCGAAACGTCTTTCAAGGCATGGACCGGACCATCATTTGTCTCGAACGTCAGCGATAGGTTGTTTGCAGAGATGACAGCGCCACTCATACGGTGGACCACTCGGCATATGTGTTAATCAAAGTCACTTCGGTCTTCACTTTCTCTCAATAGCCCAACGAGGCGAAGCAACAGCCCCGCCCCCCCTGACCCCGCAGGATTAAATCCCGGCCGGAATATTCAACGGATCGCGCTGGATCATCTTGGGGGCAGTCAACTCTTTCCACTTGCTCAGCGCCACATTGGCAGATGGGAAAGCGGGCCGTGGCACGAACCGACCCCGCCCGGGATTTGGCTGCGAATTCTGCCCCCAGGCCCAAATCACCTCGCCCCTGCTGAGCGTAAAGCGGCTTTGCGCGGTGACGCTAAAACCCTCGAACACGTTGTAATCCAACACGGAATGATGATTGGCAGGCGATATCGTCTTGCTGATCTTCGGGTCCCACACAACGATATCCGCATCGGCCCCCTCAACAATAGCACCCTTGCGCGGATAGATATTCAGTATCTTGGCCACATTTGTGCTGGTCACTGCAACAAATTCATTGGGCGTCAAACGTCCCGTCTCAACCCCTTCGGTCCAAAGCACGGCCAGACGTTCCTCGAGCCCGTTCGACCCGTTCGGAATGATCCGGAAATCATCTTTCCCGGCCCGCTTTTGCGCTGTCGAAAACGCTGCGTGATCCGTGGCAACCACCTGCAAAGACCCCGACTGCAAGCCCGCCCACAAACTGTCCTGATGATCCTTGGACCGGAACGGCGGCGACATCACCCGCCGCGCCGCGTGATCCCAATCCTTGTTGAAATATTCAGACTCGTCCAGTGTCAGGAACTGGATCAACGGCTCGCCATAGACCCGCATGCCCTTCTGCCGTGCGCGCCGGATCGCCTCGTGAGACTGCTCACAGGACACATGCACGATATAAAGCGGCACGCCCGCCGCATCGGCAATGGTAATGGCGCGATTGGCCGCCTCACCCTCAACCTCGGGCGGGCGGGAATAGGCATGCCCCTCAGGGCCGGTAATCCCCTGATTGAAATACTTCTCCTGCAAAGCCGCAACCAGATCACCGTTCTCGGCGTGCACCATCGGCAAAGCACCCAATTCGGCACAGCGCTGGAAAGAGGCAAACATCTCGTCATCCTCGACCATCAAAGCGCCCTTATACGCCATAAAATGCTTGAACGAATTCACGCCCATCTCGACGGCGTCTTTCATCTCGTCAAAGACGTTCTCGTTCCAGCCGGTGATCGCCATATGATATCCAACATCCGAACAAATCTGCGGCGCAGACTTGCGGTGCCATTCATTAATCGCATTCTTGATCGACCCGTCGGCGCCGGGCAGGCAGAAATCCACGATCATGGTGGTTCCGCCAACGGCAGCAGCCCATGTGCCGCTCTCAAATGTCTCAGCAGCAGTCGTCCCCATAAAGGGCATCTCAAGATGGGTATGCGGATCAATTCCGCCCGGGATCACATAAGCACCTTCGGCGTCGATATACTCATCCCCAACCAGATCTTCCCCAATCTGCTTGATGATCTCACCTTCAATCAACACATCGGCTTTCCATGTGCGATCCGCCGTGCAGACCAGTCCACCTTTGATTACCTTGCTCATCTCAAAACTCCCATTTCATCTCTTATTCCAAATGGTCCAAAATCCCGGGGGCGTGGGGGCTGGCCCCCACTTGGCCCCATGTGTGGAGACTGGCCCCACTCACATCACCAAGGCGATCAAACCGACCCAAAGCACCCTAACGCCGGTCCGTGCACACCAATATCCAAAGGGCCAAAATCACTCTCGACGCACAGCGAAAAATACCCCGCTCTGGGCATGTAGACCACGCGGTAAGTCCCGTCCCCACGCGATACCGACCAACAAGTCTGCGTAATACCTCCGCTGAAATTCACCTCGATCTGTCGCGGAGCGCGCAGGCTTTTCTGGAACGCTTCTGCCGTGCGCTGAAAAACAACATCGTTACTGTGCGCGGCCTCCGTCAGTTCCGCGTCGATCATGGCCGAAATACGCTCAGCGATGGAAAGATCAGGGTCCAGCATTACGCAACGCCACGGAATTTTCGAAAATTCCGATCCGTTTTCTTTGCAAGAAAACGACCACGTCTCACCCCACGATCTCCGCCGTCTCCAGCACCGCGTGCATCAATACATCTGCGCCCGCCTTTGCCCAATCCTTTGTAATCTCTTCGGCCTCATTGTGGCTCAACCCGTCAACACAAGGGCACATCACCATCGCAGTCGGGGCCACTCGGTTGATCCAGCACGCGTCATGACCCGCACCGGAAATAAGGTTCATATGGCTATAGCCAAGGCGTTCTGCGGCAGAGCGGATGGCCCTCACGCATCCCTCGTCAAAGGCAACAGGGTCAAAACCGCCGACTTTCTCAAAGGCCACCTCCAGCCCCATATCATCTGCGATCTTCTGACCACGGACACGCAACTGCGCCTCCATATCTTCAATAACGCTTAAATCCGGCGACCTGAAATCCACGGTAAAGATGACTTGCCCCGGGATGACATTGCGTGAGTTCGGATAGACATCGATATGCCCGGCCGCGCCTACTGCGTGGGGGGCATGGGACCAGGCGATCTGATCCACCGCCTCCAAAATCCGCGCCATGCCCAGCCCTGCATTCTTGCGCAACGGCATGGGCGTTGATCCGGTATGTGCGTCTTTGCCCATGACCGTCACCTGCGTCCAAGACAACCCCTGTCCGTGCGTGACAACACCAATGTCCTTGCCCTCGGCCTCCAAGATCGGCCCTTGCTCGATATGCAACTCAAAGAACGCGTGCATTTTGCGCGCGCCCACTTCTTCATCGCCCTGCCATCCGATCCGCTGCAACTCGTCGCCAAAAGTCAAACCCTTGGCATCTGTTTTGGCATAGGCCCAATCCTGCGTGTGAATTCCGGCAAACACACCTGACGACAACATAGCCGGGGCAAAACGCGTCCCTTCTTCGTTGGTCCAGTTCGTGACAACCACGGGATGCTTTGTCTTGATCCCCAGATCATTCATGGTGCGCAAGATTTCCAGACCGCCAAGAACACCTAGAACCCCGTCATATTTGCCCCCGGTGGGCTGGGTATCCAGATGCGAGCCTACATATACTGGCAGCGCGTCCGGGTCTGTCCCATCCCTTTGGGCAAACATATTGCCCATTTCGTCAAGTCCCATGGTACAGCCCGCCGCCTCGCACCATTTTTGAAATAGCTCACGGCCTTCGGCGTCTGCGTCGGTAAGCGTTTGGCGATTGTTACCACCAGCAACACCGGGGCCGATCTTGGCCATTTCCATCAGACTGTCCCAAAGACGATCAGGATTGATCTTCAGGTTTTCACCGGGCGCAGCCATAGCAGGTTCCTTTATTCAGTCTTTTGTACACATCAGATAAAATTTTACCATTTGGTAAATCCACGATTGCGTTTAGGCTGCCCCCTGTCAACAATTGCTTTCGACAGACTCCTCTCAGGCAGCCCATCGTGCTGCTTTTTCAGGCACCCCTTCAGAAAGAGACATCCCTTGCCCGACGGCGACCAGAAAAAACCCAGCCGCATTCAAACCCGCAATCGCCTTGTGATACTAGATGCGGCTTTGAATGTGTTTTCGCAACACGGATATCGGGGGGCAACGTTGGATCAGATCGCCAGCGAAGCCGGGTTAAGCAAGCCGAACATTCTTTATTATTTTCAGGGCAAGGAAGACATTCACCTGACCCTGCTAAGCCAATTGATGGAGACGTGGTTAGACCCTTTGGTCGAGCTTGATCCAGACGGGGATCCGCAAACGGAAATCCTGGACTATGTGCAACGCAAGCTTGATATGGCGCTTGAACTGCCCCGCGAAAGCCGACTGTTCGCAGGAGAGATCTTGCAAGGTGCGCCGCGCATGGGACCACATCTTGAAAGCGACCTGAAACCCTTGTTCGACCAGAAATGCGAGGTAATCGCAGGCTGGAGTGCGGCCGGCAAAATTGCCCCGATAAATCCCCAACATCTGATCTTTTCAATTTGGGCCACGACCCAGCATTATGCAGACTTTGCAGCCCAAGTGACCGTATTGCTGGGCGCCGACACTGACCCTTATCAAACGGCGTCAGAGCATTTGCGCTCCATGTTTACAGCGATCCTCCGCAATAAGGCTTGATTAACCAAATTGTGAAAAAACAGCTGATTTTGACTTTGGATTAATACAAACTGATTGACAGCTATTGCTGGGCGGCGGGCTTGTTCAACTTTGTTTTAAAGGGCCAATCAAATGCCATCCATCTCACTCGTCAGTACTCTTTTGCCGCCTCAACATGCGCCGATCCCGACACCGGCGGCGACAAGCGTTGCAAGGCAAACATCAATCATCCCACCCGTATCCGCGTCTTCATCTAACGCAGGCGGAAAATCCATGACGGATAAAGACACCGGTTCTGACAGCAGGCCAGCAGGCACCCTTGCTGCACGGGGAAAACGCACCAGAATTGCGCCACCCGATGCATCCGCGAGGTCTGTTGTTCAGGCAATAACCAGTCAATCGCCAAAGAAAACCTTCCGAACCACACAGGCGAACGGGTATGCTGAGGCGACACTTACTGGCGGACATCCGGACACAGCCCACCGCCCGCTTCCCAAGGCCGAAGGGCCGCTGCCCCTGCCAACAGCTGATATCTTGCTGTGGCTCTAGCGCAGCGGCCGTGTTCGATCCGGATTACTCGGCCGCGGCTGCGGCAGGGTTGTTTGGGTGGGTTGTCCAGTTCGCATATTCCCGCTGGACAACCTTACCGGTGCGCGGATCCGTTGTGCCGGGGGTCATCGCTTCCATCGTGATGCAATCTTCTACAGGGCAGACATTCACACAAAGGTTGCAGGCAACGCACTCGTCATCGATCACCGAAAATACGCGGTCCTCTCTCATCGCGATCGCTTGGTGCGACGTGTCTTCGCAGGCCGCATAGCAACGCCCGCACGAGATGCACAAATCTTCGTTGATTTTTGCCTTGGCGACATAATTCAGGTTCAGCTGGTTCCAATCGGTGACGTTCGGCACGGCACGGCGAACCAGTTGGTCAACCGACGTCATGCTTTTGTCATCCAGATATTCGGACAAGCCGCTGATCATTTCCTGTACAATTTTGAACCCGTACGTCATCACAGCCGTGCAAACCTGAACGTTTCCAGCCCCAAGCGCCATAAACTCTGCCGCGTCGCGCCATGTGGTCACGCCGCCAATCCCGCTGATCGGCATGTGCGAAAGCCCCGGATCGCGGGCAATTTCCGCCACCATGTTCAGCGCAATCGGTTTCACCGCAGGGCCACAATACCCGCCATGCGCGCCCTTGCCATCAATCGTGGGTTCCGGCGCGAAAAGGTCCAGATCGACAGACGTGATCGAATTGATCGTGTTGATAAGACTGACCGCATCTGCCCCACCGCGCATCGCTGCCTCGGCAGGTTTGCGGATGTCGGCAATGTTGGGTGTCAGTTTCACAATCACCGGCATCCGGGTGCTGGCTTTGACCCAGCGGGTGACCATTTCGATATATTCGGGCACTTGGCCAACCGCCGCGCCCATGCCACGCTCGGACATCCCGTGCGGACAGCCAAAGTTCAGCTCGACCCCGTCTGCACCGGTTTCCTCAACCAGTGGCAGAATGTATTTCCACGGTTCCTCCTCGCAAGGCACCATCAAAGACACGACCATCGCGCGATCAGGATAGTCGCGCTTGACCGATTTGATCTCTTGCAGGTTTACATCCAACGGTCGATCCGTGATCAGCTCGATGTTATTAAGCCCCAAAAGCCGCCGATCCGCGCCATAGATAGCGCCGTAGCGGGGGCCGTTTACGTTGACCACAGCAGGATCGATCCCCAACGTTTTCCAAACCACGCCGCCCCATCCCGCTTCAAAAGCGCGGCGAACGTTGTATTCCTTATCCGTTGGCGGGGCCGAGGCCAGCCAAAAAGGGTTGGGGCTTTTGATACCTACAAAGTTGCTTCTTAGATCCGCCATCTGCGTTCTCCCGTCCGGTGGATTTAGCCCACCAATGCCATATGAATATCCATCGCCGCGTCGCGCCCTTCGGCAACGGCGGTCACGGTCAGATCATCGCCGCCGCTAGCGCAATCCCCGCCAGCCCAGATGCCATCGACGCTGGTGCGCCCTGCCCCGTCGACCTTGATCTTGCGCCCCTCAAGCGCGGGCAATGCGTCGCCCTGCAACGTCTGACCGATGGCTTTGAAAACCTGATCGGCGGCCAAGCGCAACATTTGCCCGGTGCCCTTCATTTCTGCATCGACGTATTCAAATTCGATCTCGCGCACGGCACCATTGCCAATCACCGCAACGGGAACGGCTTGGGTCACAATGCGTACGCCCTTTGAGGATGCGAGGTCTTGCTCGAACACGCTTGCATTCATCCGGTCGCGCCCCCGACGGTAAACCAGCGTGACATTCAATGCGCCCAGCAGTTTCGCTTGCACGGCAGCATCAATCGCAGTCATGCCACCCCCGATGACGACAATATCACGGCCGATAGGAACTTCGGCCACATCTTTGGCCTGACGCAGGTCTGCGATGAAATCTACAGCGTCCAGAACACCGGTCTTGTCTTCGCCATCCGCGTCCAAGGCATTCACACCGCCCAAACCCATGCCAAGGAAAACCGCGTCATAATCGGCCTTAAGTCCATCAAGCGTGATGTCTGCACCCAACGCTGACCCGTTCTGCAACGTGATCCCACCAATCTGCATCAGCCAATCAACTTCGGCCTGCGCAAATCCGTTGGGTGTCTTGTAGGTCGCGATCCCGTATTCATTCAGCCCGCCGGGTTTGGGCCGCGCGTCATGCACGACAACATCATGTCCCAGCATTGCCAAACGATGCGCGCAGGACAGGCCAGCGGGGCCTGCCCCAACAATGGCAACGCGCTTGCCTGTGGACGGGGCGCGTTCAAACGGGTGCTTGCCTTGTTGTTGCAGATGATCCGTCGCAAAGCGCTGAAGCTCGCCAATCTTGACCGGCTTGCCTTCGGCCGCCTCGCGCACACACGCCTGTTCGCACAGCTGTTCGGTCGGGCAAACGCGGGCGCACATGCCCCCCATGATATTCTGGCCTAGGATCGTCTTGGCCGCCGCGTCAGGCGTGCCCGTAGCGATCTGGCGGATGAACAAAGGGATGTCGATATCGGTCGGACAGGCCGTGATACAAGGCGCATCGTAGCAGAAATAACACCGATCCGCTGCGACCAACGCCTCGTGCGGATCAAGCGGTGGATGAAGGTCGGAAAACTGGGCCGCATAGGCCTCGGCCTCAAGCCGCCCTGCCGCGATCCCCGGTTCAAAAACTTTCTGAGACATTGAACAAACCCCTGCTGTCACCTGCTGCTGGAATAACGCTCCCACGGAATGATTTTTTTATCAACTGGTAAAATTATTTCAAAACTGTGAAATTTCATGCGCAACTGCCCGCCGATCAGGCGTAGCCCTGCGAAACTTCTTGATTCAACAAAACTTGCTGGCAATATTTGTTGTGCAACGCGAAAGACTTTCGACCCCATCGGCTTTGGCCACGGTACGATCAAGTTCTGACCGAGCCAAGCTGCCGCATAATGCGGGCAGCCTAAAGACAGGAGTAACGGGGTATGGCTACCGGCACCGTAAAATGGTTCAACACAACAAAAGGCTACGGCTTTATCGCGCCTGATGGCGGCGGCAAAGATATCTTTGTTCACATCTCGGCGGTGGAACGTGCGGGCCTGACCGGCTTGGCGGACAACCAGAAGGTGACATTTGATATCGAAGCTGGCCGTGATGGTCGCGAATCTGCCGGCAACATCGCGCTGGCCTAGCCAGATCAACGATATTCAAGATGGTGACGGGCGCTGCGGTGCCCGTTTTTATTGCGCTTTTATGTCGTCAATCAGCGCCAACACCTTGGGGCCCATCGCGGTGACAATCTTGGCCACACCTTGTTTGTTGGGATGTATGCGGTCCGATTGAAAGAACTCTTGCGCTTGGGACAGCTCGGGCAATTTGCCGTCCACAGCAAGCCCTTCAAAAAAGCTTGGCAGATATTCTGTCTCGTACTTTTGCGAAAGCTCTGGGAAAAGCGCGTCAAAAGCCGTTTTATATTCTGGCCCAAAATTCCCCGGCGCGCTCATCCCGACCAACAAAACCTCTACCTCGGCTTGTTGCGCGGCGTCCAGAATACCGTCGATGTTGGCGCGGCTCACGGCAGGATCCAGCCCGCGTAGCAAGTCATTTCCCCCAAGGGCCACGATCATGCCGTCGACATCCGGCGTCAGCGTCCAGCCAACGCGGCTTAGCCCGCCAGCCGTCGTGTCGCCAGATACACCCGCATTGATCAGCTGCACATCTGCGCCATTTTCATCAAGCCAAGTCTGAAGTTGCGGGACAAAACCATCCTCTGCGGGCAATCCATAGCCCTGCGTCAGACTGTCGCCCAGTGCTGCTATAACAAGAGGCTCTGCGCCCGCTGGGCCTGCGAAAACAAGGACAATTCCTGCCATAACCTTGCGCATCATAGTGAAACCTCCATATCCAACAGGAACAACCATACAAAGGCAGCCCAATGACCGACCCGGTGTTCCAACTTCAAGATGCGTCCCTTAAACTGAATGGCAATGCCGGGATGGTTGAAATCCTACATGGTATCACCCTTGACGTTGCACAAGGTGAAACAGTGGCTTTCACAGGTCCGTCGGGATCTGGCAAATCATCCTTGCTGATGGTCATGGGCGGGCTCGAGAAGGCAACCGGGGGCAGCGTACGCGCGTTGGGGCAAGATCTGACCGCGATGAGCGAGGACGGTTTGGCCAAGTTTCGACGCGGGCGCATGGGCATTGTCTTTCAGTCGTTCCACCTGATCCCGACCATGACAGCCCTAGAGAATGTGGCCACCCCTTTAGAACTGAACGGCGTCGCGGATGCCTATGAACGTGCCGAAGCCGAATTGCATGCCGTGGGGCTTGGCCACCGACTAAACCACTATCCTGCGCAAATGTCGGGTGGCGAACAGCAACGCGTCGCCCTTGCACGTGCATGCGCCCCGCGCCCAGCGATCTTGCTGGCAGATGAACCGACCGGAAATCTGGACAGCACTAACGGTGCCGCGATCATGGAGCTGCTGTTTGATCTGCGTGAAAAACACGGGGCAACGCTTGTGCTTGTTACGCATGCCGACGATCTGGCCGCGCGCTGCGACCGTGTCGTCAGCCTGACGGACGGACGCATCGTATGAGCCTTGAATTAGCAAGCCGATTTGCCCGCCGCGAGATGCGTGGCGGTCTGCGGGGGTTTCGTCTTTTCCTTGCTTGTCTGGCGCTTGGCGTGGCTGCAATCGCCGCTGTCGGATCGGTACGTTCCGCGATCGAAGGTGGATTGCAGCGTGAAGGGGCGGCCCTGCTGGGTGGCACCGCCGAGCTTGACTTCACCTACCGCTTTGCCACGCAAGACGAACGTGCGTGGATTGAAAGCCAAGCCACCCAAGTATCAGAGATTGTTGAGTTTCGATCGATGGCCGTTGTCGGTGACGGTGCTGCCGCAGACCGCGCCCTGACCCAGATCAAAGGCGTCGATGGCCTTTATCCGTTAATTGGCGAAATGGTCTTGTCGCCGGAAATGCCTTTAGATCAAGCGCTTGCCACGACCGACGGCCTGCCCGGCGCGGTGATGGAACGGGCATTGTCTGACCGGCTTGGTCTCTCTGCGGGCGATGTGTTCAAGCTGGGCGTCAAGGAATTTCGCCTGACAGCGCTGATCGTTCGCGAACCCGATAGCGCGGCAAGCGGCTTTGCCCTTGGGCCGCGCACGCTTTTGCGCACAGATAGTTTGGAGGGGGCGGGCCTGCTGAGTGAAGGCACGCTATACAACTCGAAATACCGGATGCTTTTGCCGCCCGAGACAGATCTGGACCAGCTCGAAAATGCGGCCACGGGGCAGTTCGAAAACAGCGGGATGCGCTGGACTGATGCACGCAATGGCGCGCCGGGGGTATCACGATTTGTCGAAAGATTGAGTGCCTTCTTGGTACTGGTCGGCCTTTCGGGTCTGGCCGTAGGCGGTGTGGGGGTGTCTGCCGCCGTGCGGTCTTATCTAAACGGCAAAACCGAAGTAATCGCGACCCTGCGCGCCCTTGGTGCGGACCGCGCGACGATATTTCAGACCTATTTCATCCAAATCGGGCTGCTGTCGCTCCTTGGGGTTTTCATTGGTGTCGTTCTGGGGGCCATTGCACCCTTGATTTTTGCTCCTTTGATCTCGGCCCGGCTACCGATCCCCGCTGCTTTTTCGATCTATCCACAGCCGCTGATCGAGGCCGGTATTTACGGACTACTTACGGCCTTCGCCTTTACGCTGTGGCCGCTTGCGCGCAGCGAGAATATCCGCGCAGCGACCTTGTTTCGGGATGCTTGGGAAGGTGCGGCACAGTTTCCGGCACCCAGATATATCGTGGTGATCGCCCTTACCGTCGCATTGCTGATCGGGCTTGCCGGATGGTTTAACGGCAGCTGGTGGCTGACGCTTTGGACATTGGGTGGCATTGCAGGGGCGCTGCTGATCCTGACGCTGGCCGCCGGGATTGTCCGGTTTCTTGCACTGCGCGCGGCGCATTTTGCACGCGGGCATCCAAGATTGCGTTGGGCGCTGACTGCAATCGGCGGAAACGGCGAAGGGGCAAGCGCGGTCGTGCTGTCCCTTGGCCTTGGGCTGTCTGTGTTGGCCGCTGTCGGCCAGATCGACGGCAACCTGAGGCAGGCGATTTCGGGTAATCTACCTGACGTCGCCCCGTCATATTTCTTTGTCGATATCCAGAAAGATCAAATCGACGGCTACACAAAGCGGCTTGAGGACGATCCTGCCGTCAGCCGCATTGATACGGCGCCGATGCTGCGCGGTGTTGTGACACAGATCAATGGCCGTCCGGCCAAAGACGTTGCCGGTGATCATTGGGTCGTGCGCGGGGATCGTGGCGTGACCTATGCAGCCGCCCCAGGTGATGATGCGATCATCACAGCTGGCGAATGGTGGGCACCCGACTATACTGGCCCGCCCTTGATTAGCTTCGCCGCAGAAGAGGCAGAAGAGATCGGTCTGAATTTGGGCGATACGCTGACGATCAATGTGCTGGGGCGCGATATCACGGGCACTATTTCCAGCTTCCAGGAGGTCGATTTTTCGACCGCCGGGATCGGCTTTATCCTGACGATGAATCCCTCTGCGCTTAGCGGCGCACCGCATACATTCATCTCAACCGTTTACGCAGATGAAAATGCCGAAGCGGCGATCTTGCGTGACCTTGCGACGGCCTATCCCAATATCACCGCAATCCGCGTACGCGACGCGATTGACCGTGTGGCAGCCGTGCTAAACGGGCTCGCGGCTGCCGTATCCTACGGCGCAGCAGCAACCCTGCTGACCGGCTTTTTGGTGCTTATCGGTGCCGCCGCGGCTGGTGCCGATGCCCGCCGATACGAGGCTGCATTGCTGAAAACACTAGGGGCCTCGCGCCGCGCGATCGCCACCAGTTTCTTGCTGCGTGCAGCGCTGTTGGGTTTCTTTGCGGGGGCTGTTGCCTTGCTTGCCGGGATACTGGGCGGTTGGGCCGTCAGCCGGTTCATCATGGAAACGGACTTTAGCGTTGTGTGGTCCTCGGCCATCCTTATCATCCTGGGTGGGGTATTCGCGTCGGTTCTGGCGTCACTCGGTTTTGCGGTTAAAGCCCTGAATGCGCGGCCTGCACAGGTGCTTCGCGCACGTGAATAGAGCCTAAATCAGAGCCTATCAAAGGGATAAGAAACCATGACAGACCAACTGCCCGCCCCCCTGCCTCCCGTCCTGAGTGACGCGCAAAAAGCCCATGTCATCAACATCCTGCGGCGCGCGGCAAAAACCGAAGTGATGCCGCGTTTTCGCAACCTAAGCGCATCGGATATCAAAACCAAAACCGGCCCCCACGATCTGGTCACCACAGCCGATCTTGCCGCCGAAGCCATGATTACCCGCGCTTTGCGGATTGCATTTCCAACCGCGCTGATCATCGGCGAAGAGGCGGTTGCCAGTAATCCAAGCTTACTTGATAAAATTGCGGATGCACCTTTGGCATTTATCCTTGATCCTGTCGATGGCACCTCGAACTTCGCGCAAGGGCTGGCGCTGTTCGGGATGATTCTGGCCGTTACCCGGTTTGGCAAGACCGCGTTCGGGGCGATCTATGATCCGGTCAACGACGATTGGGCAATTGCTGACACGGAAAGCCACGCCCGCCTAGAGCGCAGCATCGGACCTGCACGCGCCCTGAAGGTCGCAATGGGAAAACCCATCGAAGGGCTGACCGGGTATATTCCGCTTGGCCAATTCCCGACAAAGCACCAGCCGCAACTGGCCGCGACGTTCCCAAGTTTCTTTAGGGTACACGGCCTGCGCTGCTCTGCGCATCAATATCGCATGCTGGCGCAAGGTCACGCCGATTTCATGCTGGAAAGCCAGCTAAAGCCATGGGATCACGCGGCCGGTGCACTGATTTGCACCCAAGCCGGGGGGCATGTCGAAATGCTGTCTGGCGGCCCTTATGATGCAACGCTGCGCGACGGCTATTTGCTGGCGGCCCCCGACAAGGCAACATGGAACAGACTGAAAAAACTGTTCAGCTTTTTGATAGAATAGACGCGCGGAAATTACTCCGCGCGCCTTGATGATCACTCGGCTGCTTCGGCATAGTCCGACATCGGCGGGCATGTGCAGATCAGGTTGCGGTCCCCATGGACATTGTCGACCCGGTTGACGGGCGGCCAGTATTTGTCCACCCGGAATGCCCCAGGAGGGAAACAACCCTGTTCGCGGCTGTAAGGTCTGTCCCAATCGCCCACCAGATCCTCGACCGTATGTGGCGCGTTTTTCAAGGCGTTGTTTTCACGCGGCATGTCGCCTGCCTCAATCGCACGGATTTCTGCGCGGATGGCGAGCATCGCGTTGCAAAAACGGTCCAGCTCGGCTTTTGTCTCGGACTCGGTAGGCTCCACCATCAAAGTTCCGGCGACGGGAAAGCTCATGGTCGGTGCGTGGAAGCCCGCATCAATCAGACGCTTTGCGATGTCGTCAACGGTCACGCCCGCACTGTCCTCAAATGGGCGCACGTCGAAAATACACTCATGCGCAACGCGCCCCGTCGGCCCTTTGTACAGCACCTCGAACGCCCCTTCGAGCCGCTTGGCGATATAGTTGGCATTCAAGATCGCGACGCGCGTCGCCTGCGTCAGGCCCTCGCCGCCCATCATCAGGCAGTAGGACCACGAAATCGGCAGCAGCGACGGCGACCCGTAGGGTGCTGCAGATACCGCGCCTTCGCCGCCATTGGGATGACCGGGCACATGGGGCACCAGATGCGCCTTGATCCCGATGGGGCCCATGCCGGGGCCGCCACCGCCGTGGGGAATGCAGAACGTCTTGTGCAGGTTCAGGTGGCTCACGTCGCCGCCCACATCGCCGGGCCGGGCAAGCCCGACCATCGCGTTCATGTTCGCCCCGTCGATATAGACCTGACCGCCGTGATCATGGGTGATCTTGGTGATGTCGGTCACGGTTTCCTCGAACACGCCGTGGGTTGACGGATAGGTGATCATGCAGCCCGCAAGGTTCGCGCTGTGCAGTTCTGCCTTGGCGCGGAAATCTTCCACATCAATGTCGCCATTGGCGGCGGACTTGACCACAACGACCTTCCAGCCCACCATATTGGCGCTGGCCGGGTTGGTCCCGTGCGCCGAGGTCGGGATCAGACAGATGTTGCGATGCCCTTCGCCTTGTGCGCGGTGATAGCCCGCAATCGCCAATAGCCCTGCATATTCGCCCTGCGCGCCCGAGTTCGGCTGCATCGAAATCGCGTCATAGCCGGTGATGTCGCACAGCTTGGCCGACAGATCGTCAATCATATGTTTGTACCCAAGCGCTTGGTCTTCGGGCACAAACGGGTGGATCATCGAAAACTCGCGCCAGCTGACGGGCATCATTTCCGCCGCCGAGTTCAGCTTCATCGTGCAAGACCCCAGCGGGATCATCGCGCGATCCAGCGCCAGATCACGGTCGGCCAAACGGCGCATATAGCGCATCATCTCGGTCTCGGCGCGGTTCATGTGGAAGATCGGGTGCGTCAGGTAATGGCTCTCGCGCAGCATGTCCTCGGGAAAGCGGTACGCCGCCTCGAACTTCTCGTCCGCCTTGAGGAGACCAAAGGCCCGCCAGACCGCTTCGATCGTGGCCGATGTCGTGCGTTCGTCCAGCGATATGCCGACGCGGGTTTCACCGGCGCGGCGCAGGTTGATGCCTTCGTCCACGGCGGATTTCATGACAGCCGCCTGCAACGGGCCGACATCGACAGTGATCGTGTCAAAGAACGCCTTAGGATCAACCTTGAAGCCTGCTTCCTCCAGCCCGTTGGCCAGCCGCACCGTCTTGCGATGGATGCGCTGCGCAATCGCCTTAAGGCCCTCTGGACCATGGAAGACCGCATACATCGACGCCATCACCGCCAGCAAAGCCTGCGCGGTACACACGTTCGACGTGGCCTTCTCGCGGCGGATATGCTGTTCGCGGGTTTGCAGCGACAAGCGGTAGGCGCGGTTGCCATGGGCATCAATCGACACCCCTACCAAGCGCCCCGGCATGGCGCGCTTGTACGCATCCTTGCACGCCATATAGGCCGCATGTGGTCCGCCGTACCCTTCGGGCACGCCGAACCGCTGGGTTGATCCCACAGCGATATCGGCCCCCATAGCACCGGGTTCCTTCAACAGCGTCAAGGCCATAGGATCAGCGGTCACGATGCCCAACGCCCCAGCAGCATGAAGCGCCGCAATATGCGAGGTGAAATCACGCACGTGACCGTAAGTGCCGGGATATTGGAAGATCGCGCCAAAGACCTTGTCGGCCTCCATCTTGTCGGGATCACCAATTATGACCTCGATCCCCAATGGCTCTGCCCGCGTCTGGATCACAGCAATGTTTTGCGGATGACAATCGCGATCAACAAAAAACGCCTTGGCCTTGGATTTTGCCACCCGCATCGCCATGGTCATCGCTTCGGCACAGGCCGTCGCCTCGTCCAGCAGCGACGCATTGGCCACATCAAGCCCAGTCAGATCGGAAACCATTGTCTGGAAGTTCAGCAACGCCTCAAGCCGCCCCTGACTGATCTCGGGCTGATAGGGTGTATAGGCGGTGTACCACGCTGGGTTCTCGAAAATATTACGTTGGATCGCGGGCGGCGTGACCGTCCCGTGATAGCCCTGCCCGATCAACGAGGTCAGCACCTTGTTCTTGCCCGCCACCATGCGCAGATGCTCAAGCACTTCGCGCTCGGACATGGGCTTGCCGAAATCCAGCGGCTCTTTCTGGCGGATATTCGCAGGCATCGTATCATCAATCAACGCCGCAAGGCTTTGGGCACCCACGGTCTTTAACATGTCCGACATTTCCGCCGGAGACGGTCCGATATGTCTGCGATTGGCAAAATCATACGGCAAATATTCGGTTGGTTTAAAAACCATGGCGCAACGCCCCTCTTCCAAATGGTCTAAAATCCCCGCCGGAGGCTCCGACGGGGCGGCAGGCTTATCCGATGAATTTCTGGTAGCCGGCTTCGTCCATGAATTCTTCCATCTGACTAGGGTCGGATGCCTTCATCTTGAAAAACCACGCCTCGCCCTGCGGATCATCGTTCACCATGCCGGGAGTATCGGTAAGCGTGCTATTCACTTCGGTGATTTCCCCGTCGATTGGGGCCAGAATGTCGGATGCGGCCTTGACAGACTCGATCACAACGACTTCGTCATCCTTGCTCACCACTGTCCCTTCGGAAGGCAGTTCTACAAACACCACATCGCCAAGCTGTTCCGCAGCGTGGATGGTGATCCCCACCACGATCTCGTCACCCTCGACCCGCAGCCACTCATGCTCTTCGGTAAACTTCATCATCACGTCCTCTTGTTGATTATCTTTTAAAATTCGCCGCCACGAAGGGCAGTTTGGCCACGTTCACCGGCAAACGCTTGCCGCGCACTTCGCCCCAAAGCGCCGTGTCAACACCGGCATATTCCGCGCCAACATAGCCCATGGCAACAGGCATCCCGATGCTCGGACCAAAACTGCCGGATGTCACATGGCCGACAAGGCGACCACCCTCCTCGGCGTCATAAAGCTGCGTGCCTTCGCGCATCGGTGCGCGGCCTTGTGGTGACAGCCCCACACGCTTGCGTGCGACACCATCTTCGAATGCCGCCTGAACGGTCTGCGCGCCCGGATAACCGCCCTCACGTGCGCCACCCGCACGCCGGATCTTTTGGATTGCCCAGTTCAAACTTGCCTCGACCGGATTGGTCTGCGCGTCAACATCATTGCCATACAGGCACAGCCCAGCCTCAAGACGTAAGGAATCGCGTGCGCCAAGGCCAATCGGTTCGACCCCCTCGATCGCCAGCAATCTTCGCACCAATGTCTCTGCATCCTTGTCGGCTACCGAAATTTCATACCCGTCTTCACCGGTGTAGCCAGAGCGGGAGGCCCAGACCTCGATCCCGTCAAGGCTCAGCGCCCCAAAATCCATAAACCGCATATCGGCGGCCTTGGGATCCAGCGTTGCCAGCGCAGCCTCGGCACCCGGCCCCTGAAGCGCCACCAACGCGCGGTCGTCAATCGGGGTCACCGTCACATCAGGCTCAAGCGCTGCTTTCATGCGGGCAATATCCGCCCCCTTGCAGGCAGCATTGACCACAACAAACAGGTCGTTTCCGCGCCGCGCAAACATCAGATCGTCTTCGATCCCGCCCACATCATTGGTGAACAACCCATAGCGCTGGCGCCCGTCGGCCAGTCCCAGCACATCCATCGGCACGAGTGTTTCAAAGGCGGTAGCAACAGCCTCCCATGACGCACCGGAAACGATGACCTGCCCCATGTGACTGACATCAAAAAGCCCCGCATGGCTGCGGGTGTGAAGGTGTTCCTTCATCACGCCCATCGGGTATTGAACCGGCATCGAATAGCCCGCAAAGGGGACCATCTTACCGCCCAGTTCCAGGTGCAGGTCGTATAGCGGGGTCTGGTGCAAATCGCTCATGGTCGCAGGCTCTCTTTCACTATCCAGAGGGCTTTTTACCACACTGGCACTCAGCAGGTCGCAGGTATGCAACCAACAAAATGCCCCCTCTGTCCTTTGGCCTGAGATCGTTATCCCTTCGGCGGATGCGCATCGCACCACTCTCCAGAGTATGTAGGTCCCGCAACGGTCCATTGGCCTGAGAGTTTCCGGGGCGGTTGCTCCTTCGGCACTGGATTAAACCAGTTCTCCCGATACGGTGGCCAATTGCTATGCCGGATATGGGCGCTGCGTCAAGCGCAGTCAGGCTTTCGCAGCGAAATGTTTGACGTGCCGCCAAAGGTTTCAGCACAAATGTGGATACCCTTGGACATCAAGGTCGCTCTACGCCAAACCCTTGTGCATGATACCTTACTTTTTTGGCTATGGCAGCCTGGTGAACCGCAATACCCATACCTACCCCGATGCGCGCCCTGCGCAACTTTCGGGTTGGCGGCGCGTCTGGGTGCGTACCGCAAAACGCGATGTCGTTTTCCTAAGCGTAGAGCCTGATATAGAGACAAACATTGATGGTTTGATCGCAGCGGTCCCCGGCGCCGATTGGCACGCACTTGATGCGCGCGAATACGGGTATGACCGGCTCAGCTCCGGCACGGCTGTGCTGCATGATGTCTTGCCTGCCCCCGACATGGCCCATTATTCGATCGCCCCACAACACCGGCATGCGGGCGGTGATCATGCAATCTTGCTCAGCTACCTTGATGTGGTCGTGCAAGGATTTTACCGTGAATATGGCTTAGAAGGCGTGACACGTTTCTTTGACACGACCCAAGGATGGGATACGCCGATTTTAAACGACCGTGCGGCACCGCGCTATCCCAGACATCAAACCCTGACACGGCAAGAAACGGCGCTTGTTGACGACCACCTTGCCCGTCTAGTGGCGCAGTTGTAGCAACGACATCAAGCGCCCTTCGCGGCCAAATAGCTCTTTACGCGGCCCTTTGGGGTTTCCGCCTTGTGCGAACATGCGCTGCGTCAACACCCAGGCCAACCCGCCAAACAGCACACCCGCTGCGGCTTGCCCGATCAACACGCCCGGCGCGCCGAACATCAGGCTGCCCAGCCAAACCAGCGGGATCATCCCAATCGTATTGCGGCCCCAATTTGTGACTGTCGAATAATAGGGGTGGCCCATATTATTGAACGCGGCATTTGACACGAACAAAACACCGTTAAAGAAAAACGCCAGGGAAAGCGGCCCGCAAAACAGAAAGATCAACGTCATCGAGATGCCATCCGCATCAAACAAAGCCGCCAGCGGTCCGCGCGTCAAAAACAGTAGCGCCGAGACCGCGATGATCACAATCCCTGCAAACAAAAGGCCCGCATTATACGTCCGTCTGACCCGGCCCAGATCACCTGCGCCAAAGTTCTGCCCGATGATCGGCCCAACGGCCCCAGATAGCGCAAAGATCACTGCGAAAGCCACAGGCATCATGCGGCTGACAATCGCCATGCCTGCCACGGCCTCTTCGCCGTAGGCCGCCATGGCGCGGGTGACATAGGCCTGCCCGACAGGGGTCGCCACTTGCGTCAAAATCGCAGGCACGGCAATCGCCAAGACAGGAAACAAATCGCGCCACATGCCGCCCAGCCTTGGCCGCGCAATCCCGCCATAATGGCGCACAATCGGCATCAGCGCAGTATAAGCGATCACCACCCGCGCCACAAAAGACGCCAAGGCGGCACCGGTCAAATCCAAACCGAAACCGAAGATCAGGATCGGATCAAGGATCGCATTCACGATCCCGCCGGCAATTGTCGCCATCATCGCGCGGCGTGCGTCGCCATGGGCACGCAAAATAGCACTGCCCATCATCCCCAACATCAAAAACGGAACCGAAGGCACGACGATCTGCAAGAAATGCACCGCCAGTTCTGCCGTCTCGCCTTGCGCGCCGACCAGTCGCACCAGCGGGTCCAGCGCCAGAAACACCAGCAGCGCAAAAATGACCCCAAAGATCGCGCCATAACAAAGCGAATGGGTGGTTCGCTCGCGCGCCAGTTCCATGTCGTTCTGCCCCAAGGCCCGCGCGACCAAAGCACCCGCGGCAATGCCCAGGCCAATCCCGAATGACGTGGTAAAAAATAGTATTGCGCCAGCATAGCCGACGGCCGCTGCCAACTCCGCCTTACCCAACATCGAGATGAAAATCATATCGACAAAATCGACTAGAAAGACCGCAACCAGTCCGATCGATGCCATCAAAGACATGGTCGCCACATGGCCAAACAGGTTGCCAGATAAAAATTTGGCGCGCCCGTCAGCCATGACACGCGCGCCTTATATTCATTTTGCCAAGTAAACTCTCGCCGAAGGCTCCCGAACTTTCGCCCAGATGCCCTCGCCAGATCACCCGCGCGCCTTCACGACTTGCAAAAGCGGCATGACCGAAGCCATCTCGGGCCCCTGCGCCTGCCCCGTCAACGCAAGGCGCAGCGGCATGAACAGCGTTTTGCCTTTGCGGCCTGTCTGCTCTTTCACTGCGCTGGTCCAAGTGCTCCATGTCGTTTCATCAAATTCGCCCTCGGGCAGCAGTGCCATGGCCTCGGTGATGAACTCTTTGTCCTCATCCGCGATCATAGGCTCAGCACCCTTGCTGAACATGTCCCACCACCCTTTGAGGTCTTGCAATGTTGTGATGTTTTCGCGCGTCACCTGCCAGAACAACGCGGCCTTATCATCTGGCACACCAAGGGCTTTGATCTCGTCCGCCACGTCCGGCAGCGATAATGTCTGCAAATATCGGCTGGTCATCGGGAACAGATCCTCGACGTCGAACTTGGTCGGGGCAGAGCCAAAATTATCGATATCAAATCCGTCGATCAGTTGCTCCATTTCGGTACGCAACTCGATAGGGTCAGATGACCCCAACCGCGCCATGATCGACAGCAGTGCAAACGGCTGGACACCGCGTTCACGCAGATCACGCAGGGCCAACACGCCCAAACGCTTTGACAGCGCTTCGCCTTGTGGTCCGGTCAGCAGCGAATGATGCGCAAATGTGGGGACCGCGCCGCCCAATGCCTGCATGATCTGGATCTGTGTCGCCGTGTTGGTCACGTGATCCGATCCGCGCACAACATTGGTCACGCCCATTTCGGTATCATCCACGACCGACGCCAAGGTGTACAGGATCTGCCCGTCAGCACGGATCAAGACCGGGTCAGACACCGACGCGGCATCAATCGAGATATCGCCAAGAATACCATCTTTCCATTCGATCCGTTCCTGATCCAGCTTGAAACGCCAGACACCGGGGCCACGCTCTTCACGCAGCTTGGTTTTTTCGGCCTCGGTCAGGTTCAACGCGGCGCGATCGTAAACAGGTGGCTTGCCCATGTTCAGCTGTTTCTTGCGCTTCAGGTCCAGCTCTGTCGGGGTTTCCCATGCCTCGTAGAACCGCCCCATTTCACGCAGCTTTTCAGCCGCTTCACGGTACTTTTCAAGCCGCTCGGATTGACGTTCCACGCGGTCCCAATGCAGGCCCAGCCAGGTAAGATCCTCTTTCAGACCCTCGACATATTCCTCTTTGCTGCGGATAGGATCGGTGTCGTCGATCCGCAGGATAAAGGTGCCGCCGTTCTTGCGTGCAATCATGTAGTTCATCAGCGCCGTGCGCAGGTTGCCAACATGGATATAGCCGGTGGGGGACGGGGCGAAGCGGGTGATGGTCATTTAGTTCTCCTGATTGGCCGCTGGCTTGTCACAGCGCGGCCAGATTGTCCAGAAAATGAGGCGACGTTCAGCTTGGATCACGCCAGCGGTTCACGATGGGATAACGGCGGTCCAGCCAGAATGCACCCTTGGTCAGACGCGGCCCCGGGGCGGACTGGAAGCGCTTGTATTCGCTGATGTAGATCAGATGCTCGACCTTCTTTGCGGTATCGCGATCAAAGCCTGCGGCGACGCAATCGGCAATCGACCCGTCCTGATCTACCAAGATATCCAACATCGCATCCAGATCAGGATAGTCAGGCAAGCTATCGCTGTCTTTCTGGTCTTCGCGCAGTTCTGCCGTGGGGGGTTTGTCGATGATGCGCGGTGTGATGACTTCGCCCATTGGCCCCATCATCCAGTCGCGGTGATTTTCATTGCGCCAGCGGCATGTCTCGAACACGCGGGTTTTGTACATATCTTTGATCGGGTTATAGCCCCCCGACATATCGCCATAGATCGTGGCATAGCCCACCGCGACCTCGGATTTATTGCCCGTGGTCAGCAACATTTCCCCGAACTTGTTGCTCAGCGCCATCAACAGCAGACCGCGCAGGCGCGACTGGATGTTTTCTTCGGTCAGGTCGGGTTTGGTGCCTTCAAACAGCGGGGCCAGCGTGTCGGTGATCGCCGCCCGCCCCTGCGTGATTGGTACGTAGTCATAGCGGCAGCCCAACGCCTTGGCGACGGCCTCGGCATCGTCCAGCGACGCTTGCGAGGTATATTCAGACGGCAACATCACACAGCGCACGTTATCCGCGCCCAGCGCATCCACCGCAATCGCCGCGACAATCGCCGAATCTATCCCGCCGGACAGGCCCAGCAACACCTTCTTGAATCCGGTCTTGCGCATGTAGTCGCGCAGGCCCAGCACCATGACGCGGTAATCTTGTTCATACTCGGACGGCAAATGCGCCTTCTCACCTTCAACAATCCGCCAGCCCTCTGGCCCTTGCTCAAGATCGACATGCGCGATCTGCGTATCAAACGTAGGCATCTGGAACGCCAGCTTACCGCCCGGATTCAGACCAAAGCTGGCCCCGTCAAACACCTGATCGTCCTGACCGCCGACCATGTTCAGGTAAATCAGTGGCAGCTCGGTCTCGATCACGCGGGCAACCATGTTGTTCAGCCGCGTGTCAAACTTGCCGCGATAATAGGGCGATCCATTGGGCACGAGCAAAAACTCCGCCCCGGTCTCGGCCAAGGTTTCCGCAACATCAGGGTGCCAGGCATCCTCGCAAATCGGACTGCCGATGCGGGTGTTGCCCACAGAATAAGGCCCACCCAAAGGCCCGCTGTCAAAGATGCGCACCTCGTCAAAGACGGTCTCGTTGGGCAGGTTATGCTTGAGAACGCGACTGGCGATCTTGCCGCCCTTCAGGATCAGATACGCGTTATAAAGTGCCGCCCCCTCGACCCAAGGCGCACCAATCGCCAGCGCAGGACCATCGGCGCAATCGATGGCCAGTGCCTCGATATGGGTCATGACATCCATCTGAAAGGCGTGTTTCATCACCAAATCTTGCGCATTGTAGCCTGTGATGAACATTTCGGGCAGCGCGACCAGATCGGCTCCGGCCTGCTTGCCTTGCTCCCAAGCCTCGCGGGCCAATTTGGCGTTTCCTGCCAAATCCCCGACCGTCGGGTTCAATTGTCCCAGCGTGATGCGAAAACGCGATGTCATATGACAATCCTTCGATAACTTGGGCCACGATGTAGCAGATCATGCGGCAAGGGAAAGCCCAAGGGCCGCGCCGCGCTGCAAAAGACGATTGCCCCCTTGGCACCCATTGCTTAGTCTTGGCGTTAACAAATACGCCAGCTCCAATATGGCCCTCTTCCATTCGAAAGCAGTGACATGTCCCGATTGAACCTATTCCAGCTAGTCTTTTGCCTTGGCATATTCCCGTTCACGGCCTTTGCTCAGGACGGCTCTGTGATGAGCAAGCAATACGATGACGGCGGGATTTACGAGGGCACCTTTCGCGGCGGCGTGCAGCACGGCACTGGCACCTACACATTGCCCAATGGGTACGAGTATGAAGGCGAGTGGGTGGATGGTGAAATCAGGGGTGCCGGAACAGCGCGGTTTCCCAACGGATCAATTTACGAGGGTAATTTCTCGAAGGGCAAGCCTGACGGCTTTGGACGCATCACGTTTGCAGATGGCGGCACGTACGAAGGCGAATGGGAGGCCGGTGCCATCATGGGCCAAGGCGTGGCGCTTTATGCAAATGGCGTGCGCTATGAGGGATCCTTTCGCAATGCCAAGCATCACGGCAAGGGCGTCATGCAATCGTCCGGCGGCTACGAGTATCAGGGCGATTGGGTCGATGGCGTCAAACAAGGTGTTGGCAAGATAACCTATCCGGATGGTGCCGTTTATGATGGTGATATTCAAGACGGCCAGCGAAGCGGAACAGGCACGCTGAACATGCCCGACGGCCTTACGTATGTCGGTCAGTGGAAAGACGGGCAGATTGACGGCACGGGCACCCTGACGCAACCCAATGGCGACATATACCAAGGTGATCTGGTAGCAGGTCAACGCATGGGCACAGGCAAAGTTACCTATGCCAATGGCGACACCTATGAGGGTGCATTCAAAGATGACCGACGTGACGGTCAGGGAACATTCACCGGAACCGACGGCTATGTTTACAGCGGCTCTTGGGTTGCCGGGCAAATCGAGGGCGAAGGTCAGGTGACCTACCCTGACGGCTCTGTATATGTGGGGTCCTTCCGGGATGATCTGGCCGACGGTCAGGGAAAAATCACCTATCCTGACGGCTCAAGCTACGAAGGTGCCTGGGCCGTCGGCGTCATCGAAGGGCGCGGCACCGCGACCTACCCCAACGGGATCGTTTACGAGGGTGACTTCAAGAACGCCCGCAACGACGGCCAAGGCGTGATGACCTATGCTGATGGATACCGCTACGAGGGCGGTTGGAAAGACGGGCAACGTGACGGCGCGGGCACGGCAACCTATCCGGACGGCACCGTATACTCAGGGAACTTCTCCAATGGTGAACGCGAAGGGCAAGGTAAGATCACGATGGCAGATGGCTTTGTCTACGAAGGCAGTTGGGTCGGTGGTGTAATACAAGGTCAAGGCACTGCGACATATGCCAATGGCGATGTATACGAAGGATCTTTCCAAGACGGAAAACGCCAAGGCACAGGAACAATGCGCTATGGTTCTGGCGAGGAAGCCTCTGGCAATTGGGTCAACGGCGCTTTGGTCGAATAACCCCTACAATATCCCAACGCGTTCCTCTTCTCTGGCTCTTAAATATCCCCCGCGCGGAGCGCAAAATTCTCTGCTACCAACCTCAAATCACCTCGCCCGCGTCCAGCCGCGCTAGCAACGCATCGCCTTCAGCCAACACCGTCTCGCGTTTGTCCGCATCCATCCGATCCCAGGTGCGGTACATATTGCCCATCCGCGCGTTGTTCGAAAACCGGTCCCGATGCCGATCCAGAAAATGCCAATACAGCAGATTGAAAGGACAGGCCTTTTCCCCCGTCTTTGCACTCACCGAATACTCACAAGCCTTACAATGATCCGACATACGATTGATGTAAGCCCCCGACGACACATAGGGCTTTGACGCAATCACCCCGCCATCGGCAAACTGGCTCATCCCGACGACATTCGGGGCCTCGACCCACTCGAACGCATCCGCATAGACCGCCAGATACCATTCATGCACCTGATGCGGATTGATCCCGGCCAAAAGCGCGAAATTGCCCGTCACCATCAGCCGCTGAATATGATGCGCATAGGCTTGTTCCTGCGTCTGTTTCACCGCCTTGGCGACGCAATTCATCCGCGTCTCGGCCCCCCAGTAAAACGCAGGCAAATCCCGCGACTGCTGCAAAATATTGCGCTGCGTATACTCCGGCCCCTCAAGGAAATAGATGCCCCGCACATATTCGCGCCAACCGATGATCTGCCGGATAAAACCTTCGACCGCATTGATCGGCGCATCGCCCTTCTGATAGGCCGATGCCGCCGCCTCGCAGACCTCCAATGGCCCCAGCAGCCCTATATTCAGATAGGGCGATATCACCGCGTGATAGAGAAACTGATGATCATTCAGCATCGCATCCTGATAATCGCCAAACCGAGGCAGCGCGTTTTTTATGAAATACGCCAAAGCCTCCAGCGCCTCGGCGCGGGTGGTGGCAAAGTTAAACGGCTCAAGATCGCCAAAATGATCGCCAAAACGCGCGCCCACTAAATCCAGCACCTCGCGGGTCACGTCATCCGGTTTGAATTGAAGCGGGCCATCCACGGTCACATCCCCCGGTGCGGCTTTGCGGTTGTCATGGTCGAAATTCCACTTGTCACCCGCAGGCTTATCGCCCTGCATCAACAGCCCGGTTTTGCGGCGCATGTCGCGATAAAAATATTCCATACGCAGGGCCTTGCGTCCATCGGCCCACGCCTCAAACTCCGAATGGGACGCCAAAAACCGGTCGTCTTGCAAAATCTCAACCTTGAGCGGCGCGTATTTCAGCTTGTCGATCAGCCGCCATTCACCGGGTTCCGTCGCGATCACCTCTGACGCGCCGGTCTGTTCCGCACGCCGCAACAACTCACCCACGATCGAGCCTGCGTTTTCCGTATCGTCCAACTGGCTGTAGGCGACGCTCCAGCCGTCGTCTTCCAGCGCGCGGGCGAATTTGCGCATCGCGGCAAAGATCAGCGCGATCTTTTTAGGGTGATGTTTGACATAGCCCGCCTCGTCCATCACCTCGGCCATCACGACGGTATCGCGGGTTTTATCCGCCGCCGCCAGGGCACTCAGCCCTTCGGACAGCTGGTCGCCAAGGACCAGAACCAGACGCGCTACCATTGGACGGGCTTTCCCGCCCAATCAAAAAACTGCCCCGTCTGTTCCGGCGTCAAACCCTCAATCACCGCCAGGAGGTTTTTCGCCGCCTCTGACGCTTCGACCGCCGGATGCCGCCCAAGATATTTTTCCGTGAACGGCGTTTTCACCGTGCCGGGATGCAGCGCCACACAAATGCTTTGCTTGTGCGACCGCGCCAGCTCAATGGCGCTGGTATGTACGATTTGGTTCACCGCCGCCTTGGCGCTGCGATAGCTGATCCAGCCGCCGATGTTGTTGTCCCCAATCGACCCAACCCGCGCCGACAGCACCGCAAACACCCCGCGCCCGTCACGCGCCAGCAAATCCGGCGCGTGGCGCAGTACCAGCGCGGGGCCAACAGCGTTCAAAGCAAACTGGTCCATCATCGCCTTTTGGGTGATGGATTTGATGGTTTTCTCGGGCTCTGCCCCGTCGATCTCCAACGCGCCAGAGGCGACGATCACCACATCAAAGGGACCATCCAGCGCCCCGATATGCCGCTCGACGCTCGCCTCGTCGGTCAAATCCAACCCGTCGACCGAGCGTGACAGCCCGGTCACGCTGTCCCCACGGCCCTCGAATGCGGAAGCAAGGGCTGATCCAACCCCGCCCGACGCGCCAATAATCAATATCTGTTTCATGGGAGGGAGGTAGGTGGGGGAGCGCGGGCTTCAAGCGATGGGGTAAGGATAAAGCTGGTCGGTTAGTGTAGATTGCGGAGGTCGGGTTTGAGCCATAGCTGCAAAATTTCTGCGATCAGGGTAGCGCCAAAAAGGCTCAACAACCACTTTGGTTTTGAACGGGGTTTTTGGCAGCGTTGAACGAGGTGTTTTGCGGACGTGCCAAAAACGAGCGTTTTGGGAACCGCCTTGAAGGTCCGCAGTGCGGGACGAATAACCCTTTCTGGCTCAATTGCGAAGGCCCGCTTTTCATGATATCGGCATGCCACTTCCATAGGCTTTGCGAGGTAGAATGAATAAATACTTTTGGGGAGTAATGATTGCAGTTTTCGGGGCATTGGCTGTTGCTGTACCAATCGGCCTAAAGTACTCACAGGCGGTCCTGTTTTTTGGTCTAATCGCGGTTCTATCGGCGCCAATAGTCATCCATAAAATATCAGACAAGAACTGGTCTCTTAGTATGCTTGTGGGGCTATCATTATTTGCGAGCTTTCCGTTGAAGAAACTCTATCAAATCGACGGTTTTGTTGGCGGGATTTCAGTAAGCATTATGTATGCTGCCGTGCTCTGGGTAATCGGAGTTGGCTGGAGACGGAGTTGGCGTTAAACCGAGATTTGAGTGGAGAGCAGCATCGATCCATATGGGCTGATTGTGTTGAAAAACTCCGAATTTCAGATATCATAATTTTCCGGCAAAAACCCATCATACCAAGAAGTCCGATGAGATCGTTCATGAGGCGAAGTAGGCTGGCTCGTGAGAGGCAGAAGGCCGATTTGGCCGAACCCCTC
>JAGXGZ010000020.1 GCA_024636495.1 Roseobacter sp. | reverse complement strand
GTAGAACCCACCTCGGCTTGCCGCACCGATCGGGTCGCTTCAACATCCATGATGATCCCGTAGTCCGTATCGATCAGGTAATTGTCTGAATACGCGAAGAAAGCGGGCCCCTTGCGCGCGGCGGTCCACTGGCTGGCAGGATCGGCATGAGCCGTGAACTTTGGCTTGACGGGCGTGGCCCCGCCGAAAGCCTCTTCGTCCAGCGTCTGGAGATATTCGCGCACCGCCCTCGGGGCCTCTGACGGATCTATGCAGGACGCATCCCACTTATCCTGACGGCTGGAGCTCTGCGTCTGGACATCGGCGCTGATCAGGCTGGCATCGACAGCGAAGCCGGTGCCGCCGACCAGGCCACGGGAGATGCACTGGGCGACCACCCGCTCGAAGATATGACGAAAGATGTTGCTGTCGCGGAACTTACCATGTCTCAGCTTTGAGAAGGTTGAATGATCAGGCACCTTGTCCTCGAGCCCCAAACGGCAAAACCAGCGGTAGGCGAGGTTGAGATGCACCTCCTGGCAGAGGCGCCGCTCGGACCGCAGCCCCATGACATAGCCGACAACCAGCATCCTGATCATGAGTTCGGGATCGATCGAAGGTCGGCCGGTGTGACTGTAGAAGCCGCGCATATCCTCGTGCAGACCATCCAGATCCAGAAAGTGATCAATCCCCCGGAGAAGATGGTCGGCCGGAATATGCGTCTCGAGATCGAACTCGTAGAACAACCGGGCGTGAACCTTTTGCCTTTCAAGCATCGCAAACCCTCCAGATCCCCATAATACAATGGAATCAGAAGCTTTTGATCCAATCAAGCACAGAGTTTTTCAACAGCATCAGCCCTAAGTCGCCGCTGAAGCGCTTGAATGTGGCCTTTCCAAGGCAGGGCCGAAAAGCCTTGGTGGATGTTCGTGTTTTGTGCTAATTGTAAAAAAACATAAAATCCGAGGTAAACAGGCACATGATACGGGTAATCGGTATTGATCCGGGACTACGCAATATGGGGTGGGGCGTCATTGACGTAGCAGGAAGCCGGTTGAGCCACGTCGCAAACGGGGTTTGCGTGTCCGAAGGACCTGACCTTGGATCACGGCTTTTGTCGCTGCATGCGCAGCTGACACGGATCATAGTAACCTACAGGCCGCAAACAGCGGCGGTTGAACAGACCTTTGTAAACAAGGACGGCGCAGGGACGCTTAAGCTGGGGCAGGCGCGGGGTATTGCGATGCTGGTGCCAGCGCAAGCCGGGCTGAAAGTGGGCGAATATTATCCCAATACGGTCAAGAAAACTGTGGTCGGGGTCGGCCATGCGGACAAGGGGCAGATCTTGCATATGGTACGGATGCAATTGCCGGGGATTGAAATCGCAGGCCCGGATGCGGCAGATGCTTTGGCCATTGCGATCTGTCACGCGCATCACGGAGGGGCCAGTACATTGGCCCAAGCAGTTGCAAAGGCTACGGCATGATTGGCAAGATCACTGGCCGGATTGATTACCGTGCCCCCGACCATGTGCTGATAGACGTGCGCGGGGTCGGATACCTTGTTTATTGTTCCGACCGGACACTGGCGGCCCTTCCGGGCGTTGGAGAGGCGGTAGCCCTGTTCACCGATCTGGTGGTGCGCGAAGACCTGATGCAGCTTTTCGGCTTTCAGACGCTGGCGGAAAAGGAATGGCACCGGTTGTTGACCTCGGTGCAAGGGGTCGGGGCCAAGGCATCTCTTGCGATCCTTGGCGCACTTGGGCCTGACGGTGTTAGCCGTGCGATTGCGTTGGGGGATTGGAACGCGGTCAAGGTGGCCAAGGGCGTCGGCCCAAAGATCGCGCAACGTGTGGTGCTTGACCTCAAGGATAAAGCCCCCGGTGTGATGGCGATGAACGCGACCTTGGCCGAAGCCCACGGCGAGGTCGAGGCCGTGCAAGTGATCGAAGCGCCCGAGCCCCGGCGCAGGCCCGTACCGCCACCAAACCAATCGGCCCAGTCAGAAGCGCTGTCGGCGCTTGGCAACCTTGGCTACGGTCCGGGCGATGCGGCAGGTGCGGTTGCACAAGCGGCGGGCGAAAATCCAGACGCGGATACGCCCATCTTGATTCGCGCGGCGTTGAAACTTCTTGCCCCAAAGGGTTAAGTACGGCCAGCAGCGCAAATGCCCCCTATGCCTTGGATAGTAGATGATCGATAGCGACCCAACCCTGCGGCCTGATCCGCTGCCCGAGGATTTTGACCGCGCGCTGCGTCCGCAGATGCTGGATGAATTTGTGGGTCAAGCCGAGGCGCGGTCGAACCTCAAGGTGTTCATCCAATCCGCCAAGCAACGCGGCGAGGCGATGGACCACACGCTGTTCCACGGCCCCCCCGGTTTGGGCAAAACCACGCTGGCGCAAATCATGGCGCGCGAATTGGGTGTCGGGTTTCGGATGACATCGGGGCCTGTGCTGGCAAAAGCCGGTGATCTGGCGGCGATCCTGACCAATCTTGAGGCCCGCGATGTGTTGTTCATCGACGAAATCCACCGTCTTAACCCGGCCGTAGAAGAAGTGCTGTATCCCGCGCTTGAGGATTTCGAGCTGGATCTGGTTATTGGCGAAGGGCCTGCGGCGCGCACCGTGCGCATTGAATTGCAGCCCTTTACCCTTGTGGGGGCCACCACCCGCATGGGTTTGTTGACCACGCCGCTGCGCGACCGTTTCGGCATCCCGACCCGGTTGGAATTCTACACCGAGGATGAATTGTTCATCATCGTTGATCGCAATGCCCGCAAGCTGGGGGCACCGGCAGACGAGGGCGGTGCCCGCGAGATTGCGAAACGCGCGCGCGGCACACCGCGGATTGCGGGGCGTTTGCTGCGCCGTGTCGTGGATTTCGCCGTGGTCGAAGGCGATGGCCGCGTCACCCGCGAACTTGCCGATATGGCGCTGACACGGTTGGGCGTGGACAAGCTGGGTTTGGACAGTGCTGACCGGCGTTATCTGCGCTTGGTCGCTGAGAATTATCAAGGCGGCCCCGTGGGGATCGAAACCATGTCGGCGGCCCTGTCCGAAAGCCGCGATTCGCTGGAAGAGGTGATCGAGCCGTTCTTGCTGCAACAAGGCCTGATCCAGCGGACCCCGCGCGGGCGGATGCTGGCACAAAAAGCATGGACGCATTTGGGGATATTGCCGCCCAAACCTCGGACGGATTTGTTTGACTGAGGCCGTGATGCCTTCGGCGAGGATTTTAGACCATTTGGAAGATACGATGACACCAGAAGATATCGAAGCGCTGTTCACACGCGAGAGCGGGGATTTTGTTTTTGCACGTTGGGGGCGGCCTTTGTCTCCGGTTGTGTTTGGGGTCGATGACGCGACCTTGTCTGTGATCAAGGGCGCGTTGGAGGCGGTTTGCGTGTTGTCCAATCACAAGATGGCCGAAACGGATCCCGAGCTGGGCAGCAACCTGATGATGTTCTTTTTCAAAGAATGGGCCGAGCTGTTGGACGTGCCGGGGCTGGACCGTTTGGTCCCTGATTTGGGCCCGTTGGTCGAAAAGCTGCAAGCGGTCGAGGCAAATCAATACCGTTTGTTCAGGTTTGATGAGGCCGGGGCGATTAAAGCCTGCTTTGTCTTTTTGCGGATGGACCAGCATCTAAGCGCTGTGCCCGCGCAGACTTTGGCGCTTAGCCAGATTGTACAGTCGTTTTTGCTGTGGTCCGACACGGCATTCAAGGAACAATCACCTTTGGCAGTAGCGGATGGCACCACGATTTTGCGCCCTGATGTAGCCGAGCTTTTGCGTGCCGCCTATGACCCTGTGCTGCCACCAGCCGCGCAAGATGCGTCCCATGCGCTTCGCCTGTTTGCACGACTGAGCAAGCCGCAATGACCCATATTTTGCCGATCCGCGTTTACTATGAAGATACCGATATGGCGGGCATCGTCTACTATGCGAACTACCTACGCTATATAGAACGTGCGCGCAGCGATTGGGTGCGCAAGATTGGTATCGACCAGCTAGAGATGAAGGCCGATGGCTTTGTTTTCGCCGTGCGCCGGGTCGAGGCGGATTATATCGCGCCTGCAGTTTTTGATGATCAGCTTGAGGTGCGGACCAGGGCCACGTCAATCGGCCCCGCCCGCATGGTGATGACACAAGAGGTGTGGCGCGCAGAGGCACTGCTGTTTCAGGCGGTTGTCACGATTGTGTGCATCAATGCGGGCGGGAAACCCTGCCGATTGCCAGCGAAACTCCGCTCAATCGCCCTTTGAAGGGCGGATTGACGCCATACGCCTAGCAATCAACATTGCACTTCGCTAAGATTACGGCAAATAGCGCCTTGGAAAACAGGGCCGTTGAGGCGGAACAGCCCCGCAAGGGGCCTTTTATAAAGAGCATAACCGATGGAAGCAGAAACGCTGGCGGCGGCGAGCGAGATTGATTTCTCGCTCTTGGGTCTATTTTTTCGGGCAACGATCACGGTAAAACTGGTTATGATCAGCTTGATCATCGCGTCCTTTTGGTCTTGGTCGATCATCGTCCAGAAGATTATTCAGTACCGTAAGGCCAAAGCCGATGCGGATCGTTTTGACCAGGCGTTCTGGTCGGGCGAACCGTTGGACGGGCTATATGATACGATTGGGCCTGATCCTGACGGTGCAGCGGAAAAGATATTCGCGGCTGGCATGACCGAATGGCGCCGTTCGCACCGCGAAGATGGCGGTCTGATCCCCGGTGCCACGGCACGCATTGACCGGTCAATGGATGTGGCCATCGCGAAAGAAGCGGAAAAGCTGCAAAAGGGACTGCCTGTTCTTGCGACAACCGGATCAACGGCACCGTTTGTCGGTCTGTTCGGGACGGTCTTTGGCATCATGCATTCGTTTATCGAAATCGCCTCCCAGCAGAACACCAGCCTTGTGGTTGTGGCCCCGGGTATCGCCGAGGCGCTTTTGGCTACAGGCATTGGCCTTTTGGCCGCGATCCCAGCAGTGATTTTCTACAACAAGCTTAGTGCGGACGCGGACCGTATTCTGGGCGGTTATGAAGCATTCGCCGATGAATTCGCGACCATCCTCAGCCGTCAGTTGGACAGCTGAGCCATGGGTGCTGGTGTCACAAAGAAATCCGGTGGTGGCGGGCGCGGTCGGCGTCGTGGCCGCGCACAACCCATGGCCGAGATCAACATCACGCCTTTCGTAGACGTTATGTTGGTGTTGTTGATCATTTTCATGGTTGCCGCACCGCTGCTGACAGTCGGTGTGCCTGTCGAACTGCCTAAAACTGCCGCAACAGCTCTGCCGTCTGATCAGGAAGAACCGTTGACAATTACCTTGTTGGCCGATGGATCGGTCCAAATCCAGAAGACCGAAACCGACCGGGGCGATCTGATCCCGAAGCTGCGTGCGATTGCTGCAGAGCGTGCCAGTGACCGCGTGTTTTTGCGCGCGGATGGCGCTGTATCTTATGCGGTGGTGATGGAGGTCATGGGGGCCCTGAACGCGGGCGGGTTCTCGAACATTGGCCTGGTCACCGAAACGGGTGGGCCCACGCTGGACGGCACAGGGCCGTCAGGCGGTTAACCATGCACACCGGGCATTACATTTCTGGCGCAGGGCATCTGGGGCTAATTGCCTTTTTGCTATTTGGTGGCGTGTTTACGCCAGACCCTGAGCCGTTCGAGATGCAAGAAGTGTCGGTCTTGTCTGCTGCGGAATTTGAGGCAATTGTTGCGGCATCACAATCGCCGCAACAGGCAAGCGAGGTAGAGCAACCGCAAGCGCCCGAGGCACCTGCCGCAACCCCTGATGTGGCAGCAACGCCCGACAGTGCAATCCAGCAACCGCCGCCGATCCAGTCCGAGACGCCACCGCCCGATCCGGCACCGGAAGTTGCCGAACAAACGCCGCCACCAGCGGCTGAGGTAAGTGACACCGCCCCTGAATCGCCCGAGCCGCCAGCCGAGGTTGCCGTGCTGGTGCCCGAAGTGGCCCCTGTCGCCGTGCCGCGCCCCGTAGAACGGGTCGCCCCCGAAGCCGTGGTACAGCCTGACCCGGAAGCACGGCCCGACGTGGTCGAACAGCAGGCCGCAACACCTGATGCGCCCGCTGATACCGTCGTGGAAGAAGCGCAAGAGGCCACAGCGCCGGAAGAAGCCACAACCGAGATCGTGACCGAAGCTGCGGAAGCGCCCAAGGCCGCGCCAAATCAATCTCCTCGCCCACCTGCGCGCAGGCCAACGCCGCCTGCGCCGCAGGTTGCCGAACCTGTCCAGACTGCAACGCCCACGCGACCAACACCGACGCCAACGCCGGCCCCCACGCAGCCTGCTGTTGATACCGATGCCGTGGCTGCCGCGTTGGCAGAAGCATTGGGCGGGCAGGACACACCAGCCGCAACGGCCCCCGCAGCGCCTACCGGACCGCCGCTGACCTCGGGCGAGAAAGAATCGCTGCGTCTTGCCGTATCGGCGTGCTGGAATGTGGGGTCATTGTCTTCCGAAGCGCTGCGCACCACAGTTGTGGTAAGCGTTGCGATGAACCAAGACGGGACACCGCAAACCAACACGATTACGATGACCAGCAGTTCTGGTGGATCGCAGGCCGCTGCGGGACAGGCGTTTGAAGCAGCAAGACGGGCGATAATCCGCTGTGGATCGCGCGGATATCAGCTACCGCTGGATAAATTTGGCCAATGGCAGAATATTGAGATGACCTTTAATCCTGAAAGGATGCGCATCAAATGATTTTACGAGTATTGAGCACATGTCTGGCGCTGCTGTGCGCCTTTGTTGTCACGGGCACCGCGCAGGCCCAGCAAGGGCCGTTGCGGATCGAGATTACCGAAGGCGTAATCGAGCCTTTGCCCTTTGCCGTGCCTAGCTTTCAACCCGAAAGCGGCGATGCAGGGCAATTGGCGGTCGATCTGGCGCGGGTCATATCAGAAGATTTGGTCGGCTCCGGCCTGTTCCGCGAAATTCCGGCAAGCGCATTCATCTCGACGGTCAGCGATTTTAACGCACCCGTGCAATATGCGGATTGGAAGGCAATCAATGCTCAGGCGCTGATCACGGGGGCGGTAAGCGTCTCGGGCAATACGCTGAACGTGAAATTCCGGTTGTATGATGTGTTTTCCGGCGCAGAACTTGGGTCGGGTCTGCAATTTTCAGGCACAGTCGACGGCTGGCGGCGTATGGCGCACAAGGTGGCCGATGCAGTCTATTCACGGATCACGGGCGAGGGCGGATATTTCGATAGCCGCGTTGTCTACGTGTCCGAGACAGGACCGAAAGAGAATCGTCAAAAGCGCTTGGCTGTAATGGATTATGACGGCGCAAATGTCCGCTACCTGACAGACAGCTCTTCTATCGTACTGGCCCCACGGTTTTCGCCATCTGGTGACCGCATCCTCTATACCAGCTACGAAAGTGGTTTTCCGCGCATTTATGTCCTTGATATAGGGTCGGTCCAGCGCCGCGTTTTGGAAAGCGCGGACGGCACGATGAGCTTTGCGCCGCGGTTTTCCCCTTCGGGCAACACCGTTGTCTACTCGCTGACCCAAGGCGGCAATACGGACATCTATACGATGGACATTGGCACCGGGCAGTCAACCCGCCTGACCAACACGCCAGCGATTGAAACCGCTCCCAGCTATTCGCCAGACGGCAGCAGGATTGTTTTTGAAAGCGACCGTTCAGGCAGCCAGCAGCTTTATGTCATGTCCGCTTCGGGCGGCGAAGCGCAGCGGATTTCCTTTGGCGAAGGGCGTTACGGCACGCCCGTTTGGTCACCCCGCGGCGATCTGGTCGCGTTCACCAAGCAAAACAAGGGCCGCTTCCACATCGGTGTGATGCGGCTTGACGGATCGGAAGAACGTTTGCTGACCGCGTCGTTTCTGGATGAAGGCCCCACATGGGCACCCAATGGCCGCGTGATCATGTTCGCGCGTGAAACCCAAGGCGCGGGGGGATCTTCCTCGTTGTATTCCGTCGATATCTCGGGCCGAAACCTGAAACCAGTACGCACCCAAGAAGGCGGTTCAGACCCGTCTTGGTCGCCGCTCCAGAACTAAAAACTCAAGCGCCTTGGTGATTCCAAAAGCCAAGGCGCTGTGCTATCACTCGCAAAACAAGAATTAACGCCATCTTCATAAAGGCCCAGCCATGAACCGTATTTTGACAAGCACCCTTCTGATCGCAGCCCTTGCCGTATCGGCCTGTACCAACCCTAACCGCTTTGGTGCGGACGGGGCGAATGGTGCGGGCAACTTGGCACCAAGCAACGGCGGAATTATCCCGGGCAGCGCCAATGACCCGGCATCGACCGCCTATTTTCAGCAAGCTATCGGCGACCGCGTCTTGTTCGAGGTCGACCAATCCACCTTGACCCCCACAGGACAAGCCACGCTGGACGGTCAGGCAAACTGGTTGAACCAGAATACCGACTATCAGGCCATCATCGAGGGCCACGCGGATGAGCAGGGAACACGTGAATACAACGTGGCACTTGGCGCACGGCGGGCCAATGCAGCGCGCGAATACCTGATTTCGCGCGGCATTGCGGGCAACCGTCTGCGCACCGTAAGCTACGGCAAGGAACGCCCGATTGAAGTGTGTTCGCAAGAGGCCTGCTATGCCAAGAACCGCCGCGCAGTGACCGTGCTTGCGGGCGGCTTGACGAGCTAAGGCAAAACAGAACGGTTAGGATGATCAGTATGCGGTTTGTAGTAATGATGGTGTTGGGGCTGGCCTTTGGGCCGGTCGCCGCGCAGGCGCAGGACGCCCAAACTCTGGCGGATGTGCGTCAGGAACTGACCGTTCTGAATGTCGAGGTGCAAAAACTGCGCCGCGAATTGTCGACCACGGGCGGGGCGTCGATCAACATCACAGGGGGATCTGTGCTTGACCGCGTCAACGCCATGGAAAGCGAACTTCAGCGCCTGACCTCTAAAACCGAAGAACTTGAGAACCGCGTGAACCAAGTGGTCGCCGACGGCACCAACCGGATCGGCGATCTAGAGTTCCGGCTGGTCGAACTTGAGGGGGGAGATGTCGGAAGCTTGGGCCAAACCTCCACTCTTGGGGGGGGCGCTGCCCCCGTAACCAACGTGCCGACAGAACCCGTTGCACCGACAAATACTGCCGAACTTGCGGTAGGTGAAGCAGACGATTTTGAGCGGGCGAAGGCGGCGCTCGCCACCAGTGACTTTCGCACCGCCGCAGACCAGTTTGCGGCCTTTAATCAGACCTACCCAGGCGGGCCGCTAGGCCCCGAAGCAGACCTGCGGCGCGGTGATGCGCTGACTGGTCTGGGTGATGTTCGCGAAGCCGCGCGCGCCTATCTTGCCAGCTTCAGCGCCGACCCTGAAGGCCCGACAGCCCCCGAAGCTTTGTACCAGCTGGGCAGCTCACTTGGCGCGCTTGAACAATATCAAGAGGCTTGCGTGACATTGGGCGAGGTCGCAACACGCTTTCCGCTCAGCCCGTTTGTGGCCCAAGCCGCAACCGAGCGTGCGGCGTTGAACTGCCAGTGAACCGATGACGGCTGATCTGGCGCGGCTTGTCGCCGCCCAGTTTTTGCCCGATCCCCCGACAGCGATTGGTGTCGCCGTATCAGGCGGAAGCGATTCACTCGCATTGCTACATTTGCTTGCCGGATTTGCAAAACTGCAGGGCATTACCTTGCATGCCGCAACCGTTGATCATGGGTTGCGCCCCGAGGCGGGTGCCGAGGCCGCGATGGTTGGCCGCATCTGCACAGGGCTTGGGATTGCTCATCACGTTCTTGAATGGAAAGACTGGGACCATAAGGGCAACCTGCAAGCTGAGGCCCGCAAAGCGCGGTATGGCTTGCTTGCGCAGTGGGCGCGCAAGGTGGGCGTCAAGGCAGTCGCACTTGGACATACTGCAGATGATGTTGCCGAAACATTCTTGATGCGCGTCAGTCGCCGCGCGGGTGTTGATGGCCTTGCCGCGATGCCTGCAAACTTTGAGCGCGATGGCATATTGTGGGTCAGGCCGTTGCTGAGGGCCCACAGATCTGACCTTCAAAGTTATTTGGCAGCAGAAAATATCAGCTGGGTCGATGATCCCAGCAATACGGACGACCGCTTTGAGCGTGTCCGAATGCGAAAGGCTTTGGCGATTCTGTCTGGGCTTGGTGTCGGTGCCGATGCGATCAGCGATGTGGCGCTTAACCTGACGGATGCCAAAGAAGCACTGAACCATCAAATTCAGCGCCTTGCCCGTGACATTATAACGCTCAGGCTTGGGACGGTCGCAATTGACGAGGCGGCCTTGGCAGAACAACCGACCGAGATACGCCGACGTCTGATCATCCATGCGCTGAAATGGATTAATGGTGCCTATTACGCACCGCGCAGCAGTGCCATTGCCGAAGTGTTTGCGGCTTTGGCGCGGGGCCCGTCAGCGACGGTGGCGGGATGTGAGTTGCGGCGTAAACATGGAAAACTGTTTATCTTCAGAGAGTTGAATTCGGTTTCAGGGTTGAAGACACCAGTTCAAGACCTTTGGGATGGCCGCTGGCGCTTTGTCCCGCCAGCGCCGGAGGACGTAGACGTTCGCGACCTGAAATTGCGCGCTTTGGGGCCGGACGGACTGAAATGCTGCAAAGACTGGCGCGATCTTGACATCCCCCGAGGGGCCGCGATGTCGTTGCCTGCGGTTTGGAACGGCCCCCGGTTGGTCGCAGCCCCCCTTGCTGGATGGCCCCAAAACTGGCAAGCAGTGCTGGAACGCGGTGAAGATACCTTTTTTGCCGCACATATAACGCATTGAACAAACGCCCCGCGTCTCTATCTTATAGGCAACGGGCGCGTCGTCTTGATGCTGTCCCCCGGATTTAGGAGAGTTTCCTTGGGTAATATGCGTAATCTCGCCTTTTGGGTCGTTTTGATGTTGCTGGTATTGGCATTGTTCAATCTGTTCAGCGGATCAAGCACAGGCCTGCAAAGCCGCGAAATCAGCTATTCCGAATTTGTCACAGCAGTTGAATCGGGCGATGTCCGAAATGTCACCCTGGATGGCGAGCAAGTCCGCTTCCGCCGCGCTGACGGAAGTGACTATGTCACGATCATGCCAATGGACGCCGAAGTCACTTCGCTTTTGATGGCCAATGACGTGCCTGTTCGTGCAGAACCACAGCAACAGTCTGGCTTTCAGACGTTCCTGATGTCGCTTTTGCCAATCCTGCTTTTGATTGGTGTGTGGATATACTTCATGAACCGTATGCAAGGCGGGGGCAAAGGTGGTGCGATGGGTTTTGGCAAATCCAAAGCCAAGATGCTGACCGAAAAACATGGTCGTGTGACGTTTGACGACGTCGCAGGTATTGACGAAGCCAAGGAAGAGCTGGAAGAGATCGTCGAATTCCTGCGCAATCCGCAAAAGTTCAGCCGTCTTGGTGGTAAAATTCCAAAAGGCGCGTTGCTTGAGGGCCCTCCCGGTACCGGTAAAACACTGTTGGCACGCGCCATCGCTGGCGAAGCTGGTGTGCCGTTCTTTACTATCTCTGGCTCCGACTTTGTTGAGATGTTCGTTGGTGTCGGTGCATCGCGTGTGCGTGATATGTTCGAGCAGGCCAAGAAGAACGCGCCTTGTATCGTCTTCATCGACGAAATTGACGCTGTGGGCCGTTCGCGCGGCGCAGGCTATGGTGGCGGTAACGACGAGCGGGAACAGACGCTCAACCAGTTGCTGGTCGAGATGGACGGATTTGAAGCCAACGAAGGCGTGATCATCATCGCGGCTACCAACCGCAAAGACGTGCTGGACCCTGCTTTGCTGCGTCCGGGCCGTTTTGACCGTCAAGTGACCGTCGGCAACCCAGACATCAAAGGCCGCGAGAAAATCTTGGGCGTGCATGCGCGCAAGACACCGCTTGGCCCTGACGTCGATCTGCGGATCATCGCGCGCGGTACGCCCGGTTTTTCGGGTGCTGATCTGGCAAACCTTGTGAATGAGGCTGCGTTGACTGCTGCCCGTGTGGGTCGCCGTTTTGTGGCGATGATGGATTTCGAATCTGCCAAGGACAAGATCATGATGGGGGCTGAACGCCGCTCCATGGTGCTGACGCAGGATCAGAAGGAAAAGACAGCCTATCACGAAGCTGGCCACGCCATCGTGGGCATGAAACTGGATAAATGCGATCCGGTCTATAAGGCCACGATCATTCCGCGCGGTGGTGCCTTGGGTATGGTGATGAGCCTGCCGGAAATGGACAAGTTGCAAATGTTCAAGGACGAAGCCGAACAGAAGATCGCCATGACAATGGCGGGTAAAGCAGCTGAAATTTTCAAGTATGGTGCTGACTCTGTATCCTCTGGGCCAATGGGCGACATTATGCAGGCAAGCCAGCTGGCACGCGGCATGGTCATGCGCATGGGCATGTCGGACAAGGTCGGTAACATTGACTATTCCGAAGCGGCTGCGGGTTATCAGGCTAATGGCGGGGCAGGCGGATTTAGCGTCTCTGCTGCGACCAAGGAACTGATCGAATCCGAAGTGAAGCGGATCATCGATACCGGCTATGATGTTGCGTTTAAGATGATTAATGACCACGAGGAAGAATTCGAGCGTCTGGCCCAAGGCCTGCTGGAATACGAGACCCTCACCGGTGAAGAAATCCAGCGCATCATGGATGGCAAGCCACCACAGGATCCTGATGGCGAAGACAACAGTGGCATGGACAAGCCAAGTGTTACTGCGATCCCTAAGGCCAAAGGCAAGAAAACGCCCCCCTCGGGTGGGCTTGAGCCTGAACCCTCTGTCTGATCGGCTTTGCCGAGCAAGCGAAAGATAATTTGAAAAGGCCCTGCATGTGCGGGGCCTTTTCTTTTGGCGCTGATCTGCGCAAATTAGCCCCATCATCTTTACAAGGATCACAGCGATGCCTGCGTTAAAACCGACCTCCTTTGTTGCAACGATCACATGGTTGGGCGTGGTCCCCAAACTTGCCAAGGGGATCAGGTCGCAAGCCCGCGAGGCGTTGTTCGCAACTTACGCAGGGTTCGAAGAAGATGTGCACGCGGGCGTGACGCGCCCGTCTTGCGTTCGCATGACCGAGACCTACCCGAAGGGCACCGAAATCAGGAATGTGCGGCAGCTTTCAATCTTGTCTGCCGAAGAAATGGCCTTGATCGCTGCCGACATGGGGTTGGATGCCCTTGACCCGATCCATCTGGGCGTCTCGATCGTCCTTAAAGGTATCCCTGATTTCACGCATATCCCACCCAATTCGCGCTTGCAGGCAGCCTCGGGGGCGACGATCACCATCGACATGGAAAACCGCCCCTGCGTTCTGCCCGCCCGCGAGATCGAGCAAGACAGCCCCGGTCACGGGCCCAAATTCAAGGCAGCCGCCAAAGGCCGCCGCGGGGTAACGGCCTGGATTGAACGCGAAGGAGCGCTGAAACTTGGGGATGAGCTGCGTCTGTTTATCCCTGATCAGCCGGCTTGGCAGCACAGCTGACTACCGCTGCACACGCGTCAATGGGTCAAAAGATTTCCAAAAAGAAACCCCATCTTGCTTGGCCGCCGCAACAAGCGGTGGAAATGTCGGAAATGCGCCCTCGGGATGTGGCATAGGGCGCGTATGCAAGGCAAAGCACAAGCACCGCGACAGGGGATCACACCATGGCTTTCAAGACCGACATTCAAATTGCACGCGAAGCATCCAAGCGACCTATTCAGGAAATCGGTCGTAAGCTGGGCATCGGCAGCGATGATCTGCTGCCCTACGGCCACGACAAAGCCAAGGTCAGCCAGTCCTTTATCAACTCGGTGCAAGACCGCCCCGACGGCAAGCTGATCCTTGTTACCGCGATCAACCCGACGCCTGCGGGCGAAGGCAAGACGACCACAACCGTGGGCTTGGGTGACGGTCTGAACCGCATCGGCAAGAATGCTGCCGTTTGTATCCGCGAGGCGTCGCTCGGGCCAAACTTTGGTATGAAGGGCGGGGCTGCGGGTGGCGGTTATGCCCAGATCGTGCCCATGGAAGAAATGAACCTGCATTTCACGGGCGACTTTCATGCGATCACATCGGCGCACAACCTCTTGAGCGCGATGATAGACAACCACATCTATTGGGGCAATGAGCTGGACATCGACCTGCGCCGCGTCGTGTGGCGCCGTGTGGTCGATATGAACGACCGCGCGTTGCGTCAGATCACCGCGTCTTTGGGTGGCGTGTCAAACGGTTTCCCGCGCGAGGCCGGGTTTGATATTACGGTGGCGTCCGAGGTGATGGCGATCTTGTGCCTCGCACGCAATCTGAGCGATCTGCAAAAGCGGCTTGGCGATATGATTGTGGCCTATACCCGCGAGCGCAAACCGATCTATGCCCGCGACATCAAGGCCGATGGCGCGATGACCGTGCTGTTGAAAGATGCGATGCAGCCGAACCTTGTGCAAACGCTTGAGAATAACCCGGCCTTTGTTCACGGCGGCCCGTTTGCGAATATTGCGCATGGCTGTAATTCGGTGATTGCGACGACGACGGCGCTGAAGCTGGCGGATTATGTTGTGACCGAAGCGGGATTCGGTGCTGATCTGGGGGCCGAGAAGTTCCTGAACATCAAGTGTCGCAAAGCGGGGTTGGCACCGTCTTGTGTGGTGGTTGTGGCCACGGTGCGCGCGATGAAGATGAACGGCGGCGTGGCCAAGGCCGATCTGGGTGCCGAGAATGTAGACGCTGTCAAGGACGGTTGCCCAAACCTTGGGCGCCATATCGAGAACCTGAAATCCTTTGGCGTGCCTGTTGTCGTGGCGATCAACCATTTCGTCACTGATACAGATGCTGAAGTGCAGGCAGTGAAGGATTATGTGGCCAGCCAGGGGTCGGAAGCGATCTTGTCGCGCCATTGGGAGCTGGGTAGCGAAGGGTCGGCCGATCTGGCCGCGAAGGTGGTGGAAGTGATCGACCGGGGCGAGGCGAATTTCGCGCCGATTTATCCCGACGAGATGAGCCTTGCCGATAAGATCAACACCATCGCGACCAAGATTTACCGTGCTGACGCTGCGGTGATGGATGGCAAAATCCTGAGCCAGCTCAAAGACTGGGAAGATCAGGGCTATGGCAACTTGCCGGTCTGCATGGCGAAGACGCAGTACAGCTTTACCACAGACCCCGAACGCCGCGGTGCGCCGACCGGGTTCAACATTCCGGTGCGTGAAGTGCGTTTGTCGGCCGGAGCAGGCTTTGTCGTTGCGATCTGCGGCGAGATCATGACGATGCCGGGCCTTCCCCGTGTGCCGTCGGCCGAGAATATTCGTTTGAATGCCGATGGTGATGTTGAAGGTTTGTTCTAAGGGCGTATGAAAAGGGCGCGGGGGAAGACCCCCACGCCCTTTCCTGCCTCTGGCAGGGATATTTAAGAGCCAGAGAAGATAAAGGACGATTTCCATGACAGCGATACTGATTGATGGCAAAGCCTTTGCGGGCCGCGTACGCGCCCAGGTAGGAGAGCATGTGACCCGGCTGAAGGCTGATCATGCAATCACACCGGGATTGGCTGTCGTACTGGTGGGATCCGATCCGGCCTCAGAGGTTTACGTTCGCTCTAAGGGGAAGATGACCGTTGAAGTTGGCATGAAGTCAGTCGAGCACCGCCTTGACGCAGATACGGCAGAAGCCGATCTACTGGCGTTGATTGCTGATCTGAATAACGACCCCGAAATCCACGGTATTTTGGTGCAACTACCCTTGCCCAAGCATTTGAACGAAGACCTGGTCATCAATTCGATTGACCCGGCCAAGGATGTCGACGGCTTTCACATCTCGAATGTCGGGCTGCTGGGGACAGGGCAGAAGTCGATGGTGCCGTGTACACCGCTGGGATGTCTGATGATGCTGCGCGATCATCACGGCAGCCTTTCTGGACTGAACGCCGTGATCATCGGGCGCAGCAACATCGTGGGCAAGCCGATGGCGCAGTTGTTGTTGAATGATAGCTGTACGGTCACCATCGCCCATTCGCGGACCAAAGATCTGGCAGATGTTGTCCGCCGCGCCGATATCGTTGTTGCAGCCGTAGGTCGCCCCGAGATGGTGCCGGGCGATTGGATCAAGCCGGGCGCCACAGTTATAGATGTGGGCATCAACCGTTTGGACGCACCTGAGAAGGGTGACGGTAAGACCCGTCTGGTGGGCGATGTGGATTTCAAAAGTTGCGCGAAGGTGGCCGGGGCAATTACGCCTGTACCCGGTGGTGTGGGGCCGATGACCATTGCGTGTTTGCTGGCCAATACGGTGACGGCATGTTGCCGCGCCAATGGACTGGCCGAGCCGGAAGGGCTGACCGCCTAGCCGCACGTTACCACCTGATACATAATGCGGCCCGGCATGAAGGTGAAGGTACCTGCACCCACAAGCGCACCCAAGGTCAGCAGCTTCATGCCGCGGGCATGTGCGCGGATGCGTCGCGATCGCGCCGCGCGGATGTTTACCACAAGCTGATACAGAACGAAGGCTGACAGGATGTGGATAGGTCCAAAGGGGCCTAGCAGTCGTATTTCGTTGATCGCAAAACTGCTAAGCGCAACAATCGCCATCAGGATGACCCAAAACCACCCCAGCCATCGGTGCGCAGCAGTGCCGCGCTTTAGACTAAAGATGGCACAAGTCAGCACTACTGCCGCGATCGCCAGAAAGGCATGGATCTGTATTACGGGGCTGGCGGATAGAAGCGGGGAAAGTGACATTTGGAAACTCCGTTGTGTTTGTTGTCTTGTGCGTGCCAGAACTGAGGCAGAGGCCCAAAAGGGTTTGCGCGAAATGCACGTATCATTCGTGAACTGCAGGAATTGTGTTTGATGTCATATACGCTTCGTGAACGGACAGGGGTTCCGATGCTTTCAAGCCTTTGGGCGCTTGCGACTGTACTCAGCACGCTTGCAGGCCCCTTTGGCACCCATGAAGCTTTGGGCTGGGCGCCAAGGTTGGCATATTGGTCTGGCATCGTCGCACTTTCGGTGGTCGGCTCGTCTTTATGTGCGCGGATTTCGCGCGACCGTGTCAGATGGAAAGTGGCATTGATCTGGAGCGGTTTTGCCCTGTTGCTTGCGGCCGCAGTTCATCTCGTCAACAGTTATGTGTTTCCTGAGTGGCAAGGGATGGACCGATTTGCGTATTTGGCGGCCATCATTCTGGCGACGGTCTTGGTCGTTCATGGCGGGGTCGCACTGGCGCGCCATGCTTTTAGTCCGCCACCCGACCCTGAAACCCACGACAGTCAGGCCCTATTTCTGCGCCGTCTGCCGTTGGATCGGCGCGCACCGCTGATCCGGCTTGAGGCGCAAGATCACTATCTGAATGTCGTCACACAAAACGGCAGCGCACTTGTTCTTTTGCGCATGCAGGATGCCGTGGATGCGTTGCAGGGCGAAAATGGATTGCAGGTTCACAGATCGCATTGGGTCGCCTTCTACGCCGTATCAAAGCACCGCCGCGAGCGGGGTCGGCATTTTCTCATCCTGACGACCGGCGAAGAAGTTCCCGTCGCCCGCAGCTTTCGACCCACCCTGAAAGCGGCAGGTTTGATCTAAACAGGCACAGGCACCATTGTTCCTTGCAGTATGGCGATCAGCGTCTCTTGGCCATTGTCGCTTGCGAAAACGTCTGCCGTGACCACGCACAACCGCTTGCCGGGCTTCACAACCTTTCCAATCGCGATCAGCTTTTGGCCACGCGCAGGTGCCAACAGGTTGATCTTGATCTCAGCGGTGACAACTTCCATGTCCAGCGGCAGGCTTGTCAACGCAGCATAGCCAGCAGCGCTGTCACCGATTGAAAAGGAAAGTCCTGCATGTCCAAAGCCTTGTTGTTGTCGGGCACCCGGTAGAATTGGCGCTTCTATCCGGACAACACCCGATGTGACATCTACCATTTTCGCGCCAAGGGTCGCCATCATCGATTGCGCCGCAAAGCTTTGATAAATGCGATCTACTGCTATCTGATCCACAAGGGTCCCTTTCGTAATTGCACGCGTATTGTTTCAGTACAGTAATGGCTAACGTGGCATTGGAATGGCGGTGGGCCGCGGGCCGGTCAAGATGGCATAGGCATCGTTTTGCATGATTGATCGTAGTGGTTCTGAAGTGCTGTGTAACCCGCCTGTATATGTGCCAAAAGCGGGCATAATCAGTTTGTCGCTATCAAACAGGAACGCTGGCCGCGATACGGTGCGCCCGCCAAGGGCTAATGTGGCTTTTGGGTGGTAATGGCCGGAAATCTCACCTTGGCTTGGTATCGCCGCGATGTGGCGAAAGGTAAGAGGGCCAAGGCGCAGTTCATTCTGATGGCTACCACCAAGGTCAAGGGGGCCCGGATCATGGTTGCCTTCGATCCAGATCCAGCGGCGTCCAGCCTGCAATCTCGCGATCCAGTGCTGTTCTTGCGCAGGCAGCGACATTGCGGCGTGCACATCATCAAAACTGTCTCCCAGGCACACAACACACTGCGCGCCCGTTCTTTCCAGATCATCCGCCAGCCGTGTCAAGGTATCGTGGGTTTCATAAGGCGGTAACGCGGCACCGCCCCGACGGGCGATACGTTCGGATTTTCCCAAATGCAAATCCGATACACATATAAGCTTGCGGTCAGGCCACCAAAGCGCGCCTGATCCTAGGGCTTGCAGTCGCGCATTAAAGAGTTGAAATTCATAGCCTAAGTTCATGCTTCGTTCATGCGATATTGACCGGCGCTCTGCAAGGTCTGCAGTCAGTCTCGTTGCCAGTTTTGGGATATGAGTATTTTTAAAAGGGTGAATTTGGAAGACGTCCTGAATAAATTGCTATTGCAGTCCACCATGACGCCTTCACCCTTTACGGCCATCGGCTCTCCAGCCTGTACCGCCAGGCAAGACTACAGGACACGGGCTTAAGAAAGCCTGAACGCTTTGGCTTCACCCTTTTACAAATACTCAAATTCAGGTCCATAATCTGGTCAAAAGGTTTGATATTAAAATCCAACGCGCCATCGCGGTTTGTTTGAGGGGGCAGGGGTAATGTTGGCAAGCCCAGACGCCTCCATCAGTCGCTGCGCTTCTTGAGCCAAAAGCCGTTCTTCTGCGTCGCCCTTGACCGGGACGCGGCCCATTTCCAGAAACATGGGGGCAGATAACGGGCTAACGCGTGCAAGCTTGCGATGATCAATGCGCCCTCCAATCCGGTTTAACATTTCCTCAATCCTGCCGAAATCAACCAGACCACGCAAAGCTTCCTCGCGGGTGATATCCAGCAAAAGGTGCTCGGGATCATATTTATGCAAAGTATCGTACAATATATCCGAGCTGAAAGTGGCCTGCCGACCGGATTTGCGCGCTTGGGGTGTATTTCTCTCTATCAGCCCTGCGATGGTCGCCGAGGCCCGAAAGGTCCGCTTCATCACAGCGTTCCCGGCCAGCCATATATCAAGCCCCTCGTATAGAGTTGAAGGATCAAGCAGGGTGTCGGGGTCATCGACCGGACTTAACCCCCAAATCAATGTCGCGTAATCAGTCGCCACAAAGCCAAGCGGGCCCAAACCCAGCGCCTCCATGCGTTTGGTCAGCAAAAGACCCAAGGTTTGCTGGCCATTGCGCCCGGCAAATCCGTAAATGACGGTCTGTTCGCGGCCGTCATGGGGAAAGCTTTCCACCAGCAATCGACCGGGTTGCGGTAGCTGGCTGACCTGTCGCTGAAGTTCTAGCCATTGGGCCGTATGCGACGGCAGTTCTGGCCAGCTGTCTTGCGTGAACATGCGTTGGACGCGGGCGGAAAGCTGCGTCGAGGTCGCGAACTTCGTACCCATGAAGGATGCGACGCGAGGCTTTTTGGCGGAATCGCGGCTGACCTCGACGGTCATTTCGCGAAGGCCTTCGTATTTGACGATTTGCCCGCCGATCAGGAAGGTATCGCCCGCCGTCAAGGTCGCGGCAAAGCCTTCTTCGATCTCGCCCAAGGGTTTGCCGCCACGGTTGCGCTTCATGCGCACCTTGAGTGTATCGGTATCCTGGATCGTGCCGATGTTCATGCGGATGCGCTGCGCGCTGCGCGGGTCGCGCAGGTGCCATTTGCCGTCCTTTAACAACAGCCGTTGCCAGCGGTCATAGGCGCGCAAGGCGTAGCCGCCTGTGGCACAGAAATCGAGACAGGCGTCGAACTGGGCGCGGGTGAGGGCAGCATAGGCCCCTGCGGAGGTGACTTCGGCAAAAAGTGCATCGGCCTCGAAGGGGCCTGCGCAGGCGGTGATCAGGATGTGTTGGCACAGCACATCGCGGGGGCCGGGGCCACGGGGGTCGCCGTCAAGCTCTCCGGCTAGGACGGCCTCGAGGGCCGCGACGCATTCGACGACCTCAAAGCGGTTGGCGGGCACCAGCAGTGCTTTGGAGGGCGCGTTGTAGCGGTGGTTGGCGCGGCCGATGCGCTGGACCAGACGTTTGACGTTTTTCGGTGCGCCGATTTGAATGACAAGATCGACATCGCCCCAGTCGATCCCCAGATCAAGACTACCAGTACATACGATAGCACGTAGATCGCCGCGTACCATGGCGGCTTCGACGCGTTCGCGTTGGGTGCGGTCCAGTGATCCGTGGTGGATGCCGATGGGTAGGCTGTCGTCATTGGCGAGCCAGAGTTTATGAAAGAAAATCTCGGCCTGAGCGCGGGTGTTGTGGAAGATCAGCGTCGTTTTGTGTTTGCGGATTTGATCCAGCACAGCGGGTATCGCATAGGCTGCCCCAGCACCTGCCCATGGGGGGGCCTCGGTCGTGTGCAACACCTGAATATCGGGCGGCGGGCCGGGATCAGCCAGCAGGATCGGGCAAGGATCTGGGTGGCGGGCCATGAAATGGGCGATGGCGGCGGGGTCTTCGACGGTGGCAGAGAGGCCGACGCGTTTGAGGTCTGGGCAAAGGGTTTGCAGGCGGGCCAGCGCCAGCATCAGTTGATCACCGCGTTTGCTGTCGGCGAGCGCATGGATTTCGTCGATCACTACACGTTTGAGGCCATGAAACATGCGTGGCGCGTCTTCGTAAGACGTTAGCAGCGCCAGGCTTTCGGGGGTGGTCAGCAAGATATGCGGCGGGTCGGCGCGTTGGCGGCGTTTGCGGGTTTGCGAGGTGTCGCCGGTGCGGTCCTCGATCCGGATGGGAAGGTCCATTTCGGTGAGGGGGGTTGTGAGGTTGCGTTTGATATCGGCAGCCAGCGCCTTGAGCGGCGAGATATAGAGTGTATGCAGGCCCTTGTGGTCGTTTTGGGCCAAGTCCACCAGCGTAGGCAGGAAGCCCGCAAGGGTTTTGCCACCACCTGTGGGGGCGATCAGCAGCAGCGCGGGCGCATCGGCGCGGTCGAGCATGTCTTGTTGATGGGGATGGATGCCCCAACCTTTGGTGGCGAACCAGTCTTGGAATTGGGGGGGCAAATCACGCATGGATCATAGATAGCATGCGGCGGAGTAGGGGCCAGCCCCCACACCCCCGGAGTTTATTCGGCAAAATGAAACTAGCTGCGTGGTTTTAGGGATTTTATGGTGGATTGTATGAGGGTGGGAAGAGTGGTGTCGGCGTTTTCAGGAGCTGCGTCCAGAGCGCTGGCGATGTCTTTGACCAGAATGGCGATGGTGTTGTCGGCGGCAAAACCGTCACGGGCAAATTCGATATCGTTGAAGCCTGAGGCGAGCCAGTTTTGCCCCGATGAGGTGTGGATAAGGTTCAGGAGTTTTGGCTCGTCGAGGCCTGCTTGGTCGGCCCAATCCAGCACGAGGCGGGTCATGGCCGTGTTGCTGGCGGCCAGCAGATTGTTGAGCACCTTTGCCTGCATCCCTGCGCCGAAATCGCCCATATGGTGGAAATGTTTGCCCATGGCATCCAGTAAGGGTTGAGCGGCGGCGATGTCGTCGCTGTCACCGCCCAGCATGAAACTGAGGCGTGCCTCGGTCGCGGCGATTTGGGCACCGGACATAGGCGCGTCGATCAGGGTGATATGCGCAGGAACGCGGTCTCGCAGATCATGCACATAGCGCGGGCTGAGCGTGGAGCAGATGATGATGCGGCGCAGGCTGGGAATGGCGGTGAAATTCTGGTCGCCAAACAGCACCGCTTCGGTTTGGTCGATGTCGCGCACTACGGTGATCAGTGTATCGAGGTCTTCGGAGAATACGGCAATGTCGTCAGTAATGTGAGGCGCGTCCATCGGGACCACATCGTATCCGCGCGCGGGCAGGCCTGCCGCGCGCAAGGCGGCCAGCATCGGTGCGCCCATGCGCCCACAGCCTGCGATGCCAATCAGTGAACGCATCGGGTTATTTCACGATATGTTCGTCTTTTACAAACATGTTTGCCCATGCGCGGTCCATCAATTCAGGGGTCATTTGATAAGGTATCCCTTCAAAGTCGCAGATTGCAATAATCTGGTCGATCAAAAAGATCGGCTGGTAATTGGCGAAGGTGTTGTCGATCGTTGGGTATTTGTTTTTCAACAGATGGATCAAAGTCGCCTCGTCCAGTGGCATTTTGCGCTTCTTTGCGACCATGGCGAAAATCTTGAGAAAGTTTTTCTGGTTGGGCCCGTCGATTTTGATCTTGAAGAAAATTCGGCGCAAGGCGGCTTGGTCGAAGATCTCGTTCGGGTGGAAGTTGGTCGAGAAAATAACAAGCGTGTCAAACGGCACCTCGAATTTTTCGCCCGATTGCAGGGCAAGGATATCCTTGCTTTCCTCAAGCGGCACGATCCAGCGGTTGACGATGCTTTGTGGGGGCTCTTTTTGGCGGCCAAGGTCGTCGACGATAAAGATGCCACCGGTCGATTTCAGCTGCAACGGGGCCTGATAGGTGCGCGCCGTTGGGTTGTAGACCAGGTCAAGCATGTCGAGCGACAGTTCGCCCCCGGTGATCACGGTGGGCCGTTCGCACTGAACATAGCGGCTGTCATAGCGCGTCACGCGGCGCAGGGAATTTGGGTCTTGTTCCTCGTCCGAGGCGGCGGAATGCACGATGGGGTCATAGACCGTGATCACCTGAGACGCGTATTCGATGGCGCGAGGCACGAAGATATTGTCGCCAAGCGCGTCACGGATACCGTTTGAGATGCTGGATTTACCGTTGCCGGGCGGGCCATACATCAGGATCGACCTGCCCGCCGACACCGCAGGCCCCAGATTGCCGATCAGCGCGTCGGGCAAGACCAGATGGCCCATCGCGCCTTCAAGCTGGGCGCGGGTGATTTGCATGTTGCGCACAGACTGGCGTTTGACCTGCTCTCGGTACACCTCCAAGGGGACAGGCATGGGGCCGAAATACTCCGATTGTGCCAGCGCATCCAAAGCGCGCGCTTTGCCAAGATCGGTCAGCTGATATCCCATTTCATTGCCGTTGTTGGCATTCAGGGTTCCGGTCGCTTCGACCAGACGCTGTTCACGGGCAATATCGACCAGTTCCTGGGTAACCTGAATTGGCAGGCAAATCGCCTTGGCAACTTCGCTGACCATCGAGACGTTTTTGCGGTATATCGTCTTGATCATGATATCGCGCATCATGACGACCGACAGCTTCATGTCTTCGATGGTGCGGGGCGGGGGCGGTGCCATGACGGCAGAGGTTTGCATGTTCATCAACGAACCCTTTGGTACTTATGACGTATTATTTCGCCTTAAGCTAAGGGTGGAATATGGCGTAATTCAGGCCCCGAACAGCGCGCCAAGGATCAAATAAAAGGCAAGTGACGTTCCAAGGGCAAGCCCCATCGGGAATTTCTTGTTCTGATCCCAGCTTGTCCATTGGGGGGCGAGTTTGCGCATGGGAGAGTATTTCGCGCCGCGGTGCGTGACGGCGGCGGCCAGCAATGTGGCCATGAACAGGGCCATCACCAGCCGCAGATCACCCAGTGCAATGAATGGCACCGCCGCTGCGATGAATTTGGCGTCACCAGCCCCCATGGCACCGGCAGCATTCAAGACGATGCCGATCAGCAATGCGATGACCATACCCGCGATATGCCAAAGATAGGTCTCGAACGGCAGCGCGATAGGACCGATCACCAAAAACACAGCCGCGAGGCACAGAACCGTCGGGTTGGTGATCTTCATCGTTGCCATGTCCGTGTAGGCCGCATAAAGGCAAAGCGGGACAACAAAGGGTAAGAACCAAAGGGCGGCGTAGACGGTAATCGACATCCGCCGTCAGCCCGCGTTTTCCAGCGCACGAAGCGACCGGACAGCTGTTTCGAAATGTTGAGGATGGGTGCTGATCGCGTCTTGCAGCAGGCCCTTGCCGGTTTGGACATCGCCCTTTTTGATCGCTGACAGGGCAAGAGTATGCAAAAGCTGCGCGCGCTCTGTCTGGTCCATCTCAATCGGGGGCAGCGTGTATTCGCCTTGGGCACCGCGCGCGAGAACCAGATTGTTCTTGGCGGTGAAAAGGGTCGGATCCTGCCGGATCGCATCACCAAACAGGCGCTCTGCCGCCTGATATTCGCCGCGCGACAGCTTGGAATAGCCCCAGTTATTCATCACGGATGCGGGTTTCGTGGTAAGGCCCATCGCGATCTCGTAAAAGCTATCGGCCTTGGCCCATTCTTGTTTGCTGTCAGCGACAATCGCTTCAAGGCGGTAGCGGTTATACGTTTCATGGGTTGGCGGGACGGAATCCAAAGTTTTTTCGGCCTTAGCCCAGTCCCCAGACCGGATCAGTGCATCGGCATAATCTACGTTATCGTCGGCTGTGGCGTCTTTCAGCTTGACGATTTTTGCCCACACGGCCGCCGCTTCTTGATTGCGTTTGGCGCGGACCAAGGATTTGCCCAAGCCACGTTGGATATCAATGCGATCAGGCTGTTCGCTCGCAGTGCGCGAAAAATAGGAGACGGCCTCGTTCGGGTCGGCGACAGTCAGCATCACATCGTTGAGGTTCGATTCATCGATGACATTCACGTCTTGAAAAGCCCGCGAAACGGTATTTTCACCAGACTTATCACCGCAGCCTGCAACCGCGATGACGCCTGCAACGCAGACGGTCAAAAGAATAGGGTGGCGCATTTTTGCGTCCTTTTACTGCTCTGCCTCGATCATGGTGTTGGTCGAATAAGGTAGTCCCCCGATCCACGCCTCACCAATTTATAATCGTCTTCTTGAGTTGGGATGTTAACAGGATTTTCCGATTTTGCGAGTGCTAAGCGTAAATTGTCACGGATTGCGTCACTTTCGCCATTATCCATCGCATAAGCTTTGCGAAACGTTAAATTCGCCTCGGCTATTTTGCCGCGTTCCATCAAGACAACGCCAAGATTATTCCAGACCTCGGGCTGTGTATCGTCTTTTTCTACGGCCTCGCGAAGCAGCTTTTCCGCTTGCCCCAAGCGCCCCAGACCCAGATTTGCACTGCCAAGGCCGGATAGGATTTCGGCACTTAGCCCCGTTGCCAGGGCGGCGCGGTTGAACGCGCGGATAGCCAGTTCATATTCACCCGCAAGCATCAAACGGTGCGCAACTTCAACACCGTCTTCTGCCTCTTTGCGCTGGTTTACGCCCGGTGCAAAAGGGTTCGTCTCTGTACGCGATACCCCAAACGTGGGAAAGCCGCCCGATGAACAGGCGGCCAGTCCGGCGGTAAGTGTCAGACAAAGTACAAACGTCGGAAGACGTCTGAGACTTTGGAGTATGACCATGTTGTTTATTTACCCAAACTTGTAATGCCAATCACCGACGGTGCCACCAGAATGATGAGCAATGGCGGAACTGTAAGCATCATTGTGGCAAGCGTCATCTTGGTTGGCAACTTGTTTGCTGCCTCTTCCGCGCGCATCACACGTTTGTCACGCATTTCTTCGGCATACACACGCAAGGCGTCTGAAATTGACGTACCGAAGGCTGCAGATTGCACCAAAACTGTCACAAAAGACGAGATATCCTGAATCCCGCAACGCGCGGACATATCGTTCAAGACGGTAATCTTGTCTTTGCCGGCCTTCATTTCATACGCGACCACTTCGAATTCTTCAGCCAAAGCGGGATAAGACGCGCGCAATTCATGGGCAACGCGAACAATACACTGGTCCATGGACTGGCCCGCCTCAACACAGACCAACATCATATCAAGGGCATCGGGAAAGCCACGGGTGATCTCTTCTTTGCGTTTTTCGACGCGTTTGCTGACCCAATACTTGGGCAAATAATACCCCAAGCCACCGGGGCCGACAGTATACATCATCATCTTCTGGGTGGTCAGCCCATCGCCTCCGCCCAGAAAGTTGACATAGACGACCCCGATCACAAGGCCCAGAATACCAAGTGTAAGCTGCGCAAAGTGAAAGAAGCGCACCGCATCGCGCGATGCATAGCCAGCCTGTCGCAGCATCAGTTCTTTAGCGCTGAGTTCATCAAGGTTTTCAGGCTCGAGAAACTTTGCGAATTTTTGCAGCTTCTCGTTCCGGTCGGACTGACGAAGACGCTGGCTTGAAGGCCGTTCCACCGCACCGGACTGGCTGCGCTTGAGCTTGCTCAATGGGTCTTCTGGCTGGCGCAGCATGAACACGAGGGTCATGCCCACCATCATCAAACCCAGAACACCAAGCAAGGCAATCCACCCCAGCGGGCCCAGGATATCGTTGATCGTCGAAAATATATCCACCGAAAGAACCCCTTACACTTTGATATTGGTCAGATTGCGCATGACAATAAGATTTGCACCCAAGAACACGACGACTGCGACACAGCCGGGAACGAACAACTCGTGCAGCATGACTTCGTCATAGTAATGCGGATCGCCAAGCTTGATCACGATCAGCGCAACCACGGGAAACGCCGACAGGAACTTGCCCGACCACTTCGCCTCGGCGGTGATCGCGTTTACGCGGCGAAACAGGCGGAAACGGGCGCGGATCACTTTGGCCAAGCCTGCCAGAATTTCCGCAAGGTTGCCGCCTGATTGCTGTTGGATCGTTACGGCAACCGCAAGAAAACGCAAATCCTGCATGTCGAGCCGTTCTGCCATGTCCTTGAGCGCTTCCCCCGTGTCGCGGCCATAGGCGGCTTCATCAGCGATGACCCCGAATTCAGAGGCCAGCGGATCCTGAATTTCCTTTGCAACGATAGAAATGGCGCTGCTGAACGGATGACCGACCCGCAGCGAGCGAACCATAAGTTCAACGGCGTCAGGCAGTTGTTCTTCGATCATGCTCATGCGTTTTTTGGCTTTGGCGGAGATCCAGAAATAAACCGCTCCAATGCCGATGCCGACAGAAATCAGCAGACGGATCGGTGGTTCGGTGCTGGTGCCAATGGTAAGGCCCAAAAAGGCAACGACCGAAAGCCCACCCATGATCATGATCAGTTGCTTGGGCGTAAAGGCGATAGCTGCTTTTTGTGCCTTTTGCGCAAGCATCGAATAGATCGGTATGGATTTTTTATCCATGTGCTGCTGCATTTCCTTGCGCAGCTTGTCCAAAACCTCTTCGCGACGCGTCCCTTTTTCCAGCATTTCAAGGCGGCGGTTGACGCGGCTGTTCAGACTGATGGATTTACCAAAGGCCACCAGATACAGACCTTCGACCAGCGCAAGCACCCCGATAAAGATCAGACCATAGATGATAGGTTCAATGCTCATGGTGTCGTCTCCTTATTGGGCCGCAATGGGATCGTAGATCGAGGATGGCAAATCATAGCCCCACATTTTGAAGCGTTCGGAATAATGGCTGCGCACGCCGGTCGCGGTGAAGTGACCGATGATTTTGTTCTCTGGGGTCAGGCCCACGCGCTGGTAGCGGAAAAGCTCCTGCATCGAGATGACATCGCCTTCCATCCCGGTGATTTCCGTGATGGAGGTCATCCGGCGAGAGCCGTCTTGCAGCCGCGAGGCTTGCACGATCAGGTTCACAGCGCTTGAGATTTGCGAGCGCACCGCCTTGAGCGGCATCTCGATCCCCGCCATCGCGATCATGTTTTCCAGACGGCTGACCCCGTCACGCGCCGAGTTGGCGTGGATCGTGGTCATGGACCCGTCGTGGCCCGTGTTCATCGCCTGCAACATGTCGATGACTTCTTCGCCACGGGTTTCACCAACGATAATCCGGTCGGGCCGCATTCGCAGCGCGTTTTTCAGACAGTCACGCGGCGACACTTCGCCTTTGCCTTCGACGTTGGGGGGGCGGCTTTCCATCCGGCCCACATGGGTCTGTTGCAATTGAAGTTCTGCCGTATCTTCGATGGTCAGAATACGTTCATCGTTGTCGATAAAAGACGAAAGCGCGTTCAGCGTGGTCGTTTTGCCGGAACCCGTACCACCCGAGACGATGATGTTCAGACGGGTGGCCACGGCGGCCTGTAGATAAGCAGCCATTTCTTCCGAAAAGGCACCAAAGGACACAAGGTCGTCGATCCCCAGCTTATCCTTTTTGAATTTCCGGATAGAGACAAGTGAACCGTCTACCGCAATCGGCGGCACCATGGCGTTGAAACGCGAGCCGTCTTTAAGCCGCGCATCCACATAGGGATTGCTTTCGTCAACCCGCCGGCCCACGGCCGATACGATCTTGTCGATGATCCGCAACAGGTGCTTTTCATCTTTGAATGTGATGTCGGTCAGTTGCAGCTTGCCGTCGCGTTCCACAAAAATCTGTTGTGGACCGTTTACCAGAATATCGTTGACCGTATCGTCTTTTAGCAAGGTCTCAAGCGGACCCAGACCCGTCACCTCGTCATAGAGTTCCGAGTTTAATTGAATCCGATCTTCACGGTTCAAAACGATGGACTTTTCCGCCAGAATCTCTGCCGAGATTTCGTTTATCTCTTGGCGCAGATCGGATTCAGTCGCGTGTTCAAGGGCCGCAAGATTGAGGTTGTCCAAAAGCGCGCGGTGCAGTTCCAGCTTGATTTCGCTCATCCGCTGTTTGCGTTTGAGGTCTTTGTCCAAGGGGGCCACCGTTGCGGGCTGCGCCGCCCGGCGCATCGACGTGGGTTTCACGGCGCTTGGTTCGACCTGCTTGATATGCGTTACCTTCGCAGGCGTTGATTGTCTTGCCGCAGCCGCATCGTTTGACTTTTTATATTTGGAAAACATTAGGTAACTTTCTTAATAAGCTTTCGCTTTGGGTCTTATGCAGCTTTGGCTTCGTCTGATTTCAGTTCATGGATGGAGGCGGCAAGTTTTGCGAATTCGCGGCGCAGCGGGCTTTTGGGGGCAGAACTGGCCAAGGGTGTGCCATGATCATTGGCTTGCGTGACCTGCTTTCCGCCATCGGGCAGATGCACATCAATCGAGATCGCCAGACTTTCTGCCATCCGTTTCACCCGGCTTTTCGAGTTCAGATCGGTGAACTTCGGGGCGCGGTTCATCACATAGCGCAGCTTTTCAACGGGCAGCTCTTCGGACTGCAAAGCGCGTTTGAACCGCAAAGCGTTTTGCGCACAGCGCATGTCCAGCTCAAGCATGGCGAAATAGACATGGGCGTTGTTGAGAACCGCCTCGGTCCACTGCACAAGGGTCGACGGCATGTCGACGACAACATAATCAAACTGGTTGCGCGCAACATCAAGGATCCGCTTCACATCATCTGAGTTGATGATATCGAGCGGCAACATCTCGGACGGTGCAGTCAAAACTTGCAATCTGTCCTCAAAAGTCAAAAGCGCCTGTCCGAAACTTTCGTCGTCCATGGTTTCTGTTTCAGACAGCATATCATAGACGACCTCGCGTCTGGGCAGGTCAAGAAAGGTCGCAACTGCGCCAAACTGAAGATCAAGGTCTATCAGGCAAACTTTGGGCGGCCGTTTTTTGTCAACAGTGGCCAATTCCCAAGCGAGGTTCACGGCCATGGTCGTTGCACCAGTACCGCCCGCAAGCCCGTGCACCACGATCAGCGCCCCATCTTTCTGGGCACCGGGTTTCAGCTGGTGGGTCTGCGCGGCCGGGGCAAGTGTTGCAGCGGGTTCGGAGCGCAATCGGTCGATCGCGGCTGAAAGTTCGCCCTCGGGAAGTGGGTAAGGGACGAACTCATCGGCCCCCTGGCGCAACAGAGAATGCAGCGATACAGGGCTCATGTCTTCGGCGATAAGAATGACTTTGATGTTCTGGGCCTTCGCCTGAATGATGAGTTCCCCCATCATGGTAAGGTTTTCCTCGTCCTGAGCATCTAGTGCCAAGGCAATCAGCTCAAGCGATTGGGATTGGGGTTGTTTGAAAAATGCCAGTGCTTCGGCAAAACCCAGATCCCCCCAGTTTTCCCCCAAAGCGGTTTCCATATCTTCGATCAGCAGATCAAAGTTTTGAACGTCGCGGCTGACCGTGCAGGCGACGATTTGCGGCGCTTCAATTTGTGGCATGGTGCTGCTCATGGCCTAATCATCCTTGTTACCCAGTACGTTGCGCAGAAGGGGAAGGGCTGTTGCCGCTTCCATTCTGTTTGGGATCGCCTGCACCTTGCCGAGTAGGCGAGACGCACTTGTCCTATTGCACTGAACATCCCAGCTAACTGGGGCGAGATTGGGGCTAAAAAGCTTCTATTGTTGGGTCTTTTGAAACGATCGGGGCGAATTGCACAGGATTAACGGCGAATAGGCTTGTCCTGTCTGCAAAGCAAGGCAAGCTGATTCAGCGACGATTTTACTGTGAAAGGGCTGTCGCGTTGCCAGAAAGCTGCGTAACAGGCACCGCGCTCGCGACATAATCGCGGTAGATGATCTGGGCGTATTTGCCGTCCAGAACGTTCTGGTGACGTTCAACAAATCCGTTTACTTCTGTAACCGTGCGCCGGTTCGCGCGTTCACGGCCCTGGCTGACGACCAAGGGCTGAGTTTCGCCAAATGAAACAACGGCTTCCAATCGACTGCGGCTGATACCTTGCGTGTTCAGATAGCTTACAACTGCCTGTGCGCGCTGCAGACCTAGGGCCTTGTTATAGCGGTTTGATCCAACAGCATCGGTGTGGCCGTAGACCCGAAAACGCACTTCGGGGAACTGGCGGATCCAACTGGCCTGCTGACGCAAGACGGCCTGCGCGTTTCCGTCCAACTGCGCCGAGTTGAATTCGAACGTGACTGTTGATTGCACTTCACCGGCAAAACGGTTTGCCAGATCGAACGTATACTGTTTTTCGCCTGTCATCACGAGACGGTTGTTCAGCGTTGCATCGCCGAATGTGCCGATATCGGTTAATGAACCAGCTTCGCGGTGAAATTGGGTGTAAACCGGATCGGAACTTCGCGCGCAGCCGACCAACAACCCGAGGGATGCAAGCAGGCTGAGAAAGCTAAGGTTTCTTGTGATCCGGCGTGTCATCTGATCAATCCAGTACATAGCCATAAGAGCCACTGAAATCTTGCCGGGCCACTTCGCCCGCAGGGCCTTTGGTTGGCGCGCGCGTTCCGCCAGTAACCCGACCACTTAGGAAAAGCTCTTTTTCCGTTGGCGGTTTGATCCGGTCTGTTGGCAATGCCAAGGCTTCGCCGCGCGTTGGTGTGACCAAATGTGCGGTGATGATAATGACAAGCTCGGTCTGCTTGCGTTGGTAATTGGCGCTGCGGAAAAGCGCACCCAAAACAGGTACATCGCCAAGCCAAGGAAGTTGGCTTGAGCTGTCGGTAAAGTCGTCTTGCAAAAGCCCTGCAATCGCAAAGCTTTCCCCGTCGCGCATCTCAACCGTGGTTGATGTCTCGCGGCGGGTGAAGGCAGCAATGTTGAACCCGTTCCCCAATGAGACAGAGTTGGTCGGATCAATGGCGGATACGGCGGCGTTTAGTTCAAGATTGATAAGGTCTTTGTCAACCACACGCGGGATAAAGCTCATCTCGACGCCAAATGGTTTGTACTGAACTGAAATTCGATCCCCGGTTTGAGACACAGGCACAGGGTATTCACCACCGGCCAGAAACTTGGCTTCTTGACCGGACAACGCGACAAGGTTGGGTTCCGCAAGGAACCGCACAGCGCCCTTTTGCTCAAGCGCTTCAAGTAGCAAACCCACTTGGGTCGACCCTGCGTTGAACCCGAAAAGCACAGCACCGGAATTGCCGTTTGACGCAGGTGTCGATCCGGAAAGTGAATTGGCAATCGCCCCTGAAGAAACCGTTGAATTGGTCCCGCCGTTCAGGGCAAGATTGCTGCCCGCCAGACCGTTCAAGGCCAGCGATGCGCTAAGCGACTTGGACACTGACCGTTGCATTTCAGCAAACCGGACTTTCAGCATCACCTGTTGGATGCCACCGACGCTCATCAAATTGGAAACACGTTCGGGCGCATATCGTTCGGCCAGATCAAGCGCGCGTTGTAAACCCTGCGTGGAGGACACGATGCCGGACATGACGATGCCGTCATTTGCTGTGCGGACTTCGATGTTCTCGCCGGGCAGGATCTGGCGCAAGCGCTCTTTAAATTCGGAAATATCCGATGCTACCCGCACATCGACATTCGTAATCAGTTGTCCCGATGCATCCAAAAGGGTCAGTGTTGTCAGGCCGGGCGATTTTCCCAAAACGTAAATCGTTCTGTCGGACAAAGACGAAATGTCAGCAATACCGGGGTTTGCGATGCTGAGTTCAGCAAATGGGATATCGCTTTCAACCACAACGGCGCGGTTCATCGGTACTTCCAACGTGCGGTTCGTCCCTTTATTGACCACGCGCAAGGTTTCAGCCTGCACCGCGGTAGGAACTGCCATCATCAGTGGCATCGCACTTAGCGTAAGCCCCAAAAGGGCCGCTGTAAGAAATTTGTCGATTTTCATGTGACCTGCCTTTGTGATCACGCCTCTGGATAGGGTCTTAGCGCCCGCCGTTTGTAGCACTTTGGGTGCTTTTGATTTTTATTGCAAGATTCAATGAGGTTACGGGCCTAGAGGCTGTGGATTAATAGCAACATGTGCCATTTACGCCAAAGGCCACACAATGCTGTGCGGCCTTCGAGATGTCAGCTTTTTAGCGTCAGTTCGTACAAGGGATTGGAATTTCCACAACATCTGCGCCACGTCGGGTGCGGATGGTACAGACTTTTTCCTTTTCGACTTCGGCTTTGACGGTTTCGTTTTGAATGCCCAGCAGGCTTCTTTGGTCAACTTCGATGCTGGAGGCGACTGTGTCGTCCTCGGCACCGACAAGCGATAACGACAGCTTGCCGGTCGATTGAGCCTGGGCCAGTGCGGCAACTTGGTTTGGCTTGACCGCAACAGTTACCGTCTGTGCAATCGCCGCTTCGCTACGTTCGCCACCTGCACTTTGGTCGATCGCGATCAGTTGAATGCCTGCTTGGATCAGTTTGGTCACATCGCCCGAACCGCGCTGATTTGCGCCCTCGATGTTGATGCGGCCTGTCCAATACACATCGACACGGTCGCCGGGGCGCAAAAAGCCAGACACGCCGCTGGACACGTCAACCTTGATTGTAAAAGCACGTGTACCGCGTTCCAGCCGCGAGGTCAGTCCTGTGTCTTCGCCCGGTTCCGTCACTTTGATGGCCATGATCGCTTCGTCTTTTTCGATCGCGCGCAAGACAACCCGCAGCTCATCGCTGTTTTCGGGGAACAGTGACGTTTCTTCTGTGAAGGTCCCTTGGGGAATGGCATTTTCTGGCCAAGCCACTTGCCGGACGTCCTCACGTTTAAGCTGCTGACCGTATTTGAGCGATTTTTCGGCGACAAAGACGTTCACTGTCGGGACAACCTGCGCCAGTGCCGCTTGGGCCTGTGCGTTGGCCATCTGATACTCACCAATCCGGTCTTTGGCCAAATAAACAGCACCACCTGCCAATGCGATGCCAGCTAACAAAACCAGTCCAAATAACATACGCATTTCATCTACCTCATGTAATTCCGGGCCAGAAAAATTCTGGCCTGTCGTCTTCCGTCAGGATGCACCCAAATTGTGACCTGAATGTGGAAGGAGCGCGGTAATCCTGGCACATTTGGCCGGATCTACGCGGCGTGGTTTAGAATTCGCCGGGTGTGAACAACAAGGTTCTGCTGCCAATGTCTACAACCCCCTCGGTCGTTCCAAGGACAACTGAAATCCCAATCCCAACAACTGCCGCACATAAAACGACCCATTCGACCGTCACTGCACCGGCCTCGGATGATAAAAATTCTTGAAGATTTAAAATCATTCACTTGCCCTCTAGGCGGGGAACTCATGTAGAAATGGCCGCACCCTGAAGTTCAGAATGCGGCCAATCGTTCGTTAGCTTAACGACGTATTAGCTACCGGTGCTTGGTGTAGCTGGCTGGAACGCTTTCAGAGCTGAAGCTGTGTTGCTTGTCAGGTCTTTGGAACCGGTTTCGATCGAGGAATATGCTGCGACGGCCAAGCCAACAACTGCGGCTGTCAAAACAACCCAGTCAACTGTTACTGCGCCGGATTCGTCTTTGTTGAAGTTTTTGAAAAAGTTCATCATGTTATGTCCCTCCAAGGATCATTAAGTTTTCTTTTGCAACCCCGTCGTCCGTCTGTGGCTCTGTCTCTCTCAGTTCAGAACCTGTCCGACTTGGTATGACGCTATATAGCCGTCTGAATGGGGCATGAATTTGGCGGCAAATGTGGCTTTTGAGTTTTTATGGGTGATCGGGCGCAGAAATTTATTAAGATGTTGAAAGTAATAAAGAAAATTCGTTAACTTTTTTGAAAGTAATGGCTGTATCGGGTTTTCGGGCGTCAATTAAGGCGGAATTGCCATATTGCCTGCCATGATTGACTGGTTTTTGGACCGATTTCATGTGAAGTTCGAAGCATCGGGCAGAATAAGCATAAAAAAAGCAGGCAAAGATGTTTCGATTATTTACGATCTCGCTGGTGGCGGGGGCATTGGCTGGTCCAATGCTCTATGCTGATGTGCCCAAGCCTTTTCCGAAGTTCGAGGCAAAGCGCGTCAAACCGCCGAAACCCGGTAGTCGCAACAGGATAAACGTCTTCATCGAACCGCAAGTTGCCGCACCTCAAGCTGTGGCAACCGCGTCCGGCGCGATCGCACCCGCAGCACCGGGCCAGTTTGACTGGTTTTGGGAACGCGTATCACCAGAAGAGGCAAAGTCAGGTCCGGGCAGGCTGGAGGTGGCAATGATCACGCTAGCGACGGCAACAGCCAAGGTACCGGCACCGCGCATGCAGCAAATGCAGCAGATCGCCAAAACCAACGGCATTGATATTTTGCGCTCAACGATAGGGACCAAGGTGTCTCCGGCGCTTGTGCTGGCTGTCATCACGGTGGAATCTGCCGGGCGTGTTGATGCGATCAGCGGGGCAGGTGCCCAAGGGCTAATGCAGTTGATGCCAGATACCGCAGCCCGCTTTGGCGTCGTGGACAGCATGAAGCCAACGGAAAACATCGCGGGCGGTGTGAAATACCTGGATTGGCTAATGGGCGAATTTGACAGTGACCCGATATTGGTGCTGGCAGGGTATAACGCGGGTGAAGGGTCTGTGCGCAAACATGCGGGTGTGCCCCCCTTTGCCGAGACGCGCGATTACGTACCCAAGGTGCTGGCAGCGTTTCAGGTCGCCAAGGGTTTGTGTCAAACGCCGCCCGAATTAATTTCGGACGGATGCGTTTTCGTTGCGATGAAATAGAAACGCAAAAGGGCACCGCCAGATTGGCGATGCCCTTTCAATTTCCAGTCAGTGCTTGAACTAGACGATTGTCGCTTCGGTCGCTGCGCGCAGCTCTTCCTCGGTTACGCCGTCTGCGCATTCCACGATCTTCAAACCGCCTTCGACCACATCCAACACACCAAGATTGGTGATGATGCGGTCAACCACGGCTTTACCCGTCAACGGCAAAGTGCATTCTTTCAGGACCTTGCTGTCGCCATGTTTGCTGGCGTGATCCATCACGACCACAACACGGCCAACACCGGCCACCAGATCCATAGCACCGCCCATACCTTTGACCAGCTTGCCAGGGATCATCCAGTTCGCCAGATCGCCATTTTCGGCTACTTCCATGGCGCCAAGGATCGCCATCGCGATTTTGCCGCCCCGGATCATGCCAAAGGATGTTGCACTGTCAAAATATGCGGTCTGGGGCAGTTCGGTGATCGTTTGCTTACCCGCGTTGATCAGGTCGGCGTCTTCTTCACCCTCAATTGGAAACGCGCCCATGCCCAACATGCCGTTTTCCGACTGCAAGGTCACTTCCATGCCTTCGGGGATATAGTTCGACACCAGCGTCGGAATCCCGATGCCAAGGTTCACATACCAGCCGTCTTGCAGTTCGAGTGCGGCACGTGCCGCCATTTGATTGCGATCCCACATGTTATGCGCTCCTTGTTTCGCCAGAGGCTGGTCTGGTCGTGCGTTGTTCGATCCGCTTTTCATGTTCGCCCTGAACGATGCGGTGCACATAGATGCCGGGCAGGTGGATCGTATCGGGATCAAGGCTGCCTGTCGGCACGATCTCTTCGACTTCGACGATGCAAATCTTCCCACACATGGCAGCAGGCGGGTTGAAGTTGCGGGCGGTCTTGCGGAAAACAAGGTTACCGGTCGCATCGGCCTTCCAGGCTTTGACGATGGCCAGATCGGCAAATATGCCTTCTTCCAGGATGTAGGTTTCGCCGTTGAAGTCTTTGTGTTCTTTGCCGTCGGCAATCACGGTGCCCACGCCGGTTTTGGTGTAAAAGCCGGGGATGCCCGCGCCACCGGCACGCATGCGCTCTGCCAAGGTGCCTTGCGGGTTGAACTCAAGCTCAAGCTCGCCGCCCAGATATTGGCGCATGAATTCCTTGTTCTCACCGACATACGAGCTGATCATTTTCTTGACCTGCTTGGTTTGCAGCAAGATGCCGATGCCGAAATCATCCACACCAGCGTTGTTGGATGCAAAGGTCAAATCCTTGGTGCCTGCATCCCGAATGGCGCTCAGCAACAGTTCCGGGATGCCACATAGACCAAACCCGCCCGCAGCGATCAACATGCCGTCCTTTAAAACGCCTTCAAGCGCTTCGGCGGCACTTCCATAAATCTTTTTCATCCAAGCTCCTTTCAAAAAGGGCCCAAGCCCTTCGTCATTCATAGGCATTACACCGTCTATGACGTTACGCCAAGCGGGTGTCAAATACGGCTCAGGCGCACCTGTTGGATGCGCCTGAGAAAACTTTTGAACTGCCTAAATAGAAGGATTGCTGCGCAGGCCGCCGCTGCTTAATCTTCTTTGGCCGCCTTTTTCGCAGCAGGTTTTTTGGCGGGGGCCTTCTTTTTCGCGGGTGCTTTTTTGGCAGCAGGTTTCTTTGCTGCCGCTTTAGCCGCGGCAGGCTTTTTGGTCGCTGCTTTGCGTTTGGCGGGTGATTTCGCCAGCTTTTCCTCAATCAGGTCAACGGCCTGATCCATGGTCAGATCGGCAGGCTCGACCTCTTTGGGGATTGTCGCATTGACCTTCTCCCATTTCACATAAGGCCCGTATTTGCCTTCCATGATGTCGACGGTGCCGCCTAGTTTGGGATGTTCGCCCATTTCACGGATCGGTTTGGCCGCTTTGCCACGCCCGCCACGACTGGCGACTTTCTCGGCCAGCAACTGCACAGCACGGTTCATGCCGACAGTGAATACCTCGTCCAGCCCCTCGAGGTTGGCATTGGTGCCGCCACGATCCGATGTGCTAGCCGCGTGTTTGATATAGGGTCCATACCGCCCGATATTAGCCCAGACCATGATGCCATCTTCGGGGTGTGGGCCGATTTCGCGTGGTAATGACAACAACATAACACCGCGTTCCAGTTCCAACTCCTCCGCTGGCCAATCTTTTGGCACAGATTGACGCGGGGGTTTTTTGTTTTCTTCGGTCATCGGGCCGCGCTGCACATAGGGCCCGAACCGGCCTTTAAAGACACGGATTTCGTCGCCCTGATCTTCGCCCAGCAGTTTACCGTCTGGCGGAATAGCCGAAGCCTCGGCTTCTGGGTCTGGCGGGCCAAAGGGACGCGTGTAGCGGCATTCGGGATAGTTCGAACATCCGATAAACGCACCACCTGATCGCGCCGTGCGCATCGACAGACGCCCGATTTCGCAGTTGGGGCAAAGCCGTGGGTCTTTGCCGTCTTCGGTTGGGGGGAACAGGTGTGGCTCTAGTACCTCGTTTATTTTTTCCAGAACTTCCGTGATCCGCAAATCAGCGGTTTCTGCAATCGCAGCCGAGAAGTCTTTCCAGAAGCGGCCCAAGACATCCTTATAGTCCGCATCGGCTGCGCTGACCTTGTCCAGCTGATCCTCAAGATCGGCGGTGAAATCATAACCCACATATTTGCGGAAGTAATTCTCGAGGAACGCGGTAACCAAACGGCCCTTGTCTTCTGGGAAAAGACGGTTGCCTTCCTTGCGGACGTATTCACGATCCTGGATCGTGGTCACAACGCTGGCATAAGTTGACGGGCGCCCGATCCCAAGCTCTTCCATTCGTTTGACCAGCGTCGCTTCGGTATAGCGGGGCGGAGGCTGGGTGAAATGCTGCTCGGGCGTGACGGACCGCTTGTCCATCTTGTCGCCTTGGGTGATCTGCGGCAGGCGCTTGTCATCCTCATCGACCACGTCATCGCGGCCCTCTTCGTAGACGCGCAGAAAACCGTCGAACTGCACAACCTGACCCGTAGCACGCAGGCCGACCTGTTCGTCCTTGCTGCCGATTTCGACCGTCGTCCGCTCGAGACGCGCGCTTTCCATCTGACATGCCAAAGTCCGCTTCCAGATCAGATCATAAAGCTTGCGCTGGTCCGGTTCGGTTAACTTCAAAGCCGCCGCGTCCTTGGCCATATCCGTGGGCCGGATACATTCGTGTGCTTCTTGGGCGTTTTTGGCCTTGTTCTTGTAGATGCGCGGCGATGAAGGCACGTATTCAGCGCCGAACCGGTCTTTGATCGCGTCACGCGCCATCGTCATCGCCTCGGGGGCCATGTCGATACCGTCGGTCCGCATATAAGTGATGTGCCCGGCCTCGTACAAACGCTGGGCGGTGCTCATCGTTTGGCGGGCGCCCATGCCGAACTTGCGGCTGGCCTCTTGCTGCAAGGTCGATGTCATGAAGGGGGCAGAGGGGTTTCGTGATGCGGGCTTTGCCTCGACGCTGGTTACGGTCAGGTCGCGGCTGTTGATCGCCTGCACAGCCATTTCGGCTTGGGTATCATTGGCCAGATCGAAACGGTCAAGCTTTTTGCCCGCAAGCGTGACCAACCGCGCTTCAAACTCCTGCCCGCGTGGTGTTGCGACCAGTGCTTTGACGGTCCAGTATTCGCGATTGCGGAACGCTTCGATTTCCATCTCGCGCTCGACGATCAGGCGCAGGGTGACCGATTGCACCCGACCAGCGGATTTCGCACCCGGCAGCTTGCGCCATAAAACAGGTGAAAGATTGAAACCCACCAGATAGTCAAGCGCACGGCGGGCCAGATACGCCTCGACCAGCGGCATATCCACCTGACGGGGTTTCTTCATCGCCTCGGTCACGGCTGCTTTTGTGATTGCGTTAAAAACAACCCGACTGACAGGCGTGTCTTTCTTGATGGATTTGCGCAGTGTCAACGTTTGTTGAAGGTGCCAACTGATTGCTTCGCCTTCGCGATCAGGGTCAGTCGCGAGGATCAGTTCATTATCATCCTTAAGCGCATCGGCGATGGCTTTGACGTGTTTTTTGCTGGCCGACCCGACCTCCCAAAGCATCTCGAAACCGTTCTCGGTGTCAACGGAGCCGTCTTTCGGGGGCAAGTCGCGGACGTGCCCGTAAGACGCGAGAACCGTGTAATTGCTGCCCAGATAAGAGTTGATCGTTTTGGCCTTGGCAGGTGATTCGACGACAACAACTGGCATAAATTTCTGTACCTTGGATCAATGGAAATTGGTCTGCTTATGCTGTGACATGTGTCGCGCAGGCAGTTTTGTCAATGCGCAGCAAAGTCATACGGTGTTCTCACGGAGGTCTGATCCGTCGCTGAATCCAGCGGATGATGATAAAAGAGTCGGTGCAATTTCAGGGGTCAGGGGCTTTGCATGCCGCCACCAGAACTCTCGTTTTAGGGCGAGAAAGTGTCCATTCGAGCATGCAAAGGATTGCAGGGAAAACCTTTGGTGGCAATCGGCTAGATACGAGACACAAGGCCACCGGGTTGTCGCAAAATCTGACCGTCCAGTTCGAGATCGATCAAGATGGGGGCGACTTTTGCGGGTGCAGTCTTAAGGTCGCGGATCAGTTGATCTTCTGCAATCGGGCTGGGGCCAAGACGCGACAGTATTTGCAAATGCAACGCGGCGGTTTCCCTGAGCGATCTTTCAGGACGGCTGGCTTGCTTGGAAACCTCAAGACAAAGTTGGGGCTGGTCCGGCAGTTGTGTTTCGGCAGGCCCCAACACCTCGATCACGTCGCCGACATTTCTTACCAATGTGGCACCATCGCGGATCAGCATGTTGCATCCTGCGGCGCGTGCATCAAACGGGTGTCCTGGGACGGCCAGCACCTCGCGACCCTGATCCAGCGCATCACGTGCGGTAATCAGGCTGCCTGATTTTGCGGCGGCTTCCACGACAATGGTGGCCCGGCTTAGCCCCGCGATGATCCGGTTGCGGCTTGGAAAATGCCGCGCCATGGGTTGCAGGCCCATCGGTTGTTCTGACACGCGCAGGCCAGATTTCGCGATATCAAGGGCCAGCTGTGTATTTTCGGCCGGGTACATAACGTCTACACCGCCGGCTTGCACAGCAATTGTACCCGTTGGAAGGGCCGCCAAATGCGCCGCTGCATCGACACCGCGCGCCAGACCCGAGACGACGACGAAACCTGCTTCGCCCAACCCTTGCGCCAACGCTTTTGCCATGCGGGTGCCCAAAGAGGACGCATTGCGTGCACCCACCAAAGAGATCGTGGGCCGGTTCAAAAGCGCAATATTCCCAACCACCCAAAGAAATGGCGGCGCATCGTCTAAGTCATTCAATATCCGGGGGTAGGCCCCTGTGCCGTGCATGATCAGCTGCGCGCCTGCGGCTTTGCCAGCGCGCAGTTCCGCCCGTGCGACGCCTTCGGGGCAAACCTCGTAATTCGGCACGCCCGCGGCGCGCGCTACCTCGGGTAGCGCGGCCAGCGCGTTCTGCGCAGTGCCGTGTTCAGTCAGCAGTCGTTTATACGTCGAAACGCCGACCCGGCGTGAGCGCAACAGGCGAAGGCGGGCAAAACCTTCATCTTCCGAGGTGGGTGGGATTGGGGGGTGAGTGGAAGAAGGAGTGTAGTCCTTGTCAGTCATCCCGTGTCTCCGCCTGTTGCAGAATCAGGTATAGGCAGGGTTGGTTAATAACGCATGAAGGGTTCCCGGCCCATTTTTGCTAAATCGGCCGGGCCAAATTTACCTTAAGTCGCAGCACCCCCGACAGTCAGCCCGCCGATCATCAATGTGGGCTGGCCCACCCCCACAGGCACCCACTGGCCTGCCTTGCCACAGTTGCCCATTCCGGGATCAAGGGCCGGATCGTTCCCGATTGCGCGGATCTGCTTGAGGGCGGTTGCCCCGTCGCCGATCAACGTGGCCCCTTTGACAGGGGCGCCTACGACCCCGTTTTCAACGCGGTAGGCTTCGGTGCAGGAAAACACGAATTTACCGTTCGTGATATCCACTTGGCCACCACCAAACCCAACGGCATAGATGCCATCCTTAAGGTCCGCCACAATATCGCCGGGGGCGACGTCGCCCCCCAACATATAGGTGTTGGTCATCCGGGGCATGGGAATATGCGCATACGATTCACGGCGACCGTTACCCGTCGATTCCACCCCCATCAGGCGGGCGTTTTGGCGGTCCTGCATGTAGCCGACCAGAACACCGTCTTCGATCAGTGTGTTTTTGGCCGAGGGCGTGCCTTCGTCATCAATTGTGATTGACCCGCGCCGATCCGGGATTGTGCCATCGTCAAGAACTGTAACCCCCTTGGCTGCGATTTGCTGCCCCATCAGACCAGCAAAGGCGCTTGACCCTTTGCGGTTAAAGTCACCTTCCAAGCCATGCCCGATCGCCTCGTGCAGCAAGATACCAGGCCAACCGGGCCCAAGAACCACATCCATCATCCCCGCAGGGGCTGGAACAGCATCAAGATTAACGCAGGCAACACGCAAAGCCTCGCGGGTTTTGGCCTGCCAATCTGACCGCTCAAGCAACCCATCAAGGCCAACGCGACCGCCGCCCCCGGCCGTGCCGCTTTCACGCCGCCCGTTCTGTTCGACAATAACCGAGACGTTCACTCGCGTCATCGGGCGAATGTCGCGAACCGACGTGCCTTCCGGGCGCAGGATCTCGATCTCTTGGATCGAGGCCGAGATTGACGCAGATACCTGAACTACACGTTTATCAAGACTGCGGGCGAAATCGTCGATCTCGCGAAGTGTATCGACTTTTACGGGAAAAGCCGCGCCCGCGATGGGATCTTGGTCGGTATAAAGGTGCCGATTGGTGGAAATCGGGCCATCGGCCCACGTCCCGCCGCCGTCACCGACTGCCAAGCGGGCAGTTTCAGCGGCGCGGCGCAAGGCAGATTCGGTAATTTCTGACGAGTGCGCATATCCTGCCACCTCGCCGCGTACGGCGCGCAGGCCAAACCCCTCGGAGGCGTCATAGCTTGCAGTCTTAAGCCGTCCGTCGTCAAGCATCAGACCTTCGGAGCGGCGACGTTCAAAGAACAATTCACCGTCATCGGCCCCGGCAACCGCATCTTTCAGGATCAAAAGGGCCGCGTCGCGGTCAAGAGCACGCTCGAAAGGGTTAAAAGGTGGTTGGCTCATCAACATGTTCCCTGAATCGTGTTAAAAAGATCGCTTCGCGTCCGTTTGACGCAAGCAGAAGTCTTTATCTTGAAGTTAGAATATGATTGTAAGCGTACAGATTACAACGGCGCGCAGTCCGAAACGGCACAGGCCGCAAGGATTCGCTATCAATGGTCACAAGATCAGGATGACATATGAAACATCTTCTTAAACTTTCAGGTCTCATGGCCGCAGTCTCTGCTGTTCCCGCATGGGCGCAAGAGAACCTCCGTATCGAAGGCCTTGATATCATCGGGCAGCCTACCGACGGCGAGACAGGTTTCCAGCCAGCCGTGACGCGCGTTGCGCAAGACATTCACGACTTGGATTACCTGATTTTGGTAATCATCACGTTGATCACGCTGTTTGTCACCGGGCTGATCCTTTGGGTTGCCTTCCGATACAACAAAAAACGCAATCCTGTAGCTGCTTCGTTCACGCACCATACCCCGGTGGAAATTGCTTGGACTATCGCGCCAATCCTGATTCTGGTGCTCATCGGTGCTTATTCGTTGCCGATTTTGTTCCGCCAGCAAGAGATTCCGCAGGCTGATCTGACGATCAAGGCAGTTGGGAACCAGTGGTACTGGTCCTATGAATACGTCGACGATGGTTTCGGCTTTGACAGCTATATGATCGGCGCGCCTGCACTTGGCGGTGAAAACCGCAAGACACCTGAAGTGATCGCGCAACTTGAAGAAGCTGGTTACACCGAACAGCAGTTCCTTTTGGCGACAGACACAGCCGTAGTGATCCCTGTTGGCAAGACAATTGTGGTTCAGGTAACCGGGTCTGATGTGATCCATTCATGGGCCATGCCCGCCTTTGGTGTAAAGCAGGACGCCGTTCCCGGTCGTTTGGCCGAAACATGGTTCAAAGCCGAAAAAGAAGGCATCTATTTTGGCCAGTGTTCCGAGCTTTGCGGGAACGCGCACGCTTACATGCCGATCACTGTAAAAGTTGTGTCGGAAGCCGCTTATGCTGAATGGTTGGGCAAAGCGAAAGCCGAATACGCTGGGCTTGAGCAGCCGCTTACCGTGGCTTCTAAGTAATCTGCTATAATAACGTCGGGGCATGCGTTGTATGGCCCGACTTTGATATATGTGAGTTTTGACATGTCAGACGTGACCACGACACCTTCGGGCGAGTACGAGGCGCAATTGGGCGATTATTTTGCCCTGTTGAAGCCACGCGTTATGCAACTGGTCGTATTTACGGCGTTGGTAGGCATGTTGGCGGCCCCTGTTTCCGTGCATCCTGTCGTGGCTTTTGCTTCGATCTTGTTCGTGGCCATCGGTGCGGGTGCATCGGGTGCTTTGAACATGTGGTGGGATGCGGATATTGACGCAATCATGCGCCGTACGGCCAATCGTCCGATCCCTTCTGGACGCGTCCAGCCAAGCGAGGCTTTGGCAATAGGCGTCGCCCTTTCTGGTTTGTCAGTGATGATGCTGGGTCTTGCTGCAAATCTTCTTGCTGCCGGTATGCTGTTGTTCACGATCCTTTTCTACGCGGTTTTTTACAGCATGTGGCTCAAACGTGCGACGCCGCAAAATATCGTAATCGGCGGTGCCGCAGGCGCGTTTCCCCCGGTGATCGGCTGGATCGTCGCCACTGGAAGCTTTTCGGTGGAAGCATGGCTTATGTTCGCGCTTATTTTCATGTGGACACCCCCACATTTCTGGGCATTGGCGCTATTCATGCGCAATGATTACGATGACGCCAAGGTGCCGATGCTGACCGTGACCCATGGTCGCCCGTCAACGCGCCGCCACATCCTTGCCTATACCATTTTGTTGGTTATTCTTGCTATTGGCACAGGATTTACGTCGATTGGTGGCCCGATATATATGACGGCCGCAGTGATCCTGAACGCATTGTTCTTGTTAGGAGCGTATCGCATCTGGCGGCGTGACGAAGACGACAGCGAGGCCGATAACTTCTTGGTCGAGCGCAAGTTCTTCAAGCTGTCGCTTTGGTATCTTTTCCTGCACTTCGGTGCCATCTTGGCAGAGGCAACTTTGCGTCCCTACGGTTTTGGAGGTTGGTCATGAGCATTCGAGCAGAACACGAGCTTCACACCCGTCGGCGCGGCCGCAACTTGGGTATTGGGCTGATGCTTGGCGGTTTCGTTATCCTTGTGATGGCGCTGACTTACGTCAAGATTACCACAATCGACTTTAACGATCTAAAAGGTGGCGCGATCCAAACGCAGGAGAGCAACTGATGGCGATAACAGGTCCCAAAAAGACAGTTTTACAAACTGTTTCAGTCGTCCTTTTGATGGGCGGGCTCGCTTGGGCGTCAGTGCCGTTTTACAACTGGTTCTGCAGTGTCACCGGTTTTGGCGGCACACCCGGACAGGTTTCGGCGAATGCCGGTGATATCCTGGATCAAACCATCAAGGTGCGCTTTGACGGCAGCTTGAACGATGGAATGGGCTGGGAATTCAAACCTGTCGTCAACGAGATGGAAATCCGGATCGGCGAAACAGGATTGGCTTTCTACGAAGCCTATAACCCCAATTCCTATCCGATTGCAGGGCAGGCAGCATATAACGTGACACCCTACGCTGCCGGTGCGTTTTTTGAAAAGATCGAATGCTTTTGCTTTACCGAGCAGGTTCTGGCCCCTGGTGAGCGTGTTCAGATGCCCGTCAGCTTTTTTGTTGACCCCGAAATCGTTACAGATCTTGATGGCAAGTATGTACATACGATCACACTGTCTTATACGTTCTATAGAATTGATCTGCCCGAGGGATACGCAGCCCTTGATCAGGACAGCGAGACAAACCTGAATTAAGAAAAGGTGAGGGACGCCACCATGGCCCACGAAAAGAACCACGATTATCACATTCTAGCACCCTCAACATGGCCGCTTCTCAGCTCTTTGGCGGGCTGCGTCATGCTGGCAGGCATCGTGTTCTGGATGCATGAGATCACACCATTTGTCTTCTTTGGCGGCTTGGTTGCGACCCTTTACTGCATGTTTGGCTGGTGGTCCGAGGTTGTGGCCGAAAGCAAAGTCGGCGATCACACATCGGTCGTCCGCATCGGTCTGCGTTACGGGTTCATCCTGTTCATCATGTCGGAAGTGATGTTCTTTGTCGCGTGGTTCTGGACCTTCTTCAAAGAAGCCATGTACCCGATGGATCAGTTTCCCGGCTCCACCTACGTTCAGCCTGATATTATTCCTGTCGATGCATTCCATTTGCCGTTGATCAACACGTTGATTTTGTTGCTATCGGGTTGCGCCGTTACATGGGCACACCACGCATTGGTTCACGAAAACAACCGCAAGGATCTTATCACGGGTCTTGCCGTTTCAATCGTACTTGGCGTGATGTTCACCGCGTTCCAAGCCTACGAATATTACGAACTGATTGCACATTACGACTGGGAATTCGGCGGCGACTTGTTCTTCTCCAGTTTCTTCATGGCAACGGGATTTCATGGCTTCCACGTGCTGATCGGGACGATTTTTCTGGCAGTGTGCTTGATCCGGGCGATGAAGGGTCATTTCACACCCGAGCGTCATGTGGGTTTCGAAGCCGCAGCTTGGTACTGGCACTTCGTTGACGTTGTATGGTTGTTTCTGTTTTTCGCCGTCTACATGTGGGGCATCTAACGTCCCCGACGGCTTGCAAATCTCTAGGTAATCCCTAAAACAAACTGGCGCGCGAGGGGGACCTTGCGCGCCTTTGCATTGACGTCGCCCCAACGGTGACCAACTTCAAGAGAGCCTTATGCGCCGGACGCTATTCCTGCTGATTATCGGTCTAGGGGGGGCTGCCATCCTGATTTCACTTGGGGTTTGGCAGGTCCAGCGGCTTGCTTGGAAACAAGCGATCATCTCTGATATCGAGGCGCGGATTGTTGCGACACCGGTCACCTTGCCAGAAACGTTAGACCCTCAGAATGATGCCTACCTTCCGGTCGTTGCAGACGGCGTGCTGGGCGACGGCGAAATCCATGTGCTGGTTTCGCAAAAGGATGTCGGGGCAGGATACCGGATCATTGCGCCGTTCCTGCTTGAGGATGGTCGTCAGATCATGGTCGACCGCGGATTTGCGCTGACCACGGCCAAAGACACCAATCGCGCTACTGGTCCTGCGCAAATCATCGGAAATCTGCAATGGCCGCAGGAAACTGACGGATTTACGCCCGCGCCCGATTTGTCTGCTAATATCTGGTTCGCTCGCGACGTCTCCGCAATGGCCGATACTCTGCAATCCCTGCCAATTCTACTCGTCGCACGCAGCAGTTCGTTGCAAGACGCGGATATCAGCCCGCTGCCCGTCGATACGGCGCGCATCCCCAATGACCACTTGCAATACGCCATCACCTGGTTCTCTCTTGCCGCGATCTGGCTCGGTATGAGCCTTTTCTTCCTGCGCCGCCGTGGCGCGTCCAAAGCCGAAAGCTGACCTTTCCTATGCGCTACGTCTCCACCCGTGGATCCGCCCCGATTTTGACCTTTGAAGAAGCCTTGCTGACAGGGCTTGCCCGTGACGGTGGCCTTTATGTGCCAGAAACGATTCCGGTGATAAGTCCTGATGAGCTGACGGAGATGGCAACGATGTCCTATGAAGACGTCGCTTTCAAAGTCATGCGCCCGTTCATTGGTGACACATTTACCGACGCCGAGTTCAAATCACTGATCGCCAAAGCCTATGCCGGCTTCAACCACACGGTGCGCGCGCCCTTGGTGCAATTGGATCAGGGTCATTTTCTGCTTGAGCTGTTTCACGGGCCCACATTGGCCTTCAAAGATTTTGCGATGCAGCTGATCGGCCACATGTTTCATGCCGTACTGGCGCGCAAAGGCGACCGGGTGACAATCGTCGGCGCGACATCTGGGGATACGGGGTCGGCCGCGATCGAAGCCTTCCGGGGTCTTGATAACGTCGATGTCTTTATCCTTTACCCCCATGGCCGAGTTTCCGAGGTGCAGCGCCGCCAAATGACGACTCCGATTGAAACAAATGTTCGCGCCTTGGCCTTGGACGGTGATTTTGACGACTGCCAGGCGCGCCTCAAAGACATGTTCAACGATCATGAATTCCGCGACGGTGTGAAACTGGCGGGCGTGAACAGTATAAACTGGGGCCGTGTCTTGGCGCAGGTTGTCTATTATTTCACTGCCGGTCTGGCAATGGGGGCATTGGACCGCAAGGTAAGCTTTACTGTCCCGACAGGGAACTTCGGTGATATCTTTGCAGGCTACATTGCGCGCCAAATGGGCCTTCCGATCGCCGATCTGGTGGTTGCGACCAACCAGAACGACATTTTGCACCGATGCTTGACAACTGGGGGCTACCACAAGGGCGAAGTTCACGCCTCTATCAGCCCGTCGATGGACATTCAGGTCAGTTCGAATTTTGAACGCGCGCTTTATTTCGCGTACGGTCAGGATAGCGATGCGATCAACGGATTGATGGCAGATCTGGCCAATGGCGGGTTTGATGTTGGCGATAATGCGCTGCGCGATCTGCAAAACACCTATAAATCTGGCCGCGTCTCGGAGGAAGAAACCTCGGCCACGATCAAGGACTTCTATGCCACCAGAGGTGAACTGCTGTGCCCGCATTCCGCAATAGGCGTGCATGTGGCCCAAGACATGCGCGACCCCGCAACGCCGATGATTACGCTGGCCACCGCGCATCCCGCAAAGTTCCCCGATGCGGTCGAAGCAGCCACGGGCATCCGCCCACCGCTGCCTGACCATATGGCCGATTTGTTCGAGCGGCCCGAGCGCCTGACCCAAGTACCCAACGATCTTGAAGCGCTAAAAGATATTATCAAAGGGGGCATTGCCCAGTGAGCCTGCAACAACACCGCCTCTCCAACGGTTTTCGCGTCGTGACAGAACACATGCCGGGGCTTGCCTCGGCTTCGATCGGCGTTTGGGTCACCGCAGGCGCGCGCCACGAGACACCCCAGCAAAACGGCATCGCACATTTTCTGGAACATATGGCGTTCAAAGGGACGGCCAGACGCACATCGCTGCAAATTGCCGAAGCGATTGAGGATGTGGGCGGCTATATCAATGCCTATACCTCGCGCGAAGTGACGGCGTATTACGTGCGCGTTTTGGAAAATGATGTGGCGCTTGGCCTTGATGTGATCGCAGACATCTTGCGCAATCCGGTACTGGATCACGCTGAAATCGAGGTCGAGCGTGGGGTTATCCTGCAAGAGATCGGGCAAGCCCTTGATACGCCTGACGACGTAATTTTCGACTGGCTGCAAGAAGAAGCATACCCCAACCAGCCGCTTGGCCGCACGATTCTGGGTCCGCAAGAACGTGTATCTAATTTTTCGCGCGAAGACCTGTCAGGTTTCATCGCGCAGCACTACGGCCCCGAGCAGATGATTCTATCCGCTGCGGGCGCCGTTGATCATGATGAAATCGTAAGGCTGGCCGAGCAGCTGTTTGGCGACATGCCTGCAAAGCCCTTGTTTGACGTCGATGCCGCAAAATTTTCGGGTGGTGAAATACGTCAACTGAAACCTCTTGAACAGGCGCATTTCGCACTTGGCTTTGAATCTCCGGGCTACCGCGCAGATGACATCTATGTCGCCCAGATTTACGCTTCAGCATTGGGCGGTGGCATGTCGAGCCGCCTGTTCCAGGAAATCCGTGAAAACCGTGGCCTGTGTTACACGATCTTTGCCCAAGCTGGCGCTTATGCGGACACGGGGATGATGACAATCTATGCAGGCACCAGCGGGGAACAACTGCCCGAACTGGCCGGTATCACGATAGACGAGATGAAGCGCGCCGCGTCCGACATGTCGCCTGCCGAAGTTGCGCGGGCACGTGCGCAAATGAAAGCGGGCCTGCTGATGGGGCTGGAAAGCCCGTCAAATCGCGCTGAACGTCTGGCGCGTTTGATCCAGATCTGGGACCGCGTCCCGCCCCTGGAAGAAACCATCGCCCAGATTGATGCCGTCACGACCGGCGATGTGCGCGATTTTGCCCAAACGATGGCCACCAGCGCCCCCGCTGCCTTGGCGCTTTACGGTCCCGTCGAAAGCGCCCCCACGCTACAAGAATTGCAAGAGCGCCGCGCCGCCTGATGCTATTGGTCAAACGAAAGTTCGCGATCGAGACGGAGCGGCTCACCTTGCGCCCACCGATCCATTCGGATTTTCGGGCCTGGGCTACGTTGCGTTCCGACAGCATCGACTATCTTACCACTTGGGAGCCGTCTTGGGCCAGCGATCACCTGTCGCGCAAGGCGTTTACAAACCGTGTGTACTGGGCGACGCGTTCGGTGTCGGGCGGTACTGCGTTGCCCCTGTTCCTGATCCGGCGCAAGGATAGCGCGCTGATTGGTGCCATTACCATGGATAACATCCGCCGCGGTCCCGCGCAGGCAGGCACCTTGGGCTATTGGACAGGCGAACAATTCGCCCGACGCGGGTACATGCGCGAGGCGATCGAGGCGACGGTTCATCACGCATTCACCCGGCTTGATCTTAGCCGGGTCGAGGCCGCCTGCTTGCCCGAAAATGTTGCTTCACGTGGGCTGTTGGAAAAGACAGGCTTTAAGTACGAAGGTGTCGCACAAAGTTATCTGCAGATTGACGGCCGCTGGCGCAACCATGTGCTTTATGCGCAGTTGCGCAGCGACAGACGCGGCAAGACAGCAGCAGGCTAGCACAAAGAAAAAGGCCGAACACGCATGCCCGGCCTCTTAAAATAAACAATTTTAGCGGTTTAGCGTCTACGGTCGCGGCGCGCGCTCATGGGCTGGAAGGCCACGCCGACATGGGCCTCGCAATAGGGCTTGCCTTGCTGAACCGGCAAACCGCAGAACCAGAAATCATCTGTCGCAGGGTCACCGACAGGCCATTTGCAGGTCCGCTCAGTCAAATCCATCAAGCCGATTTTCTTCGATTTCTTCTCGATTTCGCTGACCTTGGCCAACGCTTCGGGGCTGATCTCGTTCGCTGACGGCTGAGGGGGCAGAGGCTGGCCTGCAGGAATGATCTTGGCACGTGCCGGCAGGTTGGGCCTTGGGGGTGGTACGGCCTCGACGGCTTCCTCTTTCGGCTCTTCTTCCTTGGCCTTCGCGGCAGGTTTTGCAGCGGGCTTTGGCTTTTCCTCAGGCTTGAGGGGGGCTGCAGCGGGTGCTGCCGCGCCTGTTGTGGTGCGGTTTGACAGGCCAAGGCGGTGAACCTTGCCGATCACGGCATTGCGGGTGACACCGCCCAATTCTTTTGCGATCTGGCTGGCGGATTGGCCTTCGCCCCACATTTTCTTCAAAATCTCTACGCGGTCATCAGTCCAAGACATTTGGTGTCCTTAGCTAAAAAGCGGCCCCATACCGGACCGCCTTGGAAAATCTCAAGGCCCTATACTAATCACTGTCAGC
>JAGXGZ010000019.1 GCA_024636495.1 Roseobacter sp. | reverse complement strand
CTGAGCGGTGAGCGGATGCGTTTTGACTATCTGACCGCCGACGATATGCTCAGCGAGATGAACAGCATGATCCTCCCCGTTGGCCGTGCGCCGACCCCGGTCGATATCCGGTCCTGGAGCGGTTCGGTCTGGGCCAAGGGTGCCGCAGCGCTGGCATTGGCCGAAGTCACCGACGCGATCCTCGGGGAGGGGGCGGGGTGATCCTGCGGTCTTTTGTGGTCGCCGCCGCCTGTTTTGGCGCGCCGGTCTTGGCCGATCCCCTGTTTCAGAACGTCACCAGCAGTTTGCCTGACCATCACTATACCGGCGGTTGGGAGCATTTCGTCGGCGGTGGGGTGTCTGCCTTTGATTGTTCGGGTGACGGTCTGCCGGATCTGGTGGCGGCTGGCGGCACATCGCCCATGTTGATGCTTGTCAACCGCTCTGCCTCAGGCCAAATCGCGTTTGAACAACGCCCGATCAACGGCGGGATCACGGGCGTAACCGGAGCTTATCCGCTTGATATCAACGCCGACGGGATGCTTGATCTCTATGTGATGCGCGTGGGGCCTGACCGTGTGTTGCAGGGGGACGCTGATTGCACCTTTACCGATGTGACTGAAAGCTGGGGCATACCGCAAACGGATCAGTGGACGACCGCCTTCACCGCGTGGTGGGAGGCTGGAGCACGGTTTCCGACGCTAGCGATCGGTCACTATGTCGATCGCGCCGATCCTGACGGGCCGTTCGGCACCTGTGATACCCAGACCATCCTGACCTCGAACACCGGCGCGCTGCCCGCCTATTCTGCGCAGCCTTTGGCACCGGGGTACTGTACGCTGTCGATGCTGGCCGCTGAAGACGCGCGCGGGCGCAAGGCGCTGCGCATCTCGAACGACAGGCACTATTATGTCGACGAGGGTGCCGAACAGCTGTGGGACATAGACACCCAGCGGTTTCTTGGGCCTGAAGACGGTTTTCCGACAGTGTCACTGTGGGGTATGGGCATCGCCAGTCGCGACCTGAACGGAGATGGCCAGGACGAGCTTATGCTGACCTCGATGGGGGATCAGGTGATGCAGATTGCTGGCGATGATGGCAGCTATCACAATGCGCCCTATGACATCGGGACTTATGCACATAATCCCTATCTCAAGGGCGACGGGCGGCCCTCGACCGGTTGGCATGCGACCTTTGGCGACGTGAATAATGACGGTTTGGCGGATTTGTTTATCGCAAAGGGCAACGTGGACCAGATGCCCGGCATGGCCATGCGCGACCCCAACAATCTTCTGATCCAAGGCGATGACGGTCGATTTTCAGAACGGGGTGAAAGTGCCGGCATTGCCGATATTGCGCGCTCACGCGGGGCTGCCCTGGCCGATCTTGACGGTGACGGGCTGCTGGATCTGGTCGTGGTCAACCGCCGAGCGCCGATGCGTGCCTATCGCAACGTAACATCCGATGCAGGCAACGCGGTCACCTTGCGGGTTGAGGGTGACGCCAATAACCGCTTTGCAGTTGGCGCGCGCGTTACGTTGGTCCACGGCGATCATGTCCAGACCCAGCAGATCACGATTGGCGGCGGGCATGCAGGTGCGACACTGTTGCCGATGCATTTCGGGATCGGACCCGCTGAGACGGCTACAGCCACAGTGCGCTGGCCCGATGGCAGTCAAAGCGCCCCCATGACCCTCGCGGCAGGTGCAACCGCAGTTATCCGTCAGAACTAGTCGTCTCCAATGGCTCCGACGGGCAAGCCGCTTGGCACGGTCCGGGGAATACCCATCCGGCCATAAAGTGCAGTCTTGTCATCAAGGGTCCGCAAAAACGACACTAACGCGGCAATATCTCCCGCATCCAATCCCTGCGGTGCGCGAACAAGGGCGGCCTGCAAGATAGTGTCACGAGCGGCGGGATCGTCCATTTCGCGCCAGTCGTCGCCCGTCAGCGGGGGAAGCCTTACGCCGCGCCGGTCGATGCCATCATGCGCAAAACGGCTGGCCGCCGATTCAGGATCAGCATGATCCCGCAGAAACCGTTCCATCCGGCTGTGCGCACCCGCATGACCCCAAGGGCCGGTTTGCATTGCATTGCGCAGGGACGGTGTGCGAAACGCATAAGCGTCCGCAGGGTCACCCGTCACAGCGATCCGGCCCATGTCGCGGGCATGGTCCTCGAACACTGCTGCCTTGCCGGGGCCAAGCTGCGGCGCGCCCATCGCGTGAAACTGGTGATCGGTCAGGAAGGGCCCGCTGTGACAGGTGCTGCACCCTGCTTCGCCGTAAAACAGCTTCATGCCATGTTCCGCACCTTGGTCCAGTTCTGTCGTCCTGTCGCGCAAATACGCATCAAACTCAGAGCTGTCAGACCGCCATTCATGTGCAATGAACACAGCAATCGCGTTGGAAATATCGGTAAAGGCGATGTCATCACCGGTGGCGATGTGATCGTAGACCGCCACGAACTGATCCACATAGGCAGGATATGCCGCGACCCGCCGCGAAAGGATGTCCCACGCACCACCGGGTCCGGTGATCAGCCCCTGCCGCACCGCCTTGGCCACGTCGTTCTCCATCCCGTGACCGGCCATTTCATCGGGGCTAAGCACAGGGAACATTGTTTGCGCGGACAACAGGCTTGCGAACCCGTCCAGCATATCGCCATCAAGCGGCGTCCGGAAGCCTGAGGGCTGTTCGGTTGCAACCTCGATCCGGCCATCGTGGAACAGCACTGTGAAGTCGGATGCGCCAAGATTGAACAGCGCCGGCGAATTGCGTGGAATGCGGTGTGTCGGCATGTTGTCAGGATCGCCGCGGCGTTCAAGGCCCAGTCCGACGCCGCCTTCCCCGAGACCCAAGGCAACGCCGTCACTGGTTGCAAAATCGGGATGGTGACAGGTGGCGCAGGCAATATTCCGGTTGCCGGACAGAACCGGATCATAAAACAGCAACTGCCCCAACAGCGCCTCATCCATATTCACTGGTGCGTAGGCAGAAGCAGGCACCGGATCAGGCAAGGCATCCGCCACCGCCGTCAGCGGGCCCGTTAATGCAAGCAGTAAGAAAAGGCGAAGCACCGACATTCGACGACTTTTGCGCAATCCGGCTTTTTAGGCAAGGATGTTAGCCCCAGTCGGCCAATGCCTGTGACAGCCGCGCCAGTCCGTCAGACAGGTTGACCGCAGCACCGCCGCCGACCCCCAACCGGATATGGTTCGGCTGGTCATAGGCGCTGCCGGGCAACAGAAAGGTGCGATAAGGATCTGCAAGCAGATGCCGCGCGAAATCATCGCTGTCGATCCCGTCGGGCAACCTTGCCAAGCCGATCAATCCGGCGCGGGGCGGCACCCATGTCAGCTGTGGCTGACCATCGACCCACGCGTTCATCCGGGTCAGGTTCTGACGCCCTTCCCTTCGGGCCTTGTCCATCGCAGCGGCATAGCGGTCGGGGCGCAAAGCGATTTCAGCAATCACTTCGCCCATGATGTTCATAATCTCGGAGCTGTTTTCGCGCAGGATAACGGCATCCATGATCATCTGCGGATCTGGACAGATCATCCATCCCGTGCGCAATCCTTGCAATCCCAATGCCTTGGAGACAGAGCCTGTCGTGATCCCCCGGTGATAGAGACCCGCCACCGACGGTGCGCGGGGGCCGTCCCATTCAAGGCCTGCATAGACCTCGTCAATCAGCAGCCATGCACCAACCCGATCCGCGATCGAGACGAGTTCGGACACTTCGTCCGCGCTAAGCAGGTCGCCAGTAGGGTTGTTGGGATTGGTCAGAAAGATCATTTTGGTCCGGTCATTCACAGCGTTGGCAATCTGATCGATGGGCAGCTTCCAACCCTTGCTTTCCTGCCGCGTGATGCGGGTGATTTTCGCGCCGATGGCTTTCGCCAGCACGTCGGCTTGCGGCCAGCCGGGGGTTTCAATGATGATCTCGTCCTCGGGCTGCAAAAGCTGCATGATCGCCAGGTAATTCGCCTCGGCGGCACCGGCTGTGATCAGCACATCGGCGGATGTGCAGACGCCCGCCAGCCCGGCCTGCGCCAGCACATGATCGCGCAGTTCGGGCAGGCCACGAAAGTCGCGATTGTTCCAGTCGAGCGATTGGTCGGGGTCCAAATCCTCCAGATAATCCCCTAGCTTGGGCGAGCCCGAAAGGGAAAAGCCGACAATGGCCTCAGGTGCCGCATCGGTGGTTTCCAGCAGGTATTGAAACAGGGTGTGGATCTTGACTTTCATGACGGCTCTCTGGCTAACATGCCCGCGAACGGGGGCAGATACATGAATATGCAAGTTTCTTTGAAAGGCAAACCGATCCGTCTGGCGGTTCTGGATTACGGGCTGTTTCGGGTGCACTCAGGGCCGCGTGATGTGGGCATTTGCGGCTATGTCGTTCAGACGGATGCGGGCGAAACCGTCTTGATCGACACTGGTTTTCCGCAAAAATACGCTGACGATCCGGATGCGGCCACGGTCGAAGACGATCTGGGCAGTTTCGGTCAGGTTTTGTCGGTTACCCCCGAAAACATGCCCGGACCGCAACTGGCAAAGCTGGGGCTGACCAAGCAGGATGTGACTTTGATGATCCAAAGTCATACGCATATCGACCATGTCGGTGATATGGCGGGGTATCCGCAGGCTCCGATCCTGATCGCGGCGGCTGAACGTGCGCTGCCACGGCCGCTTTATTGGTCGGGCAAGCAAGCGATTGAATGGCCTGACGCCGATTACGCGCTCGTGAGTCAGGACATTGCGCTGGGCGACGGGTTCGAAGTTCTGCTTTGCCCGGGTCATGCCCCGGGACAGTTGGCGTTTATGATAAGGCTGCCCGACACCGGGTGGATCTTGCTGACATCAGACGCAATCAGCCGCGCGTCTGAAATCGACGAAAAGTTCGCGGGGTCATGGAATGACGATCTGGCGATCGAGCACGGTGCGCGTCTGATGGCCTTGGCCAAGGAACGCAATGCCATGGTAATCTTTGGCCACAGCCCCGAAGACTGGCCCACCCAGCGCAAGGCACCTGACTGGTTCACCTGACTGCTTGCACGACGTCAGAAAAATAACTTTTGTGATAGAGTTTTCCGCATTAGGCTTTCGCTCAAGATCGGGAACACCGGTCAAAATCAACGAGGGAAGAACAAACACCATGGGTAAAAGAGACGAATGGATCGCGAAATACGCGGATGATCTGAAGAATAAATGCGGCATGACCCCCGATATGAATTTGCTGACCAAAGTGACGATCGGATGTGGCCCGTCGATTTATAACGCCGATGCGCAGACCGTCGCCGCCAGTCAGGACAGCGAGCTCGAGTTGGTCAAGAACAACTTTCTCATCAAGAAGCTGGGCCTGACCGACAGCCCCGAACTGATGGATGGCATCCACAAAGCCATCGAGACCTATGGTAAGTCGGAGCGGAACAAATACCGTGCGGTTCTTTATTACATACTGACCAAGCATTTTGGCAAAGAAGCGGTTTACGGCTAAAGACCTGTACCACACCAACAAACGCCCGCTTGGTTAAGCGGGCGTTTCTTTATTCGATAGGCTTTGACATACTGAAAACTTGCTTGAACAAGGCGGAAACGGTAGGTCTGAGGCGAAGGCCAGGATGGCCAGAACATACTTCGAAACACGTGAGGTGGTCTTTAGGGATTCACGTGGGGTGAGAAAGGGTTCTGGCGGGGGTGCTGGAACCCTTTTTTTCAGACGCCCTTGTTAGGCTACGGTTTCACCCATTGTGCAAATCTGCTGCCACTGTTCCTTTGTGACCGGCTGAACCGACAGGCGCGGGCTCTTGACCAACGGCATATCATCAAACCGGCCGTCTGCCTTGATTGCGTCCAGCGTCACAGGCGTTTCAAAGGGCCGCACGGCTTTGATATCGACGCAGTCCCATCGGTCATCTTCGGTTGAACTGTCCTGATGTGCTTCGGCGCACACTTCGACGATGCCGACAATCGCGCGCTGATCTTGCGAATGATAAAAGAAGCCCAAGTCGCCCTTTGTCATCTCTCGCATGAAATTGCGGGCCTGATAGTTCCGCACACCGTCCCATTCTTCGCCCGCAGCGCCCTTAGCAACCTGATCATGCCAGCTCCAGGTCGAGGGTTCGGATTTGAACAGCCAATATGCCATCAACCGATGACCTTGTTCCAGGGGATCAACCGCACATCGGCAAACAGCCCTGCCTGTGCATAGGGATCTTCGTTCGCCCAAGCCTGCGCAGCCGCCCTGTCCTCGACATCCAGAATAACCAGCGACCCGATCATGCCGCCTTCGTCATCCAGCAGGGGGCCGGCTTGAAACACGGCGTCACTGGATTTCAGGTACTCTACATGGGCGGGACGGTTTTCCTGCCGGATCTCAAGCGAGTCAGGGTTGTCAAAGGCGATCAGGGCTATCAGCATTTCTTTCTTCCTTTAAGGGTCGCGTCAAAAGCGACGTCATGGCCGTTTGTATATCAAGTCTACCCTCAACCAGCGCCGCCACAACGGCGGTGATCGGCAGATCAAGACCGTTATCGCGGGCAAGCGCATCGACGGCGCGCGCCGTCGCGGCCCCTTCAACGGTGGTCGACCCGTCAAAGCTGCGCCCTTCGCCAAACGCCATCCCCAGACGATAGTTCCGCGATTGGGTCGACGTGCAGGTCAGCGTCAAGTCGCCAAAACCCGATAGACCGGAAAGCGTCACGGGGTCAGCCTTCAGATGCGCTGCAAGCCGTTGCATTTCGGCGAAACCGCGTGTCATCACGGCAGCGCGCGCGCTTTCGCCAAGCCCTGCCCCCATGGCAGCGCCGCAAGCAATGGCGACTACGTTTTTCAAGGCCCCGCCAAGTTCTGCGCCGGTCGTGTCGGTGGTACGGTAAAGCCGAAGGTTGCGCGTCGTCAGGCTCTCTTGAAGGGTTTTGGCCATGTTTTCATCGGTGCATGCAAGGGTCAAAGCGGTCGGCAACCCTTGTGCAATGTCCTTGGCAAAACTGGGGCCGGTCAGGATCGCCGCCGTGGCGCCGGGCAAGACATCCGAGATCACAGCAATCGGCCCTAGCCCGGAAGCCATCTCAATGCCTTTGCAACAGGCAACAATTGTCTTCCCATCAAGCTGGTGCGCGTGATCCGTCAGAAAGCCGCGCAGCTTTTGCATCGGCACCGCAGCAAGCAGCACATCGGCAGTAACGGCGTCGTCAAGGTTTTCCGTCACGCTAAGGGTGTCGGGAAAGCGGCACCCCGGCAGGCGCGCGGTGTTTTCCCGCGCGTGCTGCATATCCTTGGCATCCCGCGCCCAGAGGACTACGGGGCCCTTATGGGCCAGTGAAATTGCCAAAGCGGTGCCGAACGCACCGGCACCAAGGACCGCTATTTTCATGCTTTTGCTCCCTTCTTGCCGCTGCCCAACATGGATGGCTGGCGGATGTCCAAGGGCCAGCGTGGCCGCGCAGACAATGTCAGATCATCCGGGCCGCGCACGGTTGACTGCTCTGCTGCGGCAAAGGCGATCATCGCGGCATTATCGGTGCAAAGCTGTAGGGGTGGTGCAATAAAAGTGGCGTCTGAGGCGGCGGCAACAGTCTCTAACCCAGCGCGAATGGCCTTGTTTGCGGCAACGCCCCCGGCGACGCACAAACTGCGTGTTACGGGGTCATGTTCCAGATAGAGCGCAAGGGCGCGGCGCGTTTTTTCTGCCAGCACATCCACCACAGCCGCTTGAAACCCGGCGGCGATATCGTATTGGTCTTGGATCGAAAGGCCGTTTTTCTCGGCAATGACCTTGTCCCTGACCCTCAGAACAGCAGTCTTCAGGCCGGAAAATGACATGTCGCAATCGGGTCGGTCCAGCAGCGGACGCGGAAAAGGAAAACGGTTGGGGTCGCCCTGCAAGGCTGCGCTTTCAATCGCGGGACCGCCCGGCTGTGGAAGCGAAATCAGGCGGGCCACCTTGTCGAATGCCTCTCCCGGGGCGTCGTCGATGGTGCCACCCAGACGTTCAAACCGGTCGGGCCCATGGACAAGCAGAAATTGGCAATGCCCGCCGGACACCAGCAACATCAGATAGGGATAGGGCACATCGTCCGTCAGGCGCGGCGTCAGTGCATGGCCCGCCAGATGATTGACCCCGTAAAGCGGCTTCCCGGTCGCGGCGGAAAGCCCCTTGGCGCACATCACACCTGACAAGACGCCACCAATCAGGCCCGGCCCGGATGTGACCGCAATCGCATCAATATCCCTCAGGGTCAGAGCCGCTTTTGCAAGCGCATCCTCGATACACAGATCCAGCTTTTCAGCATGGGCCCGCGCCGCGATTTCCGGAACCACACCGCCGAACGCCGCATGCAAATCGGTCTGGCCCACCACAATAGAAGACAGGACCGAGGCGCTTTTTCCCGCATCGCAACGAACAACCGCAGCGGCGGTATCGTCGCAACTGCTTTCCAATCCCAAAACTATCATGGTCGTATCCATTGCAAGGGTGACCCTTGCCAAGTAACACCTTGGGGCATGTCGAACAATCCTTGGGGCGATGT
>JAGXGZ010000018.1 GCA_024636495.1 Roseobacter sp. | reverse complement strand
CGTCTACATGACCGGTGAGGTTGGAACGCAGTCGCGGTTTGCTTTGCCGTTCGAGCGGACGGCAAGTCTGGCGGACGCAATTTATGATGCGGGCGGTATCGCCTCCGCGTCGGGGGATGTGTCGCAGGTTTATGTTCTTCGGTCATCCGCTGATCCCCGCGAACTTGGGGCGGTAACAGCCTGGCATCTTGATGCCCGCAACGCAGCAAACTTTGCGTTGGCACCGAAGTTCCAGCTGCGCCCTGACGATATTATCTTTATCGCGCAGCAGCCGGTCACAAAGTGGAGCCGCGCTGTCTCGCAGATCCTGCCGCAGTTGATCAGCTTTGGTAATGCCGTAGCGAACTGATCGTTCGATATATCATGGAAAAGGCCGGGCCAATCGCCCGGCCTTTTTGCTTCTATGCCTGTGCAGGTTTTCACCAAATGCTCGCCCCAATTCCGCCACATCGGCCCACTAAGCCTGAAAAGGTCAACAGTCGCGCGGAGTGTCGGAATGTATCTTTCAGTCGTTGTCCCTTGCATGAACGAAGAAGCGTCGATTCCGGGGCTTGTCGAGCGTCTGACGCAGGCAGTCAAACTTTGGAAAGACTCGGCCGAAATCATCCTCATTGATGACGGATCGACCGATGCAACCTGGAAAGCGATCGAAGCGGCCAAGGCATCCTGTCCGCAACTTGTAGGGCTGAAGCTGTCCGCCAACCGGGGCCATCAGATTGCGCTGACCGCCGGGCTCGAGGCGGCGAAGGGTGACCGCATCTTCATGCTCGACGCCGATCTGCAGGATCCGCCAGAGCTTTTGACCGATATGATGTTCATGATGGATCGCGGGTTTGACGTGGTCTATGGCCGTCGTAGCGAACGGCGCGGCGAGACGATGTTCAAGAAAGCGACCGCTCATCTGTTCTATCGCTTCCTGAATGCGATGTCAGATGTGCCAATTCCCCAAGATACTGGCGATTTTCGCTTGGTGAACCGTCGGTCGCTGGATGCAGTCCTTGCAATGCCCGAAAAGGCGCGCTTCATTCGGGGCATGTTTGCCTGGGCCGGCTTCCGTCAGGTCGGAATAGAATATATCCGCGCTCCGCGCGAACTTGGTGAAACGAAATATCCGTTCCGCGCCATGATGCGCTTTGCAATCGACGCAATGACCGCGTTTTCAACCAAGCCGCTCAAGCTTGCCACACGGCTTTCTTTCCTGAGCCTGCTGATGGCCGCACTGATGGGCGTATACGTTTTCTATTCCTTGGTCGTATACCAGACCGCACCCGGCTGGGCGTCGGTCATTCTGGCCGTCAGCTTCTTCTCGGGTGCGCAACTTTTGACGCTCGGGATCATGGGTGAGTACATCGGTCGCCTTTATGTCGAAGCCAAGAACCGCCCGCTTTACTTCGTAAGTGAGGAAGAGCGCGACATTGCCCCTGTCACACAGCGTCTTCGTGCATGAAAATGGATTTGCTGAACCATAAAATTGTCCGCTTTTTCGTTGTCGGCGGTGGAACGGCCTTGGCCTATGTCTTGCTCTATCTCGGGTTCTTGGCGTTGGATGTGGTGCAGGTTGCTGCCAATGGTATCGCATTCCTGCTGGCGGTCGTGCTGCAATATGCAGGTCAGTCGGTCTTTACCTTTGGCCAACCCTTGAAAAACTACAATCAGATCTGCCGGTTTTGCGTAATGGTGGGGATTGGCTTTGTAGCATCTGCAATTATCACCGGGCCAATTGCCTTGATGTCAGGGCTAACCGCATGGGCCGCTGCAGCGATCGTGACAGTCCTATTGCCCGTCCAGAATTACATTTTCATGACCCTGTGGGTTTTTGCCGCCCCCATTTCTAGAACGGAAATCAGAACATGAGCCATATTTATAATGACACTTTCTTTGACTACATCAATCAAAGCGCGCGGGCATCTGCCAAGCCGTTGATCGCCCTGATGTTCCCCAAGCTGCAACCGCAAAGCGTGATAGATCTGGGCAGTGGGCGTGGCGTCTGGCTGGACGAATGGAAGAGCGCTGGTGCATGCGATGTGCTGGCAGTGGATGGGGACTATGTGAACCGGGACCAATTGGCTGTCGCGGCCAAGGATTTTCTTGCTGCTGACCTGACCAAACCGGTTAAAACGGGCCGCCGCTTTGACCTTGCCCAAAGCCTTGAAGTGGGTGAGCATCTACCAACCGAGGCGTCAGAAACTTTGGTTGATAGCCTGACAAGTGCGTCTGACCGCGTGCTTTTTTCTGCCGCCGTCAAGGGGCAGGGTGGAGAGTTTCATGTCAACGAACAACCCCTATCTTTCTGGCAAGACCTGTTCGCCGCGCGCGGCTATGTGGCTTTTGATTGTGTGCGTCCGAACCTCAAAGACAACAAGGACCTCGCTTCCTGGTATCGCTACAATACAATCTTGTACGTAAACAAGGCGGGACGTGTAGGTCTGCCGCCCGAGATACTGGCGACAGAGATTGCCGCTGGAAAGCCTGTGAAGAACGCGGGAAATCTGGCTTGGCAGCTGCGTCTGTCCGTGGTTGGTAAGCTGCCGCGCGGGGTCGTGACTTTCATCGCGCAGGCCCGTGCAGTGGTTCTGGCAATCCATGCCCGGCGTGCCAAAGCAGAGGGCCGTGTGTCTGCATGACAACGGCGATGATGACAAACGTGGAGGCGGCTGAGCAGCCGCATCGCCTGACGCTTGGTCCGACGCTGGCTATAGCGTTGCTGGCTGTGGCCGCGATGTCGGTGATGAACCTCATTGATCCGATGATGCGGCATGATGACTATCCAGCGTTCTTTGCCGACGGGCCCGCCTTTTGGAACAAGACACTGCATGAAGGGCGCTGGCTGAACTACATCTGGCACCTGCGCGAAGTCGTCACCCCGGCGTGGTTGAACTTTGCCGTTTATCAGGGCTTATGGGCGCTTTTCGTGGCGTCGCTGGCCGTTGTGGCAAGCGGGCCGAAGGGGGCCACATGGTATACGGCTGTATTGGCGCTGATGATGCTGGTGTCCCCCTCCGAAATGCTGATCTCGCTTTGGTTCAACACGCTGATACCGGGTCTGGCGGTTGTTGCGCTGTTCGGGTTTCTGGCATGTCGTGTCTCAAACCGTACGTTGCGCACGCTTTTGCCGGGTTTCGTAATCGTCAGCTTCATGGGGTATACGACCTATCCGCTGCTGCTGCTGGCGATCTGCATTGCCAGGACCGAAGACAAGTCGCTGCGTGATCTTGCCGCCCTTCTGTTCCTGTTCTGCGCCAGTTTTGTGGCGGCGGTGCTGACCGTTTATGCAATCAACTGGCAGGTGCATGGCATTTTTGGCGTACCGGTCGCGGATTGGCGCGAACCCACGGGCGCTTCCGGTCTTTCGGGCATGCTGGCAAATCTGCCTAAGCTGGCTGAAACCTTCGAGATCATCTTTAACCGCAACGGTTTCGGCTTTGCGCCGCTGATCGGCCTAATGCCGGTGCTGACTGTCGTAGCCTTTTGGGTGCTGATCAAACGCGCCTGGATCGAGGCGCTGTATCTGATGGCAGGGCTGGCAGTGGGGCTGGCGTTGATGGTGTTGCAGGTGCTGAAGATTGGAGTGATCGTACCACCGCGTGCGTTTATCTTTGCCTGGATATTCTCGGCGCTTGCGATTGTGCGCGCTGTGCAGCTTCTAAGCGAGAAAGAAAACCTGTTGGGCCGGCTGGGCCGCAATGCAATCCTTTTGGTTCCGAGCGTTTATCTTATCCTTGCTTTCGGATTTTACAGCGGCTTTGTCGCGTGGCAGTCCGAGACGCGGATGATAGCGCAGGAAATTTCGCAACAAGACGGCAACGTCTTTGTTTACGGTGATCCGTCGAAAATCACTGTGGCGGAAGAGGCTGGTATCCAATCCTACAAGGCGCTGCCGTTCCGGCTAAAGCAACTCACCGGCAAGACGGTGACGACCTGTAACACGCAAGCCGATGCTTGCCCGCCCAAACCCGATCTTGGTGATACAGGGCTGACCGAAGTGCACATCCGGCACAGCGATGTCGGGACATTCCTGATCTTTACGCCCTTGCCCAAAGACGACGCGTCAGACCCCGCCTGACAATTCTTCCAGCAGTGGCGGGTTAGCGCCCGCGCGTGAAACAGTGATCGACGCAACCTCGGCCCCCAGCCGCAGGGCGGCCAGCGCATCATCGGCAGTCAGGTTCTTGATGCCTTGCTTTGTCAGGCATCCAAGCTGCGAAAGTTTCGCCATGACGCCTGCGTTGAAGGTATCGCCGGCACCGACCGTATCAACGACATCGACCTTGCGCGCGGACGCATCCACGCTTTGACCGTCTGGCAGAAATGCGGTGGCCCCATCGCCGCCTTTGGTGACAATCAGCAGTTTCGGGCCCATCGTCAGCATCATCTGAGCCTTGTCGTTCAAGAGCATGTCGTCAGGGATGATCCAATGCAGGTCTTCGTCTGACACTTTCAGAATATCGCAGACCGCAATCATGGTCGCCAACCGTGCGCGATAGATCTCTGGCTCGGTGATGAACATCGGTCTGATGTTCGGGTCCAGTACGATTGCGCGGGATGATGCTTCGCGCAGGGCAAGAGTCGCATAGAAATCGGCGGCAGGCATACCGATCAGGCTGATACCGCCAAAGTAAAGCGCGGTGACGGCGGCGGGAATATCGGGCAGCGCGTTGGCGTGCAGGGTGCGCCCGGCGGTGTTCTCGTCATAAAACGTGTAGGTCGCGTTTCCTTCGGTCAATTGAACAAAGGCCAGCGTGGTCGGGCGGTCTGACAGGATCACCTGCACCGTATCGACGCCGCTCTCGCGTAGCCTGTCTTGCAGCAACGTCCCGAACATGTCCGTTGAAATGCCTGAGAGAAACCCTACCTCGCGGTGCAAACGACCAAGCGCTATTGCTGTATTAAAGACCGCGCCGCCCGCGAAAGGCCGGAATGCCCCGTCCGTTTCGATCATATCGACCAGCGCTTCGCCACAGCATAATATCACCCTGTCCACTCCCTCGTGTTGATCCCCGCCATTTTGATTAGGGGAGTCAGCGCTAACGGTCCAGATAAAACTAAATGCGTTGCCCCTGTTTCGCCGCAGGCTAAGGTGGCTACACGTGCAAAGGGGGATCTTGTGGAGTTTGACTATATCATTGTCGGTGGTGGCACCGCGGGCTGCGTGCTGGCCAACCGGCTGTCAGCAAACCCCAAGACACGAGTTCTGCTGCTTGAGGCGGGCAAGAGCGACAATTACCACTGGGTGCATGTGCCAATCGGGTATCTTTACTGTATCGGCAATCCGCGCACGGACTGGATGATGAAAACCGCATCCGAGCCGGGATTGAACGGCCGCGCGTTGACCTATCCAAGAGGGAAGGTGCTGGGCGGCTGCTCGTCGGTCAATGGCATGATCTACATGCGCGGTCAGGCTGCGGATTACGACGGTTGGCGACAGATGGGCAATACCGGCTGGGGCTGGGATGATGTCTTGCCCTATTTCATGCTCAGCGAGGACCACCACGACGGCGCGACACCACTGCACAGCTCGGGCGGGGAATGGAAAGTGTCGCGCCAGCGGTTGCGGTGGGACGTGCTGGAATCCGTGCAGGAAGCTGCCAAAGAGTTCGGGATAGAGCCTGTTTCGGACTTCAACACCGGCACGAACGAAGGATCGGGGTTTTTCGAGGTGAACCAGAAGAACGGTGTCCGCTGGAACACGGCCAAGGCGTTCTTGCGCCCCGTCCTCAAGCGGCCGAACCTGACCGTGCTGACCGAGGCTCATACCCGTCGGGTTATCTTTGACGGCAAGCGCGCCAGCGGTGTCGAATACGACAACAAAGGCCGGACGACACAGGCCACAGCACATGCCGAAGTGATCCTGGCGGCGGGCGCGATCAACTCTCCCAAGCTGCTAGAGCTTTCGGGGATCGGTCAGGCAGAGCGGCTGCAGGATCTGGGCATTGCTCCGGTGCATCATCTGCCGGGCGTTGGTGAAAACCTGCAGGATCATCTGCAGATCAGAACTGTGTTCAAGGTCACGGGGGCAAAAACGCTGAACGAGATCGTCAACAGCACATGGGGCAAAGTCCGGATTGGTCTGCAATATGCGATGACACAAAGCGGGCCGTTGTCGATGGCACCGAGCCAGTTCGGTATGTTCACCAAAAGCGACCCCAGTCTGGAAACGCCCGATCTGGAGTATCATGTCCAGCCCTTGTCGACGGACAAATTGGGCGATCCGCTGCACCCGTTCCCGGCAATCACCGTGTCGGTATGCAACCTTCGCCCAGATTCAGTCGGGGCAACCCACATCGACAGTCCTGACATGAACCGCCAGCCTGACATCCGGCTGAATTACCTGAGCACCGAACGCGACAGGATGGTCGCGGTGACGTCG
>JAGXGZ010000001.1 GCA_024636495.1 Roseobacter sp. | reverse complement strand
GGTGTTGGGCACGCTTCGCCAGCCTGATCGGAACCTGTCGCATGAACGGCGTCGAGCCCTATGCCTACCTGCGCGATCTGTACACAAAGCTGGCCAGTGGGCATCTCGAAAAGGACATCGACGCTTTGATGCCCTGGGCTCGTGCCGTCGCCACGCCCTCAGAAATGAACTCGCCCAGGACTCCCTGACGTGCGCGCAAACGCACCACACCGAACAATGTCAATCGGCCAAGGCTGAAAACATCAATGGGACAGGGACTGCGCTTACGGAAAAAACACGGATATTTCGCAAAGTCATTCTTTCGAATTGGCTTCGATCAGATGCGTAAACTGCTCAGGTCAGACCCAAACGCCGCTGTATCACCGTGGTTACTAATTCCACCCGTAATCATAAGAGTCGTGTAGTATGACAACGCACTACACAAACTTCCTCGCAGCGAGGAAATTTTCAGAGTTGAGCATCTGATTCGACCTGTCTCCAAAACGGCCGTATTAAAGGCATTTGTCTCTGAGCCTTGCTGAGCATCAAAATGATCCGTTGTGGCGTCTCTACACCCGTCTTTTTTCGCTCTTTGTCCGAAAACGCGTAGTCGGCCTTAAAGAGATTCTGGAGCAAAAGGCAGGTTGCCAATTTGTTCTCCCTTAGAGTAATCCTACGCACAATCCTTCCGATGGGGCCTAAAAAGATATTTATGGCAAAAATATCGACAAATATGAGATAACCTATGAATAACATACAACATTTTTCTGGCAAACTTGCTGAAACCGAAATCTATGAAGGTGCCCTGGCAAATTCGCGGCGGACCTCCCCCAAAATCAAATGTGATGATCGGATGAGGGGACACGCAGGATGATAGCACCTTCATTTCCACGATTGGCTCAAGACGTTGAGGCGGCTTTGGCCAACAATATCAAATCCGCTGCAGGTATCCTTGCACCTCGGCGCGTGTTTACAACACCTGCCGGCCCTAGCGGCGGCTCGGAATTGTTATCAGTGGTTAGCATTGACGACCGCTGGGGGGCGCCAAACTGGTATGGGCATGTTTTTCGGAATCCGGATACGGGGAAGTATGTTTCTGGATTGTTCTACACGGCCAAACTGCTCAATGGGGCCAATGACGATATTTTGTTCAGACGGCTTTATCACTGGACCGTTATTGAGCCAGATATTGGCGGTACTCTCTTGGATATTGCTGTTGATTGTTGTTCGGACCGGCCAACGTTTGAAGAGGCCGTCGCGGATCTATGCACGGTGATAGCAGGATTTGATAGAAACATGGCAGTCCGTGGAATCACTTTGGATGGTTGCACTGACTTAACAAAATACAGGTTACTGCATGCGTACTGTCAATGGGGGGACCTTGATGAGACGATGGAAGAATATTCCTTTCCACCAGACAATCCCAAAGTTGATCCCGAAGAAGTAAAGCAACAGGTTTCGCACACTCTACGTAAAGGATTGAGGGTAATCGAGGGAACCAAACGATGAATGTCAATGTTCAAAAGTCAGAGCAATGTGAAGTCCCTGAGAGATTATACGCTCAAGCAAAAAAAGAAATTCTGGACCGAAAAACGTCAAACGTAGTTGGATGGATATGCGAATTTAATAACGGCGAAATGGGTCCTGTTTGGAAAAAGGACCCATATACAGACGTCATTTATCGCGAATTATGGTCTTCATATAATATTCATTTTCCATTCCCTTTGACTTAACCCGATAAGCGACCTGCCGAAAAACGACAGTCCCGCTCCGGCAAAGGCAAATCGCCATTCCGTCAAAACTGTCGGGCCGATATCCAATATGCGGCAAACCGTTCCGGCGTCTTCTCCTGCGTCCAGAAGAAGAAACGCCCGCGCACGTTTCCAAACAAGGGCATCAACTTTGCGGCGGCGGCAAAGCGCTCCAAGCGCTATGCGCTGCTCGTCGGATAAGGAGACTGTTTTGTATCGGTTGCTCATACCCTCAAAATATAGACCGCCGCGCCTGAAGCCATGCGGCGAAGTGAATCGCCCGACCAAAAATCGTCAGGTCAATTCAGGCGCAGGAGTATATATCCAATTCAAAAATCAAATCTTACTGAATGTATATGGATATAGCGGCTTAAAATTCTTGCGTTTTTAGGAAGACCGTCAGAGGGGCCGCCTGACGCGGCACCCATATACAACGTACAGCGCTCAAGGCTAACAGCCACACCGCCGACCGATCAGATTTCAGAAACTGCAACTGTCTTCGCTTTACCACCCTGCCCTATTCATCCCTGTCAATTTCCGCAAGAAATGCTTCGATCCCACGTTGAAGGCTGGCTTTGCTGACCGCCGAAAAATCTCGTGGCAGGCGCATTTCGACCTTGCCGTCCAACGCCGTGACGCGCATTTCGCCCTGTGGCACGCCGATCCGCAGCGACGTTTTTGACATCGACCGGCCAGCCGTTTTGGATGCCTGCTTCTTTGGTGAAAGTGCTGCCCGTAAAACCGTCAGCTCTTCCTCCGCACTGCGATTGAACATCGTCGAAAGCGCGTCTTTCACAGTGTGCGCATTCGTCGGGTCAGCATCAAAGAGCTTGTACAAATCCAATCCAAGCGCGCGCGGCATGGCTTCGGGGTGGCTCAGCGCCCCGTCCAAATCGCTAAGGACTCGCGCAAACTGCCGGATGTAAGTCCTTTTCTGCTTCAACGCAGACGCATAAAGCACGCTGACAGCATCGCCAACATCGCGACCGGTATCCTGCGCATACGACAGCGCGAGCTTTGCCATCTCGCCAAAAGACAAATCTTTGCGGACAAGGTTCTCGTCAACCATCTTGCGATACAGCGCCTCTAACGGTTCCCCGCGGGGAACCAGCGCCGCCGGGATGCGGGTATAACGCGGATCGCCGGTTTCTTCTGCCAGCTCACGAAAAGCCGCAAGGCGCCGGTAGCCCTGGATAAGCTCGTAACCGGTGTCAGTCTGCTCTACCCGGATGGGGTTGGACAAGCCGACCGACTGGATCGATTGTTTTAACTCTGCCAGCTCTGGGTCGACATTCGCGGATCGGTCGCGGGTCAACTTATCGGTCCGCACGTAGGCGGTTTGGATCAGATCCGTAATCAATCCCAGCTTTTTCAAACGGACATGCTCATGCGCTAAGGCATCATTTTCCGCCCTGATCGCAGCCTCAGCCGAGGCGCGTTCAGTTGTCGCCTCTAACGTTTCAGAGATCGCGCTGGCCATTGGACTGCGACGGGCAGGGACCGGATCCCGATTCTGAAGCGGATGACCCTGAACGTTATAGGCGGCAACATCTTCCTCCGGCTCCGGGTTCCCCGCGGGGAACTCGGGCTTTTCTTCATCTTCATCAAGTTCAAAATTGATGTCAAAAACAGAACGCTTTTTAACCATTTATCAGTCCTCCAGCTTGTCCCACGCGTCTACCAACGTGGTTCGGAATTCATCATATGCCTGATCGAAAGACATGCGGGCGCGGCGCCACGTCTCGCGGGTCATCTGCCGGTAATCCATCTCGTAGATCGAGGACAGGAACCGCCCAGACTGTTCGACAGCACGGGTCATTTCAATCGGGTGCTCTGCAACATGTGGTTTAAAGACCTGTTGAAAAGCTGACTGCATCGCACGGTGCAAATCATTATTCGGCTCAAAACGTGTCAGCAAAAACTTGATGTCGGCAAACGCCTTGACCGGATCTGTGCCCGAGGGCAGACGGCCCTTGAAACGCCCCAGATCCTCAAGCGCCTCGGACAGCTGGCCGATAAAGCTGGTCGTGCTGTCATATTCCCAATAGCCGGGCCCCGATGGAATATAGAGCACATCCGCCGCAAATACCGCATTCATCGATTGATACCCGATAGCGGGCGGGCAGTCGAAAATAATCATGTCATAGGCGTCAGCCGGAATGGAATCGAGGTATCGCGAAACGGCTGCAAAAAACGACCATTCGGGGTTCAGGTGCCGGTACTGAGCGCTGGCAAACTCAACAAACGCAGCGTTGGCACAACTGGGGATCAGATCAATCGTGGGCCAACTGGTCGGTTTGATAAAATCCGCCGCGCGCAATTCGCTAAGGCCCATGCCAGTGACAGATGCTGGCAGCTTGCGTTGGGGCAGGGCGGCCCCGCTTTCAGCGCCCCCCTGTACCGCGTTCATCCGCTCCGTCTCGCGGATCAGATCGCGCGCCATGATACCCCAAACCGTCACCTCCTCGGACACATCGGACAGCCCCATGGAATGGCTCAGCGTCGCTTGCGGATCAAAGTCCACAGCAAGCACCCGGTAGCCATCAAGAGCAGCGGCGTGCGCAAAGTGCAGCGCCACCGTGGATTTACCAGCCCCCCCTTTGAAGTTCGCAATAGCCGCCCGCACGGCACGCTTGCCCGCAGGGCGGGGCGGCATAAGCGACCCGTTCTTGACCCGCAGCTTGCGACGCAACTCGTTGATTTCCTCAAGCGTGTACCAACGCTGGCGACCATCCTCTTCCACCAACCCTTCGGGCAGCGACGGATCAGCGGCAAGCTTGCCGCGCAAGGTCGAGGGGTTCATGCGAAAGATCAGCTCCGCAACCTCCCAACTGGAAAACCGCCTAAGCGTCTTCTCCATCTCGGGTGAATAGGTTTGCTGGCGAATAAAGCCCTGCATCTTAAGCGATTGAGATTGCAGCTTTGCCAGATCGAGATGGCTGAACATGAGGGGCCCTTTCCTCGGTCGGTTCCCCGCGGGGAACGCAAGCAAAGGCAAAAACACCTCGCCGTCCGCCCGCTGGAAACGCTAATTATTGGTATTGCCTGATTTACGCCTAATTTGCATCTTGTGAAAAGGGCTATAATCTAAAAACCAACAGTTATCTTTCATGGTATTTCACAAGGATCAGGCGATTCGGGAAGCGCATGGCAGATCATAGGAAAACACCCCAAATATAGGGTGACAGAAATTCGAATGACACGACCTATTGGGGGACAAAAACCCTGTATTGGGGGTCATATAGGATGTCCCCCAATACCTATGATACCCTATCTTTCAACTTTGATTGAAGGAAGTAAGAAGACTGCGTAAAACCAAGCCTTGACAGAATCGCCATTCCGGACGCAAATCAGGAAAGAGGCGGGAAAGGCGTTGCCTTTACCGTAACGATCCAGCAAGAGATCATGATATTGAGCCTGCACCACCATCGGTGCCAGATCGGAGGCAGTATGCTTTCCCCCAAGCCTACCGGGCGCGATGCGTCTGCGCGAAAGTACGACATGATAACCGCGCTTGGTGCCTACGCGCTCGCGGGCGGCAAACATGACCACCGGTTGGTCTTGCGGTTCATTACGCTTGTGACGGCAAGGTACAATTGGGCGCGCAACGAACTTGCTGTCGGGCAGCGCGAGATCGCCCAACTGTGGTCTGTCGATGAACGCACAGTAAAACGCGAAATGGCCAAGTTGCGCGGGTGTGGTTGGCTGATCGTCAAGCGGCAAGGTGCCCGTGGCCGCGTGACGGAATATGGCCTTGATTTCGAAGTTATTCTTGAGGCAACCCGCAGCCATTGGCCCCGCGTCGGTCCCGATTTTGATCTGCGCATGCAAGGCACGCCCGAACCGTCGCGGGTTGTATCACTGCCTGTGCGGGGGATTGTCCCCGCGCCTCAGGCCCAAGACGGCACTGAATGGTCTTTGGCGCAAGGTATTCTTCACGCTGAAGATGCAGGGGTTTATAGCAGCTGGGTCCATCATCTCAAGCGACATGGAAGGGCAGGGGGCCGGCTTACGTTACAAGCCCCTAGCCGTTTTCATGCCGCGTATGTGCAAAGCCATTTGACGGGGCGGCTGTTGGCGGCTGCGCGCGCAGTGGATAGTGATATCAGCGAGATTGCGATTACCGTTTAAGTGTTCCGTTCTGCTAGGTTTGTAGCGGCTCTTATGCTGAGGGTACTGCTTGCGTGCATTCGATTCTAACGTCAGGTCTCGAAGCCGGATTATGATTGGTTCGGGTTCCTATTTCGCAATCATTTTAGTCGTTTGAATCAGTGGATAATCGACAAGCCCGCAAGCCCTTATGAAGAGATCAGCGGTACCCAGATCGATCTTGCAAGCAAAGAACGAGAAACAGATTTGCAGAGCGCCTGGCACCCACGTTTGACGCCGCCGTTAACCTGCTATCGCTCTAATGGGAATGCCCATGCCCGCCGTGGCCGTCCTCGTCCAATGACCCGTGCACCGCGAACTGGTCGATCCCGGCATCCTGCGGCTCGATAAAGCGATAGCTTTCGCGCACGCCGCTGTCGGAAAGCTCCCTTGCGACGGTCAGCAATGTGTTCGGCGCGTGGTCGGCGCAAAGTTCCATCATCTGGGTGATTTCTTCTTCGGCGACGGGGCGGGCGGCGTCCATCGACGGGGCACCGTAAATTTCGACAAAATGCTTCATCAGTTGCAATGTGATCGCCTCGATCTCGAAGGGTTCCACCTTGGTCACGGCGACAAAGGTCACGCGGCCAAATGTTTCGACCCCCATCCAGCCGTTTGCGAAAGCTTGCCGGGCCTTGCCCGTCAGATCGCCGTTGGACCAGTTCGAAAACTCGAACCCGCCCGAAACACACCATTCGCTCGTGCGGGCAGGGACGTGAAACACGTTGCGGTCGCTTTCATCAAAATGGATCGCGCGGGCAAGGAAACGATCGCTCATGGGGCTGGCTCCAACAGGTCGGTCAATGGAATAAGATGGGTCGTATCAGCAGTCTTAAGCAGCAGGCCAAAGTTTTCGTCAACGCCCTTAAAGCTGCCAGTCAGATTGCCATGGGTCACGTCCTTGCCCATATTCCAGATAAGACCTGTCCATTCCTTGTGCAAAGGCGCGGGCCCGTCGTCTGACCAGCGGTTCAGCGCGACCAGCATGTGCCGCGCCCACGCTTCCAGTAAGGTGACCGGGTTCACCTCTGAACAGCCTTCGCCGTACAGCGTGGTCTGATCAGGCGTATCGCCGGGGGTGTCGCTTTGCGGCAGGATGTTGATTGCGAAACCCACGACCAGCCAATCGGGTATCGCAAGTGGGTCAGTATCTGATGCAGCTGCGCGCATCTGACCGCAGCGCGCCCCGTTCACCCAGATATCGCCATCCCACTCGAGGTGCACGGCAACCTCGGGGGGGGCCAATGCGCCAAGGGCGTTCTGAAAGCCGACGGCACACAGCGGCAGCATGGCCATCGCCTTTGCCAAGGTGACTTCGGGCGCGAAGACAATCGCGCCCTGCAAAATGCTTGGCCCCAGATCATAAACCACCAGCCCCGCGTCGCAGCCTTGCTGCGCCTCTGCACAAGCGCGTGCAAAGGGGTCAGTAGCTTGCAACCCGGACAGCAACGGTGGAAAGACCGGGCCGTCGATCACGCGTGGCCGCCTGCGATCAAGGCCTTGGCAACGGTTCGGAACGCGTCAGCCTGCGGGCTGTCGGGTTTCGACACCACGATAGGCGCCCCGCCATCCGCTGCGATACGGATATCCAGATGCAGCGGGATTTCTGCCAGCAAGGGCACACCCAGCTTCGCAGCCTCGGCGGCGACACCACCATGGCCAAAGACATGTTCCTCGTGGCCGCAGTTTGAACAGATATGGGTGCTCATGTTCTCGATCATGCCGATGATGGGTGTCTTAAGCTGGTTGAACATGTCGATCCCCTTGCGGGCATCCATCAGCGCCACATCTTGCGGTGTGCTAACGATGATTGCGCCGTCAACATGGGCCTTTTGCGCCAGCGTCATCTGCACATCGCCCGTACCGGGGGGCAGATCGACGATCAGCACATCCAAAGCGCCCCATTGCACCTGCATCATCATCTGCTGCAACGCGCCCATCAGCATGGGCCCACGCCAGACAACGGCTTGGTCGTCATTGGTCATCAAGCCGATGGACATCATCGTGACGCCAAAGTTGCGCATCGGCAGGATCGTCTTGCCATCTGGCGAGGCAGGCCGACCCGACACGCCCAACATACGCGGCTGCGAGGGGCCATAAACGTCGGCATCCAGCATCCCCACGCGTCGCCCTTCGGCGGCCAGCGCACAGGCAAGGTTGGCAGCGACCGTCGATTTCCCCACACCGCCCTTGCCCGAAGCGATGGCGAGAATACGGTCAACGCCCGGAATTTTCTCGGGGCCTGTCGGTTCAGACTTGCGACCCATTTGCAGATCAGGTGGGGGCGCTTTGACAGAATGCGCGGTCAGCACGACAGAAACCGTTTTGACACCGTCCAGCGCCTTGACGGCTGCATCGGCCTGATCGCGCAACACAGCATAGACGTCGGCGTGGGTCGGGTTCACCTCAAGCACAAAACGCACTATGCCTTCGTCGACGGTCAGCGCTTTGACCAAACCGAGTTCAACAATGTCTTTGCCGGAAACCGGGTCTTTGAGTGTTTTGAGGCAGGCCAGTACGGCGTCACGGGTCAGGCTCACGCTTCGGACTGCCCTTGGATTTCGCCGGTCACGACATGTTCGACATCAAGCCCGTCGATGGTCAGCACCACCTTGGCCTGGTATTTTTTCCCGGCCGTATCGCCCGCTTCGCGCACTGCTTTTTCGATCGCTTGTTGCGAGGTGACACCGACCTGTTTCAGGAATTTACGCATCGACATGTTGAAATCATCGCTCATGATGTTCTCCTTGAGATTTGGGGTTTGGCCAAGCGCCTAGTGGTCTTTGCGCTTGGTGAAATAGTCGTCAGAGGTTCGCACACGGGGGCGATCCTTGCCGGCAAAGGGGTTATTTTGCGAATGAAACTGCGCATTGACGCGGCATTTGTCACACATCTGGATCATTTTGGCGGCCTCGGATGATGCAAACATTGCGTGCTTGCCCGCCAGCTTTTCGGTGATCTTTTCGACGGTGGATTTCACCCCGAACAGGTTGCCGCATTCGATACAGGCAAACGGTTCTTCTTCGTGCAGGACCACTTGGGTAAACGCATCATCGCCAAGGTTCATCTGAGGTTTCAGGGTGATCGCATCCTCGGGACAGATATTGGCGCAAAGTCCGCATTGCAGGCAGGCGTCTTCCTGAAAGCGCAGTTGCGGCAGATCAGGGTTGTCACCCAACGCGCCCGACGGGCAAAGCGACACACAAGACAGGCACAGCGTGCAGGCATCGGTATCCACCAGCACAGCACCATAGGGCGATGCATCGGGCAGGTTGATCACCTTGGCATCTGGTTGCAATGTCTTGCCCGCAAGCCGCGCGATCTGGCGGCGCGTGCCAAGCGGCAGTAGCGTTTCATGGGCGGGCTGAAGCGCGGCCGGTATCAACGCATCTTCCAGCGCATCGGGGTCCGACAGGTCCAGCAAACGGATCGCGTCGCAGCCGCTGATGGCGCGGGCGATATCGGCTTGGCTTTCGATCACGTCCGATTCAGTCTTTGGCGACAGCAAGATCTCGACACCAACGAAACCACAGCCAAGCGCGGCCAGCATTTCCGCATGCCCGAACCCCGCCAGCGCATCGACCGCCAACGGGATCACATCAACTGGCAGGCCTGCACCATAACGGGCGAAAAGGCGGATCATCTCGGCCCCGTGGTCTTGGTCATGTACCAGCAGGCGCGGGTTGGCACCGCCTGCCTTGCGAAAGGTGTTCGCAAGCGTGGACAGTCTGCGAAACAGGGTATCAACCGGAGGGGCATCATAAGTGATGGCCCCCGATGGGCAAACTGACGAACAGCTGCCGCAGCCTGCGCAAATCAGCGGATCAATCGCAACATGTTCCCCCGCCGACGTGATCGCCCCCGTCGGGCACAAGTCAAGGCAGTTCGAACAGGCAGGCTGCTCGGCGCGCGAATGGGCGCAAAGGCTTTCGGTCAGGCGCACATAAAGCGGCTTTTCAAAGGTGCCGACCATCTGCATCGCCTCGCGCACCGCGTCGGCCACGGCGGGCTGGCTTCCGGGATCGGCGCGCAGATACCCATCGCGTTTGTGCGGGGCCGGAAATAAGGACGTGTCGCCGCTAAGATCTAAAATGATATCGCATTGTGACGCAGCGCCATCTCGTGGTGCCGTAAATTCAGGCGTGCCGCGCCCACCCGGAATCACCATTTCAAGCGCGTCCAGCGTCAGGTTGAAGTTGCCTAAGGATCCTGCAGCTTTCCGAATCTTGCCGCGCACCACATCGAATCTTGGATCGATGGAAACGTCAGATCCGGCCGCCAACAGCACCGTTACCGCAAGTGTATCGGCAAGTGTATCCGCGACCTCTAGCGCTAGATCGGCGGGGCCAAAGACCAGACAGGTCCCTTCGGACACAACATCCAGAACGCGGGGGGCAGGCGCGGGCAAATGCGCCTCGGCGACCAAAGCAGCCATTTTTGGGGCCGCATCGCCCGCATCCCCATGCCAGCCAGCGCGGTCACGAATGTCGACGAAGCCGGGCGCATCCACGCCCAGCTCTTCTGCCAGATCTTCGAATCGGCGACGTTCTTGCTGGCAGGCGATGGTCACGTTTCCCGAAGTGATCGCTGCGGCCGCTCCGTCAATCTGGTCGGTGCACAGGCTGCGAAACACCTTGGAACAGCCTAGCCCTGTTGCGTTCGACAGCGTGGTCGCGTCAACGGTCTGACTGCCCAAACAGTCACAAAGCAGAAGTGTTTTTTCCATAGTCTCCCCCGTGACAGGTACGCCCTTTGGCAAAGGGCCTGTCGACATTCCGCAGCAGGCTAGTGATGATCAGCGGTGGCCGCAAACCCCAAATTCATTGGCCTCGCATATGCAAGGTTTAGTGAGGATGCAAAATAGATTTCTCGGCAAAAGCCGACATACCCGTAGATTCCTCAAGAAAAATAGGGGTTTGTGCGGTTAGGTTGGCCTTGGATCACCGTGAAAAACCATGCGACATTCGTATGTTACCAAAAATCCCCTTTGAAACTGCGACGGAATACGCCAGTATACCAGAACGCAAAACTGGAAAATTTAAAGGTCGATCGTTGAACGCACTGCTTAAATCAGCGCAATCCATGCCCGTTGGCGTGGTCCTTCGTAAATCTCCCGGGGTTACGAAATGGGCGAAATATGCGTGGCGTGCTGTTTGCATTCTGCCTGGTGCCGACCCCGCCGACTGGAAGCTGTTGCGGACCGAAGGTGGCGTTTCGGATTATCACGTCACGACCGTGCCCCTGACGATATACCGATCTGAAACAGAGGCTTACGTTCACGGCCTCGCCGCCAACGTGCCCTGCGTCTACGTCATTTGCCGTGAAACCAATGATCCGCCTAAACCGCTTGAAGTTGTGATGGTAACCGCGTCGCCCTACGAGGCGCAGGATTATAGCGATAACGGCGAAGACATCGTTGAAAAGGTCATGATGACCCCGCAAGTTCATGCATGGATCGCGGCCTATGTCGAAGAGCATCACGAAGACGAAGCTTTTGTGAAACGCCGCCGTGACAAGCACCGCGAGCACAAGCAAGACGGCATCGGTGACGCGCGGATCGTACAGGCAACCGATGTGTACCGCGCGCCGCGCCGCACAGGATCGGAGCCGACACAATGACCCGCCATGCGTCGTTCTGGGATCGCCGCCGCGCGGCTGTGCGGGCCGAGGAAGAAGCAGTTTTGCAGGCAGCCGATGCAAAGGTTCATGCCGACGAACAGGCTGTATTGGCCGAAAAGACAGATGCCGAATTGCTGGTGGAATTTGATCTGCCCGACCCTGACACTATGAAGGCCGGTGATGATTTCACTGCCTTTATGTCCCGCGCTATCCCTGAACATCTGCGGCGCCGCGCACTGCGCAAGTTGTGGGTATCGAACCCGGTTCTTGCCTGCTTGGATGATTTGGTGGATTATGCCGATGACTATACTCAAGCCTCGGCCGTGACGAATTTTACAACCAGCTATCAAGTCGGCAAGGGCCTGCGTCGCCATATCGAAGACGTTGCGAAAAAGGCATTGGCGCGGTCCGAACAGGAAGAAGCGCCCGAAGTAGAAGAAGTGCCTGAAGGGGTCGAAGAACAGCAGGCCGTGGCCCAAGCGCCGCTGGAACCGCAAACGGATGTTGATCCGACGGAAGATCAAGCCGAAGCCGAGGCTATGATTTTGACGCCCCGCCGCATGGCCTTTCGCTTTGAGGAGCAGACCACATGACCGCGACAGCGCAAGCCCCCCAAGTGTCAGCCGAAGATCGCCTGCGCGCGGATTTGTATAATTATTTGGGTGTGATGTTGGCCCGCCCGGCAGATCAGATGTTGCTGGACCAGACTGCAGGCCTTTCCGGCGACGACAGCGAACTGGGTCAGGCGATCAACGGTTTGGCTCGTGTGGCCAAGGCGATGCCCCCGAAAAAGGTAGCAACCGAATTCAACGCGCTTTTCATTGGATTGGGGCGGGGCGAATTGCTGCCCTATGCCAGCTACTACCTGACCGGTTTTCTAAACGAAAAACCCCTTGCTGCATTGCGCACCGACATGTCTGCGCAGCGGATCAGCCGTGCGGCCAACGTGTTCGAACCCGAAGACAACATCGCATCGCTGATGGAGATGATGGGCGGCATGATTGTAGGCCGTTTTGGCACGCCTGCGACAGATGCAGCACAAAGGTCGTTTTTTAACAAGCATGTTGCACCTTGGGCGGGTCATTTTTATTCAGACCTCAAGGCTGCAAAGAATTCCGTCTTATATGCAGGCGTCGCCGAAGTGGGCCGCGTGTTTATGGACATCGAACGCGAAGCTTTTCGTATGACAGCGGGCTAAATCCGCAACATTCAGCGGGTTCGCCCGCGCAACCAAGGAAAGGGGTTCAGACCCATGACCCAGGACACCAAAGGCACCAGCCGCCGCAATTTCCTCAAGCTCGCGGGCACCGCAGCCCCTGCTGCAGTCGTGGCAGTCGCGTCAAGCGGCACGGCAGCGCAGGCACAGGCTGTCGATCTGCAATCTGACACAATGCAAGATACCGCACACACACGCGCCTATCTGGACAGCACCCGCTTTTAATCTGCAAACCACCGCCGCCGCACAAAAGCGACGGTGGGAACAATCAGCCCCGATTTGAACAGCGGTTCATACTCAAGAGGGCATCAAGGGAGGATACTATGCTTCGGAAAAAGACAAACGGACTGGCACGGCGGCCCCAACGGGTTGGCATGCTGTCCGATATCGCCGAAAAATCCGTTGACCGTCGTGCGTTTCTGCGCGGGTCCGGTCTGGCCATCGGTGGCTTGGCCGCAATTGCCGCAACAGCCGGTTCTGTCACCCAAGCCTCTGCCGCATCTGCAGTAAATGGCGCGGTCGAGACGATCAAATCTGTCTGCACGCACTGTTCGGTCGGCTGTACCGTTATCGCCGAGGTGTCCAACGGCGTCTGGACGGGACAAGAACCCGGCTGGGACAGCCCGTTCAACCTAGGCGCACATTGCGCAAAAGGCGCTGCCGTGCGTGAACACGCACACGGCGAGCGTCGTCTGAAATACCCGATGAAAAAGCAGGGCGGGGAATGGATCCGGATTAGCTGGGAACAAGCCATCAACGAGATCGGCGACCAGATGAACACGATCCGCGAAGAAAGCGGCCCCGATTCTGTTTATTGGCTGGGTTCGGCAAAGCACAACAACGAACAGGCGTACCTGTTCCGCAAGTTCGCGGCGTACTGGGGCACCAATAACGTCGACCATCAGGCGCGCATCTGCCACTCGACCACCGTAGCTGGTGTTGCGAACACATGGGGTTACGGCGCCATGACCAACAGCTACAACGACATGCATAACTCCAAGGCGATTTTCATCATCGGTGGCAACCCTGCCGAGGCGCACCCGGTATCGCTGCTGCACCTGCTGAAGGCGAAAGAGCAGAACAACGCCCCGATCATCGTCTGTGACCCGCGCTTTACACGTACAGCCGCGCATGCCGACGAGTACGTGCGCTTCCGGCCCGGTTCGGACGTGGCACTGGTTTGGGGTATCCTGTGGCACATCTTTGAGAACGGCTGGGAAGACAAAGAGTTCATCCGCACCCGCGTTTGGGGCATGGACCAGATCCAGACCGAAGTCGCCAAATGGACCCCAGAAGAGGTCGAGCGCGTAACCGGTGCCCCAGGCAAGCAGCTTGAGCGCGTTGCACGCACCTTGGCCAACAACCGCCCCGGCACAGTGATCTGGTGCATGGGTGGCACGCAGCACACCAACGGCAACAACAACACCCGCGCTTACTGCATCTTGCAGCTGGCACTTGGCAACATGGGCACCGCAGGTGGCGGCACAAACATCTTCCGCGGCCACGATAACGTGCAGGGCGCGACCGACCTTGGTGTTCTGGCTGACACGCTGCCCGGTTACTATGGCCTCAGCGCGGCTGCTTGGGCGCATTGGGCGCGCGTCTGGGAAGAAGACCTTGACTGGCTCAAGGGTCGTTTCTCGGATGCGAGCTTTAGTGATACGTCGATGATGAACCTGACCGGTATTCCCGTCAGCCGCTGGATTGACGGCGTGTTGGAAGACAAGGAAAACATCGATCAGCCGGACAATACCCGTGCGATGGTTCTGTGGGGCCACGCGCCTAACTCTCAGACCCGTCAAAAGGAAATGACCACCGCGATGGAAAAACTCGACCTGATGGTCGTGGTTGATCCTTACCCGACTGTTTCTGCTGTTATGCAGGACCGCCAGGATGGTCTGTACCTTCTGCCCGCCTCGACCCAGTTCGAGACGCGCGGTTCGGTAACGGCGTCAAACCGGTCGCTGCAATGGCGCGATCAGGTGGTCGAACCGCTGTTTGAATCCAAACCCGATCATACGATCATTAAGCTATTTGCTGACAAGTTCGGCTTTTCGGACCGTTTGTTCAAGAATATCGCGGTAGAAGGTGACGAGCCCAACATCGAAGACATCACCCGCGAATTCAACCGTGGCATGTGGACGATCGGCTATACCGGCCAAAGCCCCGAGCGGATGAAAATGCACATGGCCAACCAGCACACCTTTGACCGCACAACACTGCGTGCGGTGGGTGGCCCGGCCGATGGCGATTTCTATGGCTTGCCATGGCCTTCCTGGGGCACGCCCGAGATGAACCACCCGGGCACGGCAAACCTGTACGACATGTCGATGCCCGTCGCAGAAGGTGGCCTGACCTTCCGCGCCCGTTTCGGTGTGGAGCGTGAAGGTGACAACCTTCTCGCCGAAGGCGTCTACAGCGTGGGGTCGGAAATTCAGGATGGTTATCCTGAATTCACGATGCAGATGCTGCGCGAATTGGGCTGGGACAGCGACCTGACCGAAGCAGAGATGAGCGTGATCAACTATGTCGCGGGCTATCCAGAAGGCGTACCTGCTGCCGATGAAAAGCCCACTGAAGAAGTCGGTGAAACATCGCAAACCGGTGAAATGCCATCGGACTACATCGCAAAAAGCGGTGGCGTGAACTGGAAGACCGACCTGTCGGGTGGCATCCAGCGTGTCGCGATTAAGCATGGCTGTGCTCCCTTTGGCAACGCCAAGGCCCGCGCCGTCGTGTGGACCTTCCCTGATCCGGTGCCAATCCACCGCGAGCCGCTTTATACCAACCGTCGCGATCTGGTGGCCGACTATCCTACCTATGAAGACAAAAAGTTCTGGCGTGTGCCCACCATGTACAAGTCCATTCAGGAAAACGACTTTTCCAAGGACTATCCGATCATCCTGACCTCTGGTCGTTTGGTCGAATATGAAGGTGGCGGTGACGAAACCCGGTCCAACCCATGGTTGGCCGAGCTTCAGCAGGACATGTTCGTTGAAATCAACCCGCGCGACGCCAACAACCTTGGTGTGCGTGACGGGGCGCAGGTTTGGGTCGAAGGCCCGGAAGGTGGCAAGGTCAAAGTCATGGCCATGGTGACAGAACGCGTTCAAAGCGGCGTGGCCTTCATGCCGTTCCACTTCGGTGGTCATATGGAAGGGGTTGATCTGCGGGATAGATATCCTGATGGCGCAGACCCCTATGTGCTGGGTGAATCCACCAACACCGCACAGACATATGGCTATGATTCAGTAACTCAGATGCAAGAGACCAAAGCGACCCTCTGCAAAATCTGGACAGCGTAAGGAGACCGACAAGATGGCAAGAGCGAAGTTTCTCTGCGACGCCGAACGCTGCATCGAATGCAACGCCTGCGTCACGGCCTGTAAGAACGAACACGAAGTGCCGTGGGGCATCAACCGCCGCAAGGTTGTCACCATTCAGGATGGCAGCCCCGGCGAACGCTCGATCTCGGTCGCGTGCATGCACTGTTCCGACGCGCCTTGTATGGCCGTTTGCCCTGTAGATTGCTTTTATCAGACCGACGACGGTGTGGTTTTGCACTCGAAAGATCTGTGCATCGGCTGCGGCTACTGCTTTTATGCGTGCCCGTTTGGCGCGCCGCAGTACCCACAGGCTGGCAACTTTGGATCGCGCGGCAAGATGGACAAATGTACCTTCTGCGCCGGTGGCCCAGAGGAAAACCATTCCCAAGCCGAATTCCAAAAGTACGGCCGCAACCGGATCGCGGAAGGCAAGTTGCCGATTTGCGCCGAGATGTGTTCGACCAAGGCGCTGCTTGCCGGTGACGGCGACGTGGTTTCCGGTATCTACCGTGAACGTGTTGTTGCGCGTGGGTTCGGGTCCGGTGCTTGGGGCTGGGGCACAGCTTACGATCAAAAAGGTGGCTGAAGCCGCTTTCTAATCGAACTGCTTTACTGGCCCGCTGGCACATGCAGGCGGGCCATTTAAAATTTATCTTTTGGAGGTTATGATGACGTTTCTGCGCATCCTGCTGCCCCTTGTTTTCTTTGTGTCATTCACAGGTTTTACCGCCGCGCAAGATACGGCGGGCGACACAACGGTTACCGCACCAGGTCATCAAACCCTAGAAGATATTCTAGCCCGCCAACGCGGCGAAGATGTACCTTTTGGGGCAGAAATCCCTTTGCCGCAAACCGACAATGGTGCGCCTGCGGCGGATCAACTGGGTACCCTCGGCGGGGCATCCGATTCCGAGCTTTGGCGCGAAATCCGCGCCGATGAAGCCACGGCAGTGGTCGCAAGCAACAATGGCCCGGCGGCAAAAGTGCTGATGCAAGAAGGTGGCATGTGGTGGCTTACTTTCCGCGAGGGCCCCTTGTTGACCTATGGCGGCGCGTTGCTGGGCGGCACGATGCTGCTGCTGGCGATCTTTTTCCTGATCCGGGGCCGCATCAAGATCGAACATGGCCGCGCGGGTGTTACGATCGAACGGTTCAAGTGGATTGAACGCTTTGGCCACTGGCTGATTGCGGTATCGTTCGTTTTGCTGGGGTTGACCGGCTTGATACAGCTTGCCGGTCGCAAGCTGCTGATCCCGGCCTTTGGCCACGAGGCGTTTTCGACTTTCGCGATTGCCGGAAAATGGGTTCACAACAATGTCTCTTGGGCATTCATGTTGGGTCTGATCATGGTATTCGTGATGTGGATTGCTCATAACTTGCCAGATCGCACAGACATCAACTGGTTGCTGAAAGGCGGCGGTATCTTTGGCAAGGGTCACCCGCCCGCCAAAAAATTCAACGCCGGTCAAAAGCTGATTTTCTGGTCTGTTATTGTTTTGGGCACCTCGATTTCAGTGTCTGGCCTGTCGTTGCTGTTCCCGTTCGAGATCACGATGTTCGGGCCCACTTTCGCAAAGCTGAACGATCTGGGCATCCCGCAATTGCTGGGCTTTGGCCCGATCGAGGCTGCTCTGACCCCCCAAGAGGAAATGCAGTATGCACAGCTTTGGCATGCCATCGTCAGCTTTGTGCTGATGGCAGTGATCATTGCGCATATCTATATCGGATCGCTTGGAATGGAAGGCGCGTTCGAGGCGATGGGATCGGGCGAGGTTGATCTGGAATGGGCGCGTGAACATCACAGCATCTGGGCCGATGAAGTGGAGTCAGAACAAAGCAAAGCTGCTGGCAAGACGCAGCCAGCGCAATAGGACGGCCCCCAAAATGATCCATGCAATATCTGCCATGACGCAATACCGAGGTGCCACATGAAAGCTTTCCTTATGGCCGTGCTGGCCCTTGTCGTGATTTCTGTGGGCGCGAACTTTGCCCTGAATAATGCAGGGCTTTCCTCCGCTGACATGACATCAAACAGCAACGTCCGTTTGGGCGACTGAAGACTGATCTAGGTGTTTGATCCCACGCTGTCAGCGCTGTAGTACAACGATACTGATCGTCTAGCGATGACGGGTATTGGCCAGCAATCTTATGCGTTCCATATAACAGAACTTACGTCTTTGACGTCGTAGCCGCCACATGTCTTAGCCCGAGCGAGAAAGTCCGCGCTTTTGCAAAATTTCAGGAGCGCCTGCATTGGCGGGTCAAACCAGGCCTTTCGATCAACAAGCAATGCAAAGCTTTCTTCGATCACGGGCGTGAATTCCAGCCCGTAGGAGCGGGCGACGGCTTCCAAGCCAAAGGCAACATCCGCATCGCCGCGGCGTACCGCCTCTACCGCTTCGTCTTCGGTGCGTGCCACCGGCCCCAAGTTGAGGTGCGACAGATCCAGCCCGTTCCTTGCGGCCAACGCCTTGAACAGCGTGTCTGTACCTGATCCCGGCTGGCGGGGAACGATACGCAGACCTCCCAGACCCGACAGGTCAGAGGGACCAGATTTACCGGATCGGAAAACCAGACCCCGCTGGCGCTTTGCAAAAGATATCAGGACTGCATTTTGATTTTCCGCACAATCCTTGACAGCAGTTATGTTCCAACTGTCCGACTTGGCGTCATATATATGCAGGCTTGTCGCCACACCTTCGGCCAACACAAAGCGATCAAGCCCATCACGAGAGCCATCATAGAAGGTTGCCAACCCGCAGCGAGACTGGCGAACTGCCCAGTCAAGCAGGGGGTCGTGGCTGCCCAGTATGATCGGTGGTCTTGAAGCAGCCGCAGTGGCAGGCCCCAAGAAGCTGCCAGATTTCGCTTGCGCGATCCAGTGCCGGATTTCAACAGCAGGAAAAAGAAGCTTGCCAGTTGCCCGCGAACACGGGATCGAACCTGTTGCCGCAAGATGATAAATCTTACGTTCTTTAAGCCGAAGAAGCGCAGCCAGCTCCTTGACCGTTAGGAATTCTTGATCCGGAAACGTGGTGTCAGGCATCATATATTCATGGTTGGGGCGGCCCGATTTGGCCGCCTCGCAAACCTATCACTGGTCAGGCGCATTGGGAAAGAACAGTTGTTGATCGTCGATCTTATAGGCCGCGATCACCTCTTGTCCCTTGGCCGAGACCAACCAGTCGGCAAAGGTCTGCGCTGCATCCACGTTCACCGCCGGGCATTTCGCGGGGTTGATCGGAATCACGCCATACTGGTTGAACATATCCTCATCGCCCTGCACCTCGATGACGTAGTCCTGCCTGTTCCCAAAGTTGATCCACGTAGCGCGGTCGGTCATGACGTAAGCGCCCATGCCGATCCCGGCATTCAGCGTCGCACCCATGCCCGACCCGGTTTCGCGGTACCAATCACCGCTTGATGCGGTCGGATCGATGCTTGTGTCGGCCCAAAGGGACACTTCCTTTTTATGGGTGCCGCTGTCATCCCCGCGCGACGCGAAAAGCGCGCCCGCTTCGGCAATCTTGGTAAGCGCGCCCTGAACGTCAGTCATGCCACTGACAGCCGCCGGATCCGCTGCGGGTCCGACAATGACGAAATCATTGTACATGAGGTCTGTGCGCGTCGTACCAAAGCCGGCCGCTACGAATTTTTCTTCTGCAGCTTTGGCGTGGACCAAAAGAACATCCCCGTCACAATTTTCGGCGTTCTTGATCGCCTGACCGGTACCCACAGCCACCACATTGACCTGAATGCCTGTTTCATCCTGAAAGATGGGCAAAAGGTAGTCATAAAGCCCCGAGTTTGCCGTAGACGTGGTGGATTGGACGATGATCGACTGATCCTGCGCCAAGGCACCGCCTGCCAGTATGATCGCCAGTGCGCTGGCTCCGATGGTTGTTCCTAGCATTTGGGTCTCTCTCCTTGGTGATGGTTCAGACGACAAGCTTGCCGTTCAGATAATCCCGCGCCACGTCGCTTTTCGGGTCGGGGAAGAATTCGCTTGCGGGGCTGTGTTCGATAATCCGACCGCCGTGCATAAAAACGACGTCATCGGCCATGCGTCGCGCCTGACCGATATCATGGGTAATAAAGATGATGCGCACGCCCCGTGCCCGCGCATCGCCGACGATCCGTTCGATCATCAGCACCGATGCCGGGTCGAGACTGGCAGTGGGCTCATCCAGAAACAGCACCTCGGGGTCAGTCGCAAGCGCCCGAGCTAGGGCAAGACGCTGGGCCTCGCCACCCGACAACAGACGCGCGGGCTGACCGGCCTTATCCAGCAGCCCAACGTGATCAAGTATCCCGTCGCGTCGCGTTCGTTCTTTGCCGCGGGCCTTGAGAGCAAAGTCGATATTGGCCGCAACCGAGCGACGCAAAAGCACAGGCTTTTGGAACACCAGCGCCTGCCGTGCTGTGACTTTCTCCGCAGGATTTTCACCCCAACGGATTTGACCCGATGTCGGTTGCATCAGGCCATGCAGAAGTTTCAGGAAAAGGCTTTTCCCCGATCCGTTCTGCCCCATCACCATGGTGCAACCTGTCGGCCCCAGATCAAGGTCCAACCCGCGCAGTACCGTCGTTTCGCCAAAGTTGAGGACAAGGTCGCGGACACTTAGTGGTAAGATCGAAGTTGTTTTGGCGGGTCTGGACAAAAAGGCAGACAGCGTAAGTGCAGTATCAGACATAGGCCTGCCTTGCTGCAGTCATACGCACTGATTGCACCGCTGCATTCACGCCAAGCGCGATAACCAAAAGGATTATGCCAAGGGCCAGTGCCAAAGCCAGATCCCCTTTAGAGGTCTCCAGCGCGATCGCTGTGGTCATTACCCGCGTAAGGTGGTCAATGTTGCCGCCCACGATGATTACGGCCCCCACTTCGGCAACCGCGCGGCCAAATCCCGCAAGCCCGACCGTCAGGAGCGAATAGCGCGCGTCCCACAATAGGGCCTCTATCGTCTGCATTCGCGTAAGGCATAATGATCGAAACTGCTCGGCGTATTCTGCGTGCAAGTCTTCAAGGATCTGCCGCGACAAAGCCGCAATGATAGGTGTGATCAATATCGTTTGCGCAAGGATCATTGCCGTCGGCGTGTAGAGCAGCCCAAGGAAACCAAGTGGGCCAGAACGCGACAGGTGCAAGTAGACCAACAGCCCGACCACAACCGGCGGCAGGCCCATCAAGGCGTTCATCAAGATGAGCAATGCATTTCGACCCCGAAACCGGCTGATGGCGACAAGCGCCCCCACTATTAAGCCGATAAAGCATGCGATGGCCGTCGCTGTCAGGCTGACGCGCAACGACAGCACAACGATCTCTAACAAGTCAGAGTCGCCGGAAAGTACCAACGCAAAAGCAAGTCCTAAGGCGTCACCAATACTTTGCAGCTTCTTCCCTCGTATGCATAAATTTCAGACAGCTGTGAGGTATGCAGTTAAACGCCGCAAGTTCAAGGCTATATTTCTTATGTTTTTGGGGCGAGCGCGGCAAAATAGGAGACAAATGGGTCATCGTTATCGAAAATGAACAGCATAATTTTCATAACTTTGTTGCGTCGAAAAAAGGTTACCCGTCATTGAGCAGAAAGTTGAGGCTTGAATACATCCAGCCCAGAAAGCCCCAGCAAAACGCCTATTTCGAACGCCAAAACCGCACGGTTCGCGTTGAATGGTTGGGCAATACATCTTTGAAACAATCGAGGAGGCACAGTATCAGGCCACGCAATTGCTTTGGACATATAATAACGAGCGACCCACGATCGACATCGGCGGCATGATCTGTGGCTCCGCCCGTTCGGGGCGGAAACGATCCACTGGATCGTTTCTTCACCACCCCACCCTGCGGTGAAACTGAAAACGGCCGCCTAAATTCTACGGCTAGACCCCGTTAAAAATGGGAGGGTTACCCTCCGTCCCGTTCACACGCCAAAGATTTCCGACCGTGTTTGTCGAACATTTCGGCATTTTCCGCGATCCATTGGATCGGCCTGGGGGGGGGAGGGTGTCGTATTGGTAGAGTAGGATGGTTTCGGTGGGCAGGGTTGCCTTGTCTGCTATCGGATAGAGTTCAGTCATTAAATTACTACGCCAATCCACTTTTGGACGGCTGCCTGGGTACCCTGATGTCGATGACGCGGACCGGTTGGCTCGTGATCCGGTGATGCGCCAGATTGGCGGTGGACGGGCCGTTGATGGACAGGCTGCATCAACCAGCCAAATGGCGAGGTTCGAGACAGACATTTTGGCATCTGCTCACAACTGTGCCGCATTGGCCGACCTTCCCGGACAATGGATCGATGCCATGTACGACGCGCAGCCGCCCAAGTGGATCACGTTGGACATGGACAGCTCCGTCAGCCCCACCCGCGGAGATCAGGAAGGCACGGCCTGGAACGGTCACTTTGGCTGCAAGTGTTATCATCCGCTGTTTGTGTTCAATCAGTTCGGTGACCTTGAACGATGTGCCCTGCGTAAGGGCAACGTCCACAGCGCCGACGGCTGGAAGGATGTTATGGCCCCAGTCATCGCCCGCTACTAAAAGCGTGATCTGATGCGCTTCTTTCGGGCCGATGCTGCCTTTGCCATCCCCGAACTGTACGAGACGTTGGAAGGGGAAGGCTATTTCTACGCCATCTGCCTGAAGGGCAACACTGTGCTGCAAGAGGCTGTTTCCCATCTGCTCAAACGCCCTGTAGGTCGCCCGCCGAACCACGTACGGCGCTTCTATCATGACTTTGAGTATCAGGCAGCCTCATGGGGAAAGCCTCGCCGCGTCGTCGCCAAGGTGGAATGGCATCCAGGTGATCTGTTTCCCCGCGTCGGCTTTGTCGTCACTAACCTACCAATGGATCCAGAATGGATCATCCGCTTATACAACCAGCGCGGTACCGCTGAGCAACATATCAAGGAAGGCAAATACGCGACTAATTGGACCCGTCTGTCTTGCAAACGGTTCCGCGATAACGAGGTCAGGCTTCAGCTTCATGCCCTGGCCTACAATCTCGGCAGTTTCCTGCAACGCGCGGAGTTGCCAGAGGAGATTGCCCACTGGTCGATCACGAGCGTCCAAAGCCGTCTCATCAAGATTGGGGCACGTGTTGTGCGCCATGCGCGCAAGATCACATTCCAGCCGGCTGAAGTCGCCGTCACTGGCGACATCTTCGGGCAAATCCTTGCAGCAATCCGCGCGCTCAGGCCACCACCGAGGTCTGCATCACACTCAGCGGAACCAAACCCCGACAAAAGCGGCTCCACAGCTGCGGCCAGCAAATGCGAAAATGGGCCAAAATCATCAATAATCGCAGAGGTGAGGCATGCAATGCTGCCAAAGGAGGCGGATCTGTAGACTTCGCGGCCAGCAGACTTGAAAACGGCGGCCAATGTGGCCATCATCTCACCAAACTAACGGAACTTGGGCAATATCGGATAATATTCATTTTCCACTCCCTTTGACTTAACCCGATAAGCGACCTGTCGATGTAGAGCTGCCCCTTGGCATGGCGGGCAGTCATGGCCCGCAATACGCCCCCTGGGGACTTAATGGGGGTTACGGGGTGGGTGACATTGCGATCAATGATCAGAATGCACAGGGCGGTTGCAAAATCCCCCATTTGCTCGACAGCTAAGGCATGAGCCTGTTTGCTGATGCCGAGACTATGGGCGCGGTCGATGGCGGCAAGGATGAAGTTCATCTCGCTGGGGCAAGGGGCCTGACCTTGATAGAGGCTGATATTGTCCTGCATCTGCACTGTAGCGAGATGGAACAATCGCATTGGGCTCAAAGTTTCTAAAAATTGGGGCTTGTGCGCAGCTTGAGCGTCAAACACTCTTTTTCCTAAGCAATTTACGGAGCCGTTAGGCGGAGTACTTGTAAAATCAGTGTCTGATTGCTTGCAATCAGGCTTTTTATCCACGCTTGCGTTACAGTTTACAAAGGTTTCTTGATTTGTATCTTGTATATATGGGCGGTCATGAATGTCCGGCGGGCCGGACATAGTTGGATAGTCCATAACTTCATAATCATGTGGGTTTGTTGTGGCCTCACCGCCTTGCTGTGAAGGCGCGGTGGATGTCGAGGCAGGTCGGTGTTGCTCTGTAAACGCCTCCAAACGCTGCACCAGCTCCAGAACCTCGGCCAGATGCTCTTGTAGCACTTCCAGAGGGTTTGCTGCGTAAAACCGGGTGGGCCAGCCGAGAAACACCTCTGTCAGTGCCTGTAGCGTCTCAGAGGACGGATGATGGGCCTGAAGCGCGATGATCTGCTCTTTGACCATGCGTTTTGCGGCGCTGATCTTCTGCTTCACAATGGTGCGCCCTGACCGTGCCACCTCGATCTGCTCAGCAATCGCCAGAAGTTCGGGGAGCCTCTCAATCAGTGGCGTGAACACCAGCCCTTGCCGGAACTCCGAACCATCCGCCTCACGGTATCGGCAGCGCTGGCCGTTCAAGCCAATGTCTTTGACTAAAAACCCAAACCGGTGCTCAAGTTGATACTCGATGCGCCTTACTGTGCGCTCGTCTTTTCCCGCCAGGGCCGCGATGGTGGTTTGCCGGGCAAAGCACACCGGCTCGATCTCTGTGTTGATCCAATCCGAGGGCCGCGTTTGCTCAATCATGCTCAAAAGCACGACCAACTCGCCGTCATTCATGCCGAGAATTGGTGCTGTGCGCCGCACCAACCGCTCCACGTCACTGCGCTGCATTCCCTCCGGCAGCACCGGATAGGTGTCTTGATGCGCCTTATGCGCCTGTAAAAGTGCCATATCTGGCTTCCTGTTTATGTTCAGGCAAGGCAGGAACCATGAGGCTGCAAAGTACTATCCGCACAAATGCGTTTTTATCTTGCAGCTATGTTGGGAAACGGCTAAATTCTAAGGGCAAATAGATAGAATGTTACCAGTTCCCCGCTTAGGTCCCAGACCTTGCGGGGTTTTGTTTTTGGTGCGTTAGTTTCGCTCTCTCTTTTTGCTTCTTATGTTCTTCGTTGTGGATAATCCTGCACGGCTTAGCATTACCACGCAAATATTGTGTGGGCGTGGTAACGCAGCGCCATTTGTAGGGGTTTGAACGCGTTTATAGGTCAATAGCGTACAATCTCAAAATCGTGGTTGCCCTCAAAGTCGCTCCATTCGATGCCTACCCCACGATACCGCGATGGTGGGGCGCAGGTGCGCGGAATTGTGCTGCTCAGCCAAGGGGGCAGGGTGTTCATACGAACGGTTGTCCATGAGTACGCACCTTGCGTGCTGTAGCTGCCGAGTTGAATGCTAGCCTGCTCTTGGCAGCCGCCATTCTCGTCGGAACCCACGCGCTGATGGCTGTACGACAAGACATTCCAGACCTTTATAGAGCGCACGAAGTCAAATTCCGGCCCAGAAATATCAATGTCTGCCTGATCTGACGCTTGCTGAAGCCATGGCAAGGCTTCTTGCGGCGCATTCTCGGAGCCACCCATTGGGTAAGACACTGATGCCTGCACTACCTTTTCGTTGGATCTCTGGGCTGCGTAGCGCGTTAGCCGCACACTAGCGGGCAGACGATCTTCAAACGAGGTGGCCTGCAAAGGGCAGCGCCAGATCTGCAACGGTGGTTCAACGGGGAAGGGCGTGATGCGTCGGATAAACTCTGCACGTGCCGTAGAACACTCCGCTGACGCAGGCCAGCCCCCTGACAGGCACAACAGTATTGCGCAGTCGATGGGATAGGCGGCGGCGGGTGAGCCAGAAAAAAGCCCCGTACACAATAGGATAGCGGATACATTATGGCGGCTTGTCATGAAAGATTCCCTCAATGACGTCGTGTATTTGGTCAGTCTTCACAGTTTTTTGTGTCACGTTCAATAGAATAATCTATATTGCTCTTCGTGACCTATATTACTTTTACAGCTGCAAAAAACTGTATTGACACCGGTTCGCTTTTTCAGTCTAAGAATAGTCACTAGAAGGTTTCCTATAAGGGGATTCCATGGCTGAGATAGCGAGACATTACTCATTGATTACTTTGGAAGGGGTGAAGAACCTCAAACAAAGAAACATCAAGTTTAGATGCCGTTATGAACGGATTGGGACTTCGCCTGATGGTAAGCCTAAATATAACTGCATCTACTTGTATAATGAACGGGAAGAGATACTCGTTCAGTCGCGACTTACAGCGGAAGGTGCGAGTGCTAGGTCATTCACGCTTTGGCCAGGCCTATTTAGCCATCATGAAAATTTCGGAGATAACACAACTCTTTGCTATCATTCTAATGGGGATGTATCTTGTGTTCCCCGTGAAGCGTTTCAGAAAATATCAGAAGAAATGCGCTGATACCGCGACCGATTTTTCGTTAGCTATAACGCCACGCTTCAATCAATTGCCCCAACTTGGGGCAGCCACATGAGCGTGAAACTTGCCCTTGGCCTCCTCTTAGCGGCTGGCATCTATTCGGTGCTGTTAAACGCTGGCACGCGCCACGTTGCAACGGGCGGCGTTGTGGTGATCGACGGCGATACACTTGCGATCGGCGAGGAACGGTATCGCTTGGTGGGTTTTGATACCCCTGAAACCGTCAACGCCCAATGTGACGACGAGCTTGCTCTGGGGCAAAAGGCGACGCGCCGGCTCAAGGCGCTGATCGGGCAGGGGGATACATTGGTACTGGAAGTCTCGCTAAAGCGGGATCGGTATCAACGGAAGCTGGCATGGGCTTTGATCGCGGATCAAGACGTGGCTGACATCATGATTCCCGAAGGGCTGGCCCGCGCCTATGGCGGCGGCAAAAGACAGCCCTGGTGCAACGTAAAAGGACGCCTCACCTCAAGTGAGATCGGCCATTGGGGGACACCCCAAATAGCGCGAGAGGAAGGCTCATAAT
>JAGXGZ010000017.1 GCA_024636495.1 Roseobacter sp. | reverse complement strand
TGCGCGTATTTGGTTCATCGTCGCCGTCCGCCGCGATACGAGCCGGGAACGCACGCGATGCAGAGCTTGCAGGTCGAGCTGCTCCTGCGTCTTCTCGGTAACCGTCTTGAGATTGGGGCGAAGCGCGGCCTCTGCGATGGCTTCTGCATCGTTGTAATCGTTCTTTTGCCCTTTGTTAAATGGCTTCACGTAGATCGCAGGAATGATGCGTGGCTCAAATCCCATCTTCCGCAGCGTCCGACTGACAAAATGCGCGCTCAGGCACGCCTCCATCCCGACAATGCAATGCGGCAGTTCCTCAAACGTCGCGACCAGCGCCATGCGTTTGATCTTCTTGCGCAGAACACGCTGACCATCCCTATCAAAACCAACCAAGTGAAAGACGTCTTTGCCAATATCAATGCCGACAGACATCAGCTCATCAAATTCATTCTTCGCCATGCTACTTCTCCTATATGCAGGTGAAACTAGACTCAGTCTAACCCGCTGGGTGAAGCAGCCGGTACATCCCATTACCGGTCATCCGGTGGCGGACCTAATGCTGCGGTGCAGCCCGTCAGAGCCGCCATTCATGTATGTTTCAGAATTTTTGGATATGGCACGGTCGATCTGAGTAGATCTGCACTTTTTAGGCCGCTCGGTCTGGAGCTGCGACATCAGAGTTGTGCCGGGGCAGCCAGAAGCTGGTATCGTCAAGTTATTGGCTCCACGCCGCAATAGGGGTTACCCATCTGTTTTTACCCCGCCTTTAGCTCACATGAAAATCACAAGTCAGAGACCAAGATTGGCGTCCGAGTCCTTAACCGGATGACAGAACTTGGCTGTCCCATTTTCCAACGCACCGCCTGAAATCCGTCTCAGGTAGGCCGCGTTCCGACCTCAAGTTGATCCATGCAATACGGCCGCTTACACCTATGTCTTCCGCGCGTTATGCTGGGCGGGACAGAAGGGAATGGGTGGAAATCGCAGGTGGCAGACAAGAGCGAAATAAAGGCGGATTTGGCGCGGCTTCGAGCGCGTCTCTCTGACCTGGACTCGGAGCGGCACGTACTTCAGCGAGAGTTGAAAGCCCTCGAGATCCGGCTCACTTCTGAAAAGGTTCCAGCCGCAAAGCAACTTTCCTTCGAGAATGCCCCGGTCACGAACACCTCGTCATCGCGTGAGAAAGTGGAACTGTTCCGTTGCCTCTTCGCCGGTCGGCCCGACGTATTTCCATTGCGGTGGGAAAACAAGAAGACCGGCCGTTCTGGATATTCACCAGCTTGTGCCAATGAGTGGGTGAAAGGCATTTGCGAGAAGCCGAGGGTCAAATGCGGCGCATGCCCACATCAGAAGTTCATCCCGCCTGACGAAAGGGTAATCGAAAGGCACCTGCGTGGCGGCAATGGAGATTTTGTCGCTGGCGTCTATCCACTGCTGCCCGGAGATACATGCTGGTTCTTGGCGGCGGATTTTGACAAGGCATCCTGGGCGGAAGACGCCAACGCGTTGCTCGAAACCTGCCGGGCGAAACAAGTCCCTGCAGGGCTGGAACGGTCAAGATCTGGCAACGGTGGGCATGTCTGGATATTCTTCTCCGAACCGGTCTCGGCCCGCCTGGCACGCCAGCTTGGATCGGTCCTGCTCACGGAGACGATGGAAAGGTGGCCGGAAATCGGCTTCGCTTCTTATGACCGCCTGTTCCCAAATCAGGATATCATGCCGCTTGGCGGCTTTGGAAACCTGATCGCGCTGCCATTCCAGAACAACGCGCGCAAGGCTGGCAACAGCGTCTTTGTCGACGCGGACTTGCGGCCATACGACGACCAGTGGGCCTATTTGTCCTCCTTGCCGAGATTCTCGGCAGAAGCGGTGGCCAACCTCGTCGCAGCTGCGGAGCTTTCCGGACAGGTGCTGGGCGTGCGCATGCCGGTGGATGACGAACAGGCTGACGAACCTTGGAAAATGCCTCCGTCACGGCGCAGCACCCCGCGACGCCTCGATGTGCCTGTCCCGCAGAACATAAAGGTGACGATTGCCGACCAAATCTATATCGACCGGTCAGAGCTGCCTTCGGCCATGATTGCTCAACTGGTGCGGCTGGCCGCGTTCCAGAACCCCGAGTTCTATCGCGCGCAGGCAATGCGGCTGCCGACATTCGGGAAGCCGCGCATTGTGTCCTGTGCCGAACTGCATCCCCGGCATATTGCACTGCCACGCGGCTGTTTTGATGAGGCGGTCGGGCTCCTGTCCGAGCAGGGTGCGAGCGTGGATCTGGACGATCTGCGTGAAGACGGAACCGCCTTGCCGGAGACGGTTCGTTTCTGTGGCGAACTCCGTCAACAGCAGTCGCGAGCATTTAATGCATTGATCGAGCACGACAACGGCGTGCTTGCCGCCACGACCGCTTTCGGCAAGACGGTCGTGGCCTCGGCTTTGATCGCGCACCGTGCCCGCAATGCGCTGGTCCTGGTCCACCGCCGAGAGTTGCTAAACCAATGGGTCGAGCGTCTGGGGTCCTTTTTGCAGATCGATCCGAAGCAGATCGGGACTATCGGTGCCGGAAAACGCAAACCCACCGGTGTGATCGATGTGGCGCTAATCCAGAGTTTGGTTCGCAAAGGCGAGGTGGACGACATCGTCGGCGATTACGGTCACCTTATTGTCGACGAATGTCATCATCTGTCCGCCGCGAGTTTTGAACGTGTCGCCCGGAGGACGAAAGCGCGTTATGTCGCAGGTTTGTCTGCGACAGTCGCCCGAAAAGACGGGCATCATCCGATCATTTTCATGCAGTGTGGCCCGGTGCGCCATCGGGTGAGTGCCAAATCGCAAGCTGCTGAAAGCGGCATTCACCATCGGGCGCGTGAACGTCATACGAGGTTCCGACTGCCAGAGGATCTGGCCATGGCCGAACGCCCTTCCATGCCCGCGATATATTCCGCCTTGGCGGAGGATCGTGCTCGAAACGATCTGATCTTTGATGACGTGCTGAAATCGCTTGAGGCCAAACGCTCCCCGATCGTGCTGACCGAGCGCAAAGATCACCTTGAATATCTTCAGCAAAGGTTTTCCAGATTTGCAAAGAACATCGTCGTGCTGCGTGGTGGCATGTCCGCCAAGGACCGGAAGGCCGCGCAAGCGGCGCTGCGTGTTGACGATTATGAGGAGCGGCTGATCCTCGCGACGGGCCGCTATATTGGAGAGGGCTTTGATGACGCCCGGCTTGATACCCTGTTCCTGACAATGCCGATCGCCTGGAAGGGCACGCTGGCGCAATACGTCGGGAGGCTGCACCGACAACATGATGCAAAGACAAACGTCCTGGTGGTCGACTATGTAGACAGTGCCGTGCCTGTCCTTGCCAGAATGGCCGCGAAGCGACGAACGGGATATCGGGCGCTTGGCTATGTTTTGGAATAGCGTCCCGCAGGAAGCGGAACGCTGGTTTTATACAGTCGCTCAGGAACGTTGTGTGGCCGCTGCCAATATCTGCATCAGCTTGTCCGAGGGTCCGCGAAACCGTCCGGGTTTGATCAGCTGCGCATGATGGTCTTCCAGAAGTGCGAGCTTCTTGGCTGGATCCGCGCGCAAGTGATCTTGGGCGAAGACCGCTATACAAATAGGTCAGATAATGCTCCGCGTAACATCTTCACTCTCACAAGCGCCGCACGCACCCTACTCAAGCGGATATCGAAGTCCCCTACGCGAGCCATCGAAACAGTGCAGGAAAACCGTCAAAAAGCCATCCGCTTCATCTCAGATCCAAACAAAAACGCCTTTCTCTGAATCACCCTGCACCTGGAATACACTCTTCGTCAAATCGAGGCCGACTGTGATAATATCCGACATGACCACTCTCCTTTTTGTGGATCATCGCAGACCCACCTTGGCACATCGCTGCCGTCGGGGGGCGGTTACATCATCAAAACCCCTTACCGTTCCCAATCCATCCCCTTAATTCTCGGATCAAGATCAAAACCATCGCGGCCAAATTCCACCCCGAGGCGAGGATAGTCTCTAATAGCCTGCGCCCCGGAAGAACTAATGCGGATACGCCAACTTTGCCGACTCACAGGGGCTGAATCCCGAAATGCGCCACAGGTCAGCACGGCCAGATTTGCACCCCCCGCAGGATCCCGAACAGATTGAAAACGAATGATTTGAGCTCCAACTTCACGTGCAGTGTCAGCCAGATCCTGGCAGGCTAAGTAATCTACTGGGTCGGTCCATATCTCGCGATCATCGTCAAGCGCGCCAGCCGTCAAATCCAGCGCGGATGCTGTTCCCCCACCCACTGAAAACGCCGTGTAATCAGCTGGGTGGTCCGGGAAAGGCGTGTCCGGACTCTCTGCGTAAAATAGAAAACGATAGAACACCATTTCAGCCACCGCCGTTTCTGGCTGCTCGGCACCGTACCAAACGCCAGGCGTCAGGCCCGGCTTGCGAAAACGCGATCCATAGGGGTACGGGCGATACCGAAATGGCGTGCTAAGAAGGTAATCAAGGTGTTGGCAGTCCAAAGGAACAGGCGGCTTGGTCTCCTCCAGAATATCCTCAAGCAAGGTTTGCTCTTCCAGGTTATCGATGAGGGTTAGGGTGGAAACCACGTGCTGCGCTTCAACCAATCGCCATGCAGGTTCTTGTAAGTGGCTTAGCTCAGATCGGAGCGCGTCTTGCGTCCAAGTATGTGACGACATCTGCAAGTCCCTGTACTGAAATCATTCTATCTATTGGACGCCCATTCAAGGCGGTATTCTGTGACGTCATCCACAACTTAATGGCGCTCTCGTCTCCACCCACGATCGCATCAAGGGATCGGAAAGCACGCACTAGCAAAGCGGACAGCTCAAAGGGCTTACTGGCCTCTGATAAAGCGGCCTCACCATTCTTCATGCGTGAAATTTGTGCTGCAGACAGGCCGATCACGTCAGACAACTGCTTTCCCGACATCCCAAGTCGGTCAGCAGCGCGCATCATTGCCTTGGTCAGCACAACGCCTCGGGTCAGCGCAATCTCATTTGACTGTAGGTTTTTCATCTTTCTCTCCACTTCCTAACGGAACATTAGATCAAAATTATTCCATATGAAAGAAATTTTCGTAAGCGAGTCGTGTGATGCGGGTAGAGGATGCTGTGACGTTTCGTGGCATCCAAGGGCGGCAACCTTGCAAAGGTGGATATCTGCGCGTAAAGGGCCGCTTTTGCCGCTGCGGGAGGATGCTTTCGCAGGTGCAGCGAACGTCTGCAAACCGCTCTTCGTGTCGAATGCTGCGCTCACGAACGCCGAGATTTCGCGGTTGCACCGAACGGCAGCAAAGTCCGCATAGCGGCCTCCTAGACTTTGGTCTGAGCAACCGACGGGCACCAGAGACAGACTGGGAACCTTTTGTCAGGTGGCGAACACTAGCTGCTAGAAGAATTTGCCTCAAAGAAACAAGACTGGTTGGGCTCAATAGGGATGCAAACTGGAGAAAAACCAAATGATACCAAAAGCATAAAAAGCCCATGCAGCTTTTTCAGCACTCTGATCCGAGGGTTCGCGCCGCTTGTGATGAGCGGTATTCTATCCTCTGTCCCGGATGGCACAAAGAAGATGTGCCATTCGCCAGCAACCCCGTTTGGAACTGTGATAGGTGCTTCGATACAAAGGACTTCAAGTTTTCCAAGGTTTTCATTGAGTCGCTTCTGCAACTCTCTGTGACTTATGAATAGCATTGAGGCCTAGCTGTTGTAGTTCGATATCATTTAAAACTCATTATAGCATTAATATCGGTGTGACAACGGATCGTTCACGGGCAAGACTTAGACTATTTTAAAATCGTTATAACTATATTGCAGTGTATGTCTATATTTAACTTGATGTATATAAACACACAATATAACATATCGTTATTAACTCAGGAATGCACATGAAAATAGACACCATCACTGAAAATTTGTTCTTCAAGGCGTTTGTGGAAAAAGCGGGCAGTCCTGGCGTTCATGTATTTATCGAAGCGCTGGCTGAGCCTACGTTCAAAAAAGGTATTGTGCGGGGGTGTTGGGCTTTTGGTTTAGAGGAAGGCGATGGCAAAAATAAAAAATGCTACAAGTTGGTCACGTCATCGTCAGCTCAGATCGCTAAAACAAGCACGCCAAATGGTATTGTTGCGAAGGTCAGGGCTCTAGGTTTTTCCATCGTAAAGATTCCACGGGAGGTAGGCCAACAAGCCACTTACCAGCCATGTGAGCGCATCCGCCGATGAAGACTAAGTTGGCCTTCAGCATACTTCTTGCGGCTGGCATCTATTCGGTGCTGTCAAACGCTGGCACGCGCCACGTTGCAACGGGCGGGGTTGTGGTGATCGACGGCGATACACTTGCGATCGGCGATGAGCGATATCGCTTGTTGGGTTTTGATACCCCTGAAACCTTCAACGCCCAATGTGACGACGAGCTTGCTCTGGGGCAAAAGGCGACGCGCCGGCTCAAGGCGCTGATCGGGCAGGGGGATACATTGGTACTGGAAGTCTCGCTAAAGCGGGATCGGTATCAACGGAAGCTGGCACGGGCTTTGATCGCGGATCAAGACGTGGCTGACATCATGATTTCCGAAGGGCTGGCCCGCGCCTATGGCGGCGGCAAAAGACAGCCCTGGTGCAACGTAAAAGGACGCCTCACCTCAAGTGAGATCGGCCATTGGGGGACACCCCAAATAGCGCGAGAGGAAGGCTCATAATGTGAATTTAGTG
>JAGXGZ010000095.1 GCA_024636495.1 Roseobacter sp. | reverse complement strand
ATCGCCGGCATGCTGGAAGTATCCGGTCAGGCGAATGGTTTCACCATTTGTAAGCTTAAGAACGAGATCATTGCCTTCGCGGTCGCCAGAAATGACCCGATCAAGATCCAAACAAATGTCAATAAACTCGATATCAGCAGAAACTATGTAAGTTGCGGACTGATCGCTCTCAACACGAAGGATCTGAGATTCTGTCAAGCCTGATGGCTTCTCACCGTTCGCGTACCAAGTTTTTTCCATTTACTGCTCCAAGTCGTTAATTTGTGTGGCTTCAAGTCCCTGGGGGGGGCACAATTTCTTGGTTTATACATGCGTCTCCGGCCAAGCGAAAAAGCACATTCGGATAGTTCAGTTGATCTTTGGGGTAATCCGTAATCGCCGAGGCCTATCCGCGACTATGGAACGGGACCTATGACAAACAGGGCCGTACTGCTGACCAGCATGATGCCTATACGATTGCTCGGTGGCTGCAGGAGGCAGATCAGCGTGGTGAGCTTGGTGGCGCTCTGGCGGCACCTGAGCCCGGTCCAATTGCAGCAACCGGAATGGTTGAAGGCTGGATCCTGGGAGCATCTTGGCCAGCGGTAAAACCGCAGCGCATAGCACGCGAGACGCGCTCGGAGCCCAAGGCCAAGACCACGCAGCCTGGTTATATCAATCACAATCAGCAGAAGGTGTTGGAGAGGACCAACCTTCCTGGGAACGACCACAATCAAGTCACGTATATCTTGAAGTGCCTGGACTGCAATCACCGGTACGGGGCAAATGGGTCCGACATATTTCAGCGCCTTAGCCACGCTTGCGCATCTGGACGGCCAGGGCTGCCAATCAATTAGGTGCTTATATCAAAATCCGAAGCGTCTCCACGACGGTGGCACGATCTGGTTTTACCGGCGTTGTAAAGTGGGGGCTCATGAAGTTCGTTTTAAGCCCCAGTGGGCTTTGCCTGCGGACATTCGCTAGGAAGGCGCCCGCGTTTGTCACAGCAAAAAGTGCCTCTTCCAAGCGTTGATACGTGAGCGATGTTCTGGTCAAATGCACCCTCCATTGCGAAAGGAAGCTCGTGCAATTCTACGCCTTACCTTTGCGTCGCCTTCCTAGATGCTTGCCAAAGGATGACGAATTTTTCGTCATTGGCGATGTTCATGGTCAGGCGGAGCTATTGCGCGCCGCTTTGGAGACGATCAGGACGACACCCGAAACGGTGTCGATACGGCACCTGATATTTTTGGGCGATTTGATTGACCGAGGCCCAGTAGAGAAGGGCCTTGATTAAAGCCCAGCCCAAAGCAGGATCGCCAATCGTTGACGAGGCTGTGCTGCAGATCGCGGCTATCTACAAAATCGAGGCCGAGATCCGTGGGCTGTCGGCCGCGCAAAGGCGTGCGGTCCGGCAGGAGAAATCCCATCCGCTGGTCGATACATTCTTCGCTTGGCTCGGCGCCCAAGCCGGCCGTGTGTCGCACAAGTCCGAACTGGGAAAGGCTCTGGCCTATATGCTTCGGCGACAGGATGGCTTTAGCCTGTTCCTTGAGGATGGCCATGTCGATATGGGTTCCAACCTGGTCGAGAATGCAATCAGAAGCCCAGCCATGACGCGCCGCAACGCACTTTTTGCCGGTCACGATGACGGGGCCCGTTGTTGGGCAAGGTTCGCAAGCCTGATCGGAACCTGCCGCATCAACGGCGTCGAACCATATGCCTACTTACTCGACCTCTACACAAAGCTGGCCAACGGACATCTCGAAAAAGACATCGACGCCTTGATGCCATGGGCTTATGCAGCCGCTACGTCCTCAGAAACGAGCTCACCCGGGACTCCCTGACGAGCCCGCAAACACGCAAGCCCAGAACCAGTCAACCGGCTCGAGCCGAAAATCTCAGTGGGACAGAGGCTGCGCATACAGCTCGGCAAGGTGATGCGCCAATGCGAGGGCAGCGCTATCCTAGAGCGAGCCACCGCAATACGGGAGGCTATCGCGGCCAACATCTTCGACACCTTCTCATTGGAGCCGGATGGCGAGGAGATCATCCGGATCGAATCCGAGGTTGCATTCGACGTCCTCGAGCGGAGCGTGCGGTCACGCAGCTCGAGCGTGGTTGTGGGATGACCCGATGTTGCCTCATCTGCTCAACCAGATCCCGCATGATCAGGAGATCGGTAGCGTGACTGCCGACGGTGCTTACGACACGCGCCGATGCCACAACGCCATCGCTGACCGCGGTGCGGACGCGGTCATCCCACCACGCCGAAATGCCCAGCCATGGGAGCCAACCACTGCCGGTGCAATCGCCAGGAACGACGCACTCCGCGCATCAAGATATCTGGGCCGCGCGCTCTGGCAGAACTGGAGCGGCTACTATCGAAAAAGCCGCGTCGAGACAAAACCTCTCGGGACCATGCTGCGCATGACCCTGTCAGCCAGTGGATGCATTGTGTCAAACTATTGGGCCAGCGCTTGATGGCGCGCGACTTCGACCGCCAAGTCGTCGAGGTTCAGGTGCGGGTTGCGATCCTGAACGGCTACACCGCCCTTGGCATCCCTGTCACGAAAGCCGTGGGATAAATCCGTCTGGGGAAAAGGGGAAAACCGTCCGTCAGCTGATTTGCGCAACAGAGTCGGGGCGCACCAGACTTTTTCAGTTATCCGTTAAACCGATATTCAAGCCGACCAGCCACTTTCAACATTTAGTTTCATTTCAAACTTGAAGCACAACATGTTGAGGTCAGGCTAATCTCGTGGGATCTTTAGCCGGATTCCGAGACAACTTTAACCCAATTTACAAAGGTCTGAAAAACAGGATGAAGTTGTCTCGATAGAGCTCGAAAAAACAAGCAAAATCAATGCCTTATTTTGGGCCGCTTTAAAGTGGGAGCAAAGATCCCACGAAAATTGGGCAAAGATCCCGCGAACCACATGAAATGACAATAAAAAAAGCCCGCCGAAGCGGGCTTAATAGACGAAGAATTCAGAATGTTTCAGGCAGATTTTCGCATCGATACCAAGGATCTGACATCAACATAAATGGCAGAGAATCCTAATTTTCCTGAATGGCGAAACCCCAAGGTTAGCCCCCTCAAAATGTCCTCGAACCGCCCGGCACCTCGCTGACAGGCATAGGAGATCGAGTGAAAATTTTCATCGTTCGTTTCATCAAGGAGCGGTAGATCGGAAATACGCTTCAAGAAATCATCGAGCTGCGACCGGCCAAAGACCACATTGCGCACAGCACCACGTTCCTTCCGCGGAACCAGAGGCTGGATGATTCCGGCGCGATACAGAATCTCCACTTGTCGCTTACTTGCACCCAAATAATCTGGGACGTCTAGCAAAGGGATGGCGGTCGTAAACGCTTCGATCAGAGGGACCGTTTTGTCGACCTCGAACACCATGTTCCCGGTTTCAACTTCAGTTGAGTTCGCTGGGATCTCGCCGAGCTTTTTCAGAAGGCGTGACAGGCGTGGACGCTCGATGCCCAAAGCACTCGACAGGCTGTAAACCGTGTGGAACCGGCGCTCGGTGATCTCGACGCCCAGAACAGTGGTCCCGGGCTCAACGGCAGAGTGCTTCACGATATGGTCGCGCAGGATGTCTCGGATCGGTCCAGGATCAATGGCATTGCTGCGGCGGTCCAGCCAATCAAAAAGCTTTCCGTAATAGGCCAGAGGACCTGCCTGTACTGCGGTGGCAGGCGATGTCTTACGGATTGTGTCCAGCGCTTCTTCAACGGCCTCGGGGCCCTCTGAATAAATGGAAAAACCGATATCCGTCGCTTCTTCTGTCTCTGCCGGAGACAGCCTGGTGAGCGCCACCTTATGTCCGTGCTGAAGAATGCCACCCAGCATTTCAGAGGCGGCAAGTACCTGCTCCAAGGTTTGGCCATTCACCCAAGAATCCCCAAAACTGGGACCGCCAGTGATGCGCGCCCGCAGCCAAGTAAGATATTCCGGCGTTTCAGAAACCGCAGCACGCGGGGGTTCGAGCGGATCATTTCCGATAGCAAGGCGCAGGTTGGTTTCATCCTGACACGAGGCGTCCAGAAGCCACGTCGAATGCCGGTCGCAACGGGCGCCATGACGAAAGCCCCAGAGCAGCCGAAACTGACGGTCAGCACGGTTGCCGTCCTCTGCAATGCAGGCGGGGCAATAGCGGGCCGCACGCGGGCTGAGAAAGGCCTTCGAGATCGGCTCTCCTCGGAAAGACGCCCCGCGCGGAAACACGCGCACCGACGTGCGCTGTGCGTCCTCAACCTGCAGTCCGGCAGCCTAGGCAAACGCCAAGACCGCCTCTTCGCGTCCTGAGGTGAAATGTTCGGTGTTGATCCCGAAATCCTTGACGAGACGCTCCATGCCGCGACCGGTGTGCAACACGGACAGCCGGTCTGCATAGGACAGCAGAGATTCCTCAGGATCAAAAGCAAGACTGGGCCAGATGCTCATCACTGCCCCCAACCGATGGCAGTCAATTCCGCCTTTACCGCATCCCATTCTGCCCCGTCGAACGGCGTCACGTCGAGCCCAGAGTTGGACTTCCGGAAAACCCGCTCTGCGCCCTCGAGAGTGATCACCTCACGTTTTCTGGTGATCGCCGCGCGCAAGATTTCCTTTCCAAGGCGAACGCTCTTTCCAACCTGACCTTTCTCGGCAAAAAGAATGCGTTCAGGCAGTGCATCTTCTTCCGCTACATGGAGCGCGAGGGTATTGGCAGACTTCACGAAGTTCCTCGCAAATGTGGTAGCTCCCCTAGTACCCGGGCGAATACGTGTCAGCGAAAACTCGGCTAAGCGGCCCAGCGTTTCGCCAGAGACTTCGGACAGAATAGCACTCTTCAAACTAGGAACGCCCGCGATGATCAGTGCCACGCGATGCTGGGACTGCATGATATGTTTCAGTGCCTGAATGGCCGCAGGGATATCGCGCCCTGGTCCTGCGCGAAAAACGTGATGACATTCGTCGATCACGAGCACCTTGATCCCGACCAGACCAAAGCGATGCCGCGCCATGTCCCAGGCATCAGTGGAGCGAAGCTTGGTATCGACCTTGTTGTAGCCTGTCGCTACAAGAATAATCTCGGGGCGACGAGCGGCATGATAGAGTTCGGCGTTGTGCAGCTCGATGGGGCTGATGTTGCGCTCGGTCACGGTGGCGACTGCGTCACAGATATTGCCGATGGCCGCCTTCTTCACAGCGCCTATCGTCGCCTGATAGACATAAGTCTTCGCAATCCGCTCCGGCTTGACGGAAATGCAAATTCTCTGTCCGCCCTTGGTGGTGAAACGGAAATCGAAGAAGTGCTCACTGGGGGCACCTTTCGGGTGGTTGAACGGCAACGATACCAGCTGCTCTTCGATATCCGCAAAGTCGTCCCGGTAGATCAGGCAGATAGCCGCCTTGAATTCCGTGTAGCTGGCAAAACCGAGGCGCTGAGGCATGCCATTAATGTCGTCATAGACCAGCTCCCCGACGAAATGCCCTTTCGAGGCTTTCGGGATCTTGCGGACCGCTCGGCTCTTCGCTGGCGTCGGCCTCAGGTGTTTTCTCGTTTCCGCCATAAGTCGTTATCTCCTGTGGGCGTGGGGATCTCCCCGATGTGATATTTTGGGTCAGCACCAGGGAATTCCTGGGCAACTGGGCTTGAGATGCTCTGACGCGAAACCAATCCTTCTTTGCGCATTAGTATGACTGCTCCATTCCCGTTTTCGTTGAGCCGGGTCAGGATCTTATTTGTGTTTTGGGAGACCTGCGGAGACCGCCTGCCGTTGCCGGAAATGGCCGATATTCCCGTTAAGGTTACTTCATATTGTGTGGCACGCTTCGCGTGCCTGTCGTTGCCCTTCTTACATTGCTCTGTCTTCTCCCTTGATGTCCGCGCAGACCGTGAAAATTCCAAATTCTAAAATCTGGACTTTTAGATAAATTTTAAAGATTCGAGTCAACCATATGTTTTTGCTGTATTATTTTTTGAAAAAATTGCTTTTCGCACGCTATCTGAGGGGTTCCGGTCAGTTTGGTACCAGGGCTGCGAGTGGCTTTTCGCTCCTTTCACGACAGACTTATGGGCCGCCTTCCAACACTGGAAGGCGAGGAACTGTCTCTGCTGTGGAAAGTCTATCTCGTTAAATCAACACAGATTTACGGTCGATTTCAGTGCGGTCTTAGTGCAATCACCTGATCCGCTAACCAGAAGAAACGATCTAAGTCAGACGATGCTATATCTGGTGGTATGATGACGTCACGCACGCAAACCCTTGCGCCGATTAGGCCAGACGGTGCCGCGAGGTCCTGCATCAACAACTGCTTCAAACGATAAGCAGCCGCATAAGAAACGCCATACCGATCAGCGAGGCCGTGCCCAGTCAACAAAGCTTCAGCAACGCCTTGTGCGTGTGCCGTAATGACGTCTTCAGCTCCAATGAACCAGAAGCTTAATTCAAGACGCGAACGGTGTGCGATGGTCCCCGACGTTACCGAAAATTGCCTTCTGCAATTTCGGCAATTATAGAGTTTTCGCAACTCCAAAAAGCCCACATCCGTGCTTTGACACCGAACGGAGTGAACGCCATGGGGCCAGCGCATCGCCCGAAGGCGATCCGCACAGGCAATTTCGTCGGGAAACTCTGCTCGAACACCCCCTGCTGGAAGCGCGAGAAACGCCACCATCCAATCCATTCGAGCTTCTTCTGTGATCGTTAGTCGACGCATAATGGGTTTCCTAGTCGCCGCAGGGCAGGTGACCGGCCCTATCATCGTCATTGCGCCGCTTGTAATCGTTTTCGACCGTCTCGGGACGCCAACGATGCCGTCGACATCGACATCGACTTGGGCGGCGATTGTCAGCCTTACGGTGTTGAACTCTGCAAGAAATTGACCCAATTTTCCGAAATACTGTGGCCTGCCGACTATAAATAATGCTGCATAATTTCCATCAAATATTATGCTTCAGAAGGGGCAGCGACAAATGGAAAAGTGGGTTAATTCGACCTGAAAAATAACAGCCCTGCATCCCGGTGCGAAAATCGCGCGATAAGACCGTCAAGTATGACAAACGTCGATACAAACGACGCAACCGTATCGAGAGAATGTTCGGCAGGCTCAAAGACTGGCGTCGGGTTGCAACACGATACGACAGATCACCGACCGTCTTCCTGTCAGCCATCGCTCTCGCTGCAACCGTCATATTCTGGTTATGAGGTGCTGTAACGGGGCCTACGCCACGCACTGGCCGTTATGTCTTGCATTCTCAAAGGCAAGCTGCCGCCGTTCCCGTATTAAATCCTAAAGGAGGAATATGGGATGAAGCTGTTTATTGGACTTGATGTATCAGCTGTATCGCTCGCAAAGACTGCGGTTTGCGTGGTCAACGAACATGGTAAAATTGTAAAAGAAACAGAGATTGCCGGCGAACCAGAAGCCCTCTCAGCCTTTGCAGGCACGCTGCCTGGAACGGTTGCAATCATAGGAATGGAAGCTGGACCATTGTCGCAATGGCTGCATCGTGGATTGACTGAGGCTGGCCTCGATGTCGTGCTGATGGAGATCCGGCAAGTGAAGGGCGCGTTGAAAGCGATGCCGAAGGGATTGCCCGCTTGCTTCATATCGGCTGGTTCAGGCCGGTGCATTGCAAATCCGTGTCAGCACAAGAGGTTCGCGCGCTTCTGGGTGCCCGTAAAGCGATCCAGCAAGGTACGATCGCTTTGGAGATGTCACTGCGCGGGCTGTTGCAGAATTTCGGGCTTAAGATAGGCGCGATGTCACGTGGGCGGTATGACATGCGGGTGCGTGAACTGGTGGAAGGCAATGCCATGCTGGAGGCCGCGACCACACCTCTGCTGAAATCGCGCGCTGCTTTGCGCCAAGAACTGGCCAACCTGGAACGCGAGGTTCGCGGACTTGCGAAGAACGACCCAGTTTGCCGCTTGTTGATGACAATGCCGGGCATCGGAGCGGTCATCGCTCTGACCTTCAAATCCGCCGTCGATGATCCCAGCCGCTTCAGATCTTCCAAACGTGTTGGAGCTTGGGTGGGCTTGACGCCATCTCGACACCAGTCTGGAGAGCGGGATATCATTGACGGTATCACCAAGGCGGGTGACGTAAATTTGCGCCGTGCATTGTGTCAAGCCGCGACAGTCATGTTACATCGCGGCCGTCCCTCATGGCTTAGAACTTGGGCCGCTCACGTGGCCAAGCGTCGGGGGAACAAGAGGGCAATGGTCGCGCTGGCGAGGCGCATTGGTGTTATTCTTCATCGCATGTGGCGGGACGGCAACGAGTTCAATCACGCAACCCCACCAATTGTTGGAGGCATTTAGACAGCATTAGAACGCTTATAAGCAAACCATTGAAGGCTGCTTGACTGCGGCCCTTCGAGGTCCCCACCGGGACGTGGTTCCGAAGATGCCGTGGTCAGGACTGTCGCCGAATGGAACTTGGAGCACACTTATGAGATGGGCACTTCGGGCACCACACTGGATCAGCATCATGTTGGCAGCCATCGCGCTGACCACGGACCGAAGCATGAACCCAGGTAAGATCTTGGATTGAAGGGTCACGAAAAAGCGGCAGTTCAAAAAAAACCGCTCCCTACCTTATCAAAATGCACTTGCGACGGTGATTGCCGCAATCGCCAGATTATGCTCGACATAAAACTATTGACAGAGAAGCTTCCGTTACCGCAGTCCTGACCCGAAGACGAAACAGACATCTCCGAAACGCGAACCTGCATAGCTGCGCCCCTTCAGCGCTTTATGTGAAATGACGTCTTGAATTCCGAAAAAAATTGACTCAATTTTCCGAATTACAGTGACCCGCCGACTGTAAATCATGCTGCAGGTTTTCCAAGAAAATTCATACTTCAGAAGGGTTAGCGAAAAATGGAAAAATGGGTCAATCCGGCTTGAAAAGCAACAGACTGCAATCAAGACTGAGAAGGCAAATCACTTGATTTGGCTGCAAGATCAGGCAAATTTATGTCAAGCGATGGGTCGCTTGGGGAATATCGGATGATGACTTTGGAAAAGGAAAACCTGAAATGCCAAGTTTGGCAGGGGGCGTGAACCCGAATGGCGATGGATTTGATGGGGTCGAATGGAATATTCTGGGGCAACAGTATTTCCCGAAGGCCATGTGCGATTCGACCTTCGCGTTTGAGGCAAATTCAGCACCGGACCAGTTTGTCCCGGCCTATCTTCATCTGATGCAGGATGAATTTATCCTCGTTCAGGAAGGTCAGCTGGAGCTCAAACTGGATGGAAAATGGCAGACCGCCCGCGCGGGCGATCTGGTTTGCTTGCCCCGCGGCGTGCCGCACGGATACTTCAATAAATCAAAGATACCGGCGCGGGCGCTTTTCTGGGTCTCCTCCACGGGCAAGCTACCCGACCTTTTTCAGGCTCTGCACAATAAAACAGATGTCGAAGAGGTCGTGGCCCGTCGCCGCCCATGAAGTTGAGTTTCTGCCCCCCCCGAGGCAAACGACTGACGCCCCGCGCGCGACTACATCCACACCCCACCTGCAAAAGCCTGATGCGGGCGGCACCACGATAAATTTGGAGCGCAAGATTGAAAGCCATCCGAAACCGTTACTACGAAGGCCCCGCCAGCTGTAACTATGATGGCGTGCGGTTCTTCTCGCCCGGTCAGCCATCACCGGACAAGTCATTACGCGCCTTGTTGAGGTGGCGGCGCGAAGGCGGGCGCGCGAAATGGCCACGTTCGGTCCCCGTGACCCAGCATGTCCCACCGACCCGCAGCGCTCTCCCCAGATTTACGATGGTTGGCCACGCCACGCTGCTGATACAGATCGCCGGTCTGAACATCCTGACCGATCCAGTCTGGTCGGAGCGTGTGAGCCCTGTGAGCTTCATGGGGCCCAAACGCGTCACTGCGCCGGGAATACCATTTGAGGCCCTGCCGGAAATCGACGCGGTCCTGCTCAGCCACAATCACTATGATCACCTCGACCTTGCAACGCTTAAGCGATTGAAGGCCAAGCACGACCCGCTGATGATCATGCCGTACGGCAATGATGCAATCGTGCAGAAATCTCTGCGCAACGCGAATATCCAGACCGGCGACTGGCACGATACCATCGAGATTTCATCGCAGCTCACCGTGACGTTGACGCCTGCAAATCACTGGTCAGCCCGTGGCCTTCGGGATCGGCGCATGGCTTTATGGAGCGGGTTCTGGCTCAGCTGTCCGGCGGCACAAGTCTGGTTTGCCGGTGATACAGGCTATGGCGACGGGGCAGTGTTCCAAGAGATACGTGCCCGCTACGGCAGGCCCGACGTGGCGATCATTCCGATTGGCGCTTATGAGCCGCGCTGGTTCATGGCCCACCAGCATGTTGCTCCGCACGAATCCGTGCGCATCTTCCAGGATGTAGGGGCACACAAGGCCATCGGCATGCACTGGGGCACATTTCAGCTTACCAATGAGGCCCGCAACGACCCGAGAGATCATCTGCACGCCAGCCTAGCATCTGCTGGGATCGACAAGAACCTCTTTCGGGCACTTGAACCGGGCGAATATTTCGGCGTTGACTCAGCAGGTGGGCAGGAGTGAAGCGCACAGGGGCTAACGCCTAGAAACATCGGTGCTTGGCGACCTATCGCGTCATTTCCAGCTAAAACGCTGTGAACTGTTTGAATTCGGGATGAGTTTGAACGGACTTAACGACAGTGGTCTCTTGCCTGTGCTGGGTTCTCGACGCAGGCTGGGTGTGGACCTGCTTGGAGAAAACTGATGCCTGTTTTAAATCGCTTCGCCGAAATGCTGCCGGAAATTTCCGCATGGCGACGCGATATCCATGCCCACCCGGAATTACGCTTCGAGGAGCATCGGACCGCAGCGTTTGTTGCATCGAAACTGGAAGAATTTGGCTGTGACGAAGTGATAACCGGCTTTGGGGGCACGGGCGTGGTTGGTCTTATCAACGGCAAAACCGGATCCGCGGACAAGACCATCGGGTTTCGTGCGGATATGGATGCGTTGCCGATCCAAGAGGCGACCAGCCTGCCGCACGCCTCGACTATTCCAGATAGGATGCATGCTTGCGGCCACGATGGACATACTTCAATGCTCTTGGGAGCGGCGAAATACTTGGCTGAGACACGCAACTTTGACGGAAGGGTCGTCTTAGTCTTCCAGCCAGCCGAAGAGGGCGGCGGCGGCGCACGTGCAATGATCGAGGCAGGCTTAATGGACCGTTGGGCCATTCAAGAAATCTACGGGATGCACAATATGCCTGGGATGTCGGTTGGCGAATTTGCCGTGCGCACAGGTCCGCAGATGGCTTCGCCGGATAAGTTCGAGGTTACCGTGCGCGGCACAGGGGGGCACGGCGCGATGCCACACAAGGGAGTCGATACGACACTGGTCGCAGCACAGATCGTTGTCGCGCTGCAATCCATCGTATCGCGGAACATAGATCCGATGGATAAAGTGGTCGTGTCGGTCTGCGGATTTCGCACCGAAACCGCCACCTATAATGTCATCCCTGACTCCGCAAAATTACTTGGCACTGTTCGGACGTTTGACCCGGAAGTTCAGCAACAGGTGCGTGCGCGTATCGACGCGTTGGCGACCGCAACTGCCCTTGGGTATGGTGCCGTGGCAGAAGTCATCCATATGTCGGGGCCACCCCCGCTGGTCAACCACGAGCAGCAAGCGGATCTGGCAGCCGAGGTAGCCGAGGCTGTTTGTGGCGTAGCGCACCGTGATCTGGATCCGATAATGGCCGGTGAGGATTTTTCAGAGATGTTGTTGGAAAGGCCCGGCGCTTATCTTTTCATTGGTAACGGCGACAGCGCGGACCTTCATAATCCGTCCTATGAGTTCAACGATGAGGCAATGCCCGCAGGCTGCAGTTGGTATGTGACAATGGCAGAACGTCGTTTGCCGCTTTCGTGAACTATAGATTAAGCCCATCAATTTTCATTTTTTTTTGGATTCTGTAGAAAGCAGTCAACCAAAACCCATCGACCCTGACCACATCCGGCACGAAGCTGCCTTCCACCATTGTATCACGAAGCCGTCGCATCCGACTTCCAAACGGACTTTCGCCGCAAATGCAAAGCATCACGGTCAATTGTCTGAGCATGATAAAGGCCATTTTTGATCGATTTATCCGCGAATATCCGTCAGGGGAGACCGACATGATGCCAGCAGCCCTGGTAACAGCGCGCAGATCAGCGCCAGCGTCAGAAAACCTGCCGTGAGGTGAAGTTCGGTCCAGCCCGGGGTTGCGCTGATCTGCACGGCGCTGCGCGCGGTTAGAACCCGCGACATCCAGGCAGACGCGCCGATCCCCAGACCAAGGCCGAGCAATGTGCCAAAACTCAGCAGAGCTGCCGCATACCCCCAGACGACCGCCAGAAGAAAGCGCCGCCCTGCCCCCAGCGCGCGCAAAACCGCCAGATTGCGCGCAAAGAGCCGGGTGATCAGAATCAAACCCGAAAGGATCGCAACCGCCACAAGGACCTGGCAAACCAAGGTGAGCAGCGACATCGCCTCTCGCACCTCCCGGGCCAACCCGTGCAACTGGCTCAGCACGGCACCGGGGAAAAACGCCATCATATCGGCGCGGGAAAATTCCGTGCGGAGCGCGTATGTTTGAAAGATCTGATCAGCCTTGACCACAACTGCTGGCGTGCCCGGGAAATGCTCTGGTGAAAACGGCGGGCCGATCTGCTCAGCTGTCGCGGCGTCGTGACCGTTTGCGAGGCTGTGCAACTCCCACACCACCTCGACCGGGACGAGGATGGCGCGGTCCCATGGGCTGCCGGTCGGGGGAAGCTTGCCGACAATCTCGTATTCGATGCCGTGGGAGTTGTGGTCGTCCTCATCGGCCCCGTCGATTTCGATAGCACCATGAGCCGGCGAAACGTGGTCGCCGATGGCGACGGGGGCCAGCGCGCCTGCCACCGCTTCCTGATGCGCGGCAAACATCCGGCCGGTCAGGGCTCCGTCTGACAGGTGGGTGACAAAATCGGCGGTGGTGCCAACCACGGGATGCCCCTGCCAACTATCGCCAAAGGCCAGCGGGGCGGCCAGCGCCACGCCTTCGGCTCCGACAATTTCGTCATATTGCGCGCCGGTCAGCAGCGGCAGGTCACTGGGTTGCAGGTAGACTGCGGCGAGCATTGCGGTCACTTCGGACCCTGGCGCAGTGACGATCAAGTCGAACTTATCCGCGGCGCGGGCGCTGCCCTGCCGCAGGGCGCGTTCCTGCGAGATCAGACCCACCCCCAATGCGACAGAGATCGCCACCAAGCCGACAAACACCAGATTGACCGGTGCATAACGGCGCAGCATGGCCTGCGTCAGCGCACGCGGCGCCAGTCCATGCAGCACCCACAGCGCGATCAGCCCAGACGGCGCCAGCAGCCCGATCAGCAGGATAAGATCCTGCGCCGCATTCGGCAGCGACATCCACAGATCAGACAGCATGCGCCCGCTCCGTCACACCATCTGTCAGGGTCAGAACCCGGTCGAGCCGCGTGGCCAGGGCATCGTCGTGGGTGACACAGATCAGTCCAATGCCGTGGTCGCGTGCCGCCGCCAGCAGGTCGCTGATCAGCCTGTCCGCCGCGGCACGATCGAGGCTGGCTGTCGGTTCATCGGCCAGCAACACGGCGGGGCGTTGCGCCAGCGCCCGGGCTACGGCGATGCGCTGTCTTTCCCCGCCGGAATAGGTCGTCGCCCGACGCGGGTCCTGCGGGTCAAGCCCCAGCGACAGCAGCGCATCAGCTGCCCGCTCCAGAATGGCCGCACGCTCAGCTTTCGGGGAAAAGAGCCGCGCCACGGCGGCATTTTCAAGCGCGGAAACCTCGTCGAATAGCAAAAAATCCTGAAAGATCTGGCCAATGTAGCGGCGGCGGAAATCGCTGGCCTGAGTGTCCGAAAGGGATGCGATGTCAGTCTTTCCCCAGAGCACCTGGCCCCGGTTGACAGGGCGAAGCCCGGCCAAAACGTGCAGCAGCGTTGATTTTCCAGCGCCCGAGGCACCCCGGACGGCCAGCGTCGCGCCTGCGGCCAGATCAATGGCCGGCACATTCAGCAGAACCCGGCCAGAGGGAGCCGCGACCATAACGTCGCGCAGGGAGAGCGGCAGCCCCGTCACTGGATCAGGCGCGGGCATAAGTGGCACCGCTGATGCGGACGCGCGAGTAAAAGCCAAGATCGGGATCGGTGTAGTCCCCCAACTCCAGCAGGCCTGTCACCAGAATTGGCACGTTGAACGGAATCTGATCGACCACGCGGCGGGTATAGATGGCAAGGATGTCGCGCGGCCAAGTGGTGCCGGGTTCGCAGAACGGGCAGACCGCCATCGGCTGTTTGGTCAATACGAAAAAGTCCGATTCAGCCTTGAGCGGTGGTGCCATGAAGCCCGAGACCGTGATCTTTCCTGCTTTGTTCGCCAGAGCGATGTCGGAAAAGCTCATATCCTTGTTGTAGAGATCGCGCATCTTGATCACGCCGGTTTCTGCGGCGAGCAAGTCACGTGGCAAGGTCAAGGTTGCGGCGAATGAGGTCAAAAGGGTGCGTCGGTTCATCGGGCGGCTCCGGGCTGCGTGCGCATCAACGTAGTCGAATTTGGTGGAACGGGAAACCGGGCCGACGCGCGGCCCGGTTCAAAGCCTCGTGTGCCGGGATTATTCGGCGGTTACGGCCTGATGCATCACGTGGAAAATCACGTTCTGCTCGATCACGCCGTTGAACAGATGAGCCCAGGGGCCCTGTGCAAAAACCGCGACATCCTCACCCGAATGGGTTTCAGACTCCATTGGGATAAGCGCCTGCTGCAGATAATCGGGATCTTTCGCTGTATCTTCGGTCAGGTCGGGGCGTGATCCGGAATAAGTGCCGTCCGCCTGTTCGATCAGCACCGATCCCGCACCATTCAGATACCCTGCAACGGTGAAAGGCTTGCCGTCGGAGCCCGTCAGCGGCACCCCGGTGTTCATCATGCCATTGTCGTTGATGTCCATGCAGAGACCAGTGATAGACGATCCGCGGCCGCAATAGCCGTTGAAGGCGATGGCATGTTCATGGTCGGCGGTGACAATGATCAAGGTCTCTTCGGCGTTGGTCATCTCCAGCGCTTTGCGGATCGCTTCGTTGAACGCAACGCCGTCCATCAGAACGCGGTGCAGGTTGCCGTCATGGTTGGCGTGGTCGATGCGGCCCGCCTCGATCGAAAGATAGAAGCCTTCGTCGTTGCCGGACAGCGTCTTGATCGCCGCTTCGGTCATCTCGGCCAGCGATGGCTCTCCGGTGCGGTCTTCCTCGTACAGCATGTGGCTGGGTTCAAAAAGGCCGAGGATCGGCGCGTTTGAACCAGCGGTAGTCAGGGCGAGGAATTCTTCTTCGGTCTGGACGTACTGGGCGCCGATGGCCTGCGCCTCTTCGACCAGATTGCGCCCGTCGGTGCGCTTGCCGGTCTTGCCTTCGGCATCAGTCACATCTTCGGTGATGAAGTGACGGCGGCCGCCGCCCATCGCCACGTCGATCGTGCCGGCCTTCATGGCGGCGATCAACTGGGCTGCGATGTCTTCCTGATTGGTGCAGTCTGCGGGGACAAAAGTGTTGTCTTCCCAGTTGCGGTTCACGGTTTTGGAATAGACGGCCGCAGGCGTGGCATGTGTCAGACGCGCGGTAGAGATCACACCGACGGATTTCCCCATGTCCGAGACAATCTCGGCAAAGGTGGTCAGTTCATGGCCGGACATGCCGGCGCAATCGCTGACGGAAACAGCGTCAGACACGTTGATCATGGTGTTCTTGGACTTCACACCCGTGTTCATCGCCGAAGCGGTGGGCGCGGAATCCGCGGTCTGGCCGTTGGTTGTGTAGGTCTTGACCAGGGCGGAGTTCGGGAAGGCCTCGTGCGGCTGGACGAAATCGTCACCGGTGCCGCCGTTCATCTGACCTTCGAACATGCGGATGGCATAGTTGGTGCCGACGCCGTTGCCATCACCGGTGAACAGGATAACATTCTTAGCGCGCTTGGTGTTGGGCTGGGTGGCCATATGCGCGGCGATGGTCTCCTGAGCGGCGGTGAACCAAGGGTCATTGGCCTGGGCAATGGTGGTCTGGGCAAAGGCGGGTGCGACGAGAGCAAGTGCCGCGACGCCGGAGAGAAGGGTACGTGTCATGAAAGACTCCTGAGGACTTCGATTGGGATCGATTAGCCTGAGTACATGACAGTTTTGCAGACTTTTTATGACAGTTTAACGAGAGTTCCTTGCCGGATGCGGGTTGCCAGGCATCCGTTCGTGAAGCGCTGAACTGCTGCTGGACACAATGATTGAATTTTGGGGTGAAAGTTTCTAGCCGGGACAACACAAGCAGCCCAGATGGACTGTTGCTGCACGGCGGATAAAGCTGGTTTTTTGGGAGTAATCCCGCCCACTTTTTCTCAGGTGATCCCCAAGCTACATAAGTCAGCACAGATTGGAAAAATAGGTCAACTTGAATTACACATCAACACAGACCGTCTTTAACCTGGTTCTTGCCAGTGCGCCAACCGCGCGAGAGACTTATTCTTGAAACGCTTGTCGCTTGTAACTTCAGTCCCAAACCAGTCCGGCGGTGTGAAGGATAGGGCATTGTCGATCGAGCCAAATTCGACCTCTACCAGCGTCAATCCCAACAGTGTGCCCGCAAATACATCCAGCTCAAAAATCTCTCCGCCTGGCAACTGGCCGATGTGGCGAGTTTTCTCTACCCGGCTGCCGTGCGTGGCAGGCCAAAACGTCTTGAACTGGGTTTGATCGATGGCAGTTTCGTATTCCAATCGCTCTAGCCCACCGTCGGACTTCAGCGTCATGAAGTATGCATCGCCGCTTTGTCTCAGCCGCAGTTCGACGGAATCTGTAGTTCGGGTTAAATAGCCTTGAAGCACATCAACAGCCGTCAGCCCTTTCAGCGGGGGCAGTTCATGCACCCGGAACTTGCGCTCAATCTCGACCGGTGCAGCGGTCATCGGGCCATCACCCGCTTTTCCGTTTCCAGATATAGCGCCTGATAAGCCTTGCTGGCAGCGCTGATCGGTGTCGTGGCCATCACTGGGGCACGCAACAGCCCCATCCGTTCGACATCCGACGCGAAAGGAATCTGTGCCTTCATGAAACGTTTGCCGTAGCGGTCTGTCATCTCGGCGATGGTCGCACCGTGCAGCGCCTTTACAGACTGCACCATCGAAAAGAACCCGTGTAACTTTTTCAATGGAAGGTCCTGTTCCTTGAAGAATTCCACCAGTTGATCGAATGTGCGTTGCGACAGGGTGGTCGGGATCACTGGCACCATGATTGCATCGGCAGATCGGAAAATGTTTTCCGACAGAACTGAGATGTTCGGCGGACAATCCAAAAGGATCACATCATAATCGGCTTTCACGCCCTTGAGCGCCTTCTTCAGGCGCGAGCGATTGTTCCGCATGCGCGACAGAAACACGTCGAAATCTCGAAAGCCAAGGTTTGCAGGCAGAATGTCGAGATTGTCATAGTCGCTGCCGCGGATCGCCTTGGTGAATTTCCCAACGTCTTCGAAAAAAGCCGCCTCGGTCAGCTTTTTCGAGGGTTTGACCCGGAAGTAAAAGCTAGATGCCCCCTGCGGGTCGAGATCGCACAACAGTGTTCGCTTTCCAGCAGCAGCAAAAGCATAGGCAAGGTTGACCGATACAGCCGTCTTGCCTACCCCACCCTTGTTGGAATAGCACGCGATGATCTTCATATCATTACCCCTTGAAGAGAGTGCGGAAAGTCTGTCGGGTATGATCACTGTTGAACTGGGCAAAGCTTTCCGTGACCTTGGCCCGTTCCTCCAACTGGCGAAGGTGTAGCATCGCGATCAATGCGCCGATGCTTTGAGCAAGCTCAAGTGCCCCGGTCTGACGCCCCCGACCAAGCTGGCGCAGCAAAGCGGCCAGACTATCCTGTTGGACGGCGTAATCGTTGAAAAGACCCAGATTATCTTGCAAATGCTTGAGCGGTTTAACCAAGCTTTTGACCTGCCCTTGCGGGAACAGCGGTGCGAAAAACTCCATGAGATAGCGGAGCTTCTTGCAGTGGATGCGCAGGGCGTGAACTTCTTCATCGGTGGTATTGGTGTCGATGCCTGCTGCGGTCTCGCAAACCTTGCGGTAGCGTTTCCAGATCAGCTTGCTTGAATACTTTCCTGCTGACAGTTCAGCATTGGGACCCCGGGTCAGCTTTTTGCGCCTACGAAAGAGCTTCTCCAGCTTCGCAATCTCTTTCTCATAGCTTTTCGACTGCAGGTGAAGTGCCAGCTTGGCCTGCTCCTCCCCGCGTTCTTGGGCGAAGCGGCTGAAAAGCATATCCAGACCGCCATGAAGCGTCTGCGGCAGCAGGTCATAGAATTTCTGCTTCTCAAGAAGATAGACATCAAGGTCGCGCAAGCGCCCTGTGGTGGACATCAGATCAGAAAACCGGGCCTTGAGGTCGGCCGTCTGGTCCGGCTTGTAGATACCTTTGAACAAACTGGTGACGGAACGGATTTTGCGCAGCGCAATCCGGTAGTCGTGCAAAAACTCTGAATCGTGGTCGGCAATAATCCCGGCTTCGTTGGCGCGCACGACAGGAATGTATGCAGCGATAATGTCATTGGCCGCATCTACAGCGACCATGTCCTTGGTCAGGTCAATTTTCGGCTTTGCCTGATAGCCGGGCTGCCCCGGAAAAAGCTGTAAATAGACGGCGCCCCGGCCCAAAGCGCATGCGCCCAGCCCGACGAGTTTACGACGCAGAACACTCAAAGCTTTGTCGTAGCCACGCACGCCGCGCAACGTCATCAGCAGCGCGCCGCCTTCTTCAGTGGTCAAGGTTCTGAGATGTGCGCGGCACTGGATCTTCTCAACATCATCGACCAAAGTCAGAGTTTCCAGGCGTATTTCACCCGTGCCGATGCTCATCAGGATGCGAAGGTCAGACAAGTCTGCAAGCGCGTCTTTTACCGGTCCATCACATAAATCAGAAACGAAATCACCTGAACGCTTTGCCGATTGCGTCAACACCTGACCGTCAGACAGCAACAGTTCTAGCGTTTCGCGGGTTTCCAAAAGAAGCCTACCTGACCCACGAAGCGGTTGTTCAAAGCAGTCAAGCACGGCAAATGGTACCGCTTCGCCGTCCTGCGTCCAAACGGCCTTAAGCTTGTTGAAACCGTCATTCTCCAGCTTCTTTGCGCCTGCGAGGGAAAGGCTATAGCAAGCAGCGTCCAATTGCGTCATGTCGTCTATTTTCCAAACTTTCTCGGGTAACAACAGACATCGATCCAGATACAAGAACGAGCTGCCTCACGATCTTCAAATTGATAAGGCAGAAGAACAGATGGTCGCAGGAGTGACAGGATTGATAATCATGACAAAGACCTGCAGGCACGGAAATGTCGCCCAGAGCCAAGGCATCTTAGATCGATTTGAAAATCTACGGCATCAAACAGCTTTACCGGCGTGCACCGTGTCAAACTGGGTCATGCTGAAATTGGGCGGTTCGCTGCAATCAGCGAAACGCCCGGCCACGGCACCTACTTCTTTTTAGATTTTTTCTTAGCTTTTAAAGCTTTTTCGGCTTTCGCCTTAGTCGCTTTTTTGGCTTTTGATTTCTGCGCTTTAACAGCTTTTTTCTTTGGTGACTTCTCGGCCTTGGACTTTTTATCTGACGCGGCTTTGGCGGCCTTGGAAGAGACTTTCTTGGCGGTCTTTTCAGTGTCTGCTTTCTTGGCTTTCTTCGCCTTTTTGTCCGCAGCTTTTTCGAGGGTTGCAGATTTCTTGGCGGCCTTGTCAGACGCTGTCTTGGTGCCTTTGTTCTTACCCGGTTTCACCGGCGTCTCGTCAAGAACTTCGCTCATGGTCTCCGCGCTTGCGCCGGGAGAAGATGGCGCTGCAAAAGTAGCTTCATCATCACCTGCAACGATCTTCTGCGCATCGGCGAGAAGTCCTGAAGCCCGCTGAGCGCCAAGACGCGGAATACTCTGCAAGGTTTCGGATGAAGTCGTCGCTAATTGCTCAACGGTCGTTATGCCTATGGCTTCAAGATTTGCGGCGAGCGACGGACCTATCCCTGTAACTTTCTGGATGGGTGTCATAGTGGAATTCCTTTATTTGCACTGGCACACGACATAGCAAGGGGCCGGCAATGCAGCCGGACCCCAACGCCGTAGATTTTTGAAATCAGGCCGCTTTCTTGAGCGCCTTTTTGGCAGCCTTCAATTTAGCTTCCTGCCGCGCAACTTTCGCCTTACGCGCTTTGACTTCTTTTTCCAGCGATTTTACGTTCGATTTCTTGGACATTATCATTCTCCGATTTTTCAAGTATCATGCCCAGTCGGTTCGCTGTCATGCTGTTGCAGAAAATCCCGAATGAAGCGCCGTATTTCACGCGCCGCGCTCGTATCAAGCGCGTCGCACAACGACACAAAACTATCCCTGTCGGATGCAGTCATTCTTACGATCAACTGGCTGTCTTTCAGGCTCTTCTTCTTCGGTTTCTTCTTTTCAGTCACGAAACAGCCTCACCTCTGGCACACTTATTGATACTACATCTGATATCTTTTGTATATACAAAAATCACAACGGCCAAAATTCGACGTCTCTTATCGTCCATGCTTCCGTTATGTTATCATAACTGAACGGCAATCAGCAGATCCGATCAGATCAGATCAGCCGACTGCGGATGTCTTCGATCTCTCTTTGGTCAACCACGTCAGCACAGCATCCAAAGATGCGCCAGCGATCACACTAGACTTCAACTCAATCTCAATTGGATCAAGGTCCTGAACCGGGCGAGGCTTCTGGTTACCGGGTAGCAGACGCCACAACCAAATGACATTTCCAGACTGATCTGTCTCAGCAATAAATTTCATAGATTGGCTCATTTCTTGGCTCATTTGCATATCACCAGATCGTTACGTTGCTGTTACAAATTACGCAAGAAATGAAAACTTACAAGAACGTCAAAGGTCAAACGGACAGTAAGGCACCAGCCTATCCCAGAGCAGTGTCGCACCCTTGTCATGAACTTCACAGATAGTGTCGATCAATGACACCAAAACGACACTTCCGATAGTAATGGAGATTGCCATGCAAACGATTGAATTCGAAGACGCAATAGCTGAACTTTTGGACCAGATATATTCCGCCATGCAAAAGGATCAGGAGTTAGTTGCAGCGCAGTCGTCCAGCATGATTGTTGCACCGAACCGATCATCACTGCGGCTGGTGCCAAAATTTTGTGAAGCCAACTCGTCGGAAAACACGTCCAAATAAAAGAGTATTCGCTGAGTAGCGACGCGGCAGCGCATTGGCGATATCATCACCTCGTAATTTTAGTTGCGCCGGACCGGGTTTGTCCAAGCACGCTTGCCAGCGGCGTCAATCAATGTGACGCGAAGCCAAGGTGATTGCTTGCAGCGCAACAGCGGAATCGCAGTGCGAGTCATCGACGTGCCATGCACCGCTTGGGCCGCCGATCCGTGCCCTTGCACAATTACTGCAGTTACAGCGCTGCTTTCGACGATTACTTTATCGTCTGTGATTTCAACATTGTGCAACTCGGGCCCTTGGCTTGAGTAGAATTGCCCCGCTTTGAGAGCATTGAGCAAAGCCCAGGGCTCGAGAGATTCGCATTTTACCATGACCCAACCGCCAAAGTGATCAGGTTCGGAGAAATGGGCATCGTCAGTGGCGATCATCGTGAGGTCACGACCTTCGGAAAGCATTAGATCAGCGTATTGAAATCCGTCCGCACGGTCACATCCCGTCGCGCAGCCATGGTTGTAAATCTCCACCGCATGGGCAGCAGTCAAACTGCGTGCGTCTTCCAGTGTCATGCCGGACCATTGTGGGTGTGCAATGGCGACGAACGCCCCAGCATCGACAGCGCGTCGCGCTAACTCCGGACCGGTTTCCTGCCCTGCGACAGGTACGAACCCAGGCGCATTGGCAGGCGCAAAATTAGCGGGCAAGCCTACTGCAAGGATATGCCAAAGTTCGCCGTTTTGCATGGCCCCTGAGTGAAGCTCTGCACCCAAAATGGTTGTGAAACCATCACTGCGAAAAGGAACGGTGTCAGCTACCGGATAGCCATAAATACCGATCATATGATCGGTAAGCGCGATGAAGTCATATCCTTCCGCCTTGTAGCGGCGGCAGACCTCTTCGGGTGACAGGATGCCGTCGGAGAGGGTCGAATGGGTGTGCAGGTTGCCGCGGTAAAAGCGACCAGGCGCGGAAAAGGCAGGTAATTTCATGTGGCACTCTCTGGCAGGATAACGAGGTCGTCGTGCGCAAACCAAACCTCGGTTTGCGCTCCTTGCGCAGGTACTGTCACACCTGCACGGTTGAACATGTCAATGCTGACGGGCGTTCCGGCAACATTTACCTGCGCGCGGATCACCGAGCCCAGAAAACTGGACTGCAGCACGCGCCCGGGCAGCGACTGGGTGTCGGTTGGGCGGCGGTTGAGGGACATGGCCTCGGGACGCAATGCGACTGTAACGGCGCTATTAGCCGCGACAGACGAAAGATCGAGCCCGCCCACATCAACCCCGGCAAAATGAAGGCTTTGCGGGCCCACCTGCTTTGCAGTGAACGTATTCAACTGTCCGACGAAATCCGCAACAAACCGCGTTGTCGGGCGGTTATAGATCTCGGAGGGTGTCCCAATCTGATCCGCGCGACCCGCGTGCATTACGACGACGCGGTCGGACACGGACAGCGCCTCTTCCTGATCGTGGGTCACAAAAACCGTGGTTATCCCGAGTTCACGCTGGATCCGGCGAATGTCATCGCGCAAGCTGGTGCGGATCTGTGCATCGAGCGCCGACAGCGGCTCGTCCAGCAACAACAAGTTCGGCCGTGGTGCGAGGGCCCGGGCCAGTGCCACACGCTGTTGTTGGCCGCCTGACAGCTGATAGGGATAGCGATCCGCCAGATGTCCCAACGCGATTAGATCCAACATCTCGTCCACGCGACTTGCAATCTCGCGGCCCGACATGCCCGCGATCTTTAGGCCAAACGCGACGTTCTCTCGGACGGACATGTTGGGAAACAGCGCATAGGCCTGAAACACCATGCCGATCTTCCGGCGGCTTGCAGGGAGCGCTGTAACATCTGCGCCGCCCACCCTGATCGTACCGGAGGTCGGTTTCTCGAAACCTGCGATCATGCGCAGCACCGTTGTCTTGCCACATCCTGAGGGGCCAAGGAACGAGATAAACTCACCAGCTTCGACTGTCAGATCAAAATCACGCACGACAGTCGTTGTCCCAAACACCTTGGTGATGTCGGTCAAGGTCAGAAAACTCATGGCAACGCCTTTTCAACAGAAGTGGATGTGCGCTGCCGGAGCAGTCGCTGACCAGGTTTGAGATTGGCGAAGACCTCCATAAGAACCATGCAGGTCCAGGTAAAGGCAAAGGCCATGATCGCAAGAGCCGCAGGCTGATAGGCATAATCCTGCCCCATCTGCACCAGATAGGGACCAAAGCCGGGACGGTTCAGCAGGCTGGTGATGACAAATTCGCCCAACGATATGGAGAATGTCAAAAATGCCCCCGACACGATGGCAGAGCGGATATTGGGAAAAATGACGAAAGCGATGGTGCGCAACCGCGAGGCACCAAGGCTCTCTGCAGCTTCGGTTAACGTCGCAATATCAATCGAGGCCATCCCATTGTCGACTGCGCGGTACATATACGGGATCGACAACACAACATAACCGATCACAAGCAAGGTATTGGTCCCCGTATCGGTCATCGTCATAGGCAGAAACGACCCTGTGCCGTAGATGCGGACGTAGCCGAACACGAGCACGACCGGCGGGATAATCAGGGGCATAAGGCTCAGAAACTCAACCACGGGGCGCATGCGCGGCACTCGCAGACGCACCCAATAAGCAGTGGGCACCACGATCACGATACCCACAAGGATCGCCAGCATAGACGCAACCGCCGAGAAGCTGAGAACACTGACAAACACATCGCTCTCGAATACGGACCGGTAGGCCTCAAACGATAGCTCTCCCCGCTTCATCCGCAGCGAAAAGTTGAACGTCGCGATCAGCGGCACGATGAAGAACGCAGCACCGAGGACTGCGATCACGACAGAGAGGACTGGCACCTGGCGGCTCATTTCTGCCACCGCTCAGCGCGGCGGCGCAGGATGAAGTAAAGCGTGTTGGACAGGCCCATCAACACGATCATCCCGACCGCAATCGCGTAGCCCAGATTAGGGTTGTAAAGCACATTGCCGCGAATCTGCTGGAACAGCACGATTGGCACGACCTGAAAGTTGGCACCTGTCAGCGCGTAGATCGTGGCCAGCGTGCCGAAAGCATTCGCGAACAGCAGCAGGAAACAGCCCAGCACCGAAGGGGCTAGCAGCGGCATTGCAACACGCGACAGGTACTGGCGGCGGGTCGCCCCCAGACTTTCCGCCGCCTCGCGCCATTCAGGCCGCAAGCCTTCCAGCGCGGGCGTGATCATCAGGATCATCAGCGGAAGCTGGAAATAAAGGTAGGTCAGCGCGAGACCTAGGAAGGAAAACAGACTGAAGCCCGACGCGTAGATATTGACCCCGAGAAAGTCGCGCAGCACCAGTGTGACAAGGCCCAAACGCCCCAACGTCGCAATAAACGCAAAGGCCAGCGGCACCCCCGCGAAATTGGACGCAACGCCGGAAAACGTCATGAAGGCGCGACGCACCCATGACGGCAACCCTCCGTGAATGAGAGAATAGGCAAGGATCAATCCGAAAATGGCTCCCATCCCCGCCGAGGCGAGGCTCAGGCGGATCGACAAGCTGAAAGAGTTCAAAATCTCCGGAGCAAATAGCCCCCGTATTGTTTCCAACGAATACTGGCCATCCTGCGTTTGGAATGCGCCATTGACCAGATAGAAGATTGGCGCGATCAAGAACATGAACGCAAACAGAAAAAAAGGCACAAGGCCAATCCATGACCAGTTAAGAATGGCCAAGCGTCGCACCGCGCGCGGGCGGTCGGGAGGATGAAACGTCAAAGGTACAAATCCATCTACGGGCAAAAAAGACAGCGGAGGATACCTCCGCTGTCTAATGGTTCGAAGCGGTGGCTTACTGAACGCCCATCTCGGCAGCCCAATTCGCTGCAACGGCTTCTTTTGCCGCTGCTTGGTCGTCGAGCGAGGGGAAGATCGCTTTGGCGTAGTTTTCTGCTGGTGGAAGCTTGTCGAGCAGGTCCTGCGGGATCACACCGCGCTCGGCCATATCGTTAAACCTGATTGGGTGGCAGTAGCCCTGCAGCCAAAGCAGCTGGCCTTCGTCTGAGTACAAGAACTCCATCCAAAGTTTAGCAGCATTGGGATGCGGCGCATAAGCCGAGATCGCCTGAACATAAACGCCCGCGACAACTGCATCACTCGGTACGATGACTTCGACAGGCGGGTTACCAGCCAGATTGTCGCGCATCGCAAGCAAGTTGTAGTCCCAGTCGAAATAGATTGGTGTTGTGCCCTGGGCAAGGTTCTGGGAGTTGCCGTTGACCGGAACAAAGTTGCCATTTTCCTTCTGGCCTTTGAAGTATCCAATGCCCTTGTTCAGTGCGTCCGCGCCGGCTTCGCCGCCTTCGGCGATGCCTGCAGCATAGACCGTCATCATGGTGCTGTTACCTGTGCGCGGATCACCGACGATGGCCACGCCGTTTGCAAATGCTTTGTCTTTCATTTCCGCAAAGCTCGTGGGCGCATCCGGATAAATGTCCGAATTCACACCAAATGCCAGGACGCCATAGTAATCGCCGTACCAATAGCCATCGGCATCCTTGGCTTCCGCTGGGATCGAGTCCCATTCCGCGACCTTGTAGGGTTGCAGCAATCCTTCGGCTTTTGCCGCGGGGCCGAACGAAAGACCAACATCAAGTACGTCAGGCGCCTGAGGTCCTGTATTGCCCTTGTTCGCCTTCACCGCTTCAAGCTCGTCCGCCGAACCGGCATTCGGGTTTAACTCATTTACCTCAAGGCCGTATTTGTCCTTGAATGCTGCAATGACGTCGCCATAGCCGCACCAGCTGTGAGGCAGGGCGATTGTGGTGAGCATGCCTTCGGCCTGTGCTGCTGCAATTAGCTCTGGGCTTGGTTCTGCATATGCAGCAGTCATGGAAAGGGCGGATGCGGATGCCAGCAAACGCAAGGCAAGGCGGGGGCGGAATTTCATTTTCTATCTCCGGAAAGTTTGAACGGGTCCATGTAAAAAACTGGCCCGCAGCCCCTGTCTATTATGTCCAGATTGTTACGTTTTTTTTAAGCTTATGTTATAGGTTTGTGACTTTAGAGAGATCGGCCTGTGCTCTAGTTTCAGTTAAAGCGGTCAGCACGTTCAGCAGTAACCCTCATGAAACGTCTGTAAAATGTTTGTGTTTTAGGAGAGCAAAATGCCGTTATACTCCGTGTCCTGCGGAAACCGAATTTGATGGCTTGGCGGCTGGGTTTGAAGCGGTTTAGCTATGCCCATTATCCGCCCCGGCTTTCCTTCCTCAGCAGACTGCCTCGAGCTTGAAGTTTGCGTGGGCTGCCAGCAGGAAGACCACGTTATTGCATGCCGGGCAAATGCGATCCTGCTGCTCAACGACAGCAAATCCTGCCAAGAGATTTCGGATTTCCTGTATCTGTACGACGATACCATCCGCGGCTGGCACAAAACCTACCTTCAGGTTGGTTGAGATGCACTTGCCTTCGACGGCTGGAAAGGCGGTCTGTTCCATATGAAGCTGGCGCATGAGCTTATGTTGTGCGCTTGGCTGGGAGCGCGCTTCTGTTGCTCGAAGGCCGAGATCAGGCCCCTGTCTCAGCTGACTGCGGTCTGAACTATTCCCGTTCTGGCTGATCAAACTCCTGGCCCGACTGGCGTCTAAATACCGCAAGCTCAAGCCCCTGCCGAGCGTCGCATCGGCGCATCGGCGCAAAATCAGACAGTTTTCATTATATTTTACGAGCGCCTATTACCACAAACGAAGTGGCCGTAGGCGCCGCAGCGGGCACCGTCACCGTCGCCGCTTTTAACAGCCGCCCGATCGGTTTTCTCAGCCGATCGGCCATAAAGGGACCGTTATCAGGCGAAGCTTGGCCAGTTTTTGCAGGTTTTGGGCGGCAGCGCCGAGTGTAGACTAGCCTTTCACCCCCAATGAGCCTCGCAACCGCAGACGATTGAGGCCCAGAATATGTTTGAGATGCGCGAAGAGCATCTCGACTTTCTTGCGCCGTTTTGGGGGCGACCTTGTTGAATGATTAGGCCGTGCAACCGCGGGCAAAATCACGCACCACCTCGTATTTCTCGTGCTGAAGGCTGCGTTCGTCGCTGTTCCGGCAAGGAGAAATTCGCGACCAAACAACTGAAGGACAACATTTCAGGATGGCGGGGCTGAACCTGCTCACAGTCATCATCATCTATTGGAACATCAAGCACCTTGGTCAGGCTGTCGCAAGCCGCCGCCACAATGGATTGAATTGCTCACCAAACCTTCTGGCGCATATCTCACCCCTTGGATGGGCCCACGTCCTTCTCACCGGGGAATAAAGATGGCCTAAAAGGTGATCAAACCGCCTTAGACCAGATGAACGTTTTGCGGCGGTAATGCCGCAGACGTGGTTTTCTTGTCGAACATGAAACGGTTTGAAATAGAAACACCAATGTCGAACGCACTTTACGTTGCCTTCCTTGGCAGCAGGCAAGACAAACCGACCCTTCTCAAGGCGTTTCATGAACAGGTATGCGCCTTGGCTTTCCCACCTAATGCCCGGCAATGTATGCCCGAGCGGAGGATTATCTTCAACAGATCGCCACGACGGTCGCGAAAGACGGATATGCATTGACACTAGAGGCTGATGAACACGGTTTTGTGATAAATCAAGATGAGGTTTTTTCCAAAAATATGACGGAGCCGACTGCTTTTTGGCGCGCAGACCAGCTAGAGACAAAAAACCGTTACATGCAACATTTAGACGAAGATCTGGTGGTCGTTAGTGGCCAAGAAGAAAATTGGAGATTGTTATGACCCTTATCCGTACTCTGGCAGCGCTGTTTATTGGCCTCGCCCTGCCCGCCGTCGCACAGGATGTGTCCGGCCCGCTGGTTATCTATACCTCTCAACCAAATGCGGATGCTCAGCAGACAGTCGATGCGTTCACAGCCAAGCACCCGAATGTTCAGGTGGAATGGGTGCGTGATGGCACAACACAGGTTATGGCCAAACTGGCCGCAGAATTCGAGGCTGGCGCGCCGCAGCCCGACGTCTTGTTGATTGCAGATATGGTGACTATGGAAGGTTTGGCCGCCGATGGACGTCTGATGGCCTACCCGCAAGCGGACGTTGGTGCCTTTGACCCCGCTATTATGGATCCGGAGTCGATGTACTTCTCGACCAAGCTGATTACCACCGGCATCGCCTATAACACTGCTGCGGAAATGGTGCCGGTCTCTTATGCCGATCTGCGCAACATTCCTAAAAACACCTTTGCCATGCCATCTCCTCTGACCTCGGGGGCCGCGACGATCCATATGGTGAGCATCACCAACGATCCCGATCTTGGCTGGAACTTCTACCAAGAGTTGGCCGACAATGGCGCGTTGGCCCAAGGCGGCAACGGTGGGACGTTGCAGGCAATTGCCGGGGGCGAAAAGCTCTATGGTTTCCTTGTCGATTTCCTTGCCATCCGCAACAAACGCGACGGCGCGCCAGTTGATTTCGTCTTTCCAACCGAGGGGGTTTCGGCAGTGACAGAACCGGTTGCAATCCTCTCGACAGCACAGAACCCGGCAGCAGCCAAAGCTTTTGTCGATTTCCTTTTGTCACCAGAAGGCCAGCAACTGGCAGCGGATCAGGGCTATCTGCCCGCACACCCTGCGATCACACCGCCCGAAGGCTTTCCGGCGCGTGACAAGATCAAGTTGATGGCTTTCGATCCAGCTAAAGCACTGGCCGAGGATCAGGCCAACAAGCTGCGGTTCAGTGAGATCTTTGGCGGTTGATATCAGCTTGTTGGGGCGGCAGATACGACGCCGCACGACGGGAGGGCTAGTCGAGAGGCTGGCCCTTTGCATCATTGTGGTGTTTGCGGCTGTACTTCTGGTACTGCCGCTGACGCTTTTGGCGCGTCTGGCCCTGACCGAAGCGGGTGTCCCATCGCTTGCCCCTATGGCCGAAGCCCTGCAAAGCCGATCGGTACAACGTGCATTGTACAATTCACTTTATTCGGCCGCGGTATCGGCTTTGCTTGCACTGGGACTGGGCACCGTACTGGCACTGGTGATCGCACTTAGTGATATTCGGGCCAAAGGTGTGCTGATCTTTCTGGTCCTGCTGCCGATGATGATCCCACCACATGTCACGGCGATCGCGTGGATTCAGACTTTCGGCCCGGCAAGCCCGATCTTGGGTGCCTTTGGCATAGCACCGCCACCCGGTACGCCCAATCCGCTGTATTCAGCGGGGGGTGTTATCGCGCTCTTGGCGCTACAACACGGGCCGCTGGTGTTTCTTGTGATGCGCGCAGCTCTTCGCAGCCTGCCGCGTGAGATGGTCGAGGCCGCGCGCGTTTCAGGCGCAGGGCCTGTGCGCCTGCTGTTTTTCGTTGTCCTGCCGCTCGTAGGCCCGAGCCTGATGGCGGCTTTGACTCTCGCCTTCGTAGCTGCACTGGGAAATTTCGGCATTCCCGCCTTGCTTGGTATTCCGGGGCGTTTTACGACACTCCCGGTCCTGTTGTGGCAACGACTTTCGAGCTTTGGTCCGTCGATGCTAACGGATGTGTCGGTGATCGCGGGTCTGATTTCGGTCGTCGCACTGTTGGCAGTGCTTCTCCAGATGCGAATTACATCCCGCGTCCGGTCAGTACTTGTCGGTCTTCCACAAGCCGCGATGTCAGTCGAGTTGGGGCGCAGACGGGCTGTTTTCGAAGCAGGTCTATGGATCTTTGTCACGCTGACGGTGGTGCTGCCCCTCGCCTCGCTCAGCGCAACGGCGCTGGTTCCAGCCTTTGGCGTAAGGCTGGGGTGGGATACGGCGACACTGGCCAACTTTGCCGAAGTGTTGTTTCGTCAACAGGCGACTGCGCGGGCGTTTCTTAATTCAACGCTCGTGGCTGGCAGTGCAGCAATCATGCTGGCGGGCGTTGCAATGCTATCGGGATATTTCGCCGCTGCCGGTACGCGCCACAGCAAGGGTTTGGCTCAAGGCGTTGCCGGGTTGGCGGACATGACCTATGCGATTCCCGGTCTCGTCATCTCAATTGCTTTTATTCTTGCCTTCATACAGCCGCTGCCGGTGATCGGCGTATCTCTTTATGGCACGCTGGGAATCGTTTTTCTGGCCTATCTTTGCGCGTTTCTCGCAATTGCGATGAAACCGGTCAGCGCTGCATTTGCCCAACTTGACCCAGCTTTGGATGCCGCCGCAAGGGTGTGCGGTGCGGGGTTTATTGCACGGATTATTCGGATATTCGCACCGCTCACCGCGCCCGCTGCTGCTTCGGGTGCAATCCTCGTATTTCTGACGGCATATAACGAGATCACGGTATCCGCGCTCCTGTGGTCAAGCGGCAATGAACTAATCGGCACTACGATCTTCAACTACGAAGATGGAGGCTATACCACGCTGGCGGCCGCCATGTCTGTGCTTACGGTACTGGCAACAGTTGTGATGATGGCGGTACTCGACAGAATGGGCCGCCATCTTCCCGAGGGTGTTGTGCCCTGGCGCTAAGCAGGCAGCACCCAATGCCCATTGATTGTGACCTTTACATGTTCGTCCAATATCGGGCGCATGCGGCTGCGCGCTTCAAGCACACCATCAAGGTTCTCGACCCCCAGCGTCAGGTCCCATTCGCCACCGCGATAGGTGGCAGCCAAGATGCGGGCAGCCATGCCTTCGCCCAGCAATACGTCCTCCGGGCGGATCAGCACCTTTAAGGTGCCATCCGGACCCGGCGCGGCCAGTGCAAAGGGGCCAAGCTGCAACACTCCGCCATGCCGCTGGCCAGACAAGACAGCACCACGACCGATGAACCGTGCGACCGTTTCGCTTGCGGGGCGTGCATAGATCTCTTCGGGTGGGGCGATCTGCAGGAAACGGCCCTTGTCCATCACCACCAGAAGGTCGGCCAATGCCATAGCCTCGCGCTGATCATGCGTAATATAGAGCGTTGTGGCACCAGAGGTGCCATGAAAGCCTTGCAGTTCGTCTTCCATGCGGTGCCGCAGATGGGGATCAAGGTTCGCAAGCGGTTCATCCATCAGAACCGTCCGCGCCCCGCTCGCAAGACATCGCGCAAGCGCAACGCGCTGCCGTTGGCCACCAGACAGATCGGCTGGCTTACGCTGGGCCAGATCTTCGAGGGAAACGGTGCGCAAATGCTCTTTGGTCCCCTCGCGCAGGGCATCGCCGCGCACCCCAGCAGTGCGCATCGGAAAAGCCACATTGTCGGCCACGGTCATATGAGGCCAGAGCGCGTAGGACTGGAAAACGACAGCAACACCGCGCCCCTCGGGAGGGCAGTGAAGGCCAAGTCCGGACACCGGAACGCCGTCGAGAGAAATGGTACCCTCATCCGCCTTCTCCAATCCCGCTATGAGGCGCAACAGCGTGCTCTTGCCACAGCCAGAGGCCCCGACAACAACACAAAAAGCACCTTGCGGTACGCAAAGCGATACATTCTCCACTGCAGCATGATTGCCGAAACGTTTGGTCAATCCCGTGATATCGATGGACATGCCCACTCCTGATTTGACCCACTGTTCAACTTTTTTGAAAATTCAGAACTTAATGTGGCATTGCCAAGTTGTTGAGTGAAGTTTGTCTTGCATAATGTTGCGTCATTTATGCGGGGGTCTCAAGGGCATAGTCCCTCCTATCCACCAATGAAATCACGCTATAATCGCCGCCCAGCTCATTTGCGCGATGTTCTTTTTTTGAGCGTCGCTTAGGCGGTTCGAGGTCGTACAATGCCATTTCAATGCGTTGCGAATGCCGCCGCCGACGCAACCTGCCATTGATCTTGGTGCCATGGGCTCAGGACGAAGAGCAGTGACCTGTGGCACGTTCCCAGCTATTTGGAAAGCGCGGGTTCGGCCCCGACCTGACGTCCGCCGATCTGTTCATCGCTGCGGCGCAGCTTCCACAAAGCGGTCATTCACGACCTTGATTGGTCAGTCAGTGGAACTGTCCGCCCGGCAGCGTTAGTGCTGCCGCAGAAGAGTTATGAACCGCTCCTTCGCCCTGAGCGACCCTGCCAGGCTGTAATCGACAATTGTTCTGCCCGCGAAATCCTCGACGCTGAATTTATGGGCGTAGGCGAAGGCTGAGAAGAACGTCTCGAGGCCGGATGCGCCATCCGAGGGCAGGTCGAAGGCGTAGCCATTCTGCTCCACGTCAGCCCTGATCCGGGCCCATACCGGCTCCTCGCCGCGGCGTTCGAATACGAGCGTCAAATCCGTCTGGCCAAGTGGGAATTCCCGCCTCTCCCAGATAATCTCGCCAAACGAAACGCCGGAGTGGGGGTAGTAGACGATGCGGAAGACCGGATTGAGCGACCTACTTTCCATCGCGAAGAACGGCTTGAGGGTGTGCGTGTTGAGGAATGTCCCTGTGAGCCAGTCCCGGTTGAGGCTGCTGGTCAGAACCTGCAGATGGGGCAGATCCTCGGCCGAAATATCTCCAGACCGTCGGTTGATACCGAGATCTTCGAGTTCGTCCGCGGAGAAGACGTAGATTTCGTCCGGCGGTGTCCGCAGCATCCGTGAAACTAGGGCATCCGGAGTGCCGAACTGCCGCAGGGAATCAAAGACGTCCGAGATCACGGATTGCGTAAGTGAATCGTCGTTAACTCCCGAGATTTGGTGGACGCCGAGAAGCCCGTCGGCCAGTCGAAGCTTGCCCGCAAGGAAGGCGATCGAGCATGCCGAATAGCATTCGCTGCCCGCTGTGATCCAAGTGTTCGGCCTCAGATCGTAGATGACCCGGGCGATCTCGAGACCACTGTAGACTCGGCCGCCGGGCGACTGAAGCTCGACCGTCGTGAGGTTCGGGGCTCGCGCGACAGCTCCACGGAACTCGCTAACCAACCTCGCGTCAAATTCACCCGTGATCCGGATCGTTCTGTCGTCCAGCTGGGTGACATCCGCAACTGCCTCGAGCGGCGAAACGAGACACCAGAATGCGGTCCACATAGCAATTTTTCGGTTCAACAGGGCAGTCCTCATCTGGGGCTGGCTATCCGCTCTCATTTGCACGGTATGCACCGGCAGACGGGCCGTCAACTGACCCAAAAAGATCACAACCGGAGATGTTGCGACGATTGTCACGCCCACGCCGTCGCACGACGGGAGCCGGAGGCCGGCTTCTTCAAGGACCGAAAGGCGCAGGATGGTATCCCTTGACGCGGCGAAATTAGGCGCTCTTGGACCTTGCCGTCAGCACCAGCCGTTTGCCCGCCGAAATCTTAGAATCGTGGCGTTCAACCTTGCCTGTTACGGCCCATTCCTGCCGCTCGCCGGTGGTTTCAATGCTACAATGCAGTTTCACCAGACAGGCCATTCGCGACATAAGCGAGGTCGTCAACCATCTGAGGGACAATCACGCGGGACATCGCGTAAATGTCTCAACGCTTGGT
>JAGXGZ010000094.1 GCA_024636495.1 Roseobacter sp. | reverse complement strand
AGGCAATCTCCGCAACGGGTAAGAGCGCCAGGTCATCCTCTGTCGGCAACTGATCGTATAGCGCATCAATAGCTGTTCGATCCAACGCGGGGAACTTCATAGCTGCTAAACAGGTCAGGATGTCACGATCCACGGTATCTATTCTTGGTCTGCGATTGGAGGAGCAGCGGCTCTCGGCATGACCCTGGCATAGCTTGCGTGTCACTGCACACCGCGTTTTAGCCAGATCGGCTTCTAAAGCGGGCATTCAGAAAAGATTGCTCAAGATCCGTTCTATCCCGCAGAGCAGACTTCGGTGCCCATCGCAGCGAACGCCAGGTGCGAGCCCACTTTGCCAGATTTTTGCTCGGCAGCGAATGACGTCTGTAGATTGTAGCGCTGCCGCCTTAAGCAGCATCAGTTCTCACGAAAGGCTGGCGTTCTGAAAATTGCAATCTGCGCATTCAGTTTAGGCAAACGCGCCTTACGCCAAGGCTCAAGTTTCGCAAGATGTCAGGCGGCACGGCGCAAACTGCTGATCTCGTCCGCCAGATCCTGCGCCAGTTGCTGCATTACGAACGGATCCTGTTCCCGTTGGGCCTGAATCTTCAAGCCGAAGACATAGGTTTGCATCCGTTGAGCCAGACGGGCTGGGTCTGCATCGGCGGGTATTTCACCCGCCTCTTGGGCCTTGGCAAATCCATCTTCCAAAAGTCGCAGGACGGTATCCAGATGGTCCATAACGATGGCACGTAGATGCGGGTGATCGCTCTGAATTTCCAGCAGGGATTTGACGAGCATGCAAGCAGTAGACGGCTTATCGCAGCGATCAAGCCTGCCCAGCGACAGTAAATATCCCCGCAGAGCAGCCAGAGCGGACGGCGCATCTGCAATCATCTGGGCTAATTCGGTCTCCATCCGCCCAGCGTAAAGATCAAGTGTTGCGCGAAACAACGCCTCTTTGCTTTGGAAGGCTGCGTAGATCGAACCAGGCCGCATCTTCAATGCCTGCTCAAGGTCTTTGAGCGATGTCGCAGTATACCCTTTGACCCAAAACAGTGTCATGGCGGCATCGAGTGCCGCATCGCGATCATATGACGGTATACGTGGCATACCCTTCAATACACCCTCGATTACGGTTCAGATAGCCCGAAATCGAAATATCACCTATATTTGAGTGATCACTCTTTTATTACTTGAGCGATCACTCAATAATTGCGATGTCTCTCGATATCAACGTCGCGAACCGCGACCGCAAAGGAGACTCGAATGTCCACGTTAGACCGCCTCGACGAAACGAATGCCCCTGAGAAATCCATTCCCCTGATAGAGAAATCAAGGGCGGCTTTTGGCCGTCTGCCGGGACTGCACAGCGTGTTAGCCGGATCACCTGCAGCATTCGAAGGATATCAGACCCTGCATCGTCTGTTCGCACAAGAGACCGCATTTGACGCAGATGAAAAAACCGTTGTATGGCAAACCATCAATGTGGAACATCAGTGTCATTATTGCGTGCCCGCCCATACTGGCATCGCGAAGATGATGAAGGTAAGCGATGAGATCTCTGACGCGCTGCGTGACGAAACGCCTTTGCCGACGACCAAGCTAGAAGCGCTGCGCACTTTCACGCTCGCCATGGTGCGTGATCGGGGCAACGTTGATGAGGCCACGCTTCAAGCATTCTATGATGCAGGCTTCGCGCAGCGCCATGTGCTGGAAGTGATCTTGGGCCTCGCCCAAAAGGTGATGAGTAATTACACCAATCACATCGCGAACACGCCAGTCGACGCCCCGATGCAAAAGTTTGCGTGGGTGCCGAAGGCAGACCGGTAAACTTTGCTGCCTCTACGATCACTGATTGCAGGGGCAGCACCAAAAAATGGTATCTTTTTGCGAGCCGCTGATCCAGACCACGCATAAATCAACCGCAGCTTTGTCCGCAGTGCCGCCGCTCGCCCTCCGGTTCAACGCTGATTTCGTTTGCAAGCGCCGCGAAGGTCGGTTTGGAGCCCTCTTTACCGAATGCCGTCCCGCAGCATTCTGCGAGTGCAGAAAATCCAGCCTGTCGCGAACGGCCGACAGCGGCCATTGACCAGGACTTGCCTCCGCTGCGGTGCGGCCCGTCGAACCGGACGTTCGCTGCGTCTGCAAAATCAAATGAGCGATACCTGTCTATGTGCGATCTTGCCAAGCGGCAACGCATCGAAGGACAAATACGACTACTGCTGGTTACCGATGCCCGACCCAGCCGCGATCATCCGTGAAGGCGCGCGAGTCAGAGATTTGTGTCGGGCCGTAGTCGTCTTTCGAATTATCCAAAGGCTCAAGCGGTCGGAGCGACGCCGCGAGGATAATGTTGGTTCGACCCCGCGCGTTCACTTGCCCCTGAACAGCCTCAATGTGTGGATAAAGCTCTCGGAGGATCGCATAGGTGCCTCGTGCAAGCTGGCCATCAGGGGTGTCCAGAAGGTTCACATAGACCGGGCCATCGACGATCTCCCGCAGGCGGGCGAAGGTCTCGCGCGTGACCAGATGCGCCGGAACCGAGCCTGAGGAGAACGCATCCATCACAACAGCATCAAAGCGTTGATTTGTTTCATTCAGGTAGACCCGCCCGTCGGCATGAACGATGCCGAGCCGACGGTCAGCTGGCCGCTCTTTGGATCCGTCATAGCCGGTCTGTGCGATCATTTCTGCAGCACTAGGCATGTGCAGGCGCACCACCTTCGTTACGAGAGGGTCGATCTCGACGGCCACGGCCCGCGCCTTTGGCCGCGAAGAAAGTAGCTTTGTTGGCAGCGTGTAACCGCCGCCACCGACGAACAGAACCGATGCCTCCGGCCCCAGATCGCGATCCATGCGCTCCCAAAGCCACTCGGAATAGCTCAGGACAAGCCCGACTGTGCCGTCGCTGGCCTCTGCCGACATGCGCCGCTCGGCGGCTTGCAAGGTGCCGTCTGAGACAAGTTGAACCTCCGGGCCCGGCTGGAAGACATGCAGGCAGGACAATCCGGATTCGTATTGGCAGGCCGGAGATCCGGCAAGGCCTGCAAAGGCGACAAAAGCTGCCGCCGCGATGGTCACGCCGGAAGACCCCGATTGGCCGCCGCGCACCAGCGGAAGGCAGAGCAGCGCCATTGCTCCGCAGGCCGCGAAGGTCGCCGTTGAGCCGATCAGCGGCAAGGTCACGAACCCTGCAAGGATGGCCCCGAAGATCGCCCCGACCGATCCTGCGGCCAGCACGAAACCCAGCGACGATCCCTCTCGGCCCGGGCGCGCCTCGATCGCGAGTTTCGCTAGCATGGGCGACGGCAGGGTCACACAGACAGAGGCCGGAAAGAAAACGAGGAACACGCTGAGCATCATTCCATCTGTGCCGCGCGCGCCCCAGCCGTGCAGAATGCCAAGCAGTGTCGGCGACACAGTCATCAGCACCGCCGTCGCAACAAGCGCGCTGCGGACATTGCGCATTGCGATGGCGCGCGGCCGTTCCGCTATCACCCCGCCAAGGGCGCTGCCTAGGGAAAACCCGCCCAAAACCGTCGCGATTACGGTTGTCCAAGTCAGTAGCGAAGTGCCAAAGAAAGGGGCCAGCACGCGGCCCGCGGCTATTTCGTAGGTCAGCCCCACGGCGGAGAGAACGAGGATAAGAGCGATGGTGACTGAAAAGCGGATGGCGGTCTCCTTGTCGTTATTCAAGAGCAACTGAGCGGCGCTGCCCAGTATGCACCTGCAAAGTAGCGGGTGTTTGCCGGAAATCACGTCTTCTCGTGTCAGGGAACCCGACAGGCTTTTTGCCAGTGTGCAGACAGGCATAGCACCAACCTGCAAGCACATGTCTTGAAGAAGCGGCAAATCCATCGTGGTCGGTCAGCGGAAGCCGTATCAGACTGAACAGGTGTACTGTCGTGGACGTGCCTGCGTCAACGAGTGAAGAAGGCAGAGAGGATTGCTGCTCTAGCGGGATTTTCAGGAAAAGTCTTTCAATCGAAGTCCGCAAACGAACAGCTGCGTTCGTGAGGCCTTTGAACACCTTGGTATCAATCGCTATCCGGATCCTGGCGCAGGGCATGGGCAAGGCGACGAATGCGAATGGCACGGTTGAGTTCGCCACCAAATATGAGGACCACAGCAGCCAAATACAGAAAGTAAAGCGCCGCGATGATCCCCGCGAGCCCGCCGTAATAGGTTGCATAAGTGGCAAAATTGGCGAGGTAAAACGAAAATGCCGCCGTCAGCGAGGTCCATGCCACAACCGTAAAAAGAACGCCGGGATATATCGAAGAGAAGCTTGCCCGCCGAGCGGGAAGAAACACATGTGCAATAAAAAGCGAAAACACTAAAATTATCGCGGCGGCAGGATAGCGCACGAGGCCTATGGTCACCGAGGCCGGATCGAAACCAGGGAAAATGATATGCAGCCAAGAGCCTGCGCGGGGTGCAATGACGAGAAGATACCCAACCAGCACAAGCACGAGACTGGCGATAACAACCATGAGGGCCATTATCGGATAGAGAACGTACCATGGACGGGTCTCGCGTACCCCGTAAGCCCGGTTGAGACCGACACGTACCCCGTCCACGCCGCCCAGCGCAAACCAGATCGTCAATAAGATACCGGTGGACAGCACGCCACCGCGCTGGACCGTCATGACCTGCCGCACCTCCGATACGATGGGCTCGATAAGCGTTTCGGGGACGATGGCGATGAGGAACGAGTCGAGATCGTCTGCCATGCTCTGGCTACCGACGAAGGCGGTCATTGAAGAGGTGAATATGAGAAAGGGAAAGACTGCGAGTAGCACGCGGAACGCAACGTTGCCGGCCAATCCGAAAGCGTCGTCGCTCCACAGTCGCAATCCGGCCTCGCGCGTGACGCCCCACGCGCCGTGCCAGCCTTTTCCGCGCAGCAGCGCCTCGGGATTATCGGTGACTATCCCGTGGGTGATGACGGCATCGCGCCCCGCTTCGGTCGGCTGACGTTTCTCCATTCGGCATCTCGCTTCGTTGTGTGATGTTTCTATAAGGACGCGGGATTGGAACGGTGCAGCACAAACTGGCCGACTTTTGCTCCGCCCCACTGGCAGGTTATTACGCCGACGATGACAGGACGTTGGTTTGGACCACGACCAAAGTCCGCTACTAACAAAAACCAAGCTCAGCTATGTAACTTAACAAACACTGCGGTGGAGGAAGGATCGCAGGGTCTGGCGAACGGGGTCAGAATCTCGAGTGCCCAAGGGTTTCCCGCGTTTTTGCCACGGAATCGTCGATCAGCTTTTGTTCGTCATCCGATATCGGTTCCGGTGTCATGTTCAGTCGCGCCGCCGCAGCCGCATCCAGACGGACTGTCGCGGCCATCGGGAAGTGATCCGATCCGATGTAGCCGAGACGTTGGATTGATACGATTGCAATGTCCTCGGTCACGTAGAGCTGATCAATCGGAAACCTGAGATAGAATTTTTCAGCGTCGAAGCTGGCGAAGAACCCCCTTCCGATCCGCGCGTCGAGATATTGGCCGACATGCTTGAACGTCCGCGACGTGTCCGACCAGGCGACATCGTTGAAATCGCCCATCACGATCAGCGGGACACCGGATTTGAGCGCAAAACGGGCGGCGTAATATATCTGCGCGTCGCGTTCCTGGGTATTCTGCCCGGGCACCGGCGGGTGCGGGTGAAGGCCGACGAAGCGGAAGGTGGTCCCGTCCGGCCCCGTCATCTGCGCGAAGGCGGACGGCGTGCTGCTTGACGTCAGGCGGACGATTTCGGCCCTGTCGACCGGCAGGCGCGTGGCGAAGACCATGCCGTAATGGTCCTCCATCGGTTCACGGATGACCGTGGAATACTGTGCGAGTGCCGGTTCGACGGCATCGATCCAAGCCTGATCTGTTTCCATCAGGAATAGAATATCGGGGTCGAACTTCTCGATAACCTCTAGCAAAAGGTCATGGCGACCGTTCTCCATAAGCACGTTGGAGGACAGGACCTTGACCGTGCCGGCGCCCACTTCGGCCAATTTCATTTCGGCCGTTGCGAGTGGGGTGTAGGGGAAGATCCGCCATAGTTGATAGCCGCAGGCGGCGATCATCAGGACCGGCACAATCAGGCGGGCCGACCCGGGCAGAAACAACGCCGCGATCAGGACGATGCCGCCGATGACCGCAATCTGGAGGCGTGGAAAGTCCATGGCCCTAATCCACCAGACATTCGTGTTCGACATCGGCAGAAAGGTCACGACGAGAACGAAGGCGGCCAGCGCCCAGCAGATGACGACAAGCAGTAATCCACCAATTCCGTTGAGCGGCATGTCGTCTCCCTGTTTCGGCCGTCAGCGCCGGATTTATCAGAACCCAAGCGTCCCAAGGATAGACCTTGGCAGGACTTTTCGGGTCTCTGCACGTATCTCAGGATATCGACCTGAACGCCAGACTTTCCAGGCACCATACACATATGGCCGCCGGGATGTTCTCGACCGCCCCTTGATCTCTTCGCACGACGTCATCGAGAAACTCACGATGCCGGACCGGCGGCGTCGGCAGGTGATGGGTCTGCGGTCAAGCGGCCTTCGCCTCCACGAAGGTGACGCGCCCGCGCTGCTTCTCGTCCCATAGGTGCCGCAGCAAGCAGCCGATGCTTTGCCTCAGCGCGATCCGGGTGGCATCCCCCAACACTGGATGATCTCGCAGGACCGTAGAAAGCCTATAGACCTACATTCCCCAAGTGGACTGCCCTTCGAGATCAAGTTGGTCGGATTCGGTCGGTTGATCAAGTTTTTCATTTGCTACGGAAGACTTGGGGTCGATGCAGCCCACTGCCTCGGTAGGTCTGCTCCACGAACCGGCCACAGCAGTGCCGTTCTGGCCCATTTTTCGATGTACCGGACAGACCTGTCCTGTCGCTACCGTTGAGTTTGGGTTCTGGATCGCAGTCATGCGCAGAGCGATGGCGCGCGTAGTCGATGGATCGTGGCGAGGATGGCTGGCATCATTGGGCCGGTTACCGCGACCTCGGCGAGTTGAAATGTAATAGCACGGGCGTGGCGCACGACGCGTGCCCCTATCTTGTCTAGGTTGAGCTTGAGGCTTGTCAACGACCAGTCGGCCATCGCCTCGGGCAGGTCGATACAGCGCAGGAGGGTGGCGGAGTTACAGCAAAACCTCGTTGTCACGGAACCGCTTGCCTGAAAGTCGGGTCCAGTGGAAGGCATGTTTGCCTTCTTTGATGTGCTGTTCGGCCTTGCCCCGCTGGCTGTAGAACCGCACCACCCAATCTGCCTCCATCGGCAGGTTGGTGACGATGAAGCCGACCTTTGGAAACAGCTCGCCCGGATGCTATTCGATCTTGATGATGACATGGCGAGGCCTCTCCCAGCTCTGCACCTTATTCTCGAAGTTCTGGTAAAGGCGCTTGACCTTCGTTGCCGACGGACGCCCCAGGGTTGGGGTCATCCGATGCGTAATTTTCTCTCGCAGAACGCCATTGGTGGGCAGCCGGATGGCCTAGCAAATCGCCGACCTCTTCTAACCGACCGTAGATTGTGGGGTTCGCATAGGTGGCGTCGGCGCGAAAGAAGCGGCCACCAAGCTTGCGGCCAGCGTAGCGGGCAATTTCGCGATCTAGGACGTCGCGAACACACATCGCGCAGAAACGGTCATTAATGCCCGTCTTCGACGCTCCGGATGTTCGAAAAGATATTGTTTTGCGGCGTCAACTTGCAAGTTGGACAAGCAGCCTGCACACAGATAAAATAAGGCAACACAAAAGGTCATTGCGATGAGCAGCTTGGCGGACAGAATGATCGGCCTTCTGCTTTGCGCGATCACAGCGCTTGTTATTTGCAGGGAATGGGGCGTCGCAGATTGGACGCAACCTGCCAAACCTTTGCTGGTTCTTGTCCTTGTTTCGATCCTTCTTTTTCGGGTGCGCTTGTCCCGTAAGGCGTTTATCGCCGTGGCTTTTCTGATTAGTATCGCACTGGTTGCAACCAACCCTGATTGGCGCAGGATTGTAACGCGTGGGCTCGAAACCGCGGCGTTCATTGGCGCTTTTTTCACTGCGCTTTCTACCCTGCGTACCGTGGCGCAGACGTCTCCGGCGATCCAGCGAGCCGGAACGTTCCTTGCGGGTCAGCCCCCCGGCAGGCGCTACGCGGCATTAACGGTAGGCGGGCAGGCCTTTGCCTTGCTGCTAAATTACGGGTCACTTCAACTGCTTGGATCGCTGGCGACCACCAATGCAAAGTCCGAACCTAATCCCGAGATCCGCGGCCACCGTATTCGGCGGATGCTCTTGGCGATTCAACGTGCTTTCGTATCGACCCTGCCATGGTCGCCGCTGTCCTTTGCCATGGCGATTACTATAAGCGTCATTCCGGATGCCAGCTGGGGTAAGGCGCTGGTTCCGGGCTTGGTGACATCGGCGCTGCTGGCAGGCATCGGGTGGTCTCTGGATACGATGTTCAAGCCTCAGCTGACGGTCACCCCGGTTCGCAGCGTGCCAGTGGGCACCTGGGCGACGATGCTGCCGCTGGTGCTGTTGCTGGCGATCCTGCTGTTTTGCGTTGTGACGCTTGGTGCGCTGACGCAGGTGCGGGTGGTCGGCATTGTCGCTGTTCTGGTGCCGTGCATCGCGATTGTCTGGATGCTACTTCAGCATTGTGAGGACAGTCCCGTCGCTACAACTTGGGCGCGGATCAAGGCCTATGTGCTGCAAGAGCTTACCGGATACCGTGGTGAACTGACACTGCTAATGATGGCTGGGTTCATTGGCACGGCGGGGTCGCAGCTCTTTGCGCCGATGGTGCAGGCGACTGGGTTTGATCTGTCTTACTTGCCCCCCTGGGTCGTCCTGGTCTCTTTCGTCTGGATCATTCCGCTGGCTGGGCAGATCGGCATGAACCCAATTCTCGCCGTCACGTTGATCGCGCCGCTCATTCCTGCCGCCACTGACCTTGGGGTGCAGCCTACAGCGATCGTGGTCGCGATAACGGCGGGATGGGCGCTGAGCGGCGCAAGTTCGCCCTTCACGGCGACGACCCTTCTGATCGGTTCGTTTGCCGGCATCAGCGCAACCCGTGTCGGGCTTGTATGGAATGGTGCTTACACGCTGATCTGTGGCTTTATGCTCTCGATCTGGGTCCTTGCATTCGCCTATCTGTTTTGATCACGCCAGCCGAGAGAGTTTTCGCAGAGGTCGGAACTTCGGAGGCAAAGAGGCAAAAAAATTGACCACTCTGAACCCGAAGGATCCTTACAGCGTTGCAAAACTGAGCAATTAGATCGCGCCAAATCACTTTCAGCTTTCATATTGGGGTATCGCTGGCTCTCTATTGCAGCGAAGGTTCGTTCTCCGCACTCTATGGTGAAGGACGTTTCCGGCTCGAACTTGGCGTTCGCCGCAGTTAAACCAAGGGCTGCTCGACAGGATGAAACGTGAATTCGCTGCAGCGGCACCAATTGCGGCTATGGATCTTCGGACCGATATCGGTTGTTTTCGGAGACCTGCTATCGATCCGTTGTTCGGTTTGGTATTACATAGATAGAGAAAAACGAATTCGAAAGCAGAGCGAAACATGCTGACAAATAGTGACCTGATCGAATTGACAGAATTTCGACGTGCGCTTCATCGCCGTCCGGAAGTATCTGGGGAAGAAGCGGAAACAGCAAAGACTGTTGTGGCTGCGGTGAAACTGATGCGCCCGACGGGTATCCTCACAGGGCTGGGTGGACATGGCGTGGCTGCGATCTTTGACAGCGGTAAGGACGGCCCGACGGTTCTTTTTCGCGCCGAACTTGATGCCCTGCCCATCGAAGAACGCAATGACGTAATCGCGTGGCCCTCCGAGACCCGCGGTAAAAGCCACGTCTGCGGTCATGATGGCCACATGACGATGCTGCTTGCCTTGGGTCGTATGATCTCGCGCAAGCCAGTTGCACAAGGGCGCGTCATCTTGATGTTTCAGCCCGCCGAAGAAGACGGAAGCGGTGCGAAGGCCGTCGTCGCTGATCCGGCCTTTGACGAGATTAAACCTGACTGGGCCTTTGCCATTCACAACCACCCCGGAAGCCCGTTTGGGTTCGTCTCGACCCGCGTGGGGCTGATGAATTGCGCGTCGCTGGGGCTTAAGGTCAAGCTCAGCGGGAAAACTGCCCATGCTGCCGACCCGCAGGATGGTGTCTCCCCCGCGTTGGCAGTCGCCAAGCTGATCCCTGCACTGGATGATCTGGGGCATGGCGAAGGCGGTCCGCGCAACGATGCATTTCGTCTGGTGACAATCACTCATGCCAACATCGGGGAGCCAACCTTTGGCATAGCCCCCGGTGAAGCAGAAGTTTTCCTCACCCTGCGCGCGGCTGGTGATGCTGGCGTGGAAAGCCTTGAAACCGCGGCGCGAAGCCTTGCCACATCTGTTGCAGAAGAATACGGGCTTAGCGTCACGTTCGATATCCACGACCATTTCGCGGCTTCGGTAAATGACGCTGACGCCTATAATGTCGCAATCAGGGCGATGGAAGCAATCGGTGTTCCTCACGGGCAAGAGAGCCTGCCGATGCGTGCGTCAGAGGATTTTGGCGTATTCGGATGGGGCGCAAAAGCCGCGATGTTGTGCTTGGGCCCCGGCGAAGATCATGCGGCCTTGCACAATCCGGACTACGATTTTCCCGATGATTTGATTCCGATCGGAAGCGCTATCTTTGAACGCATCGCGCGAGATCTGTTGGGAACCGCTTAGGCGCATCGCACCCTATGCCTTCCCAAAACCAGGTATTCGCTGCGATCGAGATTGGGCTCCGAGCGGTCGTTCCCCGCCATGCAGCAACTCAGCTTGTAGGATCGGGTAACGCGGTCAATCACGGCCCGCAGCTTACATTGACCAAAAGACCGGATGCCGCACCGCGGCCCGTCATGTCAGCCATTCGCAGCAGCTGCAAAATCTATGATGGTTCAATTCACACATTGCGGGCCAAAGATTAAATTCGCTGACGCTGCTTGACCGGCAGGTTTTAGGAATAGCCGCAATCGCCAACAGTGGGCAGCGACTTTGGCAAACTTCCTGAGCTGGAAAAATGTTTGCGAAACCGCATCGCTCAAAAAAGAAGATTTCCGCTCGCCGTGATGTGCGTTGCGCCCCCAACTTCTATCGCGCCGTCCTCCAAATACCTTATGTTGATATGCCCGTCGCGACCGACCTCCTGCCCCTGTGTTGCGGCATAATCCGTGTGGTCAATTCCTGCGGCACGGCGGACCGCAGCGACTGCTACATTGCCGCTACCGCAAATCGGGTCTTCGGACACGCCAACCGATGGGGCAAAGGTGCGCACGCGCCATGGCTCAGATCGCTTGCCCGCTGACGCAATTTGAACACCTGTCGCGCCGTATTTGGTCGACAATTTCTCAATTTCCAAGAGGTTTGGACGGGCCGCGGATACGGCCTTCGCGTCATCTGTAATAAGTGTTAGCCAAACCGGCCCGGCGTCGACCCGCAAGGCGGCTTTAATAGACGAACTCACTCCCATAGCACTGGCGAGTGCTTCAATGTCAGTTTGCAAGATGTCTTCCAGTGCAACTTCAGGGGAGACGAGATGAACGGAGCCTGCAGGCGTAAACCGCAACGGGATACGTCCTGCTTTACAATCTTGAATGAGATTTGACACATTGGGCACAAGGCGGCTTCGGACTGCTGCTGCAGTTCCAAGTGTCGGATGGCCTGCAAACGGAAGTTCCTGCCCCAGCGTAAAAATACGCACCGAATAGGTCATCGTTTCAACGTTGAACTGATCCACAAAGGTCGTTTCAGACAGATTAAACCATGAGGTTACGTTGAGCACTTCCGCATCACTCATCAGCCTGTCAGGGAAGACGACGGCAACTGGGTTGCCCATTAGTGGGGTTGCCGAAAACACATCTACAACATCGTACTGCATGGTAGGGCTCCTTAAGTGATCGCGCCGCAGCGGGGGTCTCGCTTCAAAAGTATTTTGAGGGCCAAAAGAAACAATTTCAAGCTGGGCAGGCTGTCGGATCAATCAGCGCGCGAAATCAGCAATAAAAGAAGCAGAGGTTGAGACGGGAAGCAGCTTCTGTCTCGTTGGGCT
>JAGXGZ010000093.1 GCA_024636495.1 Roseobacter sp. | reverse complement strand
GCCTTAATCCTGTGCCTTCAAAATCCGCACGTAATCCAATCGCTGTACCTATGGTCACACCCTCCCAGACATAACTCCATAGAGTCAGATTTTTGGTGTGTTGGGAATCCCCCGAGAGTCAGAACTTATGCAGCTTGGTATTACGCCTTTCAAACGGGCGCGAGGTTCCCGTTGCCGCAGATCAGACGGCAAGCGATGCGTTGATTGCGGCTGACATCAAACTGGACATCAAATGTGCAGACGGCATTTGCGGTGTGTGTAAATGCACGCTGCTTTCTGGCCATGCAGAGCACAGGGATTTCGTTCTTTCAGCCAAGCAGCGCGAGACGTCTATCATCCTTTGCCAGTCCCGCGCGGCGGACCCCGGTGGCATCCTTGAGATTGATCTTTAAACGCGCCTCTCAAAATCGCGAGGGCACCCTTGAACCGGTATGCCTTGTCGATCCATTCGAAGACCAGTCAGCAGCTTCCAAATGGCTTAAAATCCTCGCCGAAGGCTCCGCCGATTGCCACCAGCCCCGCCAGCCCCTATATCGCGCCTATCCCGTCCAAAAAGGCCAGCACACATGACATTCGACCGTTCGATCAAAATCGCCCCCTCCATCCTAGCCGCTGATTTCGCCAATTTCGGTGCGGAATGCGAAGCCATCGAGGCGCAAGGTGCCGATTGGGTTCATGTCGATGTGATGGACGGACATTTCGTGCCCAATATCAGCTTTGGCCCGGCCACCTGCGCCGCGATCCGCCCCCACATCAAGGGCGTGATGGACGTTCATCTGATGATCGCGCCCGTCGATCCCTATATCGACGCCTTCGCGGCAGCCGGGGCTGACGTCATCACCGCCCATGTCGAAGCCACCCCGCATATCCATCGCACCTTGCAAGCCATTCGCGCTGCGGGGGCCAAAGCGGGCGTCGCGCTGAACCCCGGCACCCCGGCGGAAGCTGTGGCCCATCTGTTGGACATTACCGATCTGATCTGCGTGATGACCGTGAACCCCGGTTTCGGCGGGCAGAAATTCATCGATATGACCGACAAGATCAAAACCCTGCGCGCGATGATCGGCGATCGCCCGATCCACATCGAAATCGACGGTGGCGTGGATGTGAACACTGCCGCCAGCGTTGCACAGGCGGGTGCGGATGTGCTGGTCGCAGGTTCTGCCGTCTTCCGGGGCGGATCGGTAAGCGATCCGGCACCCTACGGCACTAATATCCGCGCAATTCGCGAGGCGGCGGCAGGCGTTTACGTCTGACCGCCCCTGCAACAGTTCAGGGAAGCTGATCCTTGAACGTCTCGACCAGTTTGTGTTTCAGGATCTTGCCCGTCGGGGCAGCAGGCAGCGATGTCGCGATGATGAAATGCTTGGGCCGCTTGTACCCGGTCAGACGTTCTTTGACGAAACCGCGCAGCTCTTCGATGTCCAGACTGTCGCCTTGGGCGATCTGGACAAAGGCCAACACCTCTTCGTCACCATCTTTGCTGCGCCCCACGACTGCGGCCTGAATGACCTGCGGGTGATCATTGATCGCAGCCTCGACCTCTGGCGGGTAAACGTTGAACCCGCCGTGGATGATCAGCTCTTTCGAGCGGCCCAGAATGTGCAAAAGGCCATTTTCGTCCAGTTTGCCCAGATCGCCCGTGCGCAGCCAGCCGTCAGCATCCAGCACCTTGGCGGTCTCGGTCGGGTTCTTGTAATACCCCTTCATGATGTGCGGGCCGCGCGACAGCACCTCGCCCATACCATCCGCGCCGCCCTCGACGGTATCGTCGATCTTGACCTCGACACCGGGCAGCGGCGGGCCAACGGACACGTCGGGCGACCCGATTGGGTTTGTCGTCGCGGACGTGCCAGCCGTGGTTTCCGTCATACCATAGCCGTTCTGGATCGCCACGCCGTAGAACCCTTCGGCCTTGCGCTTCCACGCGGGATCCAGCGGTGCGGCACCGGAGGAAACATAGCGCAGCGTGTCGGAATTCAGCTGTGTGAGGCCCTGTTCCTTGGTGTATTGCATCAACAGTGCGTGCATCTGTGGCACGGCGGACATAAAGTTCACCCCCCCAGTGAGTGCCTTGTAAAGCTTTTCGGCCGAAAACCGTGCCTCAAGCCGAACCTCGGCCCCGATATAGACCGACGCGGTCATGACCGAACACAGGCCAAACACGTGGGTCAGCGGCAGCACGCCGTAAACCACATCGCCGGGGTTCATTTTGCGCAGATTGGCCGAGGTCATGCCACCAAAGCGTACGTTTGAATGGGTCAGCATCACGCCCTTGGGATCACCCGTGGTGCCGGTGGTGTACAGCAGCACCGCCGTATCTGATAGATCCTGATCCGGGTTGCTGGCCAGCGGTGTGGCCAAATGCATCGTGCCGAATGCGCCCGACACTTCGCGCACGTCCATGGTTTGGCCATGCTTGACGGCATCAGGCGACGCTTCCGAGGTCATAAGAACGGCGGCAGGTGTGGCGTGTTCGAGGATGCGTTTCACTTCTGCTTCGGTCTGGCGGGCGTTCACGGGGATGATAACGGCCCCTGCCTTCCATGTGCCAAACACGCTGGCAACGGCGGCGGCGCAGTTTTCCGACAGCAGCAAAACACGGTCATTTGCTTGAACGCCATTTTCCCTCAACAACGCGGCAATCTCGTCGCTGGCTTTGTCAAAGTCGTTGAAGGTCCAGGACGCTCCGACGCTGTCACTTAATGCGCGGGCGTCACCGCGGTCTTTTACTTGCCGGGCCAGGTATTCCTCTGCACGTGCCATATCTTTCCTGCCTCCCCGCAGTCGATTTGCCCGACTGATTGACGGCGGGCATATAGGTTCAGACGGCTGTTCAGCCGCCGTAGTTCGGTTTGCGTTTTTCCAGAAACGCGGCGATGCCTTCGGCGGCTTCATCAGCCCCTGCGGCATGGGCCATCGCGTTGCGTTCTGCATCCAGTTGCGCGGCTTCGGTCACGTCATAGGCGTGTGCCACAAGCCCCCGAATGACGGATTGCGCGTTGCGCGGGCCTGCTGCCAGACGGTCCACCAGCGCCATGGCACCGGCAAAAGTCTCACCCGGTTCAGCAAGCGCGTTGACCACGCCCAGATCATGCATGCGGTCCACAGTGACGGGTTGGGCCAGCAAGCACATCTCCATCGCCAGTTGGCGTGGCAGGGCGCGGGCGAGCGAGGCGGTCAAGCCACCATCGGGCACCAGCCCCGCCTTGACGTAAGCGGCGGTGAATTTCGCGCCCTTGGCGGCGACGATCAGATCGCAGGCCAAAGCAAACGACAGACCTGCGCCAGCAGCACCGCCTTCGACGGCCGCGATAACGGGCACCGGGCTGTTGCGGATCGCGCGGACCAAGTCATGCAACTCGTCGATCTTGGTGCGGCGCACATCTTCGGACAGGGTTCGGCGTTCGATCAGCACGTTCAGATCACCGCCAGCGCAAAAGAAATCCCCCTCAGAGGTCAGGATCACAGCGCGCACACGCGGCTCGGACGCCATATCGACCGCTTCTCGGATGCACGCGTAAAGCTCGGGCGACAGCGCCCCGCGTTTGTGGGCATTGCCGTTCCAGACGATGATCCGGTCGCCCTTGTCTTCGATGCGTGCGCTCATGTCAGTTTCTCCGGTGGGACGCGTTTGAAAACGCCGGTGGATGTGGCAATCACGGTGCCGTCCTCGTGGACCAGTTCCGCGTCGATATAAAGAAGGCTGCGCCCGCCGCCTTTGATCCGCCCCGTTGCCACAACCCGCCCCGGTTTTCCGGCGGCCAGAAATTGCGTGGTAAGCGAGATCGTCAGAAACGGGTTTCTGCCTGTCGGATCAACGCTAAGCGATCCGGTCATGCCACATGCGTTGTCCAGCAGCGTCGCGGCGATTCCGCCATGCAGCACACCGTGACGGTTCAGGTGCTGCGGACCCAGATCAAGATAGCAACGCCCATGGGCTGGGTCGGATATGTCAACGACATACCCGACCAGCGTTTGGGTGCCGGTCTCGTCCCGGATCAGCTTGCTTTCGTCAGGCTGCAGCAATTGCGATATACCGTTCAAGATGGTGGTCGGTGTCGCCAAAACGGTGGTCTGACATGATGATACGCTTGGCGATATGGGCCAGTTCGTATTCCTGGGTCATCGCAATACCGCCGTGCATCTGAATGCTGTCTTCGGCAACCAGACGGCCTGCGCGGCCCAGCAAATTCTTTGCCGCAGACACATGGCTTTCGCGGGCCTTGTGATCATGCTCAAGATGACCCGCGGCAACAATCACGGCAGAGCGTGCTTGCTCCATCTCGATCAGCAGGTCGGACATACGATGCGCCAGTGCTTGGAACGTGCCGATCGGCTTGCCGAACTGTTTGCGTGTCATCAGATAGTCGCGCGTCAGGCGGCAGGCGGTTTCCATTGCACCAAGCGTTTCAGCACAGATCGCGACGTTGGCCGCCGCGATGCGTGCCTCGATCGCTTTGAACGCCTTACCAGCCTCGCCCAAGCGGGCAGAGGCAGGGACGCTTACATCATCCAGCGTGATTTCCGCAGCGCGGCCACCGGCCAACAGGGCATAGCCTTGCAGCGTGATGCCTTTGGCGTCGGCAGGGACCAAGAACAGCGAGATGCCGTCTTCGTCGCCCGCGTCACCGCTTTCGCGCGCGGACACCACCAGCATGTCGGCGTTTTCAGCGTTCACCACAACGGCCTTGCGACCGTTGAGAACGATGTTGTCGCCATCTGCCTTGGCCGTCGTGGTCACGCGGTTGATGTCATAGCGGCTGGCGGGTTCACCGTGGGCGAATGCCAGTTGCAACGCGCCGCCGATAACCTCTTCGACATGCGCTTTCTGGTCGTCATTGCCCAAGTCTGCAATCAGACCGCCACCCAGAACCGCCGTATCAAGGAAGGGTTCAACCACGCCCGCGCGGCCCAACTCTTCGAACACCACGGCGATGTCGAAACCGGCGCCGCCAAAGCCGCCCTGATCTTCGGTAAAGAGCGCACCAATGACGCCCAGTTCGGCAAGGGCATTCCAGATGTCAGCGGAAAAGCCTGTGTCGCTTTCAAGGATTTTGTTGCGCGTCGCGGTATCGTATTTGTCGCGCAGGAAACGCCGCAGGCTGTCTTGCAGCATTTGACGTTCTTCTGTCAGGTCAAAGTTCATGCGCCACCTCCCATCATGGTTTTGGCGATAATCTGGCGCTGGATCTCGTTCGAGCCGCCAAAGATCGATAGTTTACGGTTGTTGAAGTATTGCGCCGCCACAGGGCCCGCGCTCAGCGGATCAGGCAGGGCAAGGTTGCTGCCCTCAATCGCCTCGGACGCGAAAGGCATCGCATAGGCACCTGCCGCACGGCGCGCCAGATCGTTGATTTCCTGCCGGATAATCGTGCCTTTAACCTTGAGCATGGACGATTCAACGCCCGGTGCCGTGCCCGCCGCAGCTTTGGACACGATGCGCAGGTTTGTCGTGCTCATCGCCATCAGGTCGATTTCAACCCGGGCGACACGTGCCGCAAAATGGGGGTTTTCCATCAACGGCTTGCCGCCAGACATCTCGGCGCGTGCAATGCGCTTGACCGCCGTCAGACCCGCCTGAGAGAACCCGACGCCCGCAATGTTCGTGCGCTCGTGGGTCAGCAGATACTTGGCATAGGTCCAGCCTTCGTTCTCCTTGCCGACAAGGTTTTCGACTGGCACTTTGCAATCAGTGAACCAGACTTCGTTCACCTCGTGGGTGCCATCAAGCAAGATGATCGGGCGCACTTCGACGCCGGGGGTTTCCATGTCGATCAGCAGGAACGAGATACCTTCCTGTTGCTTTACCTTTTTATCGGTGCGCACCAGACAGAAGATCATGTTGGCGTGCTGGCCAAGGGTCGTCCAGGTTTTCTGACCGTTGACGATGTAATGCGTGCCCTCTTCGTTCAGCACGGCCTCGGTTTTCAGCGACGCAAGGTCAGACCCGGCGCCCGGCTCTGAATAGCCCTGACACCACCAGTCTTCGCCCGACAGGATGCGGGGCAGCCAGTAGTCATTCTGCTCTTGCGATCCGAATTTTTGCAGCACAGGGGCCAGCATCGACAGGCCAAAGGGCACGATGCGCGGCGCATAGGCGGCGGCGGTTTCTTCTTCAAAGATGTGGCGCTGCACTGCATCCCATTCAGCACCGCCGAAATTTTTGGGCCAGTTCGGGGCCAGCCAGCCTTGGGCGTTCAGAATGGCATGCCATTCTTCCTGACCCTTCTTGCCTAGTTCTTCGCCCTTGCGAATTTTATCGCTCATTTCCTTGGGCAGTTTTTCCTCAAGAAAGGCACGCACTTCGGCGCGGAATGCTTTTTCTTCGTCGCTATAGCTCAGATCCATTAGATGTTCCTCCGATTGAAATTATGTCGGGGTCGCCCCCGGATGATATTTAATTAGGTAGCCGCATCTTTGTTCAGGTCATCAAAGGTGCGACCCTCTGCCACCAGCTGTTTCAGCAGCGGTGCAGGTTGCCAGAACCATGCGTCGTCTTGGGCATAATTCTCGATATCGGCCAGAAGTTCGGGCAGGCCTTGCAGATCCGCCCATTTCATCGGACCGCCCCAATAGCGGGGAAAGCCGTAGCCAAAGAGCAGCACCATATCGACATCAAGCGGACGCTTGGCGATGCCTTCGCCCACGACCTTGGCGGCCTCGTTGACCATCGCGGCCATGTAGCGGCGCACGATTTCGCTGTCGGAGAAGTCACGCGGGGTGATGCCACGCTCTGCCCTCTCGGCCTCGATCAATTCGGTCACCTGCGGGTTCGGGACACCGCCGCGCATGCCCTTTTCGTAGATGTAGTATCCCTTGCCGGTCTTCTGGCCAAAGTTGCCACCCTCACACAGCTTATCAACATAGGTCGGGACGCGTTCGGCAGGGTGGCGGTGCGGTGCCTTGCGCTTGCGGGTGGCCCAGCCGATGTCGAGACCCGCAAGATCGCCCACGGCAAACGGCCCCATTGCAAAGCCGAAATCCACGAGCGCCTTGTCGATTTGGTAGGGCGATGCGCCGTCCAGCACCATGTGATCGGCTGCAGTGCGGTACACGGCCAGAATACGGTTGCCGATAAACCCGTCACACACACCCGCACGTACCGAGATCTTGCCAAGCGCCTTGCCAAGCGCAAAGCCGGTCGCAACCACATCCGGTGCGGTCTTGTCGGCGACGACGACCTCGAGCAATTTCATTACATGCGCGGGCGAAAAGAAATGCAGCCCGATGACATCCTCGGGGCGCTTTGTGCTGGAGGCAATTTCGTCGACATCCAGATAAGACGTGTTGGATGCAAGGATGGCGCCCGGCTTGCAGACGGCGTCAAGCTTGGTGAACACCTCTTTCTTGACGCTCATATCTTCGAACACGGCCTCGACCACCAGATCGACGTCCGACAGCGCGTCATAGTCTGTGGTGACGGTAAGCGCTTTCGTGGTCAGGTCATCGAATTTGTCCTGACTGATCTTACCGCGCTTCAGCGCACCGGACAGGTTGCCGGACACGCGTTCTCGCGCTGCGGCGACGAATTCATCCTTCATCTCGATGAGGACAACAGAAAAGCCCGACAGCAGCGCCGCCGTGGCGATCCCTGCGCCCATGGTTCCGCCACCGATCACACCAATCGATTTCAACACGCGCGGCTCGACATCTTTCAATTCGGACAGATTGCCGACAGCGCGTTCAGAGAAGAACGCGTGGATCATCCCCTGCCGCTGATCGGTTTTCATCAGGTCCATGAACATCTCGCGTTCGGCCAACATGCCATCGTCGAAATCCAGCTCGACCGAGGCTTGCACGGCGCGCACGGCTTGGGCCGGCGAAATCTGGCCGCGCGCCTTTTTCAGTGCACCGTCATAGGCGGCATCCCAGTCAATCGGCTTTGCTGCGGGCATTTCGCTGACCGCACGGCGCTTGGCACCATCCGACAGCAGCGCCTTGGCATATGCGACGCCGACCTCTTCGGGGTCGCCTTCATCGATCTTGTCGATGATGCCCATCTTCAAGGCTTCGTCCGCCTTGACCTGACGGCCCGATGTGATCAGATCCAACGAGGCATCCACCCCGATCAGACGCGGTAAACGTTGCGTGGCACCGGCACCGGGGATCAGGCCCAAATGCACCTCGGGCAGGCCGACACGGGCAGACGGTTGTGCAACGCGGTAATGGGCAGAAAGCGCTATTTCCAGACCGCCACCAAGGCTGACCCCGTGCATGGAGGCGACAACGATGCGCGAGGATGCTTCGATACGTTTGCAAACGTCTGGCAGGAAGGGCTCCTGCGGGGGCTTGCCGAACTCTGTGATATCAGCGCCCGCGATAAATGCGCGGCCTTCGCCTACGATGACAACTGCCTGCACGCCTTCGTCAGCCTCGGCCTTTTCGATGCCAGCAACCAGACCTTCGCGCACAGCATGCGACAGCGCGTTGACAGGCGGGTTCTGGATACGCAAAACGGCGATGTCGCCGGTACGGGTGTAGCTGATTTTGTCGCTCATCTGGTTCATCCCTGTCTTATTCGTTTAGTCGCGCCGGCCAAGCGCCGGGGTGCGGCCGGTGCGCTGTTCAAGCGCGCGCACAAGTGCGCGAAGTGCTGGTCCGACTTCGTCGCGGATACGCGCATCTGGAAGATCGCCGGGCATCGCACCTGCGGTAAACGCGACCGGTTCACCAAATTCCTCGGCGAAATAGGGCACGCTGACGGCGTTCACCGTATTGGCGTACCGCGTGCCCTCGGGCGCGTAGGTGAAACCTTGTGCGATCAATTGCGAATATCCCTCCGTCCGGAACTCTCGCATATCCGCCTTGGGCGTCAACTGCGCAAAACGTTCTTCGCCAAGTGACGCCACGACGGCCATGCCCGAGGACGACCCAAACACCGGAATCCGGTGCCCCGGCTCAAGCCAGATGGTTGATGCGTTCTGTGGCCGCCATGTGCGGACCAGCAACATTCTGGCATCGTCACGCACCGCCACCAACGTCAGTGTGCCGGTGTCATCCGCCAGTTGCTGCATCGCATCCGACGCCAGATCCAGAAAGTTAACCGCGACCGAAGCGACAGAGCCCAAGGCGATGGCCGAAGGGCCAAGGCGAAACCGGTCATTGCGCCCCCCGTGGCTGAGATATCCCAGCTCGCAAAGCGTGTAGGTCAGACGCGAGACGGTCGGCTTGGGCAGGCCTGTCCGGTCGGCAATCTGTGCATGTGTCAGACCGCTGTCGCTGGCGCGAAAGGCGCGCAGAACCGCCAGCCCGCGGGCCAGCGTGTTTGCAAACTTGCGGTCTGTTTCGTCTGTGGTCATCGCGCGCCCAACGGGATCAGCAGCGATATCATCGGAAAGCTCATGATCAGGATCAACACGATGACATCCACGCTTAGAAACCGCATGATGCCTGCAAAAATCTTGTCGATGGGTGCCTCTTTGCCGACCACATTGGCAATCACAAACACATTCAGACCGACGGGGGGCGTGATCAGGCCGATTTCAAGCAGCTTGATCACCACGACACCGAACCAGATCAGGTTCAGGTCGTAGCTTTCCACCAGTGGGATCATCAGCGGCAAGGTCAGTACCATGATGCCAATGGGGTCCAAAAACATGCCAAGCACCAGATAGATCACGGCAATCGCGATCATCAGCACCACCACGGAAAGCTGCGCCTCGGATACCACGTTAACGATCATTGGTGCGACGTTTGTCAGGGCAATGAAGGCCACGAAAATCTTGGCCCCCGCCGCGATAAAAAAGATCGCTGATGTCTGGATACAGGTTTCTTTCACAGCATCCCAAAGGCCCTGCAAGGTCAGCTTGCGTTGCGCAAATCCGATCAGCGTGGCAGCAACAACGCAGACCGCTGCCGCTTCGGTTGCCGTAAAAATACCGCCGTAGATACCGCCAATGATCAACGCAAACAGCAGGACCGCAGGCCAGCTTTCAGCGGCGGCCTGAAAACGCTCTTTGGCCGAATAGCGCGCATCGGTTGGTGGGGCGATTTCGGGCGAATGCCAAACCCAGACGGCGATTACCAAGATAAAGCCAGCCAGCGTCAGCAGGCCCGGCAAGACCCCCGCCAGAAACAGCGATGAAATCGAGGTCTCGGTGAAGATGCCGTAAATGATGAATAACACCGACGGCGGGATCAGCGACCCCAGCGTGCCACCCGCCGCCACGGATGCGGTCGCAAGGCGCGGGTCATAGCCCATACGCAGCATTTCGGGCGTGCAGATGCGGCCCATGGTCGATGCGCAGGCGATCGAGCTGCCGGTGATGGCGGAAAACCCACCGCAGCCCATGACGCTTGCCATCGCGACGCCACCGGGCAGACGGGTCAGCCAGACTTTGGCGGCGTGGTAAATCTTGGTCGTGATGTCGGCGCGGTAGGCGATATGGCCAAGGGCCACAAACAGCGGGATCATCGACAAATCATAGGAATGGATCAGGTCAAAGGAGTTTGAAAACACCATCGACGTGGTGGCACGGATGGCGCGTTCGGGCAGGAATTCGCCCGTGCGAAACGCAAAGATAAAGAAGGTGCCGATTGTCGCGACAGATGCCAGCGCAAAAGCAATCGGCACGCGCATGGCAAGCAGGAACAAGACTGCGCCGAATGCAATCAGACCAATGGTTGAGGCATCCATTACAGCGCTTCCTTTTCGGCCATGGCTTCGATGGTATGGTTCTGTTCGTCCGACACAGTGCCGCCCGACAGGATCGTGCGAATGTCGCGGATCGCAAGTTCAGCCAGCCGCAGCCAGCACGCGCCGATCCCGATGACAAACAATAGCCGTCCCGGCCACTTGGGCAGGTTCAAATCACCATAGAAAAAGCTTCCCTTTTCCCAGACGCTTAGAAATTCGCGGGTGCCTGCATAGATCAAAGCGGCCAGCGCGATCAGCCCCATCACAGACCCCAAAACAATCAGCCAAGACCGCAGGCGCGGCCCAAACCGATCAGACACAAACGCGACGCTGATATGCGCGCGGTTGGCCGTTGCGGCACCAAGGGGCAAAAGGATGGCGGCGACCATCAATTCGCGCACCATGGTGACGCTGTCAGGCACGCTTGAGGAAAAGACAGCACGCGCGACCACATTGGTGGTAATCAAGACCCCAAGTAGAATGACCGCTATCGCGCCCAATCCCAGCAGGATTTTCTCTAGTGGCACCAACATGGTCCCGTCCCTCCCTCAGGCTATTCGCTTAGTTGCTTTTGGGTGCCCAAGGATACCCCTTGGTGTCACGCTCGCCTGTGTATTTGGCGATCAGCGCTTGGTAGTCTTCAAGCATCGCTTCGGCAGGCAGGCCCGACGCGCTGGCTGTTTCCACCCACTGCCCAAGGAACTTTTGACCGGCCTCAACCAACTTGGCACGCTCTTCGACGGGCAGCTCGATGATTTCGACGTTTTGTTCCTTCATGGACGCAATCGCGTTGTCATTGGCCGTGGTGATCATACGACCGAATTCATCGGCCATGTCGGCACCTGTGGTGGTCAGCACGGTTTGCTGTTCGGGGGACAAGGAATCGTACATGTCCTTGTTCATAAAGATGCCCAAACCGCCGACCTGACCCCAGTTCAGCAAGGTGTAGTTGTCCATCACCTCGGCCTGCTTCAGCGCTGCAACGGCATAGGAATAGCCTTGGCTGCAATCGATCAGGCCTGTGTCGAGGCCCTGATAGGCGTCATAGATCGACATGTTGACCATGTTGGCACCCTCTTCGCCGAAGACCTTACCATAAGCGCCCACGCCGCGAACTTTCTTGCCCGCGATATCAGCAACCGACCGGATCGCATCGCCCTTGCAGCCGATGTTGACCTGGCTGGTGGTCCATGTGCCGATGTAGACAAGGTTCTTGTCGGCCAGATCCTCGGTGATCGCAGGGTTGCTGCGCATCAGTTCGTCTGTGGCGCGCATTCCGACCCACGCATCGGGGTTGTTTACCGGCAGGTCAGCAATCCCATAGGCGGCCATTTCCTGCGGATAATAGACGGCGATGACCGACCCGGTGTCCGCAACGCCATCAGCGATGGATTGTACGGCGGCATTGGCCTTGAACAGCGCGCCACCCCACTGGATGTCCATGCGCAAATCACCGCTTGAGCGTTCGGCGACCTGATCGGCAAACCACTGCAACGCATCAGCGCGCGCACCGCGGTTCGGGCCAGCCTCGCCATGGATCAAAACGGTTTCAGCACCCGCAACGGACGCGGCAACGCTCAAAGCGGCAGTAAAGGTTAGATTTTTGATAAAGGACATGAATTTCCCTCCCAAGAAAATGTTTCACTATGCGAAACTTGGTTTCACTATGTCTTGGCGGAACGTAGGGCGAGAGATCGTATCACGCAAGCAGATATTGAAAAGGCGGCATTTTCATGCCGCCGTTTCCCTTAAAATATATAAAAGCCAGTACCTTATGCGTTTTCCTGCATCTCTAGGAACGCTGGTAAATGAAACACCGGCCCGGAAAGGCATCCGCTGGCAGCGCGACTTCCTTAAGCGTTTCGAAATACATCTTGTCACTGGCCACCATCAGCCCGCCTTGCGCCAGCAGCGGCTCAACCAGCGGCGAAATCGACCGGGCGAATTCATCGTTCTTTGCCGGGTTGTGGCCACCAAGATCCGCATGGACCAGCTGCGCTGTCGGCCCAAACCGTGCCAGCGCTGCGGGCAAAGTGTCGTATACATCACCCAACAACAGCATGTCATCTTCGGGCGTGCTATCGGGATGTGACGCCACCGCACGTTCAAAAACAAACACGTCACGCTCCGGCATAATCTTGCGCATGTGGTCATAGGTCCGGCCATTGCCCAGACCCAATTCGAAAACGGGGCCTGCATTACCGCTGATCATTTCAGCCGCGAGGTTCAGGCAAGCACGCTGCGACGACATGCGTTCGATGAACTTATCCAGTCGGCTCATATTTTGATCTCCTAACTATTAATCGTTACTTTACATGGGGGCTTACATAGGTCTTTGCGCTTCGATGGGTAGCATCCAGAACATAAAAACAACGCACCCCTAGACGCGGCGGCGGTTATCGGTTTCACTCCCGACATAATTGGTGTGCTTTAAATCGTCTGGATCCTGATGACCGCTCTTTTGGAAGTAAAAGACCTGACCATTGGCTTCGGTGAAGCAGCACCGGTTGTTGATGGTGTCAGCTTTTGCGTGAACGCAGGCGAGACGTTGGCGCTGGTAGGCGAGAGCGGATCGGGCAAGACGCTGACGTGCCGTTCGGTACTGCGCATTCTGCCCGAGGCCGCACAACTGCGCAAAGGGTCCTTGAACTTCAACGGATCGGGCGGATCAAGCGCGTTGTTGAAGCTGTCGGAAAAAGCCATGCGCAAAATCCGCGGCGACCGCATTTCGATGATCTTTCAGGAACCCATGCGGTCTTTGTCGCCGCTGCACCGGTTGGGCGATCAGGTGGCAGAAGTGCTGCGGTTGCACCGGGACATGGGCAGGTCCGAAGCAAAACAAGCAGTTCTGACGCAATTTGAACAGGTGGGCTTTGCTGATCCAAATCGCGCGTGGCGCAGCTATCCCTTCGAGATGTCTGGCGGGATGCGTCAACGCGCGATGATCGCCATGGCAATGGTGGCCAAACCCGAATTGCTGATCGCAGACGAGCCGACAACAGCGCTGGACGTTACCACGCAGGCGCAGGTTTTGGGGCTGATCCGCAGTCTGCAGGCTGACACCGGCATGGGCGTTATCCTTGTGACCCATGATCTGGGCGTTGTGGCGAACATGGCGCAACAGGTGGTCGTCATGCACAAGGGCCGCGTGATGGAAAGCGGGCTTGCGTCCGACATTCTGGGCGCGCCTGCCCATCCCTATACGGCCAAGCTTTTTGCGGCGGCCCCGATGATTCCACAGGTCGCGACGGCGGCCCGTGCGCCGCACCACGATGACATCATCCTTGACCTTCGCAATATATCGAAGACCTACACGATGCGCGCGGGGGGATGGCGCGCGCCGGTCACCGTGTCCGCGTGCCAAAAGGTTGACCTGCAACTTCAGCGCGGCACAACGCTGGCGATTGTAGGGGAAAGCGGGTCTGGCAAAACCACATGCGCCAGAATCGCGATGGGGTCTGAAAAACCGGATGCTGGCGGTCACGTGTTGTTTAAGCCCGAAAAAGGGGCCGATCCGATCGCCGTGCACGAAATGACCACCACACAAAGGACGCTGTTTCAACGTCAGGCGCAGATGGTGTTTCAAGATCCCTATTCGTCGCTAAGCCCGCGCATGCGCGTGCAAGAAGCGTTGACCGAACCGATGGAGATACACGCCATCGGCACGGCAGCAGAGCGGCGCGAAAAAGCGGCCGAGATGATCAGATGGGTCGGGCTGGACCCCGACATGATGCGCCGCTTTCCGCATGCGTTCTCGGGGGGGCAGCGGCAGCGGCTGTCGATTGCACGCGCATTGACGCTGGAGCCAAGGCTGCTGATCTGCGACGAGCCGACCTCGGCGCTTGATGTGTCGGTGCAAGACCAGATCCTGAGCTTGCTGGAAGACATTCGCGAGCGCGCCAATCTTAGCTATCTTTTCATCAGTCACGATCTGGCAGTCGTAGCCCGTATCGCTGACGAAGTTGCCGTGATGCGGGCGGGTGTGATCGTTGAACAAGCCGCCCCCGACACGCTGTTTTACAACCCCCAACATCCCTACACCAAAGCGCTGATTGCCGCACAGCCAGAGCCGGACATCAGCCGCCCGATCGATCTGGATCTGGTTGCAAAAGGGGCAGGTTCGCCTTCGCTTTGGCCCGAACAATACCGTTTCCAAGGGACGCAAGCCCCGGCATTGCGCGAGCTGGAACCCGGCCATAAGGTCAGATGTCATGCGTAAACTAGTTATCTTACTTTCACTTATCGGTCTTCCTTTGGGTGCGCAGACACCGCTTCCTCCATTGCAGGAAAGCAGTTTTTGGGCGCAAGAGGTCAACGCCGGCAACATGCCCCCCATCCAGATGCGCCTGCCAAGCGCCCCCCTGATCGTCGATCTGGCCGCAAAAGGGCGCAGTTTTGGCAAACAGGGTGGCACGCTGCGCACCCTCGTTTCGCGCTCAAAAGATGTGCGCCAGATGGTGGTTTACGGCTATGCAAGACTGGTCGGCTATCAGCCTGATTATTCCCTGGCACCCGACCTGCTGCACTCCGTCGATATCGAAAACGACCGCAAATTCACCTTGCACCTGCGCCCCGGCCACCGCTGGTCAGATGGCACGCCTTTCACCTCGGAGGATTTCAGGTACTGGTGGGAAAACGTCGCAAACAACGACAAGATTACCCCCAGCGGCCCGCCTGAATTCATGTTTGTCGAGGACAAGCTGGGCCGTGTGACATTCCCTGATCTTGAGACTGTCGTTTTTGAGTGGGACGGCCCCAATTCAAGTTTTCTGCCCTTGTTGGCACAGGCCAGTCCGCCGTTCATCTACCGGCCCGCCCATTACCTCAAGCAATTTCACGGCGATTTTGCAGACCCCGAGGCCCTTGCCAAGGAGGTAAGATCGGCCCGCGTGAACAGCTGGGCCGCGCTGCACAACAAGCGCGACAACATGTTGAAATACGACAACCCCCGCGAGCCGACGTTGCAACCCTGGATCAACACCAGCGAAGACGACAATTCGCGAAAGCTGTTTGTGAGGAACCCCTACTATCACCGGATTGACAGTCGTGGCGTGCAGCTTCCGTATATTGATGTGGTCGAAATGACGGTCGTCGGCGGCGGGCTGATTGCGGCCAAGTCAAACGCGGGCGAAGTCGATTTGCAGGCGCGTGGCCTGGATTTTCCCGATATCGCGATCCTCAAGAAGGGCGAGATTGACGGCGACAAATACCGCACCTTGCTGTGGGCCAATGGTGCCGCCAGCCAGATTGCGATCTATCCCAACCTGAACTTTGCCGATCCGGTCTGGCGCGAAGTGATGCGCGATGTACGGTTCCGCCGCGCCCTTAGCCTTGGCATTGACCGCCGCATGATCAACCGCGCGCTGTACTTCGGGCTGGCCAAGGAAGGCGGCATGACCGTCCTGCCGCAAAGCCCGATGTATCAAGACGCGTTTCTAAACGCTTGGTCGGACTTTGACACAGACCGCGCAAATGCGCTGCTTGACGAAATGGGATTGACCGAACGGATGCCATCGGGCCTGCGCAAGCTGCCAGACGGGCGACCAATGGAATTCGTCGTCGAGACCGCAGGTGAACGAAGCGAGGAAGAAAACGCGCTGGCCATCGTCACGGATACGTGGCGTGATCTTGGCATACGTTTGATCATGCGCCCGCTGGACCGCGATATTTTACGCAACCGGATCTACGCTGGCCGCACCATGGCCGCCGTCTGGTTTGGCTGGGACAATGGTATTCCGGGGCCTGCCACGTCACCCTCGTATCTCGCCCCCACCAATCAAGAGTTCTTTTCCTGGCCGATGTGGGGCCAATATTATCAAACCATGGGTGGCTCGGGCGAGCCGCCTGATATGGCACCCGCAGAAAAGTTGATGCGCCTTGCCGATGACTGGACCCATACCAACGTGACGGCAAAGCGCATGGCGATCTGGAAAGAAATGCTGGCGATCCACGCAGATCAGCAGTTTGCCATCGGTATCCTGTCGAAAGCGCCCCAGCCTATTGTGGTGTCGAACCAACTGATGAATGTACCCGAAGAAGGTGTCTGGGCCTATGATCCCGGCGCGCATTTCGGCATTCACCGCATCGACGAATTCTATTTCCAAGATCCCCTTGTGCAGGTAAGCCGATGATCTTTCTTAGATACGCGGTGTGGCGCTTCATCACCATGTTGCTGACTCTCGCGGTTGTGTCGGTGTTGGTGTTTACCATCATCAACCTGCCGCCGGGCGATTACCTGTCAAACCAGATCGCCGAATTACGCGCCACCGGTCAGGCCGAAGGTGTAGCCAAGGCCGAGTTTTTGCGGCAGGAATATTCCCTAGATCAGCCGATCTGGAAGCAATACATGATCTGGGCTGGTATCGCGCCCGGACCGCAGGGTTTCGCTGGGCTGTTACAGGGCAATTTCGGCTGGTCATTTGAATTTGACCGCCCCGTGGGTGAAATCGTCGGCGATGCGCTTTGGATGACGGTTCTGGTCAATCTTGCTGCCGTCTTGTTTGTCTACCTTGTAGCACTTCCCTTGGGTGTTCTGGCCGCCGCCAAATCCGAAACATGGGTGGATTACACGGCTGGTTTCATCGGCTACCTTGGGTTAGCCACGCCAAACTTTCTGCTGGCGCTGATCTTGTTTTACTATGGCCACAGATATTTCAACATTCCCATCGGCGGCCTGATGGCCCCCGAACTTGAAGGCGAACCGATGTCTTGGGTCAAGGTTCAGTCGATCCTGCTGCACCTGATCGTGCCGACCTTTGTGATCGGCACGGCGGGCGCTGCCGCAATGATGCAACGTTTGCGCGCCAATATGCTGGACGAGCTTGAAAAGCCCTATGTCGAAACTGCAAAGGCCAAGGGGATGGCCCCTGCCCGACTGTTGGCAAAATACCCTTTGCGCATGGCGTTCAATCCGTTTGTGGCCGATATCGGCAACCTGCTGCCGGCAATGATATCGGGATCTGTGTTGGTCTCTGTTGTGCTGGGCCTGCAAACCATCGGCCCAGCCTTGTTGATTGCGTTGAAATCCCAGGATCAGTTTCTGGCCGCGTTCATCTTGATGTTTGTCGCCTTGCTGACCCTGATCGGGACGATGATTTCTGACATGTTGCTCGTACTGCTGGATCCGCGCATCCGTTACGGAGCGCGTGGATAATGGGATCACAACCAGATAACCGCTTTGTCGATACCACACCTTGGAACGATGATGTCGATCTCTCCGCGCCCGAGCGGTCGGACATGGATGCGTCCGTCGCCTTGCTTATGTGGCGCAAGTTCCGCCGTCATAAGCTGGCGTTGGTTTCGGGGTTGTTCCTGGCCTTTTGCTATCTCATCCTGCCGATCGCCGGGTTCATCGCGCCCTATACCGCGAACGAGCGCAACGCCGAACATCTTTATGCCCCGCCCCAAAGCATCAACCTTTGGCATGACGGTGAGTTTATCGGCCCTTACGTGTATGAAACGACCGGCACGGCCGATCTGATCAACTTCCGCTGGGTCTATGAAACCGACGAAACAAAGCCCCGCCCGCTTGAGTATTTCTGCGAAGGGCAAACCTACCATATCTTTGCGTTGATCCCGTCAAACACCCATCTTTTCTGCGCCCCTGAAGGGGCCACAGTATTCTTGTGGGGGTCAGACCGGTTGGGCCGCGATGTGTTCAGCCGCATCCTTTACGGCGCACAGCTTTCGCTTACCGTCGGGTTGATCGGGATTACCGTGTCGTTCGTGCTGGGGATCTTCTTCGGCTCGCTCGCGGGCTATTTCGGCGGCAAGACCGACTGGATTGTGAACCGCATGATCGAAGTCTTGCGCTCGCTGCCTGAACTTCCGCTCTGGCTTGCACTATCTGCTGCGGTCCCTTCAAACTGGGGGCCGGTGTCGGTGTTTTTCATCATCTCGATCATCTTGGGGATCCTCGACTGGCCCGGCCTTGCACGTGCGGTGCGGTCCAAATTCCTAAGCCTGCGCGAAGAGGAATACGTCAAAGCGGCCGAGATGATGGGCGCGAAACCTGCGCGTGTGATCCGCAAACACCTGCTGCCAAACTTCATGTCGCACCTGATCGCGAGCGCAACATTGTCGATCCCTGCGATGATCCTAGGGGAAACCGCGCTCAGCTTTCTGGGTCTTGGCCTGCGCGCGCCTGCGGTCAGCTGGGGCGTGATGCTGAATGATGCACAAAACCTAGCAAGTATCGAAATTTATTGGTGGACTGCCATTCCGATGCTGCCGATCATCATCGTGGTGCTGGCATTCAATTTCCTTGGCGACGGTCTGCGTGCCTGCCTCGACCCCTATAAAACCTAAAAGCCCCGCATTCTCTGGCTTGGAAATATCCCGGGGGGTGCGGGGGGCTGGTCCCCCGCGTCGGTCCGGTTGCCAAAAAGGCAACCGGAAGTCTGATATTAATACCAGTCTGCGATCTTCACTTCGGTTCCCATCGCCACCATCTTGGCGAATTCTGCGGGATCTTGCGTGCCGTCATCGCGCCCGCGGAAGTGGTAGGGATAGACGAACGTCGGCTTGAACTCTGACACGGCTGCCGCAGCTGCTTCTGCGTCCATGGTGAACGGCAAGTTCATGCACACGAACGCCAGATCAATATTCTCAAGCGCACGCATCTCGGGTGTGCCTTCGGTGTCACCCGAGATATAGACCCTGAAATTGGGCAGGTTGACGATATAGCCGTTGTCGCGGCCCTGCGGGTGGAAGTTCAGGCGCTCTTCGGTGGTGTTATAGGCAGGGATTGCCTCGATCTGCACATCACCAAACACTGCCGTTTCGCCATTGGCGACCATGCTGGCTTTGGCCTTCAGCGCTTCTGGCAGCATCTCGTAGACTGCGGGGTTCGTGATGATCTGCGTCGCATCCCCTACCACAGCTGTCAGCGTATCGACGTTGTAATGATCGCCGTGCTCGTGCGTAATCAACACCAGATCGGGCGTCGGGAAATCAGCGTAGTTCGCAGCATCACCAACCGGATCATTATAGATCACGCCGATCGGCGTCTCCATCACGAACGACGCGTGGTCGACAGGGTGCACTTTGATCTCGCCGCCTTCGACGGGGAACATGTTGCCTCCGTGGGCTGCGGCTTGGGCGGCGTAAGGCAACATGGTGATCACACCGGCTGCTGCGGCTGAGGTTGCCAGAAATTGGCGTCGGGACTGGGTCATTTCACTCTCCTGTTGATACTTCGGTGCGAAATAGCCCACCCCGAGCCCCTTTCAATCCCCAAATCGCCATGCCTGCGCTAGCGGTCATCGCCTCCTGCTTCGGGGCCTTCTTGCATCTCCTCTTCCAGCGATGCATGCGCGGCGGCGGTCACCGCGTCGCGCTCTTGCGGAGTCAGGTTTTCGACTTTGCCATCGGCAAGACGCACAGTGACCTCGCGGTGGGCAAAGCGGATGCCTTCACGCTCGAAAAGCGACCGGATTTCCTCATAGACCTTTTTGCGCACCAGCCATTGGTCGCCCGGCTTGGTCATGAATTTGACCCGGATGATCATCGCTGAATCCTGCATTTCGATCACGCCCTGGGATTTGAGCGGCTGGATGAAATCATCGCCAATCACCGGATCGTCCAGCAGCTCGACCCCCAACTTCTTGATCAGCTTGCGCACCTTCTCGACATCGGTGTCATAGGTGACACGCAAAGGCAGTTTCATGATCACCCAATCGCGCGAATAGTTAGTCATCACCTGCAATTCGCCAAACGGAATGGTGTGCAGCGCGCCAAGGTGGTGCCGCAGCTGAAACGACCGGACCGAGATCTTTTCGACCGTGCCCTTGACCCCACCAACGTCTAGATATTCGCCTTTGCGAAACGCATCGTCGAACAGGAAAAACGCACCCGCGAAAATATCGCGCACCAGCGCCTGACTGCCAAATCCCACCGCGACACCAACGATGCCAGCACCCGCAAACAACGGGCCGACATTGATGCCAAACTCCATCAGGACGATCAGAATGATGGTGACGACAAGCACGATCAGGATGAAATTGCGAAACAGCGGCAGCAAGGTCGCAAGACGGCTGGCCGAGGATGCGCCGCTACCTTCGTCGCCCAATTCTGCCTCGGGTTGGTCGCCCACCTCGGCCTCGATCTTGGTGTCGATCCAGATGCGGAAGGCGTGGTAGAAGATATAGCCGATAAAAATGATCACCATGATATCAAGCAGTTGGTCGGCAAAGCTTTCGACCATTTGGGCGCTTTCGTTGTCCCAGATGAAGAAGAACGCATAAAAGCCCGCTACGAATGCAAGGATCGCGGCAATCCTTCTGGCCAGCGCTTCAAAGGTGTTCAGCGTGCGGCGCGGCATCATAAGCGCGCGCGCCCTTTCTTCGGCCAAGGCAAGGCGCTCGGCCTCTTCGCCGTCGCCGGGCAGGTCGCCAGCGTCGGTCGCGCTGTCGTCCTGCACGGCGTCCTGCGCGTCACGGATCGCGTTCAGGCGGCGGATGTTGCGGGCGCGCGCAAATCCGCGTTCGATCCCAAAGTTGATCACCCCGTAAACGACGATGATCGACACCAAGATACCGTAGGCCCCGGCAATCAGCGGGATCGAGCTCGCGTTTGCCAGCACCAGATCATAGGTCAGCTCGAACCAGGCAAAGATCACATAGACGATCACGGCGGGTGCCCACAGACGCGACAGCACGCGGGCGATCATGCTTAAGTCTTCGGGTGCTTTGCCATGGCGTAACGCGTTTGAAATCGCGCGCCTGTTTACCAGCACCATCAAGATGTTGAACAAGACGATCACAGCCGACATCAGCGACGCTATGAACGCATAAACATCATAATTCAGACCCAGTTCGCCGATCCACATCCCGAACAAGATCGCACAGGTGTCAAAGCTGGCCAGCATCCACAGCCAGCGATGCAACCGTTTGGCATCGCGGTCATCGAACATCGGAATGCGGTATTGTGCCAGAAATGGTGACAGGATCATCCGCCACAGCGCGGCAAACAAACGGCACACGAAATAGCCGATGTTGATCAGCGTAACGGTGAACTGCATCGCCGTATCTTCCAAGGCACCAAACAGGATCGCGCCCAAGACGTAGGCCACTGTCATCGACACCAAGATCCCGATGACACCCATGAAAAAGCGGAACACCAGAAATGGCATCTTCTCGCTATATCCGACGGGGTTTTCCAGAACACGTGCCGTTACAAAGCGCCGCGCGATGCGCTTGCCGAACACCTCGCGCTCGACCACCGCACCGACACCAAATAACGCAAGCGAGATCAGCAATACCCTGCCAAAGGCCCACAACGTGCCGTCCGGGCTGGCCGCGCGCAAGATATACAGCACTTCGTTGATGGCGTTGGGCAGTTGCACGATCCGCTCGATCAAGGCACTGCGGAACCTGTTTGTTCTTTCCTGAAGCTGCATCAAAGCGGAATGTTCGGGCTCTGCGTCTGGATCGTTCAGCGCGGTGGGCTGGACAGGTGTCGTGGCTCCGCTGGATTGGTTCAGCAAATTGCCATTACTGTCGATCACAACCACGCCGACCCCGTTTTCAGCGGCTTGCTTCATGATTTCGGCAACCCGCGCGGCCTCGGGGTCGGGCGTTGTCGTCCCCGAAGGGAACAGCGATTGCAGGCCTTGTGCAGCGCCATCACCGGCCAACGGGATCAGCAGAAGCGATAGGATAAGGGATAGAATAATGTGCCGCATGACGCCCCGCTTTGGTCTAAAAAGACTGAAATGACGCTATGCCAGCCCCATGATTATTGCAATCATGCGTTCAGGCGCAAGCTAGCTCTGGCATCGTTTGCCAGCATTACGTGACCGCTTATGTCACCAGTACATCCGGGGCAAAGAGAACTATGTAATTCAGCTGAAAAGGAGGATAGAGTAATTAGCAGCGAAAAACGCAGGGCCTCCGCCGGTTGCAGGGGCGCAAAAACTGCGCAATTAGTCAACATGACACAATAAGATTTGGCCAGCATTGGCGAAGTTGTTTTTGACATTACCGGACTCTTTGGCAAAACAGGGTGTGACCTGCGGCTTTAGGCACCAAGACTAAGTTAGGACCGGCCAATGAGCCAATCGCCCACGCACCATATCCGCCATGGCAAACCGTCGCGACGGATCATCTTTTACAGCCATGATACCTTCGGATTGGGACACCTGCGCCGATCACGTGCTTTGGCCGCCGCTTTGACGCAAGGCGACGAAACCGCGTCGGCGATCATCCTGACCGGATCACCCGTCGCGGGGCGCTTTACTTTTCCTGAACGCGTCGATCACATTCGCCTGCCCGGTGTTACAAAGCTTGCCGATGGCAGTTATGTGGCGCAAACGCTGGGCCTTGATATCGACGAAATCACGTCGCTGCGTGCAGGGCTGATCAAGACTGCCATCCAAGAATATGCACCCGATCTGCTGATCGTTGACAAAGAACCCTCGGGCTTTCGAGGGGAGCTGCTGCCCAGCCTTGAATGGCTGCGCGACCACGGCAAGACAAAAACGGTGCTGGGCCTGCGCGATGTTCTGGATGAACCTGACGTGCTTGCGGCCGAGTGGGCGCGCAAGAACGCGGTTGAGGCAACCGAGGCATTCTATGATGAAATCTGGGTGTACGGCGACCGCGACGTATATGATCCAACCAAGGGGCTGGCCTTGTCTGAGGCCGCGCGTGCGCGCATGCATTGGACGGGCTATCTGCGCCGCGAAACCACGGATGCCGGTGACCTGCCCGAATACCCCTACGTTCTGATCACCCCCGGTGGCGGCGGTGATGGTGCCGCGATGGTGTCCTTGGTGCTTGAAGCCTACGAAAAAGACCCGGATCTTTCGCCCAATGCTGTCCTGATCTACGGGCCATTTCTGTCGGGCGAAGTGCGCGACGCGTTTGATGCCCGCGTTGAAAAGCTGAACGGGCGCGTCATGGCCGTAGGCTTTGAAAGCAGGATCGAAGCGCTGTTTGTCGGGGCCGAGGGCGTTGTGTGCATGGGGGGATACAACACCTTTTGCGAGGTTCTGTCGTTTGACAAACGCGCCGTAATCGTGCCGCGCACGGTGCCACGGCTTGAGCAGTGGATCAGGGCCAGTCGCGCAGAAGAGCTGGGCCTTGTGCGCATGCTTGATGAAAAACGCGATGGCATGACGGCGGATGCGATGATCGCCGCGATCCGCAATCTGCCCTATCAGAACAAACCCTCTGCCGCCGGTGCGGACGGGCTGCTTGACGGGTTGAACGTGGTGATCAAACGCGGCAATGCGTTGATGGATGGCACGCAATGAGCCAGTCCAAGCTTGCCATCATTGTCAAAGGTTGGCCGCGTCTGTCCGAAACCTTCATCGCTCAAGAACTTGTTGCTTTGGAAGAAGCGGGCTTGGCGTTTGAAATCTGGTCCCTGCGCCATCCGACAGACAAGAAAACCCATCCCCTGCATGACCGTTTACAAGCCAAAGTGCGCTATCTGCCGGAATACCTCAAAGACGATCCGGCCCGTGTTGCCGCCGCCCGAAAGGCCGCGCAGTCGATGACGGGTTACGCGCAGGCCCGCGCCACGTTCGAGCGCGATCTGGCCCGCGACACTACCCCCAACCGACGACGCCGCTTTGGTCAGGCCTGCGTGCTGGCGCATGAATTACCGGCAGACACGCGCGGCCTTTACGCACATTTTCTGCATACACCGTCATCCGTCGCGCGGTATGCCGCCATTTTACGCGGCCTGCCTTGGAGCTTTTCGGCACATGCCAAAGACATCTGGACCTCGCCCGACTGGGAATTGAGTGAAAAGCTGGATCCGGCGCATCACGGTGCTGCATTCGGGGCGACCTGCACGGGATTTGGTGCCAGACATCTGCGCGACCTTGCCGCTGACCCAAGCCGCATTGATCTGGTGTATCACGGGCTGGATCTGTCACGGTTTCCCGATGCGCCTGCCCGACCTGAACGCAAAGCAGACAATCCGTTTCAGATGATGTCTGTCGGGCGTATGGTCGAAAAGAAGGGCTTTGATAACCTGATCGACGCACTGGCATTGTTGCCCAAAACGCTGGACTGGCACTGGACCCATATTGGCGGGGGTAAATTGTCGGACGCCATGAAGGCGCGTGCCAAACGGCATGGCATCAACGACCGCATCATCTGGCGCGGGGCCTGTGACCAGCCAGAGGTCATCGCGGCCATGCGTGCCGCCGATCTGTTTGTGTTGCCCTCGCGGATTGCGAAAAACGGCGACCGTGACGGCTTGCCCAATGTGCTGATGGAGGCGGCAAGCCAGAAGCTGCCCATCCTCAGCACGCCCGTATCGGCGATACCGGAATTCATCGAAACCGGCGTCAGCGGTATCCTGAGCGATGATGCCCCCGCAGCGCTTTCCACTGCGATCAAGCGTTTTGCGGATGATCCCGCGCTTGGCCCCCGACTGGCCGAGGCGGCGTATAAAAGGCTGCATGACGACTTTACCATGGCCCCCGGTATTCGACAGTTGCACGCCCGACTTGACAAAATGCTGTCGTCCGCAAGCTGATGCATCTGGCTTTTTACGCGCCCCTCAAGGCACCGGACCATCCAACCCCTTCCGGGGATCGCGCGATGGCCCGCGCCTTGATCGCAGCCTTGGAGTACGGCGGCGGGACGGTCAGTTTGGCCAGCACCTTAAGAACCCGCGATGGCAAGGGCGAACCCGCCCGCCAACAAGACCTGATGGATCAGGCGCAGGCCGAAATCAGGCGCCTTGTCCCGATGGGACGCGCGGCGTGTTGGCGCGCGTGGATCACCTATCACAACTACTACAAGGCCCCTGACCTGATCGGGCCAGCTGTGGCACAGGCCTTGGGCATTCCTTATCTGTTGATTGAATCGACCCGTGCGCGCAAACGGCTGACCGGACCTTGGGCCGCCTTTGCCAAGGCCGCAGAAGCGGCAAGCGACGCGGCGGATGTGATCTTTTATCTGACCCACCGCGATGCCGAAACGCTTGATCGGGACAGGACAGAACGCCAACAACTGATCCATTTGCCGCCATTTCTGCTGCGCCAAAGCCTGGCCGAACCGTCCGCAACCACCGGACCGATGTTGGCGGTTGGCATGCTGCGCGACGGCGACAAGCTGGCCTCGTACCGGATCATCGCGGACACACTTGCGCATTTGCCCACGGGAACATGGTCGCTACGAATTGCAGGCGATGGCGCTGCGCGGGCGCAGGTCGAGGGGTTGATGGCACCCTTTGGGTCAGCGGTTGAGTTTCTGGGGCAGCTTGATGCCGCCGCGATGGAGCAAGCATATCGCAACGCATCCTTGCTGTTTTGGCCCGGCATCAACGAAGCGTTCGGGCTGGCCTATCTTGAAGCGCAGGCAGCGGGCCTGCCCGTGGTCGCTCAAGACCGCCCCGGGGTGCGCGATGTTCTGGCACCGGGGCAGTATCCCCGCCCGTCTGACGGGATTTCGCCACTGGCCAAACGCGTACAGACGCTTCTTTCTGACGACGCATTGCGGTCGCGGCTTGGCAAGGCTGCGCAAGCCCATGTTGCACAGCATCACCTCTTACCCGTAGCCTCTGAAACAGTGTTGTCCGGCCTTGCAGCTTGTGGAGTACGACCATGATCCAACTCGCTCTTTTGCGCCACGGCCATACGGAGTGGAACCGCGCAGGCCGCATTCAGGGGCGTACCGATATCCCGCTGGACGCCGAAGCGCGCGCGGCACTTGCAGCCCTATGCCTGCCCGCCCCGTGGGACCGCGCCGATCTGACCTCAAGCCCGCTTTCCCGCGCGGTCGAGACGGCCGAACTGGTGGCTGGCACGCCGCCGCAGACTGACCCCGCCTTGATCGAGATGGATTGGGGCGATTGGGAAGGTCAGCGCGGCATTGATCTGAAGGCCAACCCCGACAGCGGCTTTCGCGACATCGAACACTGGGGCTGGGGTTATACGCCGCCCGGTGGGGAAAGCCCCGCAGCCTTGCGCGACCGTCTGGTGCCCTGGGCGCACGGACTGACCCATAACACCGTTGCCGTCTGCCATATCGGCGTGATGCGCGTGCTTATGGCCCATGCGATGGGCTGGAATTTCGAAGGGGAGCCACCCTTTCAGATCAAGCGCAACCGTTTGTATCTTATCAAGATAGATCCAAAAGGTTGGCATGCCGCCGCCACCCCCGTCCGGCTGGAAACCCGTGTATGAAAGTCTGCATTGTCGTCACACATCTTTTGGGCACCGGCCATCTTGCGCGTGCTTTGACGCTGGCGCGTGCCTTCACAAATCAGGGCCACGCGCCCCTTGTTGTTTCCGGCGGAATGACTGCACCGCAATTGAACGGTGACGGGATAGATCTGGTTCAGCTGCCCGCTGTCAGGTCTGACGGTGTAAACTTTTCCCGGCTTCTGGACGCAACTGACAAAGACGCTGACGATGCGCATTTTGCTGCCCGCCAAAAGCTGTTGATCAAGACCTTGAATGCCCAACAGCCCGATGTTTTGATCACCGAACTTTTCCCCTTTGGCAGGCGCAATTTAAAGGCCGAGTTTACCGCATTGCTGGAAGCCGCACATGCCTTGCCCGACCGCCCGCTGATCTGTGCGTCGATCCGCGATATCCTTGCCCCGCCGTCAAAACCTGCCAAAGCCACCCTTGCCGATGATCTGGTCTCAAAGTTCTACGATGCTGTGCTGGTCCATTCGGATGCAGAAGTCACACCGCTGGCGCTAAGTTGGCCTGTGTCCAAGGCTTTGGCGGCCAAGCTTTATTACACCGGGTTTGTCGCCCCGCCCTCCGCCACCGCACATCCCGAACACCTTGGACAGGATGAGATCATCGTCAGTGCGGGCGGTGGAGATGTGGGGGCGCATGTGTTTGACGCAGCGCTGTCTGCTGCCAGACAAGACCCGCAGAAACGCGCCTGGCGTTTGCTGCTGGGCGGTCAGGACGCCGCGGCACGTGCTGCCAAATTGATGCGCGATGCGCCTGCCAACGTCATCATTGAACCCGCCCGCCCCGAATTTCGCCAGATGCTGTATCATGGTGCGGCATCGGTTTCGCTGTGCGGCTACAACACGGCGCTGGATGTGCTGCAAAGCGGTGTTCGCGCGGTCTTTATCCCCTTTGATGCGGGCAGCGAGGTCGAGCAGGGCCTGCGCGCCGATGCGTTGGCGCAATTGGACGGGATCACGGTCTTGCGCAGCGCAACGCTGACGGCGGACACGCTTTTGGCTGCGTTGGGTGATATTGCACGCGCGCCCACCCGCGCGCCACGATCCGACGGTTTTGACGGCGCAAACGAAGCGGTTCGGATCACCCAAAAGCTGCGAGGTGACGTGTCGTGAAGGTTGATTGGCAGCCCCTGAAGGCCGAGCTTGCCATTTGGCGGGCCCAATCGCGCAGCTTGCCGATCTGGTGGCGCGACGATGATGCCATTGAACCCACGCCAGCGCTTGAACGTCTGGCCGCAATGGCCGGGACGCTGACCCTGCCCGTCCATCTGGCAATTATACCAAAGCTGGCGAAACCGATCTTGCCTGCCTTTGCCAACACGCATGATGAAATCATCCCGATCGTCCATGGCTGGCAGCACATCAACCACGCGCCGGACGGCGCTAAAAAGGCGGAATTTGGTCACCCCCGCAAGGAAGCAGCGACCGAAGCCGCCCTTGCGTTGAACCGCATGCAGGAACTGTTCGACCAGCGGCTCTTACCGATCTTTGTCCCACCGTGGAACCGGCTGGATGCAGGGCTTTTGCCAGTCCTGTCACAGGCGGGGTATCTGGGCGTCTCGACGTATCTGCCCCGCGCGGGCCGTGTCGCAGCGCCGGGCCTTGTACAGATCAACACCCATATTGACCCGATCTTTTGGCGCGGCGGGCGCGGACTTGTCCCGCCCTCGGAACTGGTCAGCCATATTGTGCAGCAGCTGCAAGATCGCCGCCACGGCATGACAGATACGCAAGAACCCATGGGGTTTTTAACCCATCATCTGGTGCATGACGAAGACATCTGGGCCTTTACGAACGCCTGCCTCGCCACGCTGCTGGACGGCGGCGCGATCCCCGCAGACCTGCGCGCCCTGCCCTAACGTTTCTTGACGAACTCGGTCAGGATCACGATCCGCTGGCCTTCGACGCGGCCTTCGATATGGGCCGGATTATCCGCCACAAGCGAGATTTTGTGCACAGCTGTGCCGCGTTTGGCGGTAAAGCCACCGCCTTTGACGGGCAAATCCTTGATCAGTACGACCGTGTCGCCGCTACTAAGCGGGACACCGTTGCTGTCTTTATGATCCGTCGGGGCGGCCCCGTTATCGGCCCAAGCCCGCGTTTCATCGTCAAGATAAAGCTGTTCGGCCAGATCCGTCGCCCATGCCTCAGGGATGCGGGCCAGCAGACGCGCGGCAAGCACCTGAATCGCAGGGGTTTCCGACCACATCGTTACGCCAAGCGCGCAAAAATGATCCGGATCCGGCGCGGGTGTGCCGGTCTGCTCTGCGCAGATGCGACATATGTGAACGCTGGCACCGTCAGGGCCACCGGGCACAGGTGTTTCAATCAAGGGTGTGTCGGGCGTGGTGCACAGGGGACATGTCATGCACCACAGATAGATGGTTTGCGCCTCACTTGAAACGTAAAACGGTCAGGACCGCGCCAGCGGCGGAACAAATATCACGACCGGTGTGTTGGCTAGGGGAATAACAGGGAAAACATAAATGTTTAATACACGTACGATTATCGCAGCCGTTCTTGCAGGCATCGCAGGGACAATCGCCAATTCGATCGCCATCACCGCAGTCATGGGCGCACCGCTGATGCCGCTGATCCTAAGCTTTGGCCGCGAGGCTGTTGCAATTCTTGTGGCTTTGCTGCTGATCCCGATCTTTGCCCGGATGGCCGGACCAACGGCATGGATCACATCTTTTCTGACGCTGACGATTTTGCCATCGGTTCTGGCTAAACTGGTCTTTGGCGCAGGTGCCGCGTGGGGCGCAGTGCTGATGCTGAACGCTGTTTACGCGATCGTGGCAATCATCGTCTACCTGTTGGTGGTGCGTAACGCGTCCAAGATTTCGATGTAGGATTCAGTTTATTTAAACGCTGAGTTTCGAGGCAGGATAGCACCCCAATCGCATTTGCGGTTGGGGTTTTTGCTTGGAGGAGACCGCCGCGCCACTCTGACCGCGCGGCATCTTGTAACCTGCAATGTATAAAATCACTGATCGTTCGCATCCTCTACCTCCAATTCATATTGTTCGCCATTCTCGACTTTGGTAAGTCACTCTAACGCAGCTTCAGAATACATATGAGCTATCGATTTCTCACTCATTTTTATCGTTCCATGATAGAGATTATCGAAAGACTTTAAGTCTACACCAGTCTCATTTTTGATTTTATCTATTAACTTTTGCGCTCCGTACCAATAGGTATAACCTAGTGCTTTAGCTATACTCGTCAAATTATAGGGATATTGTGCAGAAAACTCTGTGACCGGTTGCAGCGTCCCAATACCAAATACTTTTGCCAGCTTTTCCTTCGTTCCCGTCTTGCCTGCGATAAGTTCAAAATCCACCTCCATCTTCTGTTTTGGAATATCTGACCGGACCAATTGGAAAGTACGGGCTAGGAGTGAACGTAAAACTTGTGGGTTTACGTTGGCTAAGGGAGCATTGTGCGCGAAGGCTTTAAACACCCATTCAAAGCTGTGGGCTTCGATAGAATTGACCCGGATGCCCTGTTTGGGTGACACTTGTAGTACACGCTCATAAGCAGGTTCAGCTTCTGTTGGTCGCGTTACAAAAAAGATATTCTTTGCAAGTCCTCCTTTTATCCCAACAGCCTCATCAAGATCTTCCAAAATTTTTCTTATATTTACGTCCTCCACACTATAACCTAGAAAAACTATGGGATGTTCAGCGAAAAATGTAAGGAGTTTAGCTGTGAGATATTTTCTCTTCTTGGCAAATTCGTGGTAGTCCTCAGTTGTCAAAACAAGCGAGCTGGCCTTTTCAACAGTGCCATGGATTTTATATATTTCCCCAATATTTGCGAAGGGAGCTGAGATCAGCCCTGTGCCCAAAATTGGCTGATAACCTGGAAGGATATGTTCAAGCAAACTATCATAATTAGTTGTAATTACTGCATGTGGTCTTATGGCGGAAAATGCCTCACCTTCACCTAAGTAATTTTTGGCTACATCAGTTCCGAAGCTCTTTATATACTTTGCCAAAGTGTACTTTAAATAGATTTCTTGGGGGACGTTTGACTCAAACAGAATACTTGGAAATTGATCTTTTCCTGCTCCCCAAGCCCAGCTTTGGTACTCTGCCGCTACTCTTTTTGCTACCGCTGGAAGATCAGTTTCTTGCTGGACATAAAATTGTATTGGCTGCTTAATTTCAGGGCAGTTCTTTATAGCCCAATCAAGCAGCTCAAACCATGTGGGTGCTCCAATCCAGCGTCGACTCAGACCAGAACCTGCAAAAACAATCGGCTGCAGAGGAAACTCATCTCGCGCATCAATTATTCTCTTAGTCTGCTTTGCTACGTACTCTAAATTATCTTCAGACACTTAGACGCCCTTCCCACTACTAGCGGTAGAATAGGTATCGCGTGAAGTTCTTCAAGAAAAAAGGAAACACTCCGCCCTCACCCAGCAGGAAAGCGCATTGCTTTGCAATACGCTGCCTCCCACCGTCTTTCATCAGCGCTAAAATGGTCGGCTTTTAGCCGTCCATTTTCAGTGCGCTAATGAAAGCTTCCTGAGGTATATCCACCTTACCGAACTGGCGCATCTTCTTCTTACCCGCCTTCTGCTTGTCCAGCAGCTTGCGTTTGCGGGACGCATCGCCGCCGTAGCATTTCGCCGTCACGTCCTTGCGCATCGCGCTGAGGGTTTCGCGGGCGATGACCTTGCCGCCGATGGCCGCCTGGATCGGGATCTTGAACATGTGGCGCGGGATCAGGTCTTTCAGCTTTTCGACCATCGCACGGCCCCGCGTCTCGGCGCGGTCGCGGTGGACCATGGTGGACAGGGCATCCACAGGTTCGTCGTTTACCAATATCGACATCTTCACCAGCGCGTCCTGACGGTAGCCGATCATCTGATAGTCAAAGGACGCATAGCCCTTGGTCACCGATTTCAGCCGGTCGTAGAAGTCAAACACCACCTCGTTCAACGGCAGGTCATAGACCACCATCGCGCGGCTGCCCGCATAGGTAAGGTCCATCTGGATGCCGCGACGGTCTTGGCACAGCTTGAGCACGTCGCCCAGATAGTCATCCGGCACAAGAATCGTCGCCTTGATGCGCGGCTCTTCGATGTGGTCCACAAAGGTCAGGTCGACCATGTCGGCGGGGTTGTGCAGCTGCGTGACCGTGCCGTCTTTCATGTGGATATCGTAAATAACCGACGGGGCGGTCGTGATCAGATCAATGTCATATTCCCGCTCGATCCTGTCGCGGATCACTTCGAGGTGCAACAGGCCCAAGAACCCACAGCGAAAGCCAAAGCCAAGAGCGGCCGAGGTCTCCATCTCGAAACTGAACGACGCATCATTCAGCGCCAGCTTTTCGATGCTGTCGCGCAAGTCTTCGAATTCGGCGGCGTCCACGGGGAACAGGCCACAGAACACCACGGGCTGCGCAGGCTTAAAGCCCGGCAGTGCCTTGTCGCAGCCTTTTTTCTCGTGCGTGATCGTATCGCCCACACGGGTATCGCGGACTTGCTTGATCGACGCGGTCAGAAAGCCGATATCGCCCGGCCCAAGTATGTCAATTTCCGTCATCGCAGGGCGGAAAACGCCGATGCGGTCAACATGATGCACGGAACCGTTCTGCATCATACGCACCCGGTCGCCCTTTTTCAGCTGGCCGTCCATGATGCGCACCAGAACGATCACGCCCAGATAGCTGTCGTACCACGAATCCACCAGCATCGCCTTGAGCGGGGCATCCAGCGTGCCCTTGGGGGCGGGCAAACGGTGCACCACGGCCTCGAGCGTTTCGATAATGCCAACGCCGGTCTTGGCCGACACGCGGATCGCCTGAGACGCATCAAGACCGATCACATCTTCGATCTGAAGCGCCACGCGGTCACAATCGGTCGCAGGCAGGTCGATCTTGTTCAGGACCGGCACGATCTCGTGATCAGCATCCAGCGCATGATACACATTGGCCAGCGTCTGCGCCTCTACCCCTTGGGTGCTGTCCACCACCAGCAACGATCCTTCGACCGCACGCATGGAGCGTGAGACCTCATAGGCGAAGTCCACGTGGCCGGGGGTGTCGATCAGGTTGAGAACATAATTCTCGCCATTGAGCGCTTTATAATCAATGCGCACAGTCTGCGCCTTGATCGTAATGCCGCGTTCGCGTTCGATGTCCATGCTGTCAAGCATCTGCTCTTTCATATCGCGCAAGGCGACAGTGTTCGTCTCTTGTATAAGACGATCAGCGAGCGTGGATTTACCATGGTCAATGTGAGCGACGATGGAGAAATTGCGGATATGTGAAAGTGGTGTCATGATGAGGGATATGGTGCGGTTTTCGGGATTGGTCAATGGGGCGGATTGGCCTGCTGGCATTGATGTTAAACCCGCCGTTCAAGGACAGGCTGATTTGGAGCGAGGATTTGCTCTATCAGATCATGGCCAAGACAAGGGCCACATACGGGATGCGCCTATGCACAGCCTGCATATCGGCCTTCAAGCCTATTAAAATATGGCCAAATGCCGCTCCTCACTTTTGCTTGAGCTTTGTCTTCATGCAACACCTCGACTGGTTCGCGGTCCTTACGGTTTAGCTTGAACCATGCGTCAGTTAGCATACCAGCAATGGCTTGCGATTGCGTGAGCCGGGTGAAAAGGGATTTAGAGATGCAGATCAAAAGACAGCTTGGAACATCCACCATCGCAGCACTTGGCCTTGCGTGTGTACCCGCGTTGGCACAGGCACAATCCGCAGGTCCGGTTTGGGACTTTTACGGTCAATTGAACCTTGGTGTGATCAGCGTTGACGACGGTGTCGACACCAATTCGGCATTTACAGATAACGACAATTCAAACAGCCGGATCGGTCTGACCGTATCGCAGGCGTTGCAGGGCGGCTCAGCATTGAAGCTGACGTTTGAGACAGGATTGGGTCTGACCGGATCCGCCAGTCTGAATGGTCAGAACAACGGTTTCGACGCCGAATACCGCCGGACCGAGTTGCGCAAACTTGACGTCGCGTACAGCACAGCGACCATCGGGACGTTCTCCTTTGGTCAGGGCAGTACCTCGACCGATGGCACAGCCGAAGCCGATCTTTCCGGTACAGGCGTCGCCGCATATGTAGGTATCAGCGATATCGCAGGAGGTCAGTCTTTGCGCTTTGCAAATGGTACCTTGTCACCCGTTAGTGTCGGCAACACCAACGGCTCCTTTGACGGCAGCCGCCGCTTGCGCGTGCGCTATGACACGCCGGTCTTCAACGGTTTCTCGGCGTCGGTATCGGCAGGTCAGGAAGTGCTGAATTCAGGCGATGACAACGATTATTACGATATTGGCACGCGCTATGCGAAAGATTACGGCGACTATACCGTCGATGCGCGCTTGGGGTATTCGTTCCGGGACAGCACGAACGATCTGGTCATGGGATCGGCAGCCATTCTGCACGCACCAACGGGCCTGAGCCTTGCGGTTTCTGCGGGTCGCCGCGTGGGCGGTGATGCAGATTACGCTTACATCAAAGCGGGTTTGACGCGCGATTATATGGCCATCGGTTCAACGTCGTTCTCTATTGATTACTATGATGGCAATGATTTCGTTGTGGCCGGGTCCAGCACGTCGTCGGTCGGGGTCGCGGTCGTTCAACGTCTCGATCAGTACAACACCGAACTGTACGCAACCCACCGCAATTATGATTTCGACAGCCCTGCCGCGGCCTACCGCGATTTGGACGTGACCTTTGTCGGGGCGCGCTGGAAGTTCTAAAATACACTGCCTTTGCCCGGTTTGATCGGGCAAAGGCGTTTGCATTATCGTGAATTGCCCCCTGCCCCGTTTTGCGGCATACTTGCCCCAGCAGAAGGGGCAGCGAACGGGATTAACTCGGGCGCCCGGTAGATGAGGCAATGACATGTTACGACTTTTCACCATGATCTGTGCGCTTGGCGCTTTGGCGGCCTGTGGCGGCCCGCGCGGGTACAACCCCAGTGGCGGCTATGGCGGCGGGGCGGTGCTTTTTGCGACGGGGCCGCTGAACTCGGCGTGTTTGTCGGCAGGGCGCAAGCAGGCCAGCCGGGCACGCTGTGGCTGCATTCAGGCGGTCGCCGATCGCGAACTTTCGGGCGCAGACCAGCGCCGCGGCGTGAAGGTGTTCAAAGACCCCCATTCGTTGCAAGAGGCGCGTCAGTCGGACCGCGCCAGCGACAACGCGTTCTGGAGTGCTTGGAAGGCTTATGGCAACACGGCCGAGACCTTGTGTAGCGCCACCTAAGCGGCAGTCCGCCCTGTTTCAGCGCTAGGCTTGGGGCTGTGTGGGCGGTCCAAATCGGTCAATCAGCCGGGTCTGGATCTGGTCGCGCGCGGCCCGGTACTGTGCGATCTTGGCCTCGCGGGTTTCGCCCAGACCCGTCGGGTCAAGGATCGGCCAGTATTCAACGTCTAGATGATAAAACCGCGTCAGTTCCAGCGCACGGCGCTGGCTGGCGGGACTAAGGGCAATGATCAGATCAAACGAGCTTAGATCATCACCCCAATTCTCCATCTCGTCGAAACTGCGCGACCGGTGGCGCGACAGTTCAACATCCAGTTCCTGACAGACGGCGATGGAAAACCCGTCGATTTCAAGATCATTCATCACGCCCACAGATTGCACATAGGTGCCTTTGCCGTAGAATTTCTTCATCAGCCCTTCGGCCATAGGAGAACGAACAGCGTTATGATCGCAGCAAAACAGCACCGACTGGGGCAGATTTTCGGTCATCTAACCGCCGTAGTGCAGAACGCAGATCAAGGTGAACAGCCGCCGCGCCGTGTCGGTGTCGATCTCGGCCTTGCCCTCCAGACGTTCTTGCAGCACCCGTGATCCCTCGTTGTGAATGCCACGGCGCGCCATATCGATGGTTTCAATCTGGGCGGGGGCGGATTTCTTGACCGCCTCGAAATACGATTCGCAGATCTGGAAATAGTCTTTTACGACTTGCCGGAACGGCCCCAGCGAAAGATGGAATTCAGCGGCCTTTTCAGCGTCCTCGGTATTGACGTCAAACACCAGCCGCTTGTCGCGGATGGACAGGCCAAGGTGGTACGGGCCTTGCGGCACATGCCGATCATCGCGGCTGGGCAGCGAAAACACGTTGTCTTCCAACAGATCAAACAGCGCGACTTTGCGTTCTTGTTCGATTTCGGGCGTGGGCGGCGGTAGGTTCGCATCGTCGAGAACGATATGAGTGATCCGAGACATTGGCTTCTCAATACATAGTAATATTTTGGTGACCTTAGACCGATGGCCCGCGGTGATCAATCTTGGTCGCCGCGTCACTCATTAAGCTTGCCCAACCGGGCCGTGACGGACAGGCCATGCGCCTCAAGGCTTTCAGAGCGGGCAAGCCGTTCTGCCGACGGGCCAATTGCGCGCAGGGCCTGCGGGGTCATGCGCGCCAACGTGGTGCGTTTCATGAAATCCAGCACTGACAAACCAGACGAGAACCGCGCCGAGCGGGCCGTGGGCAGCACGTGGTTAGGCCCGCCGATATAGTCGCCAATCGCCTCGGGCGTCCATTGGCCCAGAAAAATCGCGCCTGCATGAGTGATCTGCGCGCTTAAGCCATCAACATCGGCAACGCACAGCTCGAGGTGCTCGGGGGCGATGCGGTTGCTAAGGGATGCGGCGGTGGCAATATCGGGCACGGTGATGATCGCGCCGTTCTCGCGCCAGCTGACCCCTGCAATGGCACTCCGCTCCAGCGTTTCGAGACGTTTTTCAACGGCACTGGCGACGGCCCGGCCAAAGCTGGCATCGGTGGTGATCAGGATCGATTGCGCGCTTTCGTCATGTTCGGCCTGCGACAGCAGATCAAGGGCGATCCAATCGGGATCGTTATCGGCATCTGCGATCACAAGGATCTCAGAGGGGCCTGCAATCATATCGATACCCACTTTGCCAAAGACGCGGCGTTTGGCTGCCGCCACGAAAGCGTTGCCGGGCCCGGTAATCTTGTCGACTGCGGGAATGGTCTGGGTGCCATAGGCAAGGGCGGCCACCGCCTGCGCCCCACCGATCCGGTAGATTTCATCCACCCCCGCAATGCGCGCGGCCAGCAGCACCAGCGGATTGAGGATGCCATCGGGCGTCGGCACCACCATCGCCAGCCGCTCGACCCCCGCGACCTTGGCCGGGATCGCGTTCATCAGCACCGATGACGGATAGCTGGCCAAACCGCCCGGCACATAAAGCCCCGCAGCGGACACCGCCGTCCAGCGCCAGCCCAAGGTCGCGCCGACCTCGTCCGTCCATTCAGCATCTTGGGGAAGCTGGCGTGCGTGGTAATCGCGAATGCGGGTTGCAGCCAGTTCAAGCGCGGCGCGGTCGTCGGCAGAAACCTCGGCCACCGCCGCATCTACTTCGGCTGCAGAAATACGCAAGGTTTCAGCCGTCAGGGTGATGCGGTCGAATTTTTCGGTCAGCTCAATAACGGCTGTATCGCCACTCGCGCGGACTTGGGCGATGATATCTGCAACGGTATCATCCACATCGGGGCTGTCTTCGCGTTTCGCCGATAGTAATGCTGTAAAGGCTTGTTCGAAATCAGGCTGAGCGTGGTCAAGAAACTGGGGCATGTGGTTTCCTTTTCGGCCATCAAGGCCAATTTCGGGCCGTGCATGACGGGTCTACTGTTGTCTTTGGATATTTAAGAGCCAGAGAAGAGGGTCAGGCTGGATGTTCGGGCAACTTACGTGAAGGTGCCAAATAGGGCTTGGTCACATCTTTCAAGGTCGCCTCAAGCGCCTCGACGCTGATCCGGATCGCGCCGTCCCCGGCAAGGGTCAGCAATATGTCACCCGATGGCGCGTCGGTTTCGATGAATTCGATTTGCAGCAAGGACAAGATCGTGTCTGCATCGCCCTTGGTCACCCCTTGGGTCGAGACACGTTCAACATGATTGAACATCAAGATTGACTGGACCCGTTCGGCAGCATGGCGCGTCTTGCCTGCGTCCTCCCAACGTACCCGGTTCAAAAGCAACGCAAACCGCGCACCTTTGCGGTGCCAGCGCATCTCGGACGCGGGAAACACCGCATCTTGGGCAAGCGACGATATCACCTTGAGGTCGTCTGCATCCAAAGCACCAAGGTTTAAAGGTGCCTCGCGCCCATCTTCAAAACGTGCGTCATCGGTCATTGGTCTTTGATCCGTTCAATATTTGCACCCACGCCACGCAGCTTGGCCACGACATGTTCGTAGCCGCGATCAAGATGGTAGACACGGCTGACCTTGGTTTCCCCCTCGGCGGCCATCGCGGCCAAGATCAGCGAAACGGAGGCGCGCAAATCCGTGGCCATCACGGGCGCACCTTTGAGTTTTTTCACCCCGGTCACAGTCGCCATACCGCCATGGACGTCGATATCGGCCCCCATGCGGATCAGTTCGGGCGCGTGCATAAAGCGGTTCTCGAAGATTTTTTCTTCGAGGACAGAGGTTCCTTCGGCGGTGCACAGCAGTGCCATCATCTGGGCTTGCAGATCGGTCGGAAAGCCCGGGAACGGTTCGGTTGTCACATTTACCGCGTGGATATTTCCATTGCGCCGCGCAACCTTAAGGCCGCTTTCAGTCTCGGTCACATCAATCCCGGCTGCGTCCAGCTTTTCGCAAAAGGCCGCAAGCAGATTGATCCGTCCGCCCAGCAATTCCACCTCGCCGCCGCAGATCGCGGGGGCCAGCATGTATGTGCCCAACTCGATCCGGTCGGTGACGACGCGGTGGGTCGCACCGTGCAGGCTATCAACCCCCTGGATTTCGATGCGGCTGGTCCCGTCGCCGTCGATCTGGGCCCCCATCGCGCGCAAGCACTCTGCAAGATCGACAATCTCGGGCTCGCGCGCCGCGTTGTTGATCACGGTCGTGTCCTTGGCCAGGGTCGCGGCCATCATGATGTTTTCGGTGGCACCCACGCTGGCGAAAGGGAAGTCGATCACCGCGCCCTTCAACTTGCCCCCGTCGGCTTTCGCATGCAGATATCCGTCACGCAGGTCAATCTGCGCGCCCATCAGCGCCAGACTGTCAGTGTGAATGTCCATGGGGCGCGCGCCGATGGCACACCCACCGGGCAGCGACACTTGCGCATGCCCCTCGCGGGCCAAAAGCGGGCCCAACACAAGGTTCGAGGCGCGCATTTTACGTACAATGTCATATTCGGCGCGGGTGTTGATCGCACCGTGGCAGGACATGGCCAGAACCTTGCCCTCTTGCAGCGATGTCACTTCGGCCCCCAGTGAACGCAGCAGTTCCGTCATGGTGCGGATATCCGACAAGCGCGGCGCGTTGGTCAACGTCAGAGGCTGATCGGACAGCAGACAGGCCGGCATCAGCGTGAGACACGCATTCTTGGCACCTGCGATTGGAATTTGCCCTGACAGCGCGCCGCCGCCTTTGACCACAATCGAATCCATCGTTTAGCCTTCCGTGTCCTGGCCCGATGGGCCGTTGTCTGTCTTTGTTTCTGCGCTGCGGGCACGGGCCTGCGCCTTGCGGCGACCCATGTTTGCCTTCAGCGCAGCCTTTAGTCTGTCTTCCCGAATGGCTTTCGGGTTCTTCGGCTTTTGGGGGGCGGTACCTTGTGACATGGGAATTGTCTAGCGCAGCGGGCAGGTATGGTCCAGATAGCCCTTGCACCATATTGCGAATGCGTCTAATCAGCCGCCATTCGTGCTGGAGTAGCTCAGTGGTAGAGCGCGTCATTGGTAATGACGAGGTCGGGAGTTCAATCCTCCCCTTCAGCACCATTAACTATTTGCCCCCCTGAAAACATACCCAAAGCCTTGAAGGGTAACGCTTTTTGAGGTGTTCTATGTGCCCCATTTCGATGGTACGCAAAACCCTCAGTAAAGGCCAATCTGAGCAGCGTTCTGCGCAGTGTAAAATCTCCGCTTTCCCATAGTTTCCAAGGGCTTGAGAGGAACTTCAAAGAGAGTTCTATCATCTCCTCAAGCCTGCCCGCTTTCGGCTCACTTTTGGAGACATTTTCCCGCATGCGGGCCTTCTCTTTTTCGAGTTGATTGAGTTTTTTTTCATAGGCAGAGATCACGGCGTCGTTGGTCGCGTTCATGATACGACCAAGCAAAGTTTCGATTTGTTTTTCAACATCAAGAATCTGGCGTTGCGATGAACGCTTCGCATCCTTCGCCTGATCCAGCCGTGCGTCCCAAGCTTGCCTGAACATGGCCTTCGTCAAAGCAAAGAGCTTTGGACTGGGCTCAAGTGTTTTGACAATCTCACCAAAGGCACCTTCGAGCTTGTCGCGTGGGATCGATTTTCCGTAACTGTCGCAGCCCTTCGTATGACAGGCATAGTACGGATAACTCTTATACTTACCTTTGGACCAAGAGGATCGCAGAGACGCGTTACAATCGCCGCAGGTCGCAAAGCCCCTTAGGGCAAAGTCCTCGCCAGTGTTTTTGCGCTCTGGTGCATATCCAGTGGTTTTTAAGCGTTCTTGTACCCGATCAAATGTTGCCATCGAAATCAGCGGTGCATGCTGACCTTTGAGCCAGTTCAATCCATAGACCTCACTGCAAACATAGCCAGCGTAAAGCGGCTGTTTCATCAGGTCAGCGACACGCTTGTCATGAACCTTACCCCGAATGTTGTGGGGGTAGTCAGGCTTGGATTCTAGAAAACGCCTCACTTCCGCCTGCGTTTGATAACGTCCAGCGGCAAAGCCTTCTAATGCTTCGCGCACGGCGCTCGCATGCGGTTCATCAGGCATCAGCAATTTGCCATGCCCCTTCACAGTCTTGTAGCGATATCCGACAGGTGCATTGTGCACCCAGTAGCCTGACTGCATACGAGCTTTCATTTTTTGGGCGACTTGCCGTCCGTTCTGTTTGCGCTCCAACGCACCTTGGGCAGCCATGATCGTCTCGATGAATTCGCCTTCTGGAGTCTCATCAAATTTGAAGTTGAGGCATTCGATGGTTGCGCGCCGCGCACGGAAGGCCTCCCGCAAATCCAGATGGAACCGTGTGTCACGTGCAAAGCGCTTGAGATCATCGAAGATCACTACAAAACGCGTATCGGGTTGAGCATCGAGGAATGACAGCAAGGCGACCATGCCTGGACGCTTCATGAAGTCGCCACCACCTGTGATGGTGTCAGGAAAAACCGCCGCAACATTGAGGCCCTTGGAGTCCGCAAATTCACGGCATCTGGTTTCTTGGCTTTGTAGCCCGTGACCATCTGACTCCTGCGCTCGTGACGAAACCCGACAGTAAATTACGGCCTGTTCTTGATTTACTGATCCTTCCATGGGTCCTCCTCTGCTGAATGCTCGTTTATGATTGATGATAGCAGATCGGAACACGCATCACCCTTTGGATCATTACTTTTTCCACAAGCCTGTTGGACAGGGTGGATGCCGAAACCTAGATCAACAAAGCTGACGACGATAGACCACAGGGCTTCGATCAACTCACGTTTTTCTTCCTCAGATATTTCTGCATCTTCAAAGAAGGGCAAATACGCATCCCAGTCGATTGTCAGCGTCGGCGGGTCTATCTTTGGATTAGAATTTGGGGGTGTGTCACGCATGGCGTTTTCCTTTCTACCTCTCGGGTTGTTGCTTTGTTGATCCCTCCTTTCTTCACGCACCAAGCATGAGAACATAAAGTGAACACTATAGGATAAAAGACCTATATCTCAAAGCATTATCTACCAGAACTATGTCTGTGCATTGGCACAATAAGGGGTATCTAAGGGCGCAACATCAGGTAGAGTGCTGGTAAGAACAGGTATTGAGGGCGGAAAAATTTCTGAGGATATCGATTGGCAAAAGCTCTCAAAAGAGGACCGTGTTCACCTCACCAAGAAGCTTTTTAAAGCAGTCAGCAGTCTTGCCGATGCTACCGGCGTAACGATCCTGGAACTGATCGACAAAGCTTTTGTCGGACTGCCTGCGGTAGGCACAGATTACTCATCAAATTTTCGGCGTGGCAATATCTCAGCAGCCAAAGCTCTGCTGATGCACCGCTGGCTGGAAAAGAACCATTTTGATTTAGCCAAGACGTTTGCGCCGGATTTATTTCAGATGAATCCTACTCGCGCTTGGGATCGATTTCTTGAGCGACGCCAAGTTGATGGCGGATTGCGCATTGTTCGAATGAAGACTGAGTTTGGGATTGTTCAGCGCGCGGCGAAGGCGAATGAATCCTCTGAAGCGTTGCGATTTGGCGAAGAGTTTTGTCTTGAGCTGATATCAAAACGCCCAGGTTACGCCATAGCGTTTCAGGGCTACCGAGGTCAGTGGCACCCATTAGCTCTCGGAAATGATGATGGACGCTGGCGCGTCCCGATTACTGATGATGTTCAACTTTTACCGCGCGACCAGAAAGGCCAGCCGATACCACTTGTTGAGTTGGACGATGCTGGGAACCACCGCTTTGTAATCATAACGGCACCCGGTAAAGATTTACCAACGGATCAAACTAGCCTTGCATCGCGGTTTGAGGACGAGAGCTTGCAGGTTTACCGGATCGGCGTTCGATTTGTGACATAACGGATCGGATGCGGTAGATTTACCAACCGAGCATTTCTAGCAGGCGATTATTGAGAGGTTTGAGCTCAGCCCATTGTTGCGCACATTCGGTTTTGAAATCTTCCACTTCGCCGTGACCATCCATCAGCGCTTTCTGAATGTCCGCAAAGAAAGCCTCAGTGCCACCGAGTTCCTCCAAAATGTTTGGCAGCTCTATCGCGTCAGCAATAATTTGGCAGGCTGCAAAAACAGGACCGACGACAGCCCTGCTATACTCCTGCACTTCCAATTCTTCGGGCAAATACTCTTCTGGTATTTGTTCAAGGCCTTCCTTGGCCGCACGCTTATATGCTGGGATAAGCGGAAGTTCGGCCAGGTATGCCAGCAACATGAAAAGCCGCGTTGAAGCCCTTGGGTGACTGCTTTCCTGATTGCCTTGTTCGCGGTCAATCCGCTCAATCACGAAAATCACAAGTGCGACGCAAATCGCGTAATATCTAAAGAGGTCGTGATTCTCGTTGAAGTAGGCACCGAGCACAATTTCAGTTGCATCGTGGTCGGCCTGCAATTCAAGACAGAGGGAAGCCAATTTCTTGTCCGCTATATTGAGTGCATCTAGCAGCGATGTTTGACGATGCTTTTGCCTCGCCAACGCAAAATGAGTATCGCCGCCGCCCTCTATGATTCCGGCTCCGGCAGTCAATTGGAAATGACCAACAGCAACGTGGTTGAGCTCATGCTGCATCAGCCAGCGCAAGGCCATATCAACGACGTGATCGGTACGGCCAAGCAACTCGATTTGGCTGCCTGAGGGCAATGCTTTGGACAGGGAGAGTGTTGCGGCCCATGCTTCTTCAAGGCGCGCGACGACGCCTGTAGTAGCCTCGATTGTTATGCATTGTTTGGTCGGGTAGACGACAGCCAGGAATTCATCCTGAGGGTTGATCCGCAGCTCGACCTCATGCGGGAAGGCTTCCCCAACACGTTCGGTATATCTTTCCAGTGCAGCGTCAAGCGCATGACGAAGCCTCGCTTCTTGATCTATCATTCTGCACTCATCCTCACGCTTGCATCCATGAACCAAAGATGACCTACCAGACGTATGCAAATGCGGTCACGTTAGAAGTTTAAGAGCTATCGCAAGATGTGTGTGGTACTACCACACCTCTTGAAAAGGGGGCTACTGCGCTCCCCCGTTTTATCCCCCAAAGCCAATGATCATGATGCGGCGTTGAGCCTTCCATGACCATACAAACATATCGGTGTTTGATCCCTCGCGGGAGACTTCGCTCTCCCTGCACCCATCGACTTGAAGGCGTTCCTGCCCCCAAGACCCCAGACCAACCCTGCGCGGATTGAATGCCGTCAGCCTATCGACGCTGAACCCGAACATAGGGCTATCGCGCCCCTTGTAACCCACTCGCAGGAGCTGGAGATTTGCCTCTCCAACCTGCACCCAACCATGCATGAACGACTGCCCGTTCAATAGCCCGCCAAAGGAACCGACCAGTTCCCCCAACGCCCACCATTGCCCGACCTGTGGATATCTTAATGTTCCAACCCAGTTGCTAGTGCATGGCTCGACTGGCGGTGCTACAACTTAAAGAAAAGCACAGGAGCCATCGAGCCTTGAACGCAGTTGAAATTGAAGAAGCGATATCCGCGTTAGCTGAGCAGCCTTTTAATCCGGCTGAGTTCCCGTATGCGTTCTTGCTTGCATTCGGAAACAAGGAAACGACGATCAAGCGCCTGCGCACGGGGGCCTCGAATAAATCCGATCTTGGCGGCGTGCTTCAGACAAACAACATTCACCTTGCTGTCAGTCCTGAAGACCAAGTTGCTGATACGCTCTCCGCTCTCAAAAGCAGCCCAGCGACCACCAAAGCCAAGGCGAAATTTGTTCTGGCCACCGATGGTATAGGCCTTGAAGCTGAAGACCTGACCACCGGCGAAACCATCGCCTGTGCTTTCAAAGACTTCCCCGATCATTTTGGCTTCTTTCTCCCATTGGCCGGTATCAGCACCGTCAAACAAATCCGCGAAAGCTCGTTTGACATCAAAGCAACGGGTCGTCTGAACCGCCTTTATGTGGAACTTCTCAAAGATAACCCCGAATGGGGCACCGCCAAACGCCGCCATGATATGAACCATTTCATGGCGCGGCTGATATTCTGCTTCTTTGCGGAAGACACCGATATCTTTAAAACGCCTGATCAATTCACCGGCACGATTGAGCGAATGAGCGAAAAAGACAGCTCGAACACCCATGAAGTGATCAGCGAGCTTTTCCGCGCCATGAACAGAAAAGACGAAGATCGCACGGTGGCAGGCATCGCTCGCTGGGCGACTGCCTTCCCATATGTGAATGGCGGCCTGTTTTCTGGTGGCACCGACGTACCGCGCTTCAGCAGAATTGCCCGCTCTTATCTTATTCATATCGGAAGCCTTGATTGGACGAAGATCAACCCTGACATCTTTGGGTCAATGATCCAGGCCGTGGCGGACGATGAAGAGCGCGGCGCGCTTGGCATGCACTACACCTCTGTGCCTAACATTCTTAAAGTTCTTAATCCGCTCTTCCTCGATGACCTGCGCGAGAAGCTTGAAGAGGCTGGAGACAATCCCCGCAAGCTTTTGAATCTCCGCAACCGAATCGCTAAGATCAGGGTTTTCGATCCGGCCTGTGGATCGGGAAATTTCCTAGTCATTGCCTATAAGGAAATGCGCGCTATCGAGGCTGAGATCAACCTGCGACGAGACGAAGCTGATCGGCGCACAGAAATCCCCCTGACCAACTATCGTGGGATTGAGTTACGTGACTTTCCTGCCGAGATCGCGCGTCTGGCGCTGATCATCGCTGAGTATCAATGCGACGTTGCTTATCGTGGGCAGAGAGAAGCATTGGCGGAATTCTTGCCGCTTGATGCGAAAAACTGGATCACTTGTGGCAACGCCCTGCGGCTTGACTGGCTAAGCATCTGCCCGCCCACGGGGACGGGAGTGAAGCATCATGCGGACGACCTGTTTCATGCCCCGCTAGACCAAGCGCAGATCGACTTCGAGAACGAAGGTGGTGAGACCTACATCTGCGGAAATCCGCCTTACCTTGGGTCGAAGTGGCAATCCACCGAGCAGAAGTCTGACCTTCAATCAATATTTGATAGGCATAGCACTAAATGGAAGTCACTTGACTATGTTTGCGGTTGGCTAATGAAGGCAGCCGAATACGGGAAAGAAACCAAAACGATTTCTGCGTTTGTGACAACAAATTCTATCTGCCAAGGGCTTCAGGTTCCTATTCTTTGGCCTTGTGTATTTGAAACTGGCCACGAGATCACGTTCGCGCACACATCATTTCGTTGGGCAAACTTAGCAAGCAATAATGCGGGAGTAACTGTTTGTATTATTGGGATATCAAGAGATGGTTCAGCGACAAAACGGATATTCTCGCTTGACCAGGAAGGAGAAACAATTGAGCGCAACGTTTCCTTTATAAACGCATACCTCGTACCAGGCTCGCCGACAATTGTTGAACAGGCCCGGAAGCCAATTGGAAACTCCGCCCAAATGCTTTTTGGGAACATGCCTAGAGATGGAGGGGGGTTCATTCTAAGTCAGGATGAACGAACTACGATTTTGAGGCAATTCCCAGAGCTTGATCGCTTCATGAGGCCCTATTTTGGCTCGGAAGAAATGATCAATGGAAAGCTACGTTGGTGCATTTGGATAGATGATGATGATTTGACCTTTGCGTCACAGCACCCCAAGCTTCTTGAGGTTATGGCAAAAGTAAGGCAATTTAGATCCGAAAGCAAAGCGCAATCAACTAAAGACTTCGCAAACAAACCACATAGGTTTGTCCAGATAGCAGGAACTTCGAAGTCTCATTCATTACTGATTGCGAAAGTTTCTTCGGAGCGCAGACCATACTTACCAATTGATCTACTCAAGGCCGAAGCCATCGCAAGTGATCTACTGTTTGCAATGTACGATGCGCCAATTTGGAACTTATCACTTGTTGCATCCAAGCTTCATATGATTTGGGTAACATCTGTTTGCGGAAAGTTGGAAACACGTCTCCGTTATTCCAACACGCTTGGTTGGAATACCTTTCCCGTTCCCAAACTGACGGAGAAAAACAAGGAAGACCTGACCCGCTGCGCTGAAGACATCCTTCTGGCGCGCGAGGCTCATTTCCCTGCCACCATCGCTGATCTCTACGATCCTGAAAAGATGCCTGCTGACCTACGCGCCGTGCATGATCAGAACGACGAGACGTTGGAGCGCATCTACATCGGCCGCCGTTTCCGCAACGACACCGAACGGCTAGAAAAGCTCTTTGAGCTTTACACCAAGATGACGACTAAGGATTTGACCAAGACCAATTCGAGAATGAAAGCATAACCCGATGACCAGCATTAAAAGCGTTCCCTCTGTTTCAGTGACTTATGCCCAGAATGGCAGCTCGACAAAAGCGAACGAGCTTGGCATGCGGGCGATGCAGGAGCGCGCGTATGAGAAACGAGGCGAGCAGTATCTTTTGATCAAGTCACCACCTGCATCTGGTAAAAGTCGCGCGCTGATGTTTATTGCGCTCGACAAGTTGCACAATCAGGGGGTCAAGCAGGCTATCGTGGTCGTGCCGGAGAAATCAATTGGGTCGAGCTTTAACGACGAACCTCTGAGCAAGTTCGGCTTTTATTATGACTGGCAGGTCGCGCCGAAATGGAATCTGTGCAACTCGCCTGGCACAGACGGCGGCAAGGTCAAATCTGTTGGTGCGTTTCTGGAAAGCGGCGACCAGGTTCTTGTCTGCACCCACGCCACGTTCCGCTTTGCCGTGGAGAAGCTCGGGGTAGAGGAGTTCGATGATCGCTTGATAGCCGTTGATGAATTCCATCATGTTTCGGCCAGTGAAGACAGTATCCTTGGCTCGCAGCTGAATGAGTTTATAGCGCGTGACCGCGTGCATGTGGTTGCTATGACCGGCAGCTACTTTCGCGGCGACGCTGTGCCGATCCTGTTGCCTGAAAACGAGGCCAAGTTCGATACGATAACCTATACTTATTATGAGCAGCTGAACGGCTACAAATATCTGAAAACGCTTGATATTGGTTATTTCTTCTATTCCGGTTCCTATGCTGACGACATCCTCAAGGTCCTCGATCCGAACGAGAAAACGATCCTGCATATCCCGAATGTGAATTCGCGCGAGAGCACAAAGGACAAGCATCGAGAAGTTGAGCATATCATCGATGCTCTTGGCGAATGGCAGGAAATGGACTCCGTCACAGGGTTCCACATCGTGAAGACGCCAGAGGGCAAAATCCTCAAGATCGCTGATCTGGTGGATGATGAGAGCATCAAGCGGGACAAGGTCTCGACTGCGTTGAAAGACCCCGCACAGAAGAACAATCGCGATCACGTCGACATCATCATCGCCCTAGGGATGGCCAAAGAAGGTTTTGACTGGATTTGGTGCGAACACGCTTTGACGGTTGGTTATCGGGCCAGCCTTACTGAGATCGTGCAAATCATTGGACGCGCAACGCGTGATGCCGAAGGCAAATCACGCGCACGCTTTACTAACTTGATCGCTGAGCCAGATGCAGCAGAAGCCGCAGTGACCGAGGCAGTAAATGACACACTGAAGGCAATCGCGGCCAGCTTGCTCATGGAGCAAGTGCTAGCCCCTCGTTTCAATTTCACGCCTAAGAGCCCTAAGAGTGGTCCAGTCGAGGGCTTTGACTACGGTGAAGGCGGATACGATCCTAAGAAAGAAAACGTCGGATTTAACGAGGAAAGCGGACAGTTCCAGATTGAGATCAAAGGTTTGGTAGAGCCCAAAAGCAAGGAAGCCGTGCGTATCTGCCAGGAAGACTTGAACGAGGTGATTACAGCCTTTGTTCAAGACAAGACGACGCTAGAGCGCGGTCTATTCGACGGCGAACATGCCGGTGGCGAAACGTTGGCTCAAGATTTGACTCAAGTTCGGATGGGCAAAATTGTTGGGGCAAGGTTCCCTGAGCTTGACGCTGAAGACCAAGAAGCCGTCCGGCAGCATGCGATTGCGGCGCTCAACCTGACCCAAAAAGCGAAGGAGATGGCGCTTTCTTCCACGGACACAGTTGAAACTTCCGGCAATACCGCGTTGATTGATGGGGTGCGAAAATTCGCGATGGATGTTCGCGAACTCGACATTGATCTGATTGACCGGATCAACCCTTTTGGCGAAGCCTATGCAATCTTGGCCAAGACCATGAGTGAGGCAAGCCTCAAGCAGGTCGCGGCCGTGATTTCAGCGAAAAAGGTTCAACTCTCACCTGAAGAGGCCCGCGATTTAGCAAGGCGCGCTGTGAAATTCAAACAAGAACGTGGTCGCTTGCCAGACATCACATCAGCCGATGCTTGGGAAAAGAAGATGGCTGAAGGCGTGGCTTACCTAGCCCGCATGAAGCAGGAGGCCGCCAATGGCTAAAGCGTTTACTCAGGAAGACGATGACATTCTTGCAGAGCTTGGCGTTGAAGTTGAGACGAAGAAAGTTGCAAGTCGCACACCCCTCGAAGAACGCATCATTGCAGGGTTCGAAGAGATTCAACGCTTCACAGATGAGCATGGGCGCGCGCCTCAGCACGGTGAGAACGGAGATATCTTCGAGCGGCTCTATGCAGTCAGGCTTGATCGTATACGTGAGCTGCAAGAGCGCTGTGAACTAGTTGAACCGCTCGACCGGCAAGGGCTTTTGACGGGTACCGGGAGTGCTGTCACGATTGATACTGAGGCGCTAGATGATGATGCCTTGCTTGCAGAGCTGGGGGTTGAAGTCGAAACTCCGCCTATCGCTGAACTCAAGCACGTTAGATCGACAGCAGAGAAAAAAGCCGCTGAGGACGTCGCAAATCGCGAGAGATGTGAAGACTTTGAGACCTTCAAGCCGCTCTTCGAGCAAGTTCAAAATGAAATTGCAAGCGGGCTACGTGAAACGCGTCCTTTTGAGCGCAAAGCAGACATCGAGAAAGGCCGGTTTTTCATCGTTGGAGGACAGACTGCATATGTTGCCGAACGGGGTGAAGATTTCCTGACAGATCAAGGCATGACAGATGCACGTTTACGTGTAATTTTTGCCAATGGTACTCAGAGCAAAATGCTCATGCGTTCCCTTCAGCGCGCATTAAATAAGGATGAGGCGGGTAGAAGGGTCACTGAACCGAATGCAGGCCCACTATTTTCCGATCAGACGATTGATGGCGATGAAGCGAGCGGGACAATCTATGTGCTGCGAAGCAAATCAGATTTATCAATTGTAAAGGAAAACCGAAATGTGCTCCACAAAATCGGTGTCACAAGCGGAAAAGTTGAACGACGCATCGCTAATGCGAAGATCGATGCGACATTCTTGTTAGCCGATGTTGAGGTCGTCGCGACTTACGAACTCTACAATATTAACCGTTCAAAGCTTGAAAACCTGATCCACCGAATCTTTGAATTGGCCCGCCTCGATATCGAGATCAAAGATCGCTTTGGTAATCCTGTCGTCCCTCGCGAATGGTTTCTCGTACCGTTACTTTCGATCAAAGAAGCGGTAGAGAAAATTCAAGACGGGACAATTAAGCATTACCGTTACGATCCCCAGCACGCGCGCTTGATGCGTCTAACAACTTGAAGTTGCTTTCAAATTCATGTAGCCTTACCAAACAGTTGGAGTAAGAAATGGAAAATATGGCATTTGATTTTTGGAATTTTTTTGGTGGGCTTATCGCAGGCGGTATCGGTGGCGGCATCCTTACCTTCAAGTTTATGAAGAACCAGCGCACCAATGGAAGTGGCACAACTGTTGATCAGTCTAAATCATCAGCTGGCGGTGATATCGTAGGCAGAGACAAGCGAGGCTAGGTAAGCAGATCGATCAGAAAATGAACAAAGTCAGCCAGCAGCGCTCAAATGCAGGGGGAGATATTGTAGGTCGTGACAAGGTCACAACATATAATGAAGCGCCCAAGGGTAAGATCGAAAAGCTTCTAACAAAGCTTCAAGAACAGTATGACAGCGACCAAGAAACTCAAAACGTCATTGATGAACTTGCGCGCTATCATTCTCGGCGTGCGTCCGATGGCGTTTTTGGGCTTGAAAGCAAGCTAGACGCAGCTGGAAAAAGTGATTGTTTTGATGACGCTATCGAAAAGAAAGAGATGTTTGCCAAGCTTCTTCAGAAGTGGACGATGTACTCCTCTGCCCAATCGATCTTCTCGCACATCCTCGCGAAAGCGGAGATTGAGTTCACCCAAGTCATCTACCCGCAGATCCCCACGAAGACTGAATTTGAGATTAACGCTTTGGTGATAGAGCGTATCGTTGGACCGATTGTTGAAGAGTGCGGAGATGATCTCATTGCGATCAATCACAACGTCGTTCAGGGAATGGTCTATTGGTTAGCCGAACAATGCTTTATTCGCTGGCATCATCCAAAGCAGGCTGCTGAATGACGCAACTTACATACAACGAAGCGTTCGACCCCTACCATGCGACTTTTAGGTTCGTACGGCTTTGGCAGGGCTGTCAGCTTACGGGAAAAACGCACTTCGATATGCTCCGTATTCTGGACTTCTATCTGCTTTTCCCTTTTCGGATTCAGAACATGTCGTTTTTCTCGGCTGATCGTAGTTGGCGACGCATCAGTAAGTCCTACGAGCATCGGAAGCCTTATGGTGGATTGCCCGATGACGCTTCTATATTTTCTAGAATGGAACCATTCCAGCGCGCTGCGGTAACATCTCTCGTAAAAGCAGAAATCCTGTCCGTACATGCCTGGAACAACAATCAGATCGAATTTCTTGATGCTAAGCTTCCTTCAGATTTGCTTGAAAGATGCTCAGAGCTCAATGAAGCAATGAACGATGTCTTAGAGATACTATGTGCTCTTAAAGAACGTTACCCGCTGCTTGGCCGAAACGGTCTAAAGGAACGTACAGGTCTATTGGAGTTCAGATATGACGCGGTTTGAGCCTTGTCTGATAATCAAACGTCTGGTTGTTAAACGACGAGCGTCAGTTACCTATGATGAACCGTTTCATGTCGGAGTGAACGTCGTTCGTGGCGACAACTCTTCAGGCAAGTCTACAATTTTGAACTTCATATTTTTTGGTCTCGGTGGTGATCTTAGCAAAGATGACTGGAGTGAACACGCTCTGAAATGCGATTTCGTTTGGCTGGAGGTCGAGCTTAATGGTCATCCGGCTGTCCTAAGACGAGAAATCGACGTCAATTCGCAGTCGCCAATGGAGATATTTAGCGGTCGCTATGAAGATGCAGAGCGCGCACCGATCGAAGAGTGGACAAAATACCCATACTCACGATCTAAGAATAAGGAGAGCTTCTCTCAGGCGCTTTTTCGGTTACTCGGTATGCCGGACGTGGCTGTTGAAGGGACTTCAAGTATTACTATTCACCAAATACTCCGGTTGCTTTACGCTGATCAACTTAGTCCAATTGAGGGCCTGTTTCGATTTGAAGGCTATGATCCTGAAAATCTTCGGGAAGCCATCGGTAATCTTCTTTGCGGCGCATTCGATACTGAAATTTATGAACTTCAGCAGCTGCGAAAAGTCAGAGACAAAGAGTTTTCTGAAGCATCCGCAGAGCTTCGGAGCATCTTCAGAGTGGTTGGGGGTGACGAAAACTTAGGGCTAAATTGGGTACAGCAAAAACGGAAAGGACTTGTGGATGAGAGGGCGGAACTACTCGTTCAAATCGCCGCAGCCGAAGAAGAATTCTATGCTAAAAAATCGGATGAAACGATAACGATTTCTGCTCAAAAGTCAGTATTCAAAGAAGTACAGACCCTTCAGGAAGAACTTCAGGGCCTACGAACCTCGATTGGAGCAGTTGAGTTTGAACTTGCTGATTCAGATGCATTTCTCACCACTCTTCGCCAAAGGCTAGAGGCATTGAGGGATGCTGATATGGCTTCCACCCTGGTGGAAACGATACACTTTGCCGCCTGTCCGTCTTGCTACGCCGAGGTACTTGAGCACGATGTTTCAGTTGCGTCATGTCATTTGTGTAAGACACCACTCGACTCGGAGCGCGCGCGGGATCGTATTGTTGGATTGGTTAATGATTTGTCGATTCAGATCAAACAATCAAGCCGACTTCAGGAGATTCGTCAGGATCGACTAGTAGCGTTTAAGAAAGAGTACTCAAAAGTCGAGCGGCAATGGAGGTTCAAAGCTAATGAGTTAAGTGAATTGCGGGTTCTACCAACCTCGAAGGTTCGGGAACACATTCGTGAAATACACAGAAAGCTTGGGTACATCGACAAGTCGATTGAAGATACTGATGAACAGCTCAAGTTAGCTAACCGCATCGGAGATTTATCTTCACGAAAAGCATCCTTGGATGCTGAAATTAAGGATTTGGACGCACGCATCGAGGGGCTTAAACGAGGCCAAACTGAAAGACTTCGCACAGCTAGAACTGCCATAGAAAAGAAGACAATCTCAATGCTTAAAAACGACCTAAAACGTCAGGATTCCTTTACAGATCCTCAAAAGGTAGATTTCTCCTTTGCGAAGAATTCTATCACGGTCGACGACCACACATATTTTTCGGCAAGCTCGCGAGTGGTCTTAAAGACTTCATTCCTTGTTGGTTTCCTAGCCGCGGCACTTGAAGACAAGAAATTCCGTCATCCCCGTTTTCTTATGATCGACATCACTGAAGACAAAGGAATGGAACAAGAGCGAAGCCATAATTTTCAAGAGCAAGTCGTCAAAATGTCCGAAGAAGCGGGCGTTGAACATCAGGTGATATTGGCTACGGCTATGCCATCACCAGAACTCGACGAAAATACCTTTGTGGGTAAGTTTTCAACCTTAGAGAACGGCACTCTCGCCTTTCTTTAACTAGCTTATATTTGTACGCACCCTTCGGGCCAGGCTGTCGTGAACCGAGCCTACCGTCTCGGCCAGTCGGCTTCCATCCCTTGCATTAGCTAGGCTGTCAGCCCCATTGGGCTGATGGCTCTTCGTAACCGCCCGATTGGGACCGCCTGCTGCGTGTGGTTCGCGAATGCTAAGAGACGTCAGTAATGACGTCCCTATTGACGTCTCTAACGTTGTGGGGGTGGCATGCGCGGTGAAATTCTTGGACTTGAGCGTCGACGTCG
>JAGXGZ010000092.1 GCA_024636495.1 Roseobacter sp. | reverse complement strand
CTGCTCGCTCGCGCGCCGGATCTCTTGGTCTGATGAAAGCGAGGTGCCTGTATGAACCTGCTAGAGTTTTTTTATGGTCGTTGGGGTCGTTTGGTGCCCCGTGTCTCGTTCTCATCCGATGCACTAGGGATGCCATGGGAAATCATGGGCGTCTACAATTTTTTTCAGATTTATATACTGGATTTGGTTTTGCACAGCCCTGAAAAACAACATGTAGAATGCTTGAGTTCAGCATTATCACCGTATCGTGAGATATTAAGGTCGATAAACACTAGATGTAGTATTTAAAAATCGCGCCCAAAATTTCCCACGTTTTCCCAACTATTTTAGACCACAGACTTATCCACAAGCCATGTTCTTGCCTTGTTCCACAAATCAACTGGATCGCGCAACAGGATTCAAGGCATCATTCCCGAATCTCCACTTGAATCGGCGCTTTTTGGCCGAATCACCCAACAACTGAATTCCTGCAGTGATATTTAAATCCCATGAAATCCCGTGAAGATCATCCCTTCGGCCGCGCTATGGCTTTTTTAACGATCAAAGAGACCTCTGCACGGTATTGCACGCACCCAGATGTTACCTCGTCATCTCGGAAACCGGTTTTTCTGCTATCCCAAAGGTGCAAAATTATCAGTCTATCATTTGTTAATATGTGGCGCGCACTTCAGCCATGCGCTGATGCCCTTGAAATCAACGTGAAAGAAATTGACATGAAACACCTTATTTTGGCGCTGGCCTTTATCCCGACTGGCGCAATGGCAGACTTTTTTACCCGCACAACAGATCAGTTCGGCATCGTCGCTGCGGATATTGGCCCCGATTTTCGCGTGGCCGTGATATGCACGGTCTTAGCAGGAGAGGTCGAGAGCAAGGCCGAGTGGGCAGAGTGGATACCGCAGGTCGGCCCAGCACTTTCAAAGGCGATTGATATCGCCTCTCTCGACAAGGGCGTGTCGGTGTGCGGCCTGCGCCATTCCGAAAAGGCCGGGATTTCCGCAAGCCTTGCCGACACGCGGGGCTTTGACCAAGTATCCGCACCTATAAAGACGGCAAAATCATTGGGGAAGTCGCCCCGAGTGTGATGTGCGACAAAAGCCCGGTGAATTTCTTCGGCATTTGCTTTGAAGTGGCCAAGTTGAAAGACAACGATGGCAAGGCCGAAGCAGATGGGATCGCAGCCTGCGTTGACGTGCGCGCAACCAATGTGACCTCCGCCCGCTCGATTGTGCTGGGTGCCGGAAAAATGCCTGACACCATCAAAACCGGCATGAAGGACGAAGCGGTCGTGGTTCAGGAAGCCGCCTGCAAAGATCGCAGCGACTGGAAGAAAGAACCAGCTTAGGCCATCCCGCCCTTGATCAGGCCTTCGGCAATGCGCGCGTAAGCCTGCGCCATCGGGCCATCCCCTGCCGCAATCGGTGTGCCGCCATCGCCAGCTAGTCGGGTATCGAGATCAATGGGCAAGCTGCCCAACAAGGGTACGCCGATTTTTTTCGCCTCTGCCGCGACACCCCCATGGCCGAATATCTGATGCTCTGCCCCACAATCGGGGCAGACGAACATCGACATATTCTCGATCAGGCCCAGCACGGGAGTCTTGAGGGTGTTAAACATGTCAATTGCCTTGCGCGCATCAATCAGCGCCACGTCTTGCGGGGTGGATACGACAATGGCCCCTGACAATTCGGATTTGGTGCACAGCGTCAATTGCACATCGCCGGTCCCGGGTGGCAGATCAACCAAAAGCACATCAAGCTCTCCCCACTCCACCTGACCCAGCATTTGTTGCAACGCCCCCATCAACATCGGGCCGCGCCAGACGACGGCTTTGCCTTCCTCCATCATAAAGCCAATAGACATCAGGGTGACGCCATGGGCATGCAGCGGAATAATCGTCTTGCCATCGGGCGACGCGGGGCGCTTGTTGACGCCCATCATGCGCGGTTGGCTGGGGCCGTAAATATCGGCATCAAGCAACCCCACTTTGCGCCCTGCCCGCGCCAAAGCAACAGCAAGGTTCGAGCTGACCGTGGACTTGCCCACGCCCCCTTTGCCAGAGCCGATGGCCAGAATACGTTGCACGCCTGCCGGCTTCGTTGGCCCCTCTTGCGGTTTTGGATGGCCCCCGATTTTCAGGCTCGGGGCTGCTGGCTTGGCCGACGGACCATGGGCCGTCAATGCCACGGTCACGTTGCCTACACCCTCGATCGACTTGACCACCTGCTCGGCTGCATCCCGCAACGGGGCCATTTGTGCGGCAACCTGCGCGTTCGGTGCTTCGATGACAAAGCGAACATGATCGCCCTCGACCGTCAAAGCACGAATCAAATCATGTGCAAGGATGGATTTTCCATCCGGCAAGGTGACACGCTCAAGGGCTGCTTCGACTTGGGCTTTGGTGATCGGCATGCCGTATTCCTTCTATTTGGTGCTTTTGACATGGCAGTTTTTGCACAAACCGCAAGGGCGCGTAACAACACTGCCCATCCAAGGGGCAAACGAGCAAAATAACGCACAAAAAATATACAAACCTCATATGTTTTTGCTGCATAGCAGCATTGCAAAATTATGGAATTGTGCAGATGCAGCAAATAGGTCAGAAAGGTTTCAGGACAGCGCAAGTCGCTGCCCACACAAAAGACCAGGCGCATCCATCCTCCTCCCGGATGTTTCTGTTTTAGGCGATGGCACCCTCCTCCTCCCTGGTGTCATCGCCATTTTTTTGTCAAAATTTTACAAGACGTTACGTCAACTTAGCCTATGCAATTGCTGCATAGCAGCATTGTCGATCTAGCTATTGTGCAAGTGCAGCATGACCCTACATATTGGTCACAACAGGAACGAAACTGAAATCAAACGAGGTGCTGATATGGCATATGTAAACACAACAAACGCTCCATCCTTCGCAGATCGTTACCACGCTGTGATGTCCGCAATTGCGACACGCCGTAAACAAAACCGCGTTTATCGCGCAACATTCAACGAGCTTAGCGCTTTGTCGAACCGCGAACTGGCAGACTTGGGCATGGCCCGCTCGCAGATCCGCAGCATCGCGCTGGAAACAGGCCGCGACGCCGCCTAAGAAATTCCCGGATCGGGCACACGCACCCTCCCTGTTGTGTGTCTGAAGCGGGGCCGCCGGTATCTATCTCCTCCCAGAGAACCGAACGCCCCGATACGTCCCCTTCCCCTTTCCTCCCGATCGGAGTGGGGACGTCGAAAAAGACGGCGGTGCTTTCCTCCCAAAGCACCGCCGTTCTTGTTTTTGGGCGAAAGTTTTTATGCCCTTTTTGTATTTGAACCAAGATCAGTTGGATATCGGGATATACCCCCAAACAACGCTATACGGTTGGGTCGTGCTCACGAAACAGTGATACGCCACCAGATATGGCCATCCATTCCGCTCCCTCAACGTCAATCTTGATGAAATCAGGCGGTCCGAATTCGTTTAAAAGAGTGTCGAGATTGAGAGTGGGAACGTAAACGGTTTGCCTGACGCCACCCATTTGAGAGCGGCCACCTGCTTTTGCTAACGCGTTCGATGCGCGTCCACGTTTGGAAATTTGAAACTTGGCAATTCCAGTTGTGTCAGAAACCGCAGTCGGAACTACTTTGATGTCTAAATATGAATTTTTTACAAGATTGGCAGTACCTCGCACTATACCTACCAGCCATATGTCCGCTTCGACCCCAATAACCGACTTGGCACAAATCGCCGCCGCGACAGAAAACACGGCTACATTTGCGCCATTGTCCCAAACACTATCAGTTAGCTCTAGGCAGTGTTAAGCAATCTCAATCAAATCTTGATCAAATGGGTCGCTCCCAACCTTCAAGTATTTCAGTTGAGCATCGGGAGACACAATGATCGATACTATTTGCTTTCCGACGCAAATACTGCGCTTTAACGTTCTTCCGCGAGCAAGTCGCTCGACTATCGTGCGAAGTTTCAAAAGAAATTCCCTATCAAAGTTATTGTTCGATCATATTTTATGGTCGGCTCACCTGTCCTTATCAAGACAAACGGACACGGGCAGACAAAAGAACGCATATGGATGTTCTCGCATAAAAAGGGATTCCTGCATATCTCTGAAAATTCGAAGAAAAAACCGGCGAATGGGCTGACCTAGAAATTTGTGTCTGCGGCTCCTGAGGGATCAGCCCCAACATTATCCAATCGCAGAAGACCGGACGCAGATAATCACCTTATCTTCTACCGTAAAACCCACGAAACAATCGTTGCATCGCGACGTTTTCGAAATCACCTCAGGCGGATCGACCTCGACCATCGACGAAGCCTCATACCCAAAAGCACGGTCTTCGCCGATCGCCAAGGTCAGACAGCCCTAGTTGTGGCCAAACGCAGCTGCAGGCACAGTTTCAAGCGCACCGCCTTCTTGGGCCCATTCCATAATAAGGCAGCTACCGCCCTTGCGCTGCCAGTAAAGCGCCTCGACCTCGTACCAGCCCGCGTCAGGGACGCTCACCTCGACGGCGCCGATGGGATCGCACCCTCTTTTCTCATCCACCTTGGCGACTTCGCGCCCGCCAATGCTTAGTTCGAGGCCATCGTTTGAAAAGGTCTCAAGCGTGTAAACGCCTGGCGCATCAAACCGAAGATACCCTTTGATCCGCGCAGCCACTTTCATTTCTTGACCAGAGGTAAGCGCGAAAGGATTGCTTTCCGAACTCAAATAATTGAAATCCGCCAAAGGCTCACCGGGCTTTGCGCCTATGCCAAGCGAAATATAGGCGTCGCGTAGCGACTTGACGTCTTCAGGAAAGGCGTATTCGACTGCCAAGCCCGCACTGACGTCCGCTGGCTGCGGGTCTGCAAGTTCCAGCTGCAAAGGGCTGGCCATTGCTGCGCCCGTACAAAGCGCCAGAAGTGCCGTCATCCCTGCTAATCGATGCATTGTCATCTTGGTTCATCTCCTCATTTTCTAGGCAGCAGCCTAACCTGAGCCGCGTCACACGCAAGTGCCGTGTTAAGAAGCTGGCCCTAAAAGGATAACAACCACACCATTCCGGTGGTTCCACGCCAGTTTGCAGCACAAACCAAAGCAGAATGACCAAGCCACCGACAATTTACGGTGTTGGCAGGCCAAACAGGAAAACACTGATCTCAGTTCGCATCTGCGCCCATGATGCAAGACGACGATGAGGTGTCACATCGAATGTCGAGACAACCCGCCCTAGAACGGCACATCATCCGACCCGGTCAAGAACCGCGAAACTACTTTTTTGATGCCAGCTTTATCAAACTCGATCTCCAGCTTGTCGCCCTCGATGCCAATCACGGCACCGTATCCGAATTTTTGGTGAAACACGCGCTCGCCCACCGTAAAACTGCTGACCGCAGCCATGTCGATGGTCACGTTGCGCGTTTCCTTGGGCTGGCTCATCCCACGGTCATTGCTGCGCGATTGCAAACGTCGCCATCCGGGTGAGTTGTAGACATTTGCCTCGGCCGCCTTTTCATGAAGATCGGATTTGGGCATCGCAGCCCCAAAGCCCCCGCCATAAAGACCCGGCGGGGTCAGGACATCCACATGGGGTTCGGGCAATTCGTCGATGAACCGCGAGGGCATCGCACTTTGCCATTGGCCAAATACGCGGCGGTTGGCGGCGAAAGAAATCGTGCAAATCTCCTCGGCCCGAGTGATACCCACGTAGGCAAGGCGACGTTCTTCTTCGAGGCCTTTCATACCGCTCTCATCCATCGACCTTTGCGACGGGAAAAGACCGTCTTCCCAACCGGGCAGAAACACGGCGGGGAATTCAAGCCCCTTGGCGGCGTGCAGCGTCATGATCGACACTTTGGCCCCACCATCGTCGCTTTCATTGTCCATGATCAAGCTGACATGTTCCAAGAACCCTTGCAGATTTTCGAACTGTTCCAAGGCCTTGACCAATTCCTTGAGGTTCTCAAGCCGCCCCGGTGCCTCTGGCGTTTTGTCGTTTTGCCAATGCGCGGTATAGCCACTTTCATCCAAGATGATCTGGGCCAATTCCACATGGCTGACCTCGGGAGGACCGTATTCATAACGCGTTTGCACGCTACCATCATCGATTACGCTGTCGTCGTTGATCTCGACCCGCAGGCGCGGTCCACGCATCATATGACCCCAGCGTTCGATCCCATCGATCAACAGGCGCAGCTGTGCCGCCCCCTTGCCGCCGATCCCGCCATTGGCCAGCAAAATCCGCGCGCCTTCCACAAGGTTCACGCCGTTTTCCCGCGCGGTTTTCTGGATCGACTGCTGTGCCTTGTCGCCCAAGCCCCGTTTGGGTGTGTTCACGATCCGCTCGAACGCGAGATCATCATCGGGCGAGGTGACGATACGGAAATATGCCATTGCATCGCGAATCTCTAGCCGCTCATAAAAGCGCGGGCCGCCGATCACGCGGTAAGGCAAACCGATCGTCAAAAAACGGTCCTCAAAGGCACGCATTTGGTGGCTGGCACGCACAAGAATTGCCATATCGTCCAGCGAAAACTGTCGCAGGTCGCGCGCGCCGCGCTGCATGGATTCGATCTCGTCGCCGATCCAGCGGGCTTCTTCCTCGCCATCCCAATGGCCGATCAGACGCACCTTTTCGCCATCGCGCGCTTCAGTCCATAGCGTCTTGCCCAGCCGTCCTTCGTTCCCCGCAATCACGCCAGAGGCAGCGGCCAGAATATGCGGCGTAGAGCGGTAGTTCTGTTCCAGCCGCACCACATGGGCACCTGGAAAATCAGTCTCGAACCGCAGGATATTGCCAACCTCGGCCCCGCGCCAACCATAGATCGACTGATCGTCATCGCCCACGCAGCAGATGTTTTTATGCCCCGACGCCAGCAGCCGCAGCCACAGATATTGCGCCACGTTGGTGTCTTGATATTCGTCCACCAGAATGAATTTGAACCAGCGTTGATATTGTTTCAGCAAGTCCTCGTGGGTCTGGAAAATCGTCACCATATGCAACAGCAGATCGCCGAAATCACAGGCGTTCAGGTCTTTCAGACGCGCTTGATATTGCTCATAAATCTCTGTGCCGCGATGGTTGTAATGACCCGCATCGGCACTTGGCACCTTGTCCGGTGTCAGCGCGCGGTTCTTCCAGCCGTCAATGATGCCAGACAGCATCCGCGCGGGCCAGCGCTTGTCATCAATCCCTTCGGCTTGAATCAATTGTTTCAGCAGGCGCAGCTGATCATCGGTGTCCAGAATGGTAAAATTCGACTTCAGCCCCACCAGTTCAGCATGACGGCGCAGCAGCTTGACGCAAACGGCGTGAAATGTCCCCAGCCACGGCATCCCTTCGATGCTTTGGCCCAGCATCCCACCCACGCGGTTTTTCATCTCGCGTGCCGCTTTGTTGGTAAACGTCACCGCCAGAATTTCATTTGGGCGCGCACGGCCAGTGTTCATAAGATGCACAATGCGGGCCGTCAGCGCTTTGGTTTTGCCCGTTCCGGCGCCCGCCAACATCAAGACTGGGCCGTCCATCTGCTCAACTGCGGCACGTTGCGCGGGGTTGAGCCCGTCAAGATAGGGTTGAGGCCGCGCAGCCATGGCGCGGGCCGACAAAGATGCGCCCTCAAAGGCGTCCATTTCGTCAAAATCATTCATGCGCAGCAATCTAGCCTGCGTTTGCCGCAAAAGAAAGGGACGTTCGCAAAATGTTCTTGTGGGTTAACGCCTTTATAATGTCAGGCCTGACTTGAGGGCTGTGGGGTTGTCAAAAAAGTGCGACGCGGCCCCACTTACCCAAAGGTGCCTCACTGTGCTGCTGGACAATAGGCAAAGTCGGTGCACTGATGGTGCCATGGATTTGCACAGCACATACCCCGCACTCTCGGACCTTCGCAGCCGCGCGCAGCGGCGCATTCCCAAATTTGTCTGGGAATACCTTGACAGCGCGACCGGGTCAGAGGCCACCAAACGCCGCAATCGCGAAGGCCTTGATCAGATCGGCTTTATGCCGTCCATCTTGCACGGCGAATTCGACCCAGACCTGTCGACCACCCTGTTTGGCCAGCGCTTTCCCGTGCCGTTTGGCATTGCACCCGTCGGCATGTCGGGCTTGATGTGGCCTGATGCGGAAGGGCATCTGGCCCGCGCGGCCGCCCGTGCAGGCATTCCCTATTGCCTGTCCACGGTCGCCACGCAAAGCCCAGAAGACCTAAAGGCACATTTGGGCGACGCGGGGTGGTTTCAGATGTATCCGCCCCGCGACCCCGAAATTCGCGCCGATATGCTGCGTCGCGCCAAAGACGCCGGTTTCAAAGGTCTGATCCTGACCGTCGATGTGCCCGTGGCAAGCCGCCGCGAACGTCAAACGCGGTCTGGCCTGACCAATCCCCCCCGCCTGACCCCGCACCTGCTGGCACAGGTTGCCCTGCGTCCCGCATGGGCGGCAGGCATGGCGCGCCGGGACATGCCGCATATGCGGATGCTGGATGCCTACAAAAGCACCAGTACGGTCGGTTTGTCTTCGACGGCGCATGTCGGCTATCTGTTACGAACATCGCCCGATTGGGACTATGTCAAGTCGCTGCGCGACGGGTGGGATGGACCTTTCATGATAAAAGGCGTGCTGCGCCCAGAAGATGCCACAGCGTTGGAAAAGATGGGGGCAGACGCCATCTGGGTGTCTAACCATGCGGGCCGTCAGTTCGACGCAGCCCCCGCAAGCGTTGATATGCTGCCTGCGATCCGCGCCGCGACGCACCTGCCGATTATCTTCGACAGCGGCATTGAAAGCGGGCTAGATATTTTACGTGCCTTGGCGCTTGGGGCAGATTTCGTGATGCTGGGCCGGGCGTTTCATTTTGCATTGGCGGCCCTTGGCCCCAAGGGCATCGACCACCTGATCGACATTCTGTCAAAAGACATGACCGCCAACATGGGTCAACTCGGGGCGCGCCATTTGCAAGACTTGCCACCCGCACTGTCGCTCAACACCCTTGAAATGATCCAAAATGGTCAAAAAACGGCACCGCAAAGCTAAAACTTCTGCTTGCACCCTGTGACAAACCCACGCAACAATGCCGCAGTGCAGCAGTAACGGCGGCGCATCAGATCTGTGAAATTTGATCTGGAAATCGCCCAACCAACGAGGCCCCGATGACCGACTTCAAGAAGATCCTGATTGCCAACCGCGGCGAAATTGCCATCCGCATCATGCGTGCCGCCAACGAGATGGGCAAGAAAACGGTCGCGGTTTTTGCCGAGGAAGACAAGCTGGGCCTGCACCGTTTCAAAGCTGACGAGGCGTACCGCATCGGTGCCGGTTTGGGGCCTGTCGCGGCGTATCTAAGCATTGACGAAATCATTCGCGTCGCCAAAGCCTCTGGCGCTGATGCGATCCATCCGGGCTATGGTCTGCTGTCGGAAAATCCTGATTTCGTCGACGCCTGCGAACAAAACGGCATCACCTTTATCGGCCCGCGCGCCGACACGATGCGCGCGCTTGGGGACAAGGCCAGCGCGCGGCGTGTCGCCGTCGAGGCGGGCGTGCCCGTCATTCCGGCGACCGAGGTTTTGGGCGACGACATGGAGCTAATCAAAAAGCAGGCGGCCGAGGTCGGCTATCCTTTGATGCTCAAGGCGTCCTGGGGCGGCGGCGGACGCGGCATGCGCCCGATCAATTCCGAAGCCGAGCTTTCCGAGAAAGTGCTTGAGGGGCGCCGCGAGGCCGAAGCCGCCTTTGGTAACAGCGAGGGCTTTCTTGAGAAGATGATCGTCAAGGCACGCCATGTCGAAGTCCAAATTCTGGGCGACAAACACGGCGAGATCTATCACCTGTTCGAGCGTGACTGTTCCGTCCAGCGGCGCAACCAAAAAGTGGTTGAACGTGCCCCTGCCCCTTATCTGACCGAAGAACAGCGTGTGGAAATCTGCGAATTGGGCCGCAAAATCTGCGCCCATGTGAATTATGAATGCGCCGGCACCGTTGAATTCCTGATGGATATGGCCGACGAGAAATTCTACTTCATCGAAGTGAACCCCCGCGTGCAGGTCGAACATACCGTCACCGAAGAGGTGACAGGCATCGACATCGTGCAGGCGCAAATCCTGATCGCAGAAGGCAAGACGATTGCGCAAGCGACCGGCAAAGCCAGCCAGGCCGATGTGCAATTGACCGGTCACGCGCTGCAAACCCGCATCACGACCGAAGACCCGCAAAACAATTTTATCCCCGATTATGGCCGCATCACGGCGTTCCGCGAAGCGACCGGTATGGGCATCCGTCTGGACGGCGGCACCGCCTATTCGGGCGGCGTGATCACGCGCTATTACGACAGCTTGCTGGTCAAGGTGACGGCCAAGGCGCAAACGCCCCAGCAGGCCATCGCGCGGATGGACCGTGCCTTGCGTGAATTCCGCATTCGCGGTGTCAGCACCAACATCGCCTTTGTCGAGAACCTGCTGAAACATCCCACCTTCCTCGACAACACCTACCACACCAAATTCATCGACCAGACGCCGGACCTGTTCACCTTTAAAAAGCGTCGTGACCGCGCGACCAAAGTGTTGACCTATATCGCCGACATTACCGTGAACGGGCATCCCGAAACCAAGGGCTTTGAACGCCCCGCCGCGACCGTTCGCGCGCCCATGCCCCCCGCCGCACGGGCAGAGCCGCAGATGGGCACGCGCAACCTGCTGGAACAAAAAGGCCCGCAAGCCGTTGCCGACTGGATGGGCCAGCAACGCCAACTGCTGATCACCGACACCACCATGCGCGACGGGCATCAGTCGCTCTTGGCCACGCGGATGCGCAGCCATGACATGATCAAGGTCGCCCCCGCCTATGCCGCCAACCTGCCCACGCTGTTCTCGATGGAATGCTGGGGCGGTGCGACGTTTGATGTAGCTTATCGCTTTTTGCAGGAATGCCCGTGGCAGCGCCTGCGCGATCTGCGCGCCGCGTTGCCCAATGTGATGACGCAGATGCTTTTGCGCGGCTCGAACGGGGTCGGCTATACGAACTATCCCGACAATGTCGTGCAAGAATTTGTGCGCGTTGCCGCCCATGAAGGTGTCGATGTGTTCCGCGTGTTCGACAGCCTGAACTGGGTTGAAAACATGCGCATCGCGATGGATGCGGTGATCGAAAATGACAAGATCTGCGAAGGCACCATCTGCTATACTGGCGATATCTTTGACCCCGACCGCGCCAAATACGACCTCAAATATTATGTCGCCATGGGCAAGGACCTCAAAGCCGCCGGTGCGCATGTGCTGGGTCTAAAAGACATGGCCGGATTGCTGAAACCCAACGCGGCCAAAGCTTTGATCAAGGCGTTGAAGACCGAAGTGGGCTTGCCGATCCATTTCCACACCCACGACACCGCTGGCGTGGCCATCGCCACCATCATGGCCGCTTCAGAGGCGGGCGTGGATGCGGTCGATTGCGCCATGGACGCGCTGTCGGGCAACACCAGCCAAGCGACCCTTGGCTCGGTGGTCGAGGCGCTGAAACACACCGACCGCGACACCGGCCTGTCGATGGGTGCCGTGCGTGAAATCTCGAACTATTGGGAAGAAGTACGCGGCGAATATGCAGCGTTCGAGACGGGCATGCAGGCCCCCTCCTCCGAAGTTTATCTGCACGAAATGCCCGGCGGCCAGTTCACCAACCTCAAGGCGCAGGCCGCATCAATGGGGCTGAACGACCGCTGGCCCGAGGTGGCCAAGACCTATGCCGATGTGAACCAGATGTTTGGCGATATCGTAAAAGTCACGCCATCCTCCAAAGTCGTCGGTGACATGGCCCTGATGATGGTGTCCCAAGGGTTGACCCGTGCGCAAGTCGAAGACCCCAAGGCTGAAATGTCCTTTCCCGATAGCGTCATCGACATGATGCGCGGCAATCTGGGCCAGCCTCCGGGCGGCTTTCCGGCAGGCATTCTGGACAAGATCCTGAAGGGCGAAAAACCCAATACCGAACGCCCCGGCGCGCATCTGCCCGCCACCGATCTGGAAGCCACCCGCAAGGAACTGAGCGACCAACTGGACGGTGCCAAGATCGAAGACGACGATTTGTCAGGCTATCTGATGTATCCCAAGGTCTTTCTGGATTACATGGGGCGTCATCGCAGCTATGGCCCCGTGCGGGTTCTGCCCACGCGCACGTTCTTTTACGGGATGGAGCCGGGCGAGGAAATCACCGCCGAAATCGATCCGGGTAAAACCCTGGAAATCCGCTTGCAAGCGATCAGCGAGACCAACGAAGATGCCGAAGTCAAAGTCTTCTTCGAGCTAAACGGTCAGCCCCGTGTCGTGCGCGTGCCCAACCGTCTGGTCAAAGCCACAACCGCCCAGCGTCCCAAGGCGGAAACCGGAAATCCCAACCACATCGGCGCACCGATGCCGGGGGTTGTCGCATCCGTTGGCGCAACCGTAGGCCAGCAGGTCAAGGCGGGCGACCTGCTGCTAACCATAGAGGCGATGAAGATGGAAACCGGCATCCACGCCGACCGCGACGCCGTCGTCAAAGCCGTGCATGTCAGCCCCGGCGGCCAGATCGACGCAAAGGATCTGCTGGTCGAATTGGAGTGACGACAAAGGGCCAGACGCAAACTGTCGCATTGTCTGGCCCCTGAACCACGCTAAACTGTTTGCCTGAGTAAAAAACAACCGGAATGACAGACCGATGCCCTACGAATGGACGACTTCTCCCGTCGCTGACACGCAAGAACTACGGCTTTGGCCGCACCAATCCCTGCCGCCCAAAGGGTTTGCCGCGTTCATTCTGACAACCTTCACGCTGATCCTGATCCCCACTTTGCCGTTGCTAGGCACACCTTTGCTTTGGGGCATACTGCCCTTTGTACTAGCCGCCGTTGCGGGGATCTACTTTGCCCTGCAGCGCAACCACAAATCCCGGATGATCGAAGAGGTGTTTACCCTCTCGCAAGACACAGCCCATCTAACCCACACCACACCCAAAGGCGATGTAAAGGAATGGGACTGCAATCGCTATTGGACCATAGTGACAAAATACGAAAAAGACGGCCCCGTGCCGCATTATGTCACCTTGCGTGGCAAGGGGCGCGAAGTCGAGATCGGCAAGTTTCTCAGCGAGGAAGAAAGAATCTCACTGTTTGACGAGCTGAACCGATCCTTGCTGCGATGACTCAGCTCAGGCGGTCTTTGACCTTAGGGCCAACCGCGCCGAAATCCATCTGGCCGGTATATTTGCCCTTAAGCAAACCAATCACCTTGCCCATGTCGCGGATAGAGGTGGCACCGACCTCTGCAATGGCATCATCCACAGCTTTGGCACTTTCTTCCTCGGTCAACTGACGGGGCAGGAATTCCTCGATCACCAGAATTTCTTCGCGTTCGCGGTCGGCCAGATCCAGTCTGCCACCCTCTTCATAGGCACGCACGGATTCCATGCGTTGCTTGGCCATCTTGCCCAAGATCGCCAAAACTTCGGGATCGCCCACGCCCGCATCGCCATCTTCCGCGCGCGTCGCGATGTCTTTATCCTTGATAGCGGCGTTGATCAGGCGCAGCGTCGACAGCCGGTCTGCCGCCTTGTCCTTCATTGCTTGTTTCATCGAGTCTGTAATGCGTGTGCGCAATTCCATTGCTGTCGTCCTTCGACCAATGCGGTGTTAGCGTATAAACATAGTCAATTCCGCGAAAACAGGCAATGGCCCTCACCTTGGATAAGCTATTGTTTATAAATGGAATATCATTTTTCACATACTCTTGACCCGGCCACCTTCGGGCTTTAAGTTGCACCCGTTTATCCTGTCTTCTCTGCCCTCGGAGGCCCCCCATGACTGCGCCAGCACATTCCCGCCCGACCGCCTGCCTTGCACTTGCGGACGGATCGCTTTTCTACGGCATAGGGTTTGGTGCAACCGGGCAAACCGTTGCCGAGTTATGCTTTAACACGGCGATGACGGGCTATCAGGAGATCATGACCGATCCGTCCTATGCGGGCCAGATCGTCACCTTTACCTTCCCTCACATCGGCAACACAGGCACCAACCCCGAAGACGACGAAACCGGCGATCCCGTAGCTGCGGGCATGGTTGTCAAATGGATGCCCACTGACCCCAGCAACTGGCGCTCGACACAGCATCTGTCGGACTGGCTGGCCGCGCGCGGGCGCATCGCTATTGGTGGGATCGATACGCGCCGCCTGACCCGTGCCATCCGCCAACAAGGCGCGCCTCATGCCGCCCTTGCCCATAACCCCGACGGCAAGTTTGACGTTGAGGCACTGGTAGCCGCCGCACGCAGCTTTGCGGGGCTGGTCGGCATGGATCTGGCGAAAGAGGTCACCTGCGCGCAATCTTATCGCTGGAACGAAATGAGGTGGGCCTGGCCCGAAGGCTATGCGCCCCAGACGGTTGCGCCGCACAAGGTTGTCGCTGTGGATTACGGTGCCAAGCGCAACATCCTGCGCTGTCTGGCATCCGCGGGCTGCGATGTGACGGTCCTTCCTGCCTCTGCAAGCTTTGACGATGTCATGTCGCATAATCCTGATGGCGTGTTTTTGTCCAACGGGCCCGGCGATCCGGCGGCGACCGGCGTTTATGCAGTGCCCATGATCAAGGACGTGATCGCCAAAACAAAGCTGCCCGTGTTCGGAATTTGCCTTGGGCATCAGATGCTTGCACTGGCTCTTGGGGGCGAAACCATCAAGATGAGCCACGGCCATCACGGTGCCAACCATCCGGTCAAGGATATGGAAACCGGCAAGGTCGAAATCACCTCGATGAACCACGGCTTTGCGGTTGATGCACAATCTTTGCCACACGGCGTCGTTGAAACGCACCGGTCGCTTTTCGACGGGTCCAACTGCGGCATTCGCATGGAGGGCCGCCCGGTTTGGTCCGTCCAGCACCACCCCGAAGCAAGCCCGGGGCCCCAAGACAGCTTTTATCTGTTCGAACGCTTTGCCGCAGCCATGGCTGAAAACGCAAACTGATCGCTTGGTGAACGCCCCGTTTAGGTTCCGTTAAGACCTATTTAAGACCCAAGGCGGCATCCTTCTTTCGATTACGGAAGAAGGAATCGCGCGTTGAGCGATCTGCGGCTGCAGTTTACGACGCCTGTCCCGGCAGGTCCGGCCCAAGCACACATGCTTTTGGGCCGGCTTCTTGTTAACAAAGGGCTGATTGATCAGGCCGATCTGGTCCGCGCGCTTGAAGACCAGCACGCCATGGATGTGCCGCTGGGTGACATACTGGTGGCAAAAGGTTTGGTGTCGTCCGCCCAAGTCTGTGTGGCGCTGGCAGCCCAGCACCGCATGCAACTGGTCGATCTCGCGGCTGATCCACCGAAATCCGGCATGGCCAAATATATCAATGCGCTTGACTGTTTGCGCTACGGGATCGTGCCGTGGCGAACCTTGGGCGATACTGTTCTGGTTGCCACCAGCAGACCTGATCTGTTTGACCAAATCCCGCCAACGATCGCCCCAAATGGGATCAGCCTATTGCCTGTCATTGCCGAGGCAAAACATATTAGCCTAAACATTACGGCCCTTTATGGTGCCGAGTTGGCACAGCGCGCCGCAACTCGCGTCCCCCCGATTGAGAGTTGCCGCACATGGCGCGTTGAAACCAACAGCCGGCGCGCCTGGGCCTTTGCAATTCTGGGGTTGATCGCGGCGTTGTTGCTGACAGCACCGGCCTGGACCTTTACAGCCATCATCCTCTGGGCTCTTTGTACCAGCGTGTTGACGATCTGCTTGCGGACCGCAGCCTTTATCGCCCGGATTTTCTGGTGTAATTCGCCCCCGGCCCTCCCGCCCGACCATCAAAACACGCATTGGCCCCTGCCGCGTGTTTCGGTCCTTGTCCCGCTTTTACGTGAAAAGGAAATTGCCACAGCCTTGATCGCGCGGCTGGGGAAATTAAGCTACCCCAAGGCACTGTTACAGATCGTGCTGGTCCTTGAAGAAGGCGATGACATGACCGCAGAGACCATTGCGCGCACCACATTGCCCGCGTGGATGGATGTGGTCGAAGTCCCTCAGGCCAACCGCTTGCGAACCAAGCCAAGGGCGCTGAATTATGCGCTGGATTTCTGCCGCGGCAGCATCATCGGGGTTTGGGACGCCGAAGATGCACCTGAAGCTGACCAGATCGACCGTGTGGTTAGCCATTTTGCCCAAGCGCCCGAAAATGTCGCCTGTATCCAAGGGGTTCTGGATTATTATAATGCGCCCACCAATTGGATATCGCGCTGTTTCACCATCGAATATGCATCATGGTGGCGGGTTATCCTACCGGGGATCGCACGATTGGGGCTGATCATTCCCTTGGGTGGCACCACGCTTTTCTTTCGTCGCGACATCCTCGAGGAATTGCGCGGCTGGGACGCTCACAATGTGACGGAGGACGCCGATCTAGGCGTCCGGCTGGCGCGCCACGGCTATAAAACCGATCTTTTGCCCACGGTGACCTACGAAGAGGCTAATTTTCGCGCTTGGCCGTGGGTCAAACAGCGTTCGCGCTGGCTTAAGGGGTTTTTGATCACATGGTGCGTGCACATGCGCCACCCTATCAAGCTGATGAAAGAAGTGGGGTTTCTGCGGTTTATGGGCATCCAGACGTTGTTTCTGGCAACCTTTAATCAATTCATTTGCGCCCCCTTGCTTTGGACGCTCTGCCTGACGCTTTTTGGCGTGACCCACCCGATCGAGGTCACGCTGGGGACAGATATGCTGACCGGATTGTTCTGTTTCTTTATTTTTGCAGAAATACTAAACATCTCGATCGCGCTTAAAGCCGTCTCAGGCAAGGAACACAGACACTTGATGCCGTGGACAATCAGTTTGCCGTTTTATTTCATCCTCGGCACGTTCGCAGCCTACAAAGCCTTGTATGAATTCGTTTTCAGCCCGTTTTATTGGGACAAAACAGAACACGGCATTGCAGCTCAAAAGAACCAACGCAGCGCCACGACCGAAACACTCAGGACCAGTTAACCTTCCGCTTCGCGCCGGGTCGCTTCTTGTTTTAGCCGCGTCATGAAGGCCACCGAAATATGCAAGCGCAACGCTTCGTCCGCACCGTCTTCATCGCGCTGCTCAATCATCTGCACGATCTTGTCATGCTCTTGTTGTGCGATATGCCCCCGCCCCTCGACCGCCAGTGACGAGGTCGCCATCAGCGCCATCGACCGGTGCACCAAATCCAACTGTTGCACCAGATACCGGTTGTGCGAGGCCAGATGGATCTGCTTGTGAAAGCGGCGGTTCGCACGCGCCAACGCCGCCGGATCATTGCGCAGCGCGTTGTCGTCCTCGACCATCTCGCGCAGCACGCGCACTTCCTCGGTGGTGGCGTGACGCGCAGCAAGCCGTGCGGCCAAACCCTCAAGCTCTCCGCGCACGACATAAAGCTCGGCCATCTGGTTGTGATCCAGCGATGCCACGATCAGGCTGCGCCCGTCCCGCGCCAGCAAGGATTGTGTTTCAAGCCGTTGTAATGCCTCGCGAATAGGGGTTCGGGACACGCCGAAACGTTCAGCCAATTCGCTTTCCACCAACCGATTACCGGGTTTGTAGGTTCCCACATCGATGGCTTCCAGAATCATCGCATAGGCATCTGTAGGTCCGGGTCTTGGTGCAGTCATCACATCACTCTCATAAGGCTGCCAACACCTTACCCCCCGCGTCCATTTGCGCAAGCCCGTGATCTTGCGCAAAACGGCTGCACCACGTAGCTAGGTGCAATGCCAAAGAACACTTTCTCGCACGTGGACACATGGGTTTTTGACCTTGATAACACGCTCTATCCGCCCTCGGCCCGGTTGTTTGACCTGATCGAGGTCCGGATGACCGCGTGGGTGATGCAGGCGTTGGGCGTCGATCAGACCCGCGCCGATTACTTGCGCAAGCACTATTGGCACACCTACGGCACGACACTTGCCGGGTTGATGCGCGAACATAGTGTTGATCCAGCCCCTTACCTGCACGACGTGCACGACATCTCGCTCGTGGCACTGACACCCGATCCGGTGCTCGCAGACCGCATTCGTGCGCTACCGGGCCGCCGCATCATCTATACCAACGGGACAGCGCCCTACGCGGAACGCGTGATTAAAGCACGCGGCTTAGAGGGTTTGTTTGATGCGATATACGGCGTTGAACATGCTGACTTTTTGCCAAAACCTGAACGCGCCGCCTTTGACAAGGTTTTCACCAAAGACCGTCTTGACACAACAAAAGCCGTGATGTTCGAGGATGATGCCCGAAATCTTGAGGCCCCGCATGCGATGGGCATGGGCACTGTGCATGTGGCACCAACCGCAGAGGGTGGCGATCACATTCACTTTCACACACCTGATCTTAGCCATTTCCTTGGGCGGATCACGGGCTAACTTATGGGCATGAAAATGGATTGCGACATACTCATTTCGGGCGGCGGCATTGCAGGCCTGACAGCGGCAGCCGCTTTTGGCAGTGCAGGTTTCAAGGTGATCTGCGTTGACCCTGCCCCCCCGATCACTGACGGCGAAGCAGCGGGGGCTGACATGCGATCGACCGCTATGCTGCAACCCGCACGGCGTGTTTTGGAAGCCGCTGGCATCTGGGAACACTTGCAAGATCACGCAGCACCACTTCAAATCATGCGCATTGTTGATGCCGGAGGGACCGATCCAGAGCCGCGCGTGACCCGCGAATTCAACGCCTCCGAGATTTCAGACCAACCGTTCGGATGGAACTTTCCCAATTGGCTTTTGCGCCGTGCCTTGATGGCGCGGCTGGCCGATCTGCCGACTGTTGATTTTCGCCCTGGCACAAGCACAACATCGCTTTTCACGCGCACCGCGCAAGCGCGCGTAGGACTTAGCGACGGATCACGGATCACCACACCTCTGGTGATTGCCGCAGATGGGCGCAACAGCCCGATGCGCAAAGCGGCTGGCATTGATGTGGTGAAATCGGGCTACGGGCAGAAGGCCATCGTGTTTGCCGTGACCCATCCGATCCCTCACGAAAATGTCTCGACCGAAATCCATCGCACGGGCGGCCCGTTTACATTGGTCCCTTTGCCAGACCGTGACGGGATGCCCTGCTCTGCCGTGGTCTGGATGGACGATGCGGCGGAATGCACACGGCGCATGGCGCTGGATGCACAGCATTTTTCAGACGAAGCATCCTTGCGCAGTTGCCATCTGTTTGGCCCGCTGACGTTGGCCACACCCCGTAACATCTGGCCGATCATCACCCAGCATGCCGCGCGCTTGTCCGGTGAACGCATCGCCCTGATCGCCGAAGCCGCCCATGTGATGCCACCCATCGGCGCGCAGGGCCTGAATATGTCCTTGCAAGATGTTTCCACTCTGTTGGAACTGGCGCAGCAGAACCCGGATGATCTGGGCAGTCAGAAGATGCTTGATGCCTATCACAAAATGCGGTTCAGCGACATTATGCTCCGCGTGCGCGGCATTGATCTGCTAAACCGCGCCAGCCAAGCCAGCGCGCCCATCGCCCGTGATGCACGAGCCACCGGGCTGAACGCGCTTTATGCCATGGCTCCGGTGCGTAAGATGTTGATGGAAATGGGATTGGGCATGCGGCAGGGTTAATCCCGCCGCACTGCGTTGTTATTAGATAACTTTATCAACCACACGCGCCAACCGCGCCAAGGTTGCATCAACATCATAAAGCTTGTCCAATCCGAACAGCCCCAGCCGGAACGTTTTGAAATCATCCGGCTCGTCGCACATCAGCGGGACACCAGCGGCGATTTGCATGCCTTCAGCGGCGAAGGCCTTACCGTTTTGCACCAATGGATCGGCGGTATAGCTTACCACCACCCCCGGCGCCCCAAAGCCATCAGCAGCTACCGATACGACACCGCGATCCGCCAGCATTTTACGCACGCCGTCGCCCAATCGCCACTGCGCTTCCTTGAGGCGTGCAAAACCGTAAGCCTGCGTTTCCTTCATGGTGTCGCGAAAGCCGCGCAGCGCGTCCGTGGGCATGGTCGAATGATAGGCATGGCCGCCGTCTTCATACGCTTTCATGATGCTGTGCCACTTGCCCAGATCAATCGCGAAACTGTCTGATTTCGTCTCGGCCAACCGCGCTACGGCTCGCTCTGACAGCATCACAAGCCCCGCAGACGGCGACGCGCTCCACCCTTTTTGCGGGGCTGAGATCAGCACATCGACACCAAGCGCCTTCATATCTACCCAAGCACACCCCGAAGCAATGCAATCCAGCACCATCAGCGCACCAACCTCGTGGGCGGCATCGGTCATCTGCTTGATGTATGCGTCGGGCAAGATCACCCCGGCGCTGGTTTCGACATGTGGCGCGAACACGACCTGCGGTTTCTGGGTCTTGATCGCCTCGACGACATCTTCAATGGGGCATGGCGCAAAGGGCGCTGGCGTGCTGTTGCCAGTCGTGCGCGCCTTGAGGACAGTGGTATTGCCGGTCAGTTCACCGTTCTCGATGATCTGGCTCCAGCGATAGGAAAACCAGCCGTTGCGCACAACAAGCACCTCGGCATTGCGGGCGAACTGACGCGCCACGGCCTCCATCCCAAAGGTGCCGCCACCCGGCACGATGGCAACGGCATCGGCGTTATACACCTCTTTCAGCATAGCGCTGATGTCCCGCATGACACCCTGAAACGCGGCTGACATATGGTTCAACGAGCGATCCGTGAACACGACTGAAAATTCCTCAAGCCCTTGAGGGTCAACAGTATTTAGCAAAGCTGGCATTGGGTTCTCCTCTCCCTTTGAGCAAAAGATAGCGCGGCTTGCGGCAAAGTCATAGACCCAATGGGCCCGGCAGTCGTTCTTCGCTTAGTAAGACGTTCGCCTCGACGGCACCAGCGCCCGGCAGCGTCATGATACGCCTGCGCAAAACACGCTCGAAATCCGCCAGATCGCGCGCAACAACCCGCAGGCGGTAGTCATATAGGCCCAGAACATGCTCCACCGTTTGCACCTCGGGGATGGCACTGACCGCGCGCTCGAAATCTTCAAGGCTGACGCGCCCCTTGGTCGCCAGCTTGACGCCCAGAAACACCGTCACGCCAAAGCCCAAGGCCTCGCGGTTCAGCCGCAAATGCTTGCCGCGCAGAATGCCCGCCTCCTCAAGCCGTTTGATCCGGCGCCATGTGGCAGGTTGGGACAAGCCCAGATGCCGCCCCAAAGCACCGGCACTTTGTGTCGCATCACGCGCCAGCGACCGGATCAAGCGGTGGTCTATCTCGTCCAGCGGGGTCATAGCGGCAACGCCTCGTTTGACTTGATCCGCGCCACATGCATCAGCGCCTCGATATCGGCGATATGCGGCAGTGTCAGGATCTTGCCGCGATAGATCGCCTGATAATGCGCCATATCGCGCGCGATGATTGACAGGCGCACATCTACACGGCCCAGAAAGGTTTGGATCTCGATAACTTCGGCTACTTGCCGTGCCGCCTCCAGAAACGCATCAAAGGCATTGCCTTGCGTTTTGTCCAACGTGATCCTCAGCGACACCTCGACCGCATAGCCAAGGGCGGCCCAATCCACGATGGCCCCGACCCCCGCAACGATGCCCGCCTCTTGCATCCGCACGATCCGACGCGCGACTTTCCCGGCGCTAATGCCCGTCCGTTCGGCCAATTCCCCAGGACTCAGCCCTGCATCCGCCTGCCAATGACGCAAAATGCGTCGATCCATGTCATCAAGCATGATTTTTCCATATTTGTCTTATATGACGCATTACCATCTTCATTTTACCAAATAAACTCATAATCCAACAATGGCATCACTCAGCACATCCGCTATAACTTATCCAGATTTTAACGCATACGAAAGGACGCCCCAATGCGCGTTTATTACGACCGTGACTGCGACGTTAACCTGATCAAGGACAAAAAAGTCGCCATCCTCGGCTACGGCTCCCAAGGCCACGCCCACGCCCTGAACCTGCGCGACAGCGGCGCGAAAAACCTCGTCGTTGCGCTGCGCGAAGGCTCTGCATCGATCGCCAAAGCCGAAGGCGAAGGCCTGAAAACAATGGGCATCGCCGAAGCCGCCGCTTGGGCTGACGTCATCATGTTCACCATGCCCGACGAATTGCAGGCCGAGACCTACAAAAAATACGTCCACGACAACATCCGCGAAGGTGCAGCCATTGCATTTGCCCACGGCTTGAACGTGCATTTCGGCCTGATCGAACCAAAAGCCGGCGTTGACGTGATCATGATGGCCCCTAAAGGCCCCGGTCACACCGTGCGCGGCGAATACACCAAAGGCGGCGGCGTGCCTTGCCTTGTTGCCGTTAATAAAGACGCGTCGGGCAAAGCGCTGGAAATCGGCCTCAGCTATTGCTCGGCCATCGGTGGCGGCCGCTCTGGCATCATCGAGACGAACTTCCGTGAGGAATGCGAAACCGATCTGTTCGGCGAACAGGCCGTTCTGTGTGGCGGTATCGTTGAATTGATCCGCATGGGTTTTGAAACACTGGTCGAAGCAGGCTATGAGCCCGAAATGGCTTACTTCGAATGCCTGCACGAAACCAAGCTGATCGTTGACCTGATTTATGAGGGCGGCATCGCCAACATGGATTATTCCATCTCGAACACAGCCGAGTATGGCCAGTACGTTTCCGGCCCGCGCATCTTGCCCTACGCCGAAACCAAAGCCCGCATGAAGGACGTCCTGAGCGACATCCAGTCCGGTAAGTTCGTGCGTGACTTCATGCTCGAAAACACAGTGGGTCAGCCGACGTTGAAAGCCTCGCGTCGCTCGAATGATGAGCACCAGATCGAAATCGTTGGCGGCAAACTTCGCGATATGATGCCGTGGATTTCCGCAGGCAAGATGGTCGACAAAGCCAAGAACTAAACGACGAAAGGCCCGGGAACACTTCCGGGCCTTTTCTTAGCAATCTTCAGATTTCAGACGTCCGCTGGCGTATCATCCGACGGCTTGTCTTTCGCCAATGTCGACTTTTCCGCCTTTGGGTCATCCATGCGCTGGTCGGTTTTACGTTTACTCCAAAAAGCGAAAACAATCGCTGCGGAAAGTGTAACAAACGCAAGCGCTCCGGTTAAAAAAGTCCAATCCATTTTCCAGTTCTCCAAAATCGTTTCAGGCAGATCAACTTTTCCAATTCGCAACAGTTCCCCGACGAAAGGTCGCACCACGAGCATGGTTGCAGCCGCCCGACCGTGGGCCTATGGCTGCAGTTGCGTTCTAAAAAGGTTGACCCCGTGCAAGACACACCCACAATAACCCCGGCGAGTTGGCTGATGATCGCACTTCTCGCGTTTATCTGGGGCGGCACGTTTCTGGTGACCGAGATCGCGCTAACTGAAATGCCCCCGTTCTGGATCGCGGCCACCCGCGTCAGTCTTGCGGCACTCGTTATGATCACGATCTGGGGCGCACGCGGCTTTCAGCTTTTCTCGCAAAAGCCCTCCAGCAAAGACCTAAGCGCCCTGATTTTCATCGGCGCTGCCAGCTCAGCCGTGCCCTTTAGCCTGCTGGCATGGGGCCAACAATATGTCACATCCGGCTTTGCAGGTGTCTCGATGGCTGCCGTCGCGCTGATCATCCTTCCCCTTGCGCATTTCTTTGTCGCAGGAGAGCAGATGACCCCCCGGAAATCGATCGGGTTTGCAATTGGTTTTGTTGGTGTTGTTATCCTCATTGGCGCGCAAGCGTTTGAAAGTACGGGAGCCGCGTTTGAGACAGCCGGTCGTTTTGCCTGCCTCGGGGCGGCAAGTTGCTATGCTGTAAGCTCAATCGTCATGCGCCGCCTGCCATCGATAGATGCCATCGGTCTTGCAACGATCCTCTTGCTGATCGCCAGTTGCATCACGATTCCCCTCGCGCTGGCCACAGAAGGTTTGCCACCTGTGCCGTCGGTAAAAATCTTTGGTGTCCTTGCGTTTCTTGGGCTTGTCCCGACAGCCGCCGCCAATTTTCTGCGCGTCCTTGTCGTCCGCAGCGCCGGACCGGTCTTTATGTCACTGGTAAACTATCAGGTGCCGGTCTGGTCTGTCTGCTTGGGTGCTCTGATCCTCAGCGAACCCCTGCCCGCGTCGCTTGTGTGGTCTTTGGCCCTGATTCTCAGCGGCGTTGCCCTTAGCCAGTTCGGCGCTCTGCGTAGGCTTTTCCACAAAGCGCGCGCCTAATTCCAAATGGACATAAATCCTCGCCGAAGGCTCAGACGGTGCGGCATATCCCGAAAAACGGAACCGGCGCACCAGCGGCGCATCCTCAAACCCGAATAAATGAAATGCGCTTTAGCGCACTATTAAGTTTGAACCGCCTGCGTCACCGCATCAACGACAGAATTTACCGCCCGCCCCATCAGCTCGGCATCTTCATGTTCCGCCATCACACGCACCAACGGCTCGGTACCTGACTTGCGGATCAGCAACCGCCCCTGGCCCGCCAAGTCGGCTTCGGCCTGCGCAATCGAAGCTTTCACCTGCGGATCATCCAATGGGGTTTGACCCGCGGCAAAGCGTACGTTCTTCAACAGTTGCGGGACAGGCTCGAAGTTGTTCAACAACTCGGAAGATGTTTTGCCCGACCGCCCCATCTCGGCGAGGAACTGCAATCCTGCCATCAACCCGTCACCCGTCGTCGCATGATCTGTCATTACGATGTGACCGGACTGCTCACCGCCAAGGTTGAACCCGCCCTCGCGCATCCGCTGGACCACATAGCGGTCCCCGACGGCTGTCCTCTCGAGGGTCACGCCGTGCCCTTGCAAGAAACGTTCAAGCCCCAGATTGCTCATCACCGTGGCGACCAATGCATTCTTGGCCAACCGCTCATCCGCCGCCCAACGCGACCCCATCAGCGCGAGAAACTGATCGCCATTGCCGACATTGCCCATCTCGTCGATCAAGATCACCCGATCGGCGTCGCCATCAAGGCAAATACCCACATGTGCACCATGCTTGACCACAGCCGCCGCGGCCTGCTCTGGATGGGTCGATCCACAATCTTGATTGATGTTAAAGCCGTTGGGGCTGACGCCAACCGTTACCACTTCTGCCCCTAGCTCCCAAAGCGTTTCGGGTGCAACGCGGTGTGCCGCTCCGTTTGCGCAGTCCACGACAACTTTCAAACCGTCCAACCGCATTTCGCGCGGGAATGATGACTTCACCCGCTCGACATAGCGGAAACGGCCATCGTCAATCCGCTTGGCGCGCCCGATCTTATCAGACGGGGTCATCTCCACGCCACTGGCGATCAGCTGTTCGATTTCGGCTTCGACAGCGTCGCTTAACTTGAAACCGTCTGGCCCGAAAAACTTGATCCCGTTGTCAGTTGCAGGATTGTGACTGGCGGAAATCATCACACCTAAATCCGCCCGCATCGAACGGGTCAGCAGACCGACGGCAGGCGTGGGAACCGGGCCAAGCAACAGCACGTTCATCCCCGAAGACGTCAGACCCGCCGTCAGCGCATTTTCAAACATGTAGCCGGACAGGCGCGTGTCCTTGCCGATCACGACCCGATGTGCGCCCGCTCTGCTGCTGCTGAAATAGCGACCCACAGCGGCACCGATCCGCAGCGCGACTTCTGCAGTCATCGGGTACACATTGGCTTCGCCCCGAATACCGTCCGTTCCAAATAACTTCGTCATAAAATATCTCCAAAATGTGACGCATGCCAAAGCGCAATAGCTTGGCGCGTCTCACTGACATCATGCACCCGCACCATTTGCACTCCTTGCGCCAATCCTGCAAGGGCAACCGCAATCGATCCGGGGGTCCTGTCGCGGGCCTTTGATGCGTGGCCAAGGGTGCCGATGAACTTCTTGCGCGAGGCCCCCAGCAACAAAGGTGTTCCCAGCATGTGGAAAAGGCTGATCCGCGCAAGCAAGGCCAGGTTGTGATCCAGATTTTTACCAAAGCCGATACCGGGATCGGCCAGAATGGAACCGCGCGCAATACCGCCCGCCTCAAGCATGCTGATCTGATGCTCCAACGTGTCATACACATCCAAAACAACGTTTGAATAGCTGGGGTTCAGGTGCATCGTGGCCGGATCACCCTGTGCGTGCATCACACAGACCGGAAGGCTGTTCTTTTGGCAAAACGGGCCAAGCGCGGGATCAAAGGTAAAGCCAGAGACGTCATTGACCAGATCGGCCCCCATCGCCACAGCGGCCTCAGCCACCGCCGCCTTGCGCGTATCGATCGAAATCGGAAGCTGCAGTCCCGCGGCGCGCAACCCTTGAATGGTTGGCGCGGTGCGGTTGATTTCAACTTCGATTGGGACAAAACTTGCGCCGGGGCGTGTAGATTCGCCACCAATATCGATGATATCAGCACCATTTTGTGCCATAAGCAGTCCAGCAGAAACGGCGTCTGCAAGATTAGAATGCGCACCGCCATCGGAAAAACTATCCGGCGTGGTATTCAAAATGCCCATGATCCGGGGGCGTCCCATCGTCAGGCCAGCAACTGCGGGTCGCGCGGATGTAAGACGTGTGACGGCAGCGGGCGGCATCTGGGATGCCGGGATCACCTGCGCGGGGGCCGTGCGCGACAAGACTTCGACATGGGTAAACCATCCCCAGCCTCCCGCCAGCGTCAGCGCGGCATCAGGTCGTGCGGGCCCTATCTGAACCAAAGGTCTGAAATATTCAGTCATGTAACTACAGCGTGGCTTGCTCGACGGACACGGCGCGCAAAGGCACCGACGTCTCTTTGGGCAGCTCGGCCCCGATCACCAGCATTTCGGTTGCGTCAAACGTCGCGGCGAACCATGCGGCAAGGGCGACAGCATCACGGGGCTGCGCGGATGGGGTATCTACGCTATCAAGCACGATTTTAGAGGGCGCCCACACACTGGTCTGGCCGTTCTTCATCGCCCAATCAAGTTCAGTGCGCGTCGAAACAACCACGCAGCGGTTGTCTTTTGAGGCCAGAACCCATGCGTTTTGTTCAATCGCCAGCAAATCTATCCGACGCTGCGCCATTCTATGGGCAACCTGCGGCGCTGCCGTGTCAGACGCGCCAACACATAAGATCAAAGGGCGGCCCATCTGATCAAGCTGGTCCAGCCACGATGTCAGATGAGGTGAGGCAATCGCTTCGTTGCTTAAATAAACCAGTTCAGGATGGGGCACTTTGGCCGCGCTGGCACGGGCGTCCGGCGCGTCATCGCGCGCGCGTGCGATTTCCACGCCCAATGCACCCGGTCCGCGATCCAGCTTTTCAATCCGCACAAAAACCCGCATCGCCTGACGTTCCAGCAAAATCCGGTCTGCCACGCGTTCGGCCAGTGTTTCCAGAAGGTTGAGCCGCTCGTCAGAAAGCTCATAGGCGATAGCTTCGGTCACGCGGTCATACGACAGGATCCGGTCTACATCGTCGTCAACCGGCCCGGTCAAAGGTTGAACTTCGACCACCACATTGAAACAGATGCGTTGCGTCACGCCGCGCTCTGCCTGAAACGCGCCTATTTCGACCTCTACAATGTGATCGCGCAAGGAAATACGGTCCAGCAGCTCAGGTCCGGCGGTCGCAGCTGCGCGCTCAGACGGGTGTGCAAAGGCAAGCCTCGTGTCGGTGGTCATCATGCTGGCCTTTTACTGTGTCGCAGTCAAAACATTCCTAGACCATTTTCCCGCATCTAACAAAGCCAGTTACGGCTTGCCAGACCTCAAAGACGACTGCGATGCACGCACTTAGTTCGAGGCTGTTTGAACACCATCGCGGTAAAACAGGTGAACCCCGATCTTGGCTGTCCGGGTAAAGACGCGGGACCAGCGGGGGCTCACGGCAGTTGTATGATAATATGTGGCACCGTCCGTCAGGGCAGGTACTTTACCGTCCAGAACAGCGCGGGCAATCTTGCTGACCTCGTCATAGGCGCGTGGCTCTGCAATTACTTCGGCATTGCCGTCACAGGTATAAGTAAACTGACACTGGTATTTCTTGCCCGTGCCCTGATTGATCACATTACAAAGCGATCCGGGGAAGCGGGCGGATTTAACCCGGTTTACAATCACCTCTGCGACGGCAAACTGACCCTCCACGGTTTCTCCCCGCGCCTCAAAGTAAAGCGCCTCGGACAAACATTTCCACTGATCACCCCCAGACGCTTTGGGTTGTTGCGCCAGCCATCTGCGGGTAAATTCAACATTGTTGGCTGCATCGGTTGCAGCAATCATCGCTTCAAGTCGTTTTGACCCAACAGCCTGCAGCCCTTTTGATTCGATATCAGCCAAAGCTTGCGCTTGCTGGGAGTTTGCCGAAACGGCAACCGGGGTCAAAAAGGGCAACGCCAACGCGGCGCAGATGGACAGGATTTTGGTATAACGCATTGAGCGCCTCGCAGGTAATTTCACACCCGGCGATTAGACAACACAATCCTTTACGTAAACCCTAAGAGAGTCAGTTGCGCGGGAAGTCGCTCAAACTTACCACATGTTGACAAGCAGAAAGCCAATCCTACCCCATCTTGTGGGTAATTGCCAACTGCGCAGCAGCTAGCCGGGCCACGGGTACCCTGAAAGGCGAACAAGAAACGTAGTCGAAACCAGCTTCTCGGCAGAATGCAATCGATTCGGGGTTGCCGCCATGCTCTCCGCAGATCGATAAAGTGATCCCGGGTTTGGCGGCGCGTCCCCGTGCAGCACCAAGTTGCAACAGCTCGCCGACACCATCCTGATCCAGCATATGAAACGGATCTTCGGGGAAAACGCCCTGCTGGACATAGGTCGACATAAACCGCCCCGCGTCGTCCCGGCTTAGGCCGTAGGTCATCTGCGTCAGGTCATTTGTCCCGAAACTCAGGAAGGAACAGTAAGGCGCAATCTCGGCAGCGCGCAGTGCTGCGCGGGGCGTCTCGACCATGACACCCAAACGATAACTGAAATTCGCACCCCGCTCATTGCGCACCGCCGTGGCGATCTTGTCGATGCTGGATTTGACCAACTCGACTTCGCGCTTTGCCGATACCAGCGGAATCATGATCTCGGGGACGACAGGATCGCCATCGCGGCTGGCTTCGATCGTGGCCTCAAAGATCGCACGCGCCTGCATTTCATAAATCTCAGGCACGGTGACGCCAAGGCGCACGCCGCGCAGACCCAGCATGGGGTTGTATTCCGACATCGCCTCGATCCGGCGGATCACATCAGACAAAGGCAACCCCAATGCTTCTGCCAGATCGCGCTGGCCCGATCTGTCGGCAGGCAAGAATTCATGCAAGGGCGGATCAAACAGACGAATGCACACCGGCTGGCCCTGCATAATACGGAAAAGCTGAATAAAATCATCGCGCTGCATGGGCAACAAGCGTTCCAGCACAGCACGACGTTCTTCGCTGCTATCGGCAAAAATCATTTCACGCATGACGGTTAAACGGCTGGGATCAAAGAACATATGCTCTGTCCGGCAAAGCCCAATGCCATGGGCATTGAAGTTGCGCGCCGTCTGCGCATCCGCAGGCGTGTCGGCATTGGCGCGAATGCCTATGTCCGCCGTTTCCTCCGCCCAGTCCATCAGCTTTTGAAACGTGGCGTCCAGCAAGGCTTCCAGCATCTCGGCTGCCCCCGACAGAACCTCGCCCTTGGTGCCGTCAATCGTGATCTGATCGCCTGCCTTGAACACCCTTCCGTCCGGGGCCGTAATCTGGCCTTTACCCAGATCGAACTTCATCGACGATGCCCCGACGACGCAGGGCAACCCCATGCCGCGCCCGATCACAGCCGCATGACTGGTTATCCCCCCGCGTTCGGTCAACACGGCCTGCGCCGCATGCATCCCGCGAATATCCTCGGGCGAGGTTTCGCGGCGCACCAGAATGCACGCCTCCCCCCGCGATGCGCTGGCTTGGGCATCATTGGCGCTGAACACAATCTTGCCAGTGGCGGCACCGGGACTGGCGGCGATCCCGCGCCCGATCACGTCGCGCTTGGCGCGTGGATCGACTTGGCGGTGCAGCAGTTCGGTCAACGTGCGCGGTTGGACCCGCATCAAGGCTTCTTCGCGCGATATGATCCCTTCGTCGGCCAGCGCAACGGCAATCCGCACCGCCGCCCGCGAAGACCGCGACACCCGTACCCCGTCAAGAATAAACAACTCTCCGTCCGAGATCACAAATTCCAGCTGCATTTCAGCGCGCAACCGCATGCGCATCAGCTCGGCATGCTGCTTCAACGTCTCGAACGCCTCGGGCGCGTGTTCTTCCAGCGACTTGCCCCGGGGATCACAGGTCAGATACATCGCATCCACATTGCGCTCCAACGCGTCACGCCCCTGCGACTGGCTCAGATAGCGTCCGGTGATCTGCGGCAAGCCACTGTCGCTATCGACCAGCTGCAAGACACCTGATCCGCACAGCCCGGTGCCAACACCAAAGGCCATTTCCTGCACGATCAATCCCAGACCTGCATCCGCAGGCGCGCCCTTGGCCTGACGCAAAAGCCGCGCCGACGTTCCTTCCCACGCGCGCGCCATAGAACTAAGAACAGCCGTCAACTGGATCACGCGCTCCTGGGGAAAGCTTTCTTCAGTCTCAAGCTCGTAGGCGCGCAGGGATTGCGCCAACGCCTCGCGCCCGTCGCCGATCACCTCGTCGAACATGTCGGGGTCCAAACGCGCCACATTGACCGCATAGGATTGCACAAACCGCGTATACAGCGCCGAGGCAGGCCCCTCGCCCATCCGCGCGCAATAATCGTCGAACCGTGCGTCGTTCATCCCGATGTTCAGCACCGCGCCCGGACCGCCCCAATCAGGGTCCTGACTAGACGGGCGGACGCACAGCAGCGCCCCTTGGGGAAATTCATCCGCCACCGCTTGCAGATCAGGCATCTGCCCGCCCGCGATCTTCTTGACCACATCAAACGGCAGCGTCACTGTGCGCGGCACCGGCAAGTCCAGCCGCACCAACCGCTGCAAACACTTTGCCCGACCACCATGGGTTTCCGTGGCAATCGGCGCGGTCTGGGTCACCAGCGTTGTGATGGGGGATGTACTGGGCGTTTTCTGCACTGCGGCACCTTTTTGGTTTCATCGCAGCATAGGGTTTCAAGGGTGTCTGGCAAGAGTTGATGCGACCTGCCAGACCACACGGGCGCTGCGTTACCCGTCGATTTTAGTGAGGTCCGCAACGGACGAACAGATGGTTCTGATACGGCTGAGCAGGTTCAGGCGATTGCGCCGCACCGTCCCGTTGTCAGAGTTCACCTGCACCGCGTTAAAAAACGCATCAATCGGGCCGCGCAGGGATGCCATGGCGGACATGGCGGCGCTGAAATCTTGGGTCTCCATCGCCGGTTTGATCTTGGCCTCTGCCGCGTCAAGCGCTTCGAACAAGGCGGTTTCCTCGTCGGTTTCGGCAAATTTGATGTCTGCACCAAAGGAGTATTCGACGCCATCCGCCGCCTCGGCCTGAGACAGAATGTTATTGGCGCGCTTGAACCCTTGGATCAGGTTTTCACCGTCATCGGTTTTGAGCGTTTCCGACAGCGCCTTGGCGCGTTTGACGAGGAGGGTCAGGTCGTCGTTCCCCTCCATCGCAATGCAGGCGTCGATGATGTCGTGACGGACACCTTGATCTCTGAGGTAGACCTTGAGGCGGTCGTGGAGGAAGGAGAGGAGGTCGAGAGCCTTTTCTCCACTCTCGTCGATACTCTTCCCAGATCTGTATTCAGTACTACGGCGCTCAAATTCCTTATTTCGAAATTCACGGGCCAAATCAGGGTTAGTCTGCTCAATTTGATCAGCAATCTGATTGGCAGTGCCAATATCGACACTATGCTTTTCATTAATTAGTGTTTTCGCTAAACGAATGAATAAGAAACCTCCTATTTCTAAATTGAATTCATTCTCAACCAAAATCCGAATAACCCCCAACGCCGCCCTCCGCAGCGCAAAAGGGTCTTTCGATCCCGTGGGCTTTTCATCAATCGCCCAGAAGCCGGTCAGCTTGTCGATCTTCTCGGCCAGTGCGACCGCAACCGACACAGGCGCGGTGGGCACGTCATCGGACGGCCCAAGCGGCGCATAGTGTTCCTTGGCAGCAGCTGCCACCGCGTCGGACTTGCCCGCCGCTTTGGCGTAATAGCTGCCCATAAGCCCTTGAAGTTCGGGGAATTCATAGACCATTTCAGACGACAGATCGGCCTTGGCGAAACGCGCGGCTTCGCGGGCCTCGTCTGCGTTGGCACCGACCATAGGGGCCAGTTCGCCCGCAAGGGCTTCCATCCGCGAGATCAGTTCGGCCTGTGTGCCCAGCTTGTTGTGGAATGTGACGTTGGACAGACGGTCGACCCATACCTGCATGCCTGCGTCAGATTTGGCGATGCGCAGATCGTTTTCCCAGAAGAATTTGGCGTCGGACAAACGCGCCGACAGCACTTTTTCATTGCCTGCAAGGATCGTCGCCCCGTCATCCGCCGTGGTGCGGTTGGCGACGGTGATGAAACGTTCGATCCGGCCCGTCTTGGGGTTGCGCACGGAAAAGAATTTCTGGTGCTCTTTCATCGAGGTCTGCAAGACCTCGGGCGGCAGATCAAGAAAGGCGTCGCCGATGCGGCCCATCAGCACGACGGGCCATTCGACCAGCCCTGCGACCTCGGCCAAAAGGCCTGCGTCTTCAACGACTTCCAGACCGTTGGCAAAGGCCATGTTGGTCGCGTCATGCCAGATGGCGTCGCGCCGCTCTGCGGGGTCGAGCACCACAAAGGCGCGTTTCAGCTTGGCGGTGTAGTCGTCAAAGCGGCTGACGGTGATGGTGTCGGGGGCCAGAAAACGGTGGCCCTTGGTGCTGGCCCCGCCTTCGATCCCGTCGATGTTCAGCGGGACAATCTCGGCACCATCCTCGGCCGAGAGAATGCACAAAATGGAATGCAGCGGCCGCACCCACCGCAGCGTGCCGTTGCCCCACCGCATGGATTTGGGCCACGGGAAGGTGCGAATGGTCGTCTCAAGCACCTCGGCCACGATCTCGGACGCGGGGCGGCCCGGTTTCTTGATCATCGCAAACAGGATCGCCCCCTTGGGTGTGTCGCGTTCCTCAAGCTGGTCGCGGGTAAGACCTGCGCCGCGCAGGAACCCTTCGATGGCTTTTTCGGGCGCGTCTGCGCGCGGACCTTTGCGTTCTTCGGTCAACGACGGACTGGCGTCGAGCATCCCTTCGACCGTCAGGGTCAACCGGCGCGGCGTCGAAAACGCAGCGGCAGAGGCGTAGGTCAGCCCGGCCTCGACCAAGCCGTTCGTGACCAGCTTTTTCAGATCATCCGCCGCCCGCGCCTGCATCCGGGCGGGAATTTCTTCGGAGAACAGCTCAATCAGCAGGTCGGGCATGGGGTCTTACCTTTCGGGGGCCGCGTGGAGAATGGGGCCTTGGATTTTTTGCGCTTCGCGCGAGGATATTTAAGAGCCAGAGAAGAGGCGGGTTATTGTGCGGGCGGTTCAGGGCACGCTTCGCCGACCACGGTGCCGTCATAGGACTTTTCACCACAATCGTTCAGCTCGTGCCAGATGTAGCCGCGCCCATCAGCGGTGATGGCAACGATGCGATCCACACCGAAATGCACGTTCTTCTGGCTCAGAAAAGTCAGTGCTGTGCCCGCTTCGATTTCTTCGCCGATGGCTTTGGCGTCAAAGCAGTCGAACCAGCCAGGCGCATTGCGCGGTTCAATCTTGTCGGTAACCACATAGGTTTCCGACAACATCGCAAGGCTTAGCGTCGTGTCGAAACAGGCGCGGTAGCGGATGGGCGAGCTGTCGGCATCGATGGCGCGAAAGTTGTCGGTCAGGATCGGTTCGGGCATGTCGGTGCTGAGCGAGACAAGTTCGACGCCAAGTTCTGGCGCCGGCACCTCGCGGTAGTAACCGTAGATCTGCACATAATAAAGCGTGATGCCCGCGATGGCTGCTGCGATCAAGATGACGCCTCCGACGATTTTGCCATTCATGCTGCGTCCTCTGCCCAGCCGCCGGCGCGGGTTTGCACAAAGGCATCTGCGCAGGCCTTGGCCAGCGTCCGCACACGCCCGATATAGGCCTGACGTTCCGTAACCGAGATCACGCCACGCGCGTCGAGCAGGTTGAAGATGTGGCTGGCCTTGATGCATTGGTCATATGCGGGGTGCGCCATGATGATCCGCTTGCCGGTTTTGGGGTCAAGTGCGTCATGCGACAGGATCGCGTTGCATTCGTTTTCCGCTTCGACAAAATGATCAAGAAGCACCTCGGTATTGGCCACGTCAAAGTTCCAGCGGGCGTATTCTTCTTCGGTTTGCTTGAAGATATCGCCATATGACAGCGGGATCGGCGCGTCCGGGTCATTGAAGGGCATCTCCATCACATGGTCGACGCCGAGCACATACATCGCAAGGCGTTCAAGACCATAGGTTAATTCGCCAGAAACCGGGTGGCAATCATGGCCGCCGACCTGCTGAAAATACGTGAATTGCGAGACTTCCATGCCATCGCACCAAACCTCCCAACCAAGGCCCCATGCGCCCAAGGTGGGGCTTTCCCAGTCGTCCTCGACAAAGCGGATGTCATGCAGGGCCATGTCGATGCCAATGGCTTGGAGCGAACCAAGGTAAAGGTCTTGCAGGTTGGGCGGGCTTGGTTTGATCAACACTTGATATTGATAATAGTGCTGCAAGCGGTTGGGGTTTTCGCCGTAGCGCCCATCCGTCGGGCGGCGCGACGGTTGCACATAGGCGGCTGCCCAAGGTGTCGTGCCCAAAGAGCGCAACGTGGTGGCAGGGTGGAAGGTGCCGGCACCGACTTCCATGTCATAAGGTTGCAAGATCGCGCAGCCCTGACGGGCCCAATAGGACTGTAGGGCTAGGATGATTTCCTGAAAGGAACGGGGGCGCTGGACCGGGTCGGACATGGGATAATTGCCTTTACTGCTGCGCGCCTTTCCTACGGCGCTGTTGCGCAAGGGTCAATTGGCAGGTTTGTGATCAATTGACGCGCGACAAGCATGGCATTATGCGCCATTTCCTGCTTATCTTGCATAACCTTAAACGCACGAGAGCAGTTTTACCATGAAGCGACTGATTGTGGCCCTGTTTGCCGCCCTATTTTTATATCCCTTTGCCGTGACAGCACAATCTGCCGATGATGTCGTCTGGATCCAGATCGAAGCGCAGCCAAATCTTGCCGGGGCCACCCAGCGAGCGCGCGACTACGACGACATGTTGGAAGATGTGAACGGCTTTTCGCTGGGCGGCGGCTGGTATGCAATTGCGGTCGGTCCCTACCGCCGAGAGGATGCCGAACTGCTCCTGCGCGGGTATCGCCGCGAAGGGATCGTGCCGCGTGACAGTTTTGTGCAGATTTCCGACCGCTTTCGCCAGCAATTCTGGCCAGTTGGCGTAAATGTACTGAACATCCCACTGATTGCCCCCGTCGATCCCGCCCTCGCGGCGGATGAACCGGCAGTAACGCCCGAAGACGCCGCAACGGAAATAACGCAAACCACCCTGCCCCCCGCCGACGAGGCGGCACCCGTCGACGCAGCACCACAGGCACCTGAAGTCACATTGGTCCCCATTATTCCCGAGCCGCCGGCAGATGAGACGCTGAGCGAAGCACGCCGCGGAGAACAATCCTTGACCCGTGCAGAGCGCGAACAGTTACAGATCGCCTTGCAATGGGCAGGCTTTTACAACAGCGCTATCGACGGCGCGTTCGGGCGCGGTACACGCAGCTCGATGGCCGATTGGCAAAGTGCCAACGGATACGACACGACCGGGGTGCTGACAACTTTGCAGCGGGCGGCCCTGAACAAGCAATATAATACGGTGCTTGAGGGGCTTGGCCTACAACTGGTGCGCAACACCGACGCAGGCATCGAAATGATCATGCCAACGCAAGTCGTGGCATTCGACAAGCTTGAACCGCCCTTTGTGCAGTACAACGCAAAAGGTGACATCAATGCACGCGTGCTGCTGATCAGCCAGGCGGGCGATCAGGACACGCTGTTCGGCCTTTATGACATCATGCAAACGCTTGAGATCGTCCCCGAGGAAGGCCCGCGCGAACGTAAGACCAACAGCTTTGAGCTGATCGGCGAAAACGGCAGGGTGATCAGCCAGACCCAAGCGTCGCTGGAAGATGGCGAGATCAAAGGGTTTACCTTGATATGGCCCGCCGGTGACGAAGATCGCCGCCGCCGTGTGATGACGGAAATGACCAAAAGCTTTACCCGCATCCCTGGTGTCCTGAACGCAGCTGCGGGCGGCGGAAATGATCAGGCAATCGATCTGGTCTCGGGGCTGCAGGTCCGCCTGCCGAAACTGTCTCGATCCGGATTTTTCATTGACGGCAGTGGCACGGTCGCAACAACATCGCAGGCTGTTCAAAGCTGCACCCGCGTGACGCTGGATGACGACACCGAATTGGATCTGGTGGTGGATGACAAGGCCAGCGGTATTGCCTTGCTCAAACCCCGCACACGGTTGGCACCGATTGAAGTGGCGAACTTCAACACCGTGCCGCCGCGCCTGCAATCAGAGATCGCTGTGGCGGGATTTCCCTATGAAGGCGTACTGGGTGCTGCAACAGTGACGTTCGGGGCCCTGGCCGATGTGCGCGGCTTGCAAGGCGAGGAAAACATTGCCCGTCTGGCGTTGGCGTCACAACCGGGGGACGCGGGCGGTCCGGTGTTCGATGGGAATGGCCGCGTGCTTGGCATGTTGCTGCCGCGCGCTGATGGTGCCCAGCAATTGCCAGACGACGTGAACTTTGCCGTCGAGGCGACGCTGATCGCAGATGTGGCGCGAAAAGCGGGTGTGTCCGTTCAGACCACCCAAGGCTTGGGCACGCTGCAACCCGAAGACTTGCGCGCCAAGGCCAAGGGCATGACCGTCCTTGTCAGCTGCTGGGACTAAACACGACGGTCGGGCGCGGAATTTTTAAAAATTCCGGCCCGTTTTCTTTGTAAGAAAACGGCTTAGCCCGTGATTTTGGGTGTCAGGTAGATCAACGTTGGACAATTGGCGCTAAAGGCTTGCTTTAGAACGCCCGCCAGCTCGGCCAATGATGTCGGGGCGGCGGCGCGTGCCCCGAACGCTTCGGCAAGTTTGCAAAAGTCGGGGTTTTGCGCAACCACAGCATTAGGCGCGATTTGCGCGCGGGTCATGCTGTCTTCGATCTCGCCCAGCTTGCCATTGTCCCAAAGGATGATCGGCAGGGACAATCCCAGTTCCACTGCCACACCAAGTTCCTGCATCGTATAGTGAAAACCATAATCGCCAATGATCGCCATCGTAGGCAACCCTGCCCTGCCGATCGCGCCCCCAATGGCCGCAGGCGTGGCATAGCCCAGCGTGCCAAACCCGTAAGGGTGATGCCAGTGGCCAGGGCGGTCCATATCCCAGACCTCTTTCGCGGCATAGGCAAACTGCGTCATGTCCGAATAGATCATCGTGCCGTCGGGCACCGCTTCGCGAAGCGCATCCACCACGGTCAGGATACCGGGCCGCTCCGCTTCAATCTCTGAACGCCAGCGGGCGCGCGCCAGAGTTACTTCTTGCGCGGTCCAGTCCGTTTGCGGTTCTGCACCATCAAGATCGGCCAGAGTGCGGACAAACGCGTTGGCGTCGCACAGAACCTGCACCGTCGCCCCTTGCGCGTCGTTCAACACTTCCGGATCGATATCAACCCGCACAAGGGGGGCATCATGGCCAAGACGCGCGCGCCAGATGTCTACCTCGGCCAGTTCGGTGCCAATGGCGATAACGAGATCAGCCGTAGCAATCACATCGGCGCTGCCCGGCCGCGCGAGGGCAGAGCCGAAATGCAAGGGCGCATCCGGAGCAACTACGCCGCGCCCCGCGTAGGTAGTGAACGAGGCGGCCTTGGTTGTCTGCAACAGCCGCCGCACCGCAGTCGGCTCCCCCACGCCGCCCCCGAATATAAACAGCGGTCGGCGGGCCTCTGACAGCAGCGCGCGAACCTGCGCGACATCGCTGGCACGCGGCTGTGCAGGCTGCGGCGTTGACGGGGTACGCGGTGGAAATGCCTGCGCATCCGCTTCGAGCACTGCAATCGGCACCTGAATATGTTTGGAACGCGGGCGTTGTATTTTAAATTCGCTCAAGGCGCGATCAATCAGCGTATAGGCGGCCTCTGGCGTGCGCGCCTCATGGGACCAATCGCACACGGTCTCAGCCGCTGCCCTTTGATCTTTCATCTGGTGCAGTTGCCCCCTTTTGGCGGCAACCTCGTCCAAACAGGATGACAAGACCAGCATCGGCACCGAGTCGCTATAGGCCTGCCCCATCGGCGTCATGATGTTGCACAGACCCGGCCCGGTGATCACATATGCCACCCCCGGTTTGCCCGTGGCGCGGGCATAGCCATCTGCCATAAAGCCCGCGCCCTGCTCGTGACGTGCCAATACGTGGGTCAGCCCGGCCTCATCGATGCCGCGGTACATTTCTTGATTATGCACGCCGGGAATGCCGAAAATTACCTCGATCCCACGGTCTTTCAACATGTGCGATATTTGTGCGCCCAAGGGCCGGGTTTGCGACATCACGCTCTCCAGAATTTAAAGGTCAGGATGACGTAAACCGCCATCAGCTCCAGCCGCCCGATCAGCATCGCTGCCGTAAGAATCCATTTTGCCGTATCATTCAACGTGCTGAAATTGCCCGCCGGACCGATGATATCGCCAAGTCCGGGCCCGATGTTGGCAAGCGCCGCCCCTGCCCCCGATACGGACGTCACAAAATCAAGACCTGTCATGCTAAGTGCGACAGCCACAAGGCCCAGCGTCAGCGTAAAAAACATAAAGAACGACATCACGGAAATCATAACATCGCCGCTGATCGCCCTGCCGTCATAACGCGGGGTAAAGATGCCATGGGGCGATCTGATCCGCTGAAGCTGCGCCCGGATCGAGGCGAACAAAAGCTGATAGCGAAAGATCTTGATCGAACACGCGGTCGAGCCCGCGCAGCCGCCAATCAACCCGGTGAAAAAGAACAACGCTATCGGGAACGACCCCCATTGCATGTAATCGACCGACGCATATCCCGTGCCCGAGATGATCGAGGTGATGTTGAAAAGCGCCTCGCGAAACGACTGTTCCCAATGTTGCGGAAACAATCCGCGGATAGAGATGAAAACCACAGCGACAAGCACGGCAACCACCGTGATAAACCCGCGTACCTGCGGATCGCGGTGCAGTGCCAAAGGCTGACCATTCAAAAGCTGTACATACCGCACGAACGGCAATGCCGCGAGGACCATGAAAAAGGACGCCGCATATTCGGCAGCCCCTGAAAACGTCCCGAATGACGCGTCATAGTTCGAAAACCCACCCGTCGACACGGTTGTCAACGCATGCACTGTCGCGTCAAACAGGTTCATCCCAAGCGCCAGATAGGTCAAGGTGCAGGCAAATGTCAGCCAAACATAGATAACCGCAATCTGGCTTGCGATTTGACCCGCGCGTGGCAGGATTTTTCCAAACGTATCAAAGGCTTCGGACTTGAAGATCTGCATGCCCCCGACCCGCAGTTCAGGCAGGAACACCATTGCGACAACGATGATACCGATACCGCCAAGCCATTGCAGGATACCGCGCCACAACAGCAAACCTTTGGGAAGATCGTCTAACCCCGTGAATACCGTCGATCCGGTGGTGGTCAGCCCCGACATGGCCTCGAACACCGCATCGACGAGCCGCGCTTCGGTCGCACCCAGCATAAAGGGTAGCGCGCCAAACAAAGGGAGCATAAGCCAGACGCCGGTGGTCAGCAAAAACGTCTGCTGAATGGTCAGCCCTTCCCTGACACCATTGGCGCAGGCCAAAGCGATCATGCTGCCACCCAAAATGGTGATCAAACCGGCTTCGACAAACACCGGCCAATGGCCGCGCCCTTCGGCAATGTCGACCAGCATCGGCACGATCATCGCAATGCCAAGCACTGCGACCAACAGGCCGATCACATATCCAACTGGGCGCATGTCCAACATCAGCGCAGCGTTGGCGTGGCAAGCCGGCGGTGTCAAGGATCAGCCCCGCCGGAAAACGAAAACGGCCCGCGCTGTACCAGCGGGGCCGCAATTTCAATCGTCAGCGTGCATTTTAGAGGTAGTAAAGATCGCGAAAGACATGATGAACGATATCATCCCGCTTCAAACCCATTTTGGCGAGATCGGCATCAGATTTCGCCTGCAAGAATTCAACCTTACGCATCCGGCCTGAATTGGCGCTCGCGGTCATCAAAGCTTCGCCAATTCTGACAAAAAATGCACCGATTGCAGTAAAGAAGGATTTAAACGATACGCCGCCTGTGTTTGCGATTGTGCTGTGGTAAGCCATGGTCAACCTTTCAAGTTGTCAAAGCATTTCTGCTTGTTGTGCTCCCTTGACCATGAACATAGGGGGTCTGTCAGGGATGAGAACTGCCCATTCTGCATAGCGGCATCCCGTAAATGCCGCATCGCAGCATGATAGCTGTGAAAAAACTGGCACTCATGCAAAAACGCCGCACAAAATATGTGCGGCGTCGAAACTTCCATAAAACTCAAGGGTCTATGTCAGCCGACGTGGAAAAGCGTGCTGAAAAACTTGGGATCAATGCTTTGCGCCGCAAAGGTATCGCCTTCGGTCAAAACGCTGATCGCGTCATGGCTGTGAAGGCTTTCTTGATGGCTGGCCACGACCCTGAAATCGCCGATCCGGGGATCTGCCTGCAACTGTTCGCAAAACAACCGCGCCGCATCTTCGACAAAGATCGGGTTGGCAGCGTTCAGTTCTGCAAAGGCTTGTTCATCCTCGCGCTTGACCATGACTTGGGTCTCGGTCGGCACGGCACGGCGGGCAGCCTCGATCAGGTCTTCGAACCACAAGCAGTCTTGTTCGCAATTCACATCCACCGATATCCTAGCGACCGACCGTTGAGAATGCGGCGTCGCAAGCTGCCCACGCGTCGCACGCGCATGCTCCGACAGTTCAAGCGAACAGGGGCAGGTGGACGAATAGACATAATCCAAGTGCATGATTTTCTTGCGAAATCCGTTCACTTCGACCAGCTCCAACGCAATGTCGTAATACTGATAGCCAGAAAGACCGGACCGCAGACTTTCGATCTTCATCGGAAAGGAAAAACGCATCTGGATGCGTGCATCATAGCTTTCCAAATCAGCCTTATAGTCATCCAGCGCGGCTTCCATCACCTCGAAACTGAACGTCTCGTCGCCATGCTTGTAAAAGCTGCGCATGATGCGGGACATGTTGATGCCCTTTTTGTCCGCCTCAAGGCTGACTGATCCGGTCACCGATGTTTCCAGCGTCAGATCACCATTGTCGCGGGTGTGAAAGCGCACGGGCAGACGAAAATTTGAAATCCCCACGTGCTGGATCTGCTGTTTTGCCCCCCGGATCAGGCTGGAGGGGCCGTTTTGCAGATCAGGCAGCGTCGCCTTGTAGTTGTCGCCAACCGCGAAATCCTCGGGGTAGACCCGGCTGAATTCAGGATAGTCATCCACGTTTTTCAGCAAACGCGCCAATGACGGATCAAGCGCATCTATGTCGCGCGGGCTGGCGTCAGACGCCCAAGCGCGCAAGGTATCAAGCGCTGCAACGGCCGCGTTGCGGTCCGGAGCTGCAGTTACAGGTGCGATAACATTCATGAATAGGTCCCCCTCGGTCATTGATCGATATATAGGTCGATCCACCGGGGGTTTCCAATAAACCATCAAAAATAATGGGCCGCACCCGAAGAAACTTAGCCTGCCTGATCAAGCGCCTGTTTGATATCGGCAATCAGGTCATCCACATCTTCCAGACCTGCCGACATGCGCACCAGCCCGGATGAAATGCCCAAAGCGTCTTTTTGATCCTGTGGCAAACGCTGGTGGGTCGTTGTGGCAGGGTGGGTCGCAATCGATTTCGCGTCGGCAAAGTTGTTGGAAATAGAAATGATTTCAAGCGCATTCAGAAATTTGAAACATGCCTCTTTGCCGCCTTTGACCTCGATCGCGAGCACAGTTCCGCCCGACGGGGCTTGCGCAATCGCCAGAGCGTGTTGCGGATGCGACGGGTGGGTCGGATAGCGCACGGCACTCAGCATCGGGTGGCCATCCAAGGCCTCGGCCAGTTTCAGCGCTGCGTCGGCTTGGGCGCGTACACGCAGGTCAATCGTCTCAAGCGCTTTCAGGTGGGTCCAAGCCGTAAACGGGTTCATCGCTCCACCGGTGTGCTTCATATAAGCTTCGATCGGGCCACGGATCAGGTCCTTTGACCCGCAGATCGCACCGCCCAGCAAACGCCCCTGCCCGTCCACATGTTTTGTGGTCGAGATGATGGCGATATCGGCACCACAGTCGCGCGCATAGGAAAACACCGGCGTGGCCATCGCATCATCGGCCAGCACCAAGGCACCCACGGCATGGGCCTTGGCCACCACGTACCGCATATCCACGACTTCCAAGGTCGGGTTCGAAATGCTCTCGAAAAACACCAGCCGCGTGTCGGGCCGGATCGCTGCATCCCATGCCGCGTTGTCCGTGCCATCAATCATCGTGATGTCGACCCCGAAACGGACAAGTATATCTTCGAGCACATAAAGGCACGACCCGAAAAGGGCGCGCGCGGCAACCACATGATCGCCGGCCTTAAGCAGCGCCGTCAGCGCACCGCTCACCGCCGCCATGCCCGACGTGCAAGCAAAGCAATCCTCATAGCCCAGCATGCCCGCAATGCGGTCTTCGAACATCCGCACGGTTGGGTTGCCATAGCGGGCATAAATGAATTCATCATCGCCAAGCGACTGAAACCGCGCTTCGGCCTGTTCGGCGCTTTCATATACAAAGCCCTGCGTCAGAAACATAGCTTCTGACACTTCGTTATACTGGCTGCGGCGCGTTCCCAAATGGACGGCCTTGGTCCGCGGTTTCCAAGTGCTGCTCATCGATCATATCCTCATGGCCCGTAACGGTTCGGGCGTAAAAAAACCCCAGACGCGGTCAAGCGAAAGGGGGCTTTCATCCTGACCTTTTAGCGGAATTTCAGCAAGTCGCCCTGCCCGTGGCCCGCAATCCGGTAACAAATCACCACCCGCATTGGCTACGCCTGTGGCGTGCCCACGTCAACAGGGCGGCCGGATGAAGGGAACAAAATCTTGCGGCTCCTTTAGAAAACAGGACGGTTTTCCTTGCGAGCCTTTTCAAAACACGCATCATAAACCGCGCAATCCGTGAAACGAGGTTTCTGATGTCCCAACCGATTGATCTATATTACTGGCCTACGCCCAACGGTTGGAAAATATCCATCGCATTGGAAGAAATGGGCCTGCCCTACACAACCCATCTGATCAACATTGGCGCGGGCGACCAGTTTGCACCGGATTTCCTGAAAATTGCGCCGAACAACCGGATGCCCGCAATCGTGGACCCCGACGGACCGGACGGCGCGCCCGTGTCCGTCTTTGAGTCCGGTGCGATCCTGAATTATTTATCGCGCAAGACGGGCTTGTTTGGCGGCACCACCGCGCGTGATTGCATCGCGGTGGATGAATGGCTGATGTGGCAAATGGGCGGCCTTGGGCCAATGGCAGGTCAGGCACACCACTTTTTGAAATATGCGCCCAACATGGATCCACCAAATGATCTGCCCTACGCCAAAGACCGCTACCGCAGCGAGACTGCTCGGCTTTATGGCGTGTTGGACAAACAATTGGCGCGCAATGAATTTGTCGCCTGCGACGACATAACCATCGCCGATTTCGCGATCTGGGGATGGGCTTCGCTATGGGAGGGACAGCAACAAACGCTGGACGACAAGCCCAACATGGCCCGCTGGTTGGCGACGATGGGGGCACGCAAGGGCGTGCAGGCAGGCCGCGCACTTTTTGCGGAAAAACGCGCTGATTTCAACAAAGACAGTCAGGCGCAGGCCACACTATTCAAAACCAAATAAACGCGCTCCGGTAAATCTCTTTGAATTTTGATCAAACGGTGGCAGGCTCAGGCACTTTTTAGGGGTAACCGTTTGAATGATCCACTTTTCACTGCCGATATGCTCGTTTATGCGGCGGGTGTCTGCTATGTTCTGGGCTTTTTGATCATCAATCAGATCACCTTGCGCCTGATGCTGATGCTCGGCACCTGCTTTTACATTCTGTATTACTGGTTCGTCGCCGAGACCCCTTTGTGGGACGCGATATATATCAGTGCCATGATCGGGTGCGCAAATTTGTCCGGTTTGCTTGCCTTGGAGGCGCGCAAATCGCGCCTTGCCATCCCGCGCGCGCACCGTGACATCTATGATCACTTCCCCAGCCTGCCCCCGGGCGATTTTCGCACCCTGATGCACCATGCAAAGCGCTACACAATTGAAAAGCCTACCCAACTGACGATTGAGGGCGCACCGATGACGCGCCTGTTCTATACGCTGTCGGGCGAAACAACCATCACCAAGAAACACGACCTGTTCAAAATGCCGCCCGGCGTTTTTGTCGGTGAAGTCGCCTTTCTGACCCATCAGCGTGCATCGGCGACGACAGTGATGAGCGCAGGATCCGAGGTGATCGAATGGTCCGCTGCAGATCTGCGCCGCGCATCGGAAAAGTCATCGCGATTCAAGATGGCGCTTGAGGCCGCATTGTCGTTGGATATGGCCCAGAAAGTCGCCTATTCCGTTGCCCCCAACGAGGTCACATGGCGACCGGATCTTGCTCAGACGGCGTCGGAATCTTCTTCTTTTTCCAAGCCGTAAGCCTGAAACAATCTGCTTTGCGCCATAAAGAACACGAACACCGCAGCCGTCAGGCCAAAGGTCTTGAAATAGACCCATGTTTCCGTACTGGCAAAGCGCCAGATCAATTCATTCGCCAAAGCCAGACCAAAGAAACACAGCATCAAGCGCTTGGTCAAAATCATCCAGCCTGCGTCTTGCAGCGGCATCATCTCTTCCATCACGAATTTCAGGTAGGACTGGCCGCGCAGCAGCCCGATGGCCAGCAAAGCTGCGAACAGAAGATAAATCGCGGTTGGCTTCATCTTGAAAAACCGCTCGTCGTTCAGCCATACGGACAGCCCGCCAAAGACAGTTACCAAAATGACCGTTGCAACCTGCATCCGGCTAAGTTTACCCGTCAGCGCCCACAGGGCAGCCGTTGCGGCAATCAGCAAGGGAACAAAGGCCGCTGTGACGATTATAAATCCGCTGTAGTCAGTTCCGCCAAGGGTAAAGACCTCGTCCTTGTAGCGCAGATAGGCGACAAAAAAGAGCAGCACAGGCCCGAATTCGAGCGCTGACTTCAAAAAGGGATTGATCTCGCGTTTATCGGTCATTTTGCTCTCCATTATCCACCCATCTCAACTATCACAGCGCCCGCAGCAATCAATGCCATCAGGGCAACGCGTCGCGGGCCTACGGTTTCTTTTAGCACCAGCCAGCCGATAATCGCCGCAAACACGGTCGAAGTTTCGCGCAAGACCGCTGCCTCGCCCACCTTGTCCAGCCTTGTCGCCAACATGATGGCCCCAAAACTGAAGAAGGCAACAAATCCCCCCGCCACGCCCCGTGTCATCAGCGGCCCAAGGTCGGGCGGATTGGGCATGCGCAGATATCTGCGGGTGGCGATGATCGGCATGACGATCCCGTCGATCATGAAAAACCATGCCAGAAAGGTAAACGGGTTCTCGGTCGCGCGGATGCCATAGGCGTCATAGGTCGTGTAAAGCGCCACGAACAGCCCCGTCAGCACTGCAAGGCCCAAGGCCGCGTGAAGCGTGTCCCGCTCGGACACCAGATAGACCATATTATACAGCGCCAGCCCAAAGATGCCCGCCATCAACACGCCCACCCCGGCCCATTGCATCAAGGTAAAGCTTTCGTTGAAGATCAGATAGGCACCGATCACCGTAAAAAGCGGCCCAGTCCCGCGCACCACGGGGTAGACCACGGTATAAGCCCCCTTGGTATAGGCCCAAGCCTGAAGCAGCTTGTAAACAACGTGGATCGCAAAAGCGCCGGCAAAGATCGCCCACATATGCGGTTCGGGCCACGGCACGACAAACAGCGCAAAAGGTGTGGCCATAACCCCGTAAGAGAAATCAATCGCCCCGCGCGTCAGCCACGGATCATGCCTGCCCTTTTGTAACGCGCCAAAAACAGCGTGCAAAAACGCGGCTAACAACGCCAGATACAGGGCGACTTGATGCCCTTCTGGGGTGCCCTCGATCTGGGCCAGCCATTCGGTCACGGGTGCGCACCCCAGTAAGCCGCGCTCACTTAGGGTCCAACCCCATTAAGGCATCCGCGAATTCCTGCGGGTCAAAGGGCTGCAAATCGTCGATCTGTTCGCCCACCCCGATAGCATGGATCGGCAGACCGAATTTATCGGCCAAGGCCACCAGCACACCGCCCTTGGCCGTGCCGTCCAGCTTGGTCATCACAAGTCCCGACACATCCGAGATGTCCTGAAACACCTTCACCTGATTAAGGGCGTTCTGGCCTGTCGTCGCATCAAGCACCAACAGCGTGTTATGGGGGGCAGACGGGTCTTTCTTGCGGATCACGCGCACGATCTTGGCAAGCTCTTCCATCAGATCGCCCCGATTTTGCAGACGTCCGGCAGTATCGATCAACAGCAAATCAGCGCCATCACGTTCGGCCTGGCCCATCGCCTCGAACGCGAGGCTGGCAGGGTCCGACCCTTGGGCGGCGGTCAGCACCGGAACGCCAGCACGGTCGCCCCAGACCTGCAACTGTTCGACGGCAGCAGCACGAAAGGTATCCCCCGCCGCAATCACCACATGTTTGCCCGCCGCTTTGAACTGGCTGGCCAGCTTGCCAATCGTCGTCGTCTTGCCCGACCCGTTGACGCCCACCACCAGCACGACCTGCGGCGTCTTGGCATACAGCGGCAAAGGCTTGGCGATCGGGTCCATGATCCGCGCAATTTCAGCGGCCAACAAACGCTTGATTTCTTCGACCGACAACCGCTTGCCAAACCGCCCTTCGGCCATGTTCGCCGTCACACGCAGCGCCGTATCCACGCCCATATCGGTCGAGATCAACAGCTCTTCAAGCTGCTCAAGCATCTCGTCATCCAGCACGCGCCGCAGCACAGGGGCGGCGTCACCGCGCCCCATCAAGCGGCCCATCAGACCGGGTTTGGCAGGCTTTGGCGTTTCCAAATCGACATCAATAGACTGAACCGTTTCACGAATGGAAACGGGGGTCGGTTCCTCTGACGTAGCAGCAGGCTTTGGCGCGGGCTCAGGGTCACCCGTTTCAGGCAAGGCTTTCGTCGCTGCCAAAGGCGTATCCATCACCTGATCAACGGGCACCTCGTCGATGGTTTCGGGCGTATCGACTGCGCCGCCCTCTTCGACAATCGCCTCAAGCCCCTCGTCTATCTTGGACGAGGATTTGAACAGTTTGGATTTCAGTTTTTTGAAAAAGGCCAAGCGCGCTCTCCGAAAAAGTGTCAGGCGTTATCTATGACCTATAGGCTCATCTGCCCAGAGGGAAGGGTGACAACGGGAATTGACAGCGCCGCCCTCCTGCACCACCAAAGGGATATGCGCTTGTTGATGATATTTACGTTCCTTTTGCTCGGAAATGCGGCGTTTGCAGAGCCGGACCAGCGCTATTGCTCGACCGCCAAATGGGGTCAGGTCCACTGCATCCGGCCCGTGCATTTTGTCTATGACACCTGCAACGCAATCAAGGTGTTTTCAGACCGTCACGGGCTGAACCGAGACTTCTTTGCGCGGCTAATCTGGCAGGAAAGCCGCTTTGATCAAAACGCCCTAAGCCATGCCAATGCGCGCGGAATTGCGCAATTTATCCCCTCCACGGCCAAACTGCGCGGACTTGCAGACCCGTATAACCCTGCCGACGCGCTAGAGCATTCAGCCCAATACCTTGCTGAAATGGTTCAGAAATATGGCAACGAAGGCATGGCAGCGATTGGCTACAATGGCGGCGAACGCCGCGCCGAAGGGTTTCTGGAGGGCAAGGGCCTTGCCTCTGAAACTGTGAATTATGTGCCCATCATCACCGGATTATCCGCTGAAATATGGCGCGACACCCCGCCAAAACAACCCGATTTCCGCCTGTCAAAAGACAAAGCCTTTCTGCCCGCCTGCTACGAGATGGCCGCCAAGCGCCGCATAACACCGCTCAAGATTACACCGCCCAAACCCTTGCTGAAACCATGGGGCGTTCAAGTCGCCTTTGGCGCCAGCACCAATGCCGCGCAAGCCAAGGCCAAGGCCAACACATCGTCGTGCCGAAGCGCGATCAGCGGGCAGAAACTTGATATGGTTTACAAGAAAAACCGCGTTTCGGGGCGCAAGGGATTCTACTTTGCGCAATACGGATCAGAAACCCGCACCGTGGCCCAGCAACTTTGCGCACGCTTGCGACAAAACCGATGTACCTGTTTGGTTGTGAAGAACTGACGCATCTTTAAGGCTACCAAATGTGGACACGCGGTTTTTACCGGTACGTCAGACCGGCTGTGCAGGTCTGACGCTTACGTTTTGGGAAAACCCGCAGGGGGCCCCACCCTAAACCTCCGCCCTAAATCTCGTCCGCAAAGTGCTTCATCACCAACCGGATCGGGTTCGGTGCCGCCTGCCCCAGCCCGCAAATCGATGCGTCAACCATCGCTTGCGACAGTTCCTCAAGCAACGGCTGGTCCCACGTATCCGCTTGCATCAATTGCACCGCTTTCCCGCAGCCCACGCGACAAGGCGTGCATTGTCCGCAGCTCTCATACTCAAAGAACCGCAGCATGTTCAGCGCCGCCGCCTTGGCGCTGTCGTGGTCGGACAACACCACCACCGCAGCGGACCCGATGAACGAGCCGTATTCCTGCAAGACGTCGAAATCCATCGCGATATCCGACATCGACGCGGGCAGCAGGCCAGAGGACGGACCACCGGGCTGGTAGGCCTTGAACACATGGCCCGCAGCCATACCGCCAGCGGCCTCGATGATATCGGTGATCGTTGATCCGGCGGGCAGTTGGTACATCCCCGGTTTCACGACACGGCCCGACACGGAATAGCTGCGCAGCCCTTTGCGCCCGTTCTTTTCGATGCTGTTCAAGACCTCAGGCCCCTCGCGGCAGATGCGCGCGACCCAATGCAGCGTCTCGACGTTATGTACCAAAGTGGGGCGACCAAAGACACCGACTTGGGCCACAAAGGGCGGTCGGTGGCGCGGCATTCCGCGCTTGCCTTCGATGCTTTCGATCATCGCGGATTCCTCGCCGCAGATATAGGCACCGGCACCGCGCCGCAGATCGATATAGCCGGGTGCAACAATCCCTGCGGCTTCCAGCGCTGCGATTTCGGTACGCAAAAGCGCCAATACCTGAGGGTATTCATCGCGCATGTATAAAAATACGGTCTGCGCTTCTACGGCCCAAGCGGCGATCAACATGCCCTCAAGAAACTGGTGTGGCACGCGTTCCAGATGCCAACGGTCTTTGAACGTGCCGGGCTCGCCCTCATCGCCATTCACCGCCATATAGCGCGGGCCCGGATTGGCGCGCACAAATCCCCATTTCTTGCCCGACGGAAACCCCGCCCCGCCAAGTCCGCGCACGCCTGCCTCAAGCAGTTTGTCCTGCACCGCCTCCCAGTTGCCAGAGCTGCGCAAGGATTTCAGCGTCTTATAACCACCGTCTTTGACGTAAGCATCAAAGCCTTGGTAGTCGGGCAAATGCACATGTGTGTCGCCCGCAGCGATCACCGCCTGCACCTTTTCCACCGTCGCGTGATCGACAAAGTTATGGCCGATCTCAAGCGCGGGAGCAGTATCGCAGCGGCCAATACAAGGCGCGCGCACCACGCGGACCTGCGCCGCATCCAAGCCATCCTCCAAAGCGGATTTCAACGCCTGCGCGCCCGCCAGCTCGCAGGCCAGCGAATCGCAGATGCGGATCGTGAGCGCGGGCGGTGGGGTTTCACCCTCTTTGACCACATCGAAATGGGCGTAAAATGTCGCGACTTCATAGACCTCGGCCATGCTAAGGCGCATTTCTTCGGCTAGGGCGCGCAAATGGGCGGCAGACAGATGGCCGTATTCATCCTGAATGAGATGCAAATGTTCGATCAACAAATCAGCGCGGCGCGGTTTATCCCCCAGCAAGGCGCGGACCTGATCCCATGCAGTATCATCCAGCTGACGCCCCTTGGTGTGGGTGCGCCCTTTGCCTTTTCCAGATTTCCAGACGCCTTTTTCGGGGCCTTTGCCATCAGACTTTTTGTGATCATCCAGTGCCATCGTGCGTTCCTTCGGCTAAGTGTTGCGGACAATCTATCAAAGATGCGCCCCCGCTCACATTCGAAAAGCGACGTTTCCCTAACACTTTACGCGGCACCTGTGACAGGTTGTGTTCTTTTTAGTGCCGCAATTAGCCTATAAGAAACTGACAACAGCAATACGGAGCCGAGCAATGATCTGGTATGTCACGGCCAGCCTGACCCCAGCGGTGCTTTTGGCGCTGGCATGCCTGCGGGGCGGGCCATGGCCGCTGCTGGCGCTGCTGTCGATTACCGTGCTGGTGTTTTTCCTTGATCGCATCAAAGTCCAGCCTGCGCCGCAAGACGGGACCGGGCGCGCCCTTAGCCTAACGCTGGCAGCCGTGCATTTTGGAGTGCTGGCTTTGGGTGTGTGGGCGCTGGCCGGCGACAGTGGCCTGACAGCACCGTCAAAGCTGTTGATATACCTAGGGTTGGGCCTGTTTTTCGGCCAGATCTCGAACTCGAATGCGCACGAGCTGATCCATGCCAGCGGCCGCTGGCCGCGCCGGATTGGCACGGCCATCTACTGCTCGCTTTTGCACGGCCACCACGTTTCGGCCCATTTGCGGGTGCATCATGTTCATGCGGCCACCGATGCCGATCCGAATTCGGCCCGGTTGGGCGAAGGGTTTTATGCCTATGCCTTGCGCGTCTTGCGTGCAGAGTTCATTGCAGGGTTGCACGCAGAGACGCAGCACCAATCACGCGCACGCGGCAGATCCGGCGTGTCGCACCCTTATGTCATCTACGTCGCAGGGGCTGGCGCTTCGCTGGGATGTGCCGCTTTCATCGCAGGCGGTGGTGGCGTGGTCGCATTGCTGGGCATCGCCTTTTATGCGCAGATGCAACTTCTGCTATCAGACTATGTTCAGCACTACGGTTTGCGCCGCCAACAGCGCCCCGATGGCAGGTTTGAACCGGTCGGCCCACAGCACAGCTGGAATGCACCTGCGTGGTATTCTTCTGCGATGATGCTGAACGCGCCGCGCCATTCAGACCACCACATGCGCCCCGCCCGAGCTTTTCCAGCGCTTGAGGTCACACCCGACACGATGCCGCTTTTGCCGCGATCCTTGCCGGTCATGGCCGTGCTGGCGCTGATCCCGCCGCTGTGGCGGCGGATCATGGACCGCCGCGTCGCCCGCTGGCAGGAACCCGCCTGAGCCCGCTTTATCTGCGCTGGCACCGCCCTGCGATTTCTGGCAAACTAGCGTTATGAAACAGATTTTCGCCCTGCTTGCCATGCTTCTTGCCACCCCTCTGGCGGCGCAATCGTCCATGACAGCCGATGAATTTGACGCCTACACCCGTGGCAAAACACTGTTTTACAACAGTAATGGCCAAACCTACGGCGCAGAGCGCTATTTGGACAACCGCCGGGTTGAATGGTCGTTTCTGGACGGGGAATGCAAGCCGGGGGAATGGTACGAAGAGAACGGGCAGATTTGTTTCACATATGAAGACAACCCGTCCCCGCAGTGCTGGACCTTCGAGGCAGGCACCGGTGGCTTGATCGCACGTTTTGAAAACGACCCTACCACGACAGAGCTTTACGAGGCGCAGGACAACGACCAAGACCTGCTGTGTCTTGGCCCAAAGGTCGGCGTCTAAAACAGGCTGCCTTGTTCGGGGGGCTTTTTCGCGGCTTTGCGCGGGGTCGCTTTGCCGCCGATCTGCATCCGCCCATCGGCAAATTCGATCTCAAGCGATGTGGCATCTTGGGCGGCCTTTTTGGTCGTGACCAACCCACCATCACCGCGCACAACCGCATAGCCACGCGCCAGCGTCGATTTATAGCTGAGCATTTCATGCACTCGGACCAGCCCGGCAATCTGCTTGCGCCAGCCGGTTGTCTGACGCTGTCCCGCATCCGAAAGACGCCGTGCAAGCGCCTGATAAGAATCCGCTTTTCGCTTTTGATCAAGCACCAAAGCTTCGGGCCGGAACCGCGACGATAGCGCGGAAAGGCGGCGCTGTTCGGACTGAAGCGCACGCAACAACGTACCGGGGCGCAGCACGCCCGACATATCCGCCAGCCGCACTTTGCGTTTCTGCACACCTGTGGTCAGCGCAGGACCCAGCCGACCAGCCAGCAAGTCCAGCTTTTGGCGCGGGCCGTCCAGCAAAGTTTCGGCACGGGGCAAGGCGCGGGCCATATCGCGCAAGCGCTGATCGCGCCGCGCCAACCCTTGGCTAAGTGCGCGGGTCATCCGCGCCTCTTGCCCGTCAAGCCACGCCACCAGCTCGTGACGCACCGGCACCGCCAGCTCGGCCGCCGCCGTGGGCGTGGGCGCGCGTTTGTCAGATACATAGTCGATCAGGGTCGTGTCCGTCTCGTGACCCACGGCTGAAATCAGCGGGATGCTTGAGGCCGCAGCCGCGCGCGCCACAATTTCCTCGTTAAACCCCCACAGGTCCTCAACCGACCCGCCACCACGTGCGACGATCAGCAGATCAGGACGCGGGATCGCGCCACCGGGGGTCAGCTTGTTAAACCCCTCGATGGCGCGGGCAACCTCGGTCGCGCATTTCGCCCCCTGTACGGCAACGGGCCAGATCAGCACCTTGCGCGGAAACCGGTCGCGCAAACGGTGCAAAATATCGCGGATCACAGCGCCCGAGGGCGAGGTCACCACCCCGATCACATCGGGCAGATAGGGCAACGGGCGTTTACGCTCCGGCGCAAACAGCCCCTCAGCCGCCAGCGCCGCCTTGCGTTTTTCCAGCAGCGCCATCAGCGCGCCCATGCCCGCCGGTTTGATGTCTTCGATCACGATCTGATATTTCGACTGCCCGCCAAAGGTGGTGATGCGCCCGGTGGCAATCACCTCCATCCCCTCTTCGGGTTGGGTTTCAAGCCGCGCAGACACTCCTTTCCAGATGATCCCCGATATGACCGAACTGTCATCTTTGAGGTCCAGATAGATATGCCCCGACCGGGGCCGACTGACGCGCCCGACCTCGCCGCGAATCCTAACATGGCCGAATTCGCCCTCGATCACCCGCTTAATTGCGCCAGAAAGCTCGGTCACGGTGAATTCAGGGCTGTTTTTCCCCTCGATTGGGTCGTCGATCAGATCCATGCAGGCGCGCCTCGTGTCTGGCTTGTGTCTTTGTCTGCCCCAGCTTAGAACGCCCAGCAACCAAGGCCAAGGGAGAGCAACCATGAACATCCTCATTCTGGGCAGCGGCGGGCGGGAACACAGCCTTGCCTGGGCCGTTCTGCAAAACCCCAAATGCGACAAGTTGATCGTGGCACCCGGCAATGCGGGCATCGAAGCCATCGCGGAATGCGCGTCATTTGACATCAATGATGGTGCTGCGGTCGTAAACTTTGCCGATGAAAACAGCATTGATTTCGTGATCATCGGGCCAGAGGCACCGCTGGCCGCCGGGGTGGCGGATGATTTGCGCAACGCAGGTATTCTGGTGTTCGGCCCGTCCAAAGCTGCCGCCGCACTTGAGGCATCAAAGGCCTTTACCAAAGACATCTGCGATGCCGCCAACGCGCCAACAGCAGCTTATGGTCACTTTACCGACGCGGCATCGGCGCGGGCTTATCTCGCCACCCACCCTGCCCCCATCGTGATCAAGGCCGATGGGCTTGCCGCAGGCAAAGGCGTGATCATCGCCGAAACCGACGCCGAGGCGCTTGCGGCGGTGGATACCATGTTTGACGGCACTTTCGGAGATGCCGGTGCCGAAGTCGTCATCGAAGAGTTTATGGAAGGCGAAGAAGCGTCGTTTTTCGTGCTGTGTGACGGCGAGACCGTTTTGCCCATCGGCACCGCCCAAGACCACAAACGTGTGGGCGACGGGGACACGGGGCCGAATACCGGCGGCATGGGGGCCTATTCCCCCGCGCCTGTCCTGACCGACGAAATTGCTCAGCGCGCCCTGGACGAGATCATCCGCCCCACGATGGCAGAGATGGCCAAGCGCGGCACGCCCTACCAAGGGGTGCTATACGCGGGCCTGATGATCAAAGACGGCGCGCCCCGTCTGGTGGAATATAACGCGCGGTTTGGTGACCCTGAATGTCAGGTGTTGATGATGCGCCTTGGCGCGCAGGTGCTGGATTTGTTGCATGCTGCCGCCGAAACACGCCTTAGCGAGATGCAGGTAAACTGGGCCGAAGATCACGCCGTAACGGTGGTGATGGCCGCATTGGGCTATCCTGGTGCCTATGAAAAAGGCAGCGTCATTGGCGGGCTGGATGCGCTGCCCGAAGACAGCCGAAACATGGTTTTCCACGCAGGCACTGCCCTTAAGGACGGCAAAACTGTCGCAATCGGCGGCCGGGTTTTGAATGTCACGGCACGAGGCGATAGCCTTGCCGAGGCACAGAGCCGTGCCTATGTGATGGTGCGCGCGGTAGACTGGCCAGAAGGGTTTTTTCGCAGCGATATTGGCTGGAGGGCGCTGGACTAGGCCAACACCGGACCGGGGGCTAGCCCCCGGACCCCCAGGATTTTAGTCCATTTGGAATATGCAGGCAGGCTTTAGGAAGGCGCTATGGTGCAGCTTAGGGCCAGAGCGACATTTTCCGGGGTAAAGGGGGCGGCAAAGGGTGCCATTTCGAGTTTGCCAGCGGAATAGTGGACCGCGACCATGGCTGAGCTGCCAGAGCGTGACCAAGGCATTTGGGCCAGAATAATTTCGGGGGCAGCGTCACAGACGCGTATGCCACCAGCAATATCCGGATCGCCAATGCGGTGGTTGGTCAGCCCCTCGGTTGTGGCGATTTCTGTGAGTGATGATCCGTCATAGGCCAAAAGTACCAGCCTGCCTGCAAGATGGGGGGTGATGACCATTGCAATCTCTGATCTGCCATCACCGGTGAAATCGGCGGCACCCACCGGGGCGAGCCAGCGGTTTTTGCGGCCGATGTGTTCCGTCATGGCCAGCCTGCCCTGTGGCCCGTAGACCACCAAGCGGGCACCCAGACTAAGGCTGCTTTCTACCACGATCACTTCCGGTGATCCGTCTGCATCAAGGTCAGCCAACCGAGGGGCGGTGTCCTCGAACACAAGCGTATCAGGCAGAATAAACCGGCGTTTCACCCCGTCGCTCAGGACAAGCTCAAGCGTACCCCACTCAACGGCATCGCCCAACACACCGTGGTCGTAGCGCGTTGTCGCATCGCCATAGCGCGCTGAGACGACAGTCTGAGCCGCCAGCATTCCGGGGGCCAGCGCGATCAGCCCCGCGCACACCATTGGCAATGCGCGGCGCGTCATTCGTTTGATCAGGTGCACCGGCAGACGCCGCGCCCCGGCCTGCATCAGATCTGCTTTTCAGGCATCTGGACGCGCAGGCCGTCAAGGGCATCGGTCACTTTGATCTGACAGGTCAGGCGCGAACGTTCGGGATCGGGCTGATATGCAAAATCAAGCATGTCCTCTTCCATGTCTTCCTTGGCGGGTACCTTATCCATCCATGCCGCGTCGACATAAACGTGGCATGTGGAACATGCACAGGCTCCACCGCAATCGGCTTCGATGCCGGGGATGTTGTTATCGCGCGCGCCTTCCATGACGGTCATGCCATTTGCCACATCGACCACATGCTCGGTGCCGTTGTGTTCTACATAGGTGATTTTGGCCATTTTGACCCTCTCTGCATTGAATTATCGACCTATGTGTAGACAGGCCTGCGCCCCTTCGCCAGCCCCTTTTGCGACCCTGATGACGCAGGTCTTGTCCAAACCGAACCTTGGCAGGGCATTCGTCTAGGCAGCGCGTAAAAAGCGGGCTAGGGTATTGCGAAACAAGAGACCGCAAAAGGCGTCGCGTGCAGTTCAAAAATCAATCAGGATTAACTAAGGCCAGCGCGGTATTGCTTGCCCTTGCAGCTTTGTGGGGCTGCGATATCGCTTCGGTTGGTGACGCACCGCCCGAACCCGGTGTCCGCGAGGCCACAACCCAAGGGCCCGCCGGTGCAGCGCCTGGAACGTGCTGGGGGCGCACCGTGTCGCCCGCCGTGATCGAGACTGTGACCGAACAGGTGCAGGTGCAGCCCGCGCAAATCAGCACGACCGGAGAGATACAGGCCCTGCCGATCTACCGCACCGAGACTCGCCAGAAAATTGTCACACCGCGCAAAGACAACTGGTTTGAAACACCCTGTGCGGATCAGTTGACGCCCGAGTTTATCGCCACATTGCAACGCGCATTGGCAGCACGCGGAGAGTATGATGGAGCGGTCTCTGGCCTGTTTGATGCATCTACGCGCAAGGCAATGCGCACCTATCAGACCACCACGGGCGGTCCTGATAGTCCGGTTTTGGCATTAGCAACCGCGCGGTCGCTTGGGCTGATAGCCGTTGATCGCGCCACTTTGGAGTAGCGCCTGTTCCAAATGCCTAAGGGGCGAATTTCATCGGGATGGTAAACTTGTGAACCCCTGCACCCAGCCCCTTGGGCGCTGCGGCAATGCGGGCGGATTTCACGGCTGACATCGCGGCACGGTCGAGTTGCGGCACGCCCGAAGACTGGATCACCGACACCCCGACAATTGCACCGCGCGCATGTACGGAAATCGCCAACATCACGGTGCCACTGGCCCGCGTCCCCGAAGGATAGCGTTTGCGCCGCTCGATGCTGCTGCGGATTTGGCCACCCCAGGATGCCATGAGGTTCTGGGAATTTCCGCTTGCCTTGGCTTTCGGCGCAGCCCCTGTTCCCGCGCCCTTGGTTGGCTTCCGGGTCCCTGCACCCGCCGCCTTTTGTGGGGATGTCGCGGATGCAGATTTCTTTTGTTCAGGCTTTGCAGCAGGGGTTTGTTTGGCCTGCAAGGGTTTTGCCTTTACCGCAGTTTTGGCCGCAGGTCGCAGCTTTGGGCGGTGCTCTGCAAGTTTCGGCTTGGGGGCCGTGGTTTGATCAATTTCCGGCAAGGACGGCGCGTCGCCTGCCAGCGGGCGTTGGAATGCGGGGCGCTCAGGGACAGCACGATCTGGGTTTGGCATGAAAGCCGGTGCCATTTCGGGCGCGTCCGGTACAGGCTGGGCAACCTGCTGAACAACCTCAACTGGCTGGTCCCACTCTGCGATCATGTCTTGCAGGCCAACATTCGCAGCGGCCAAAGTCACGGGCGCATCACCGCCTGCGCCTGCCCCTGCTTGCGTCCCAGAGGGCGCAACATAACCAACCGCCAGATGCAGCACCGTGGCCCCCGCCAGAAACATTGAGAATTCGATGATCTGTCTCATGGCGCGCGCACCACGAGTTCGACATTCGCACGCCCCATCGAAGACAGACGCGCCAGCACTTGCGCCAAGGTTCTTGCTTCAAGCGTGGCATCGGTGCGCAACGTGAGCGGGCCGTTTTCTTCTGCCTTGTCAAGCAGCGCCCAAGCCGCCTCGTCCAAGGCACCGCCAAATGAAACCTGACCCTGCCCCGACAGGTACAGCGTTTTATCGCCTGCCAATTCCGCTTCGGTTTCAGTTTCCGGTAGCGTCAGATCGAAGGGTGCGGGCGGGGTGATCGTCGCCGACATCATGAAAAATATCAGCAACAAGAAGACCACATTGATCATCGGCACAATTGATTCAGCAGGGTAGCGACGGCGGGGGGATGCGAACTTCATTGCCCTACTCCACCACGACCAGATTACTGAACCCAGATGCCTGCAGGATTTGCGCGACATCCAGCAACCGTTGCAAGCTGGCCCCGTCGGCCCCGCGCAGAATAATCGTGTCAGACACGTTTTGTGTCAAAGGGGTCAACGCGGATTGCAACCCTTCAAGCGCAATGCCCGTGCCGTTCAGCCGCACGACATCGGGTGCAATTTCGATCAATCGAGGCGGGCCGGAATAAGTCGCCCCCGCACCGGCCCCTGACAAGCGCACGCTTGTATCTTTGCCAAACTGCGAGGCCAGCATAAAAAACACCAGCAGCAAAAACACCACGTCGATCATCGGCGTTAGGCTTGGCCTGCGGCTTCGGCGTGGCGGGGCGAAGGCAAACATCAGTTCGCCGGACGCGCTTGGATAAAGAGACGGGTCGCGAGGTCTTCCAGATCGGTTTGTACACGCTCAGCGATGGCCTCGAACCAGCTAAGTGCCACGGCGGCGGGAATTGCAACGCCCATGCCTGCCGCGGTCGTCAAAAGCGCCTCCCAGATACCGCCGGCAAGGATTGCGGGATCGGCTTGCCCGCCCGTGGTTTCAAGGGCTTGGAACGCCTCGATCATGCCCAGAACAGTTCCCAACAGACCGATCAACGGCGCAATTGTCACGATCAGCTCAAGCGGGCGCAACCCGGTGCGCAATTGCGTCAGCACGCGTGCCCCAAGACGCATCACCTCTTCGCGCGCCACCGCATCGGGCAGATGCCGCGTTGCAATGACATCGGCAGCAAAGCGGGCGCGCAGGCCTTTTGGCGTGGCAGGCTGCCCTGCGACCAAAGCTTCGGCCGCGCGGGTTGACCACGCGCCCAACAGCGCAAGCCGCCAAAGCTTCCATAAGACAATCGCCAGCACCAAGACAGACAGCACCGCAATCGCCCAAAGAGCAGGACCGCCTGTGTTCAGAAATTCAAGCATTTGGGGGGTCATGAAAGAACCTCTAGCGGTTGAAAGATGATGCCATCCGGCGTTTCTTGAAGGTAGGCCGTGATGCCAAAGGCGGCCCGGATCAGATCAGGGGTCAGCACGTCGCGCGGTGCCCCGTCAGCGGCAATACCGCCGCTGTGCAGCATAACCAAGCGCGTGCAATGACGTGCGGCAAGCCCTAGATCATGCAGGGAAACCAGTACAGATTGTCCGGCTTTGGCAAGGGCCGCAAAGCTTTGCATCGTGGCAATCTGATGCGCCGGATCAAGACCAGCGGTCGGCTCATCGGCCATCAACAAAGGTGCCTCTTGCGCCAGACTACGGGCGATCAACACCCGCGCCTGTTCGCCACCCGAAAGCTGCGTCGCGATGCGGTGGCGGTAGTCTTCCAGCCCCATGCGAACCAGCGCGCGTTCGACCGCTGCGGCATCGGCATCGGTCATTTTCTGACCTGCGCCCAGATGCGGCGTGCGCCCCAGCCGGATTAGGGTTTCAACATCCACCGGCCATGCGATTTCGCGCGATTGCGGCATCCAGGCCGCGGCCTTGCCCCTAGCGCGCGCGGGCATTGCGGTCATCGAGCTGAAGCCCTGCGCCGGGATCAACCCAAGGGCCGCCCGCATGAGCGTCGTCTTCCCTGCCCCGTTGGGGCCGATCAACCCGACCAACTCTCCGGGCTGAATGTCCAGATTGACGCCTTGCAAAATCTGCTTGTCCCTGCGTTTTACCCCGAAATCGGTCAGCGAAAGCAGGCTCATGTGCCCCCCCTCCGCGTGCGATAGATCAGGTGCAAAAACAGCGGCGCGCCGACCAATGCCGTGACCACACCCAACTTGAGGTCACGTTCAGGCAAGACCACGCGCACCAGAATGTCGGATGCAAGGATCATCGACGCCCCACCAAGCGCAGAGGCCCACAGCAAGGCACCCGGCCGTGCGCCAACCCACGGGCGCAGCAGATGTGGCACCACAAGGCCCACGAACCCAATTGCTCCGGCCACAGCCGTCGAGGCGCCCACGACCGCTGCCGTGCCAAAGATCAGCGTGAGGCGCAGGCGGGTCAGGCTAATGCCCATCGCTTCGGCCGCATCTTCGCCCAAGGTCAGCGCATCAAGGCCCCGCGACAAGGTTGAAAGCAGCACAGCGCCGATGACAATCAGGGGCAGCGCGATCCAGACATGCACCATTGAGCGATCTGCCAGCGATCCCATCATCCAGAAGATAATCTCGCTTGCCGCATAGGGGTTGGGCGACAAGTTCAGCACCAGCGACGTCAACGCCCCGGCAAATGCGGAAATCGCGATCCCCGCAAGGATCAGCGTCAATGACGATCCGCGTGGCCCTGCCAGCAGCAAAACCAGCACCACGCCCACAAGCGCACCGCCAAGCGCCATCATCGGCAACGCCAGTGCCATCGCCGCCGCCAGCCCCATCTGGATCGATAAAACGGCCCCCAGCGCCGCAGAACCTGACACCCCGATCAGCCCCGGATCGGCAAGCGGGTTGCGCAAATAACCCTGCATGGCCGCGCCCGCAAGACCCAGCGCGCCGCCGACCAGCAGCCCCAGAATAGCACGCGGTAACCGGATTTCGCGCATCACCAATGTCATCGGGCCATCACCGCCAAACACAAGCGCCGTCAGGCTTTGGGCAACAGTCAGATCTGCAGGTCCGATCACGAGGGCTGCAATGAACAACACTCCCACAAGCGCGCTTAGAAACAGCGCCAAGCGGCTCATTCTGCCGCCCCTTCGATGCGGGTCCGCAGGTCTGTCATATCGGCAATCGCCTGCAAGACGAACGGTGTGCCACACACCCAGTCGTGATCGGTCAGCCCACCCGCCTCGCCATGTGCGCGCAAGGCGGCGACGACCGGATGGTTCATGATCTCTTCGGCCCGCGATCCGTGGCCATAAGGAGCGCTTTGGATCACCGCTTGCGGCTGGGCCATGGCCAGCACCTCAAGCGGCATCACGCCGCCGCCCGCATAGCCCGCCGATGCAGCGACATTTTCAAACCCGGCAATGGTCAGAATTTCACCCGCCAAGGACCGATCACCAGAGGTATATCCATTTGCATGATAGAGCGCCGCTGTGGGACGGTTTTCCGCTACTGTCTCATAGGCAGCAAGGGTTGCTTTGAATTGCGCGACCAGCCGTGCGGCTGTCGCCTCCTGCCCCAGAACGTGACCCATCTGGGTCATCTGCTCTGGGATCGCCTCCAGACTGTTGATGATATCAAACGTGACGACGTTGATCCCCAACCGTTCCAGCATCCGCACCGTGGCGCGTGCAGTATACGTCCCTGCCAAGACAAGATCGGGCTGCATAAGGTAGATTTCTTCGGCCCGCCCATGGTTGGTGATATAGCCCGTTGCCTGCTCAGCCATGGCAGAGCTGCGCGGATCACTAGCAAGTTGCGACACCGAGATCACCTGCCCCTTTGCACCGATCAACATTGCCAGTTGATCGGTGCAAAGGTTCATGGAAACGACGCGTTTGGGCGCATCGACGGCAAAGCAAATTGCAGGCGCCCCCATAAGCGCGCCTGCAAGCCAAAAGGCTTTGGTAAAGTTAGAAGTTCGCACGAATACCGACATATGCCGCACGACCCCGGCTGGCATAACCCCAGACATTTACCGCGTCATCGTCAAACAGATTGGTCACCCGGCCCGTCAGCGTCAGAGCGTCATTCAATTCGTAATCAGCAGCGATATCGACGGTGGCGTAGGCTGGTAGTTTGGCGGTCGCGAATGCGCCAAAAAATTGCGTGTCAAAATTCGCCGCAACATACCGCACGTCTGCAGATACAGACCCACGGCCCCCAAAGGTTTCCACAGTTGTCCCAACGCTCAATTCATGGCGCGGGCGACGAATTTCAACGCTGCCATCTGGGTTTTTCGCATCCAGATAGGTGTAAGACATCCGCAAAGCGACTGTGTCGGAGGCCTGCAAATCACCCGAAATCTCGATACCTTCGCGGGTGCTGTCACCGATATCGTTTCGGTAGGTTGGCGCAGGCGCAACAGCGCCACCGTTGTAGGCAATCTCGTCTGTCAGGGTCTCGTTAAAATAGGTCACATCAATCGTGCCACGGCCCTGAAAGACCGGAAACTCAACGCCGACGTCAAAGCTTCGGTTCTTTTCAGGAATCAGGTTCGGGTTGCCTCTGGAAAACGCGTTATTGTCAAAAAGTTCGCCATATCTAGGGTTTACGATCCCCGTACCAGCCGAAGTGTGAAGCTTGATCGCTGTTCCGGGCATGGTGTAAGCGAGGCCCAGGTTCCATGTGGTTGCGTCTTCAAATACGTCGTTGTCATCAAAGCGCGCACCGGCCTGAAGGTCGATCCCATAGTCAAAGCTACCACGGTACTCCAGTGCTACAGACCGCGTCGAGCGGCGGAATGCGGCATTGTTGCTGGCTGTATCGCGTTGGTTTTCAATCAAAAAGTTCAACAGATGATCGGTTTCAGCCACGCTGCGCCCGTCCAAACCATAGCTCAGACGGTATTTGAAAATGTCCGCCTCTGTCCGGGCCAAGGGGGCACCGTTAGAGCTTGCACGGTTTTGGGTTTTTTCAAAGCTTAGCCGGTGCGTCAGACGCCCCCCCAGCATTTCATATTCGGCATATATCTGTGCCGTCAGTTCCTCGCGATCAGCAAACTGGGTCGGGTCATCGACCACATATTGCTGGGCATTGGTTGCTACGAAGGAGTTGCTGTCGAAGTTATAGTTTTCATCAGACTTGCGCAGGGTAAAGCCCAGTCGCAGATCATCGGTTAACAAATAGTCGCCATTCAGGATTGCCGTGGTCCGCTCAAGCCCGTCTTTTTCACCGCCATCACCCGACTGATCAAACCCTTGATCATTGGTATGCGCCAGCGAAAGCGACACGCCACCACGTTCGGTACGGTAGGCCATGAAGGCGGTTGCAATTGTTGCTTCGCCGACCTCCAGCGTTGCGGCATAGGTTTTGCCGATATTGCCTTTGCGGGTGATGATGTTGATCACCCCCGAAGATGCGTTTGATCCGTAATAGACCGACTGCGGGCCGCGCAACACTTCGATGCGTTCAATATTGGCGGTCTCAAGCCCGGTAAAGAAATACTCGCCATCGCCGCCCGACGCCTCGACCCCGTCGATCAGAACCAATGTGTGGTTGCCTTCGCCGCCACGGATGCGGACCTGCGACTGGCCGCCCGAACTGCTGACCGAAAGACCGGGAAGGCTGCGCAGCGCATCAACCACATTGGTGATCCCGCGATCTTCGATGTCCTGCGCCGTGATCACAGAAGCCGCGCGTGCCGATGACAGTGCCGCAATCGGTGACAGCCCGCCAGAAATGATGACCTCGTCCAGCGCAAACGCGTCCTGAGCAGCGGCAGATGATGCGCCAAGCGCGATAAAAGCAACGGATGAAAGTAGGGATGTTTTAAACATCTTTAGTCCCTTTGGTAACGGCCAGATTGGTCCGTTTGACGTCAAAAATGTCAGTAAAGGGACGGATGCCCCCCGCAGACGGTGAAGCCACCACAGCGGAGTATCCGCAGCCAAAGCGCCCCTCGCGCCCTGAACAGGGTGATCACTTTGGCAGGTCTCCTGACTTGCGGGT
>JAGXGZ010000091.1 GCA_024636495.1 Roseobacter sp. | reverse complement strand
TGTCGCATGAACGGCGTCGAGCCCTATGCCTACCTGCGCGATCTGTACACAAAGCTGGCCAGTGGGCATCTCGAAAAGGACATCGACGCTTTGATGCCCTGGGCTCATGCCGTCGCCACGCCCTCAGAAATGAGCTCGCCCGGGACTCCCTGACGTGTGCGCAAACGCACCACACCGAACAATGTCAATCGGCCAAGGCTGAAAACATCAATGGGACGGGGACTGCGCTTACCTTTAACTCAGTCCCGCCACTCTTCCGCACTTCCTCAATCAGCCGCAGCGCCTCGTCATAGGCTGCGCGCTCATCCTCGTTCATTGCTTCGTATTCAGGTGTCACGGGCCCGGTTGCTTTCTGCTGGCGTCATTCCCGCTAGGATAGGCCAGCGCGGCCCGCAAAACCAGACCGCGCTGCACCAAAGCTTTAGGTCAAAGCGTCCAGTATCCGCGCCCAGCTTCTGATGCCTTTGTGAAAGCTCTCCATATCGTATTTCTCGTTCGGGGAATGGATCGCGTCGTCGTCTTTGCCAAAACCGATCAGCACTGGCGTGGTGTTCACGATCTTCTGGAAGTGTCCGGCGATGGGGATTGATCCGCCGCAGCCGACGTAAGCGGCGGGGACGTTCCATTCGTCGGTCAGCGCTTTGCGGGCTTTGTCAAACGCGGGGTCTGTGGTTTCAAAAACCGATCCGCCGCTGGCGCCGTGGGCGTGAAAGCTGACCTTGCAATCGGCGGGAATCATGTCGGTGACCATTTTGCGGAAACTCTCGCGGATCAGATGGGGGTCTTGGTCGCCCACCAGACGGAAGCTTATCTTGGCGCTGGCCTCGGATGGCAGCACGGTCTTGAAGCCGGCACCTGTATAGCCGCTCCACATCCCGTTGACCTCGCAGGTTGGGCGCGACCAGATCATCTCGATCGGCATGCGGTCCTGTTCGCCAGCGGGGATCGACAGGCCCACATCGCCCAGGAAGGACGCGTGGTCAAAGGAAAGGCCCTGCCACTGCGCCTGAATGTCGTCAGGCAGTTCGGGTACGCCGTCGTAGAAACCGGGCACCGTGATGCGGCCCGTGTCGTCATGCAGCGACGCGATGATGCGCGCCAGCACGCGGGCAGGGTTCATCGCTACGCCGCCGAACATGCCTGAATGCAGGTCCAGATCGGGGCCGGTGATGGTGATTTCCTCGCCCAGCAAACCGCGCAGCATGGTCACGATGGACGGCACCTTGGATTGGAACATGCCCGTGTCGCAGATCATCGCGTAATCGGCGGTCAGCTCGTCCGCGTTTTCTTGCATGAAGGGGATCAGCGAGGGCGAGCCGGATTCTTCCTCGCCTTCAAGGAACATCGTGATCCGGCAGGGGAAGTCGCCGTTGACGGTTTTCCACGCACGCAGGGCCTCGACGATGGTCATCAGCTGGCCTTTGTCATCGGCTGCACCGCGACCGCGGATGACTTTGCCTTTGGCGGTGTCTTCGATCGCGGGATCGAACGGGTCGCGTTTCCACAGGTTCAGCGGGTCCACCGGCTGCACATCGTAGTGGCCGTAGAACAGGATATGCGGTTTGTCGGCGGGGCCGTCCACATGGCCCACGACCATAGGGTGGCCAGGGGTTTCGCGCTTGGTCGTCTTGATGCCTATGGAATTCAGATCCTCGACCATCCAGTCGGCGGCGCGGTCGCAATCGGCCTTGTAGGCCGGATCGGTCGAGATCGACGGAATGCGCAGCAGGTTCAGCAGGCGGTCGGTGGCGGCGTCCAGATCATCATCGATCAAAGACAGCACTTGGGGGAGAGACATGAGAGTAACCTTCCATAAACACGGGATTTGCCGCGACCGTATCAGGGGGGCGGCCCATGTCTAGGGGCTAGGCACGGTCATTGAGCGGGAAAGCGGCTCAGCGCTGAATCGACCAGATCAGTGATGTAATTCTTGGCCAGATTGGGCTGGATCGCCACAATGGTCGGACGTGTGGCAAGCGAGACGACCCCGTGCACCGACGCCCACAGCACCAGAAAGAACTGTCGGTCGGCGTGCGAGACCGGGTCTGCTTCGCCTGCGGCAATCAACATGTCCAAAAGCCCGCCTTGGAAGTCGCGGGCCTTATCGTCGATCTCTAGCTCGGCGCGGTATTCGAACATCAGCGACCAGCGGCGCGGTTCAGCCACGGCAAAGTCGAAGTACGCCTCGCCCAAAGCCACAATGCGGGACCGCTTGTTCGGGGCTGCCCCTTCGACTGCGGTCATCAGCGCGGTTGCCAGCAACTCGGCGCTGCGCGCGATAACAGAGCGGATCACCCCGTGCAGATCACCGAACGCATTATACAGAGAGCCGACAGACACCTTAAGCTCTTTTGCCAGACGGCGGGCCGATAGCCCTTCGACGCCTTCGTCCAGAATGATCTGTTCGGCAATCAGGCTGGCGCGGTCGCGGATATCTGCAAGGTTGCGTTCGCGGCGCGAGAGGGTGGGGGATGGATTTACAGACATGGGGCGGGTTTGGAACAGGTAGCACCCCATGTCAATTTGCTTAGATACCTGCGGCGCGGGAAGGCGTCAGGCTGTAGCTCGCTGCGACCAGTTTGTTGGCCCTCATAAAGCGCAGGATTGATCCGAACGCCGCGGTGCGGATTTGCGCGCCGTGGTCTTGTGTTGTCAGGGCCTTGGACGCGACGGGTGCAAAGGCCCGTTTCAGCCCGCCAATCTGGATTACCTGCGGGGTGAAATGCGCGGTGATGTTCGATTTGATCTGTGCCGGATCGGACGTATCATAAAGGGCAGCCATCACCACGTCCAACGTATGTTCCGTACAGTTCTGGAAGTGCTGCGTTTGGGGGTTCGCCAGCACCGAATAGGTCGGGTTGTGCAGCTTTTTGTAGGTCGGGCTGGCAATCACCTTAAGCAGTTTGCGCTGCAAGCGTGGGTCGGGGATGATGATGCCCGCCTCAAGCGCGTGGGCACCTGCAAAGAAATCAGCCGGGCTGTCTTGCACCAAACTGCTGCGCATCGGGTTTTGCGCATCTTGATACAGGTTATACACGCGGTAGCCTTGGTACGTAATGCCATCGCTGCGTTTTATCCGGGAAAAAACCCAGAACGCCACATGGGTATAGGTCACGCCCTTGGGCAGTTCCGACGCATGGCGGCCTTTGCGCGCCACGACGGCCACGCTGGCACCGCGTGCGGCCAGATCGACCTGCACCTTGTCAGAGAATACGGCGACCTGATCGGCGGGCAGCAGCGGTTTGCCCGCCTGACTGCTGCCTGCATCTGCGTGGCCCGGTTGCAGGACAAACAGGGCCAGCGCAAGGGCTGCACCCAGACGCTTCAACGGTTTTCTCCGGTCAGGCTGGGCGGGCCATCGGGGGCAGGGATCTTGTGCAAGTGCTGACCTTCGGCTTCGATCAGGCTTGATCCGACGTTCAACGCGCCCGTGCCAGCGCTTTGCAGCGCTGCACCCGACAGCGACAGCGTCGCGCCGACCGCCAGAAGAGGGACGGCGACAACTGTGGCTGCACCAGAGGCGATTGCCGCAGAGCCGTGGCTGGCCGCGGCACCGCTATGGGCTGCTGCTTGTGCGCTGTGTTGCGCGCTTTGCCCTGCAAGACCCGCAGAGGCGGTGAGGACCAGTGCGATGACAAAGGACGTGATTTTCTTGAACATGTGATTCTCCGATTCATGAACATCGTTCACAATGCGTAGGTCTTAAATTTATGTGAGGCAAGGCAAATATGAACGGTGTTCACAAAATAATTTCAAAAGCGACGCTCGGGCGACCGGGGTCAATGCAGATTGGCGGCAGGGGCGCGACCGTTGTCAGTACGAAAGGACAAAAGCCCCCCTGCGACAACGCATGCCGATTATGGCATTGAAGAAACCTGGCCCAAACTATATTCATTCTAAAATACGAATATGGCGAGAGACCCGGACGCCTTACTGGTCTCGTCAGTATGTGAGGAGGAAGGCGTGATGGATTACACCAACCAGCTTGATCAGGCGATCAACCGTCTGCACGAGGAAGGGCGGTACCGCACTTTCATTGATATCGAGCGCCGCAAGGGTCAGTTTCCGCACGCTGTTTGGACACAGCCCAATGGCGAAGAAAAAGATATCACTGTGTGGTGCGGCAACGACTATCTTGGCATGGGGCAAAACCCCGTCGTTCTTGAAGCGATGCACGAAGCGCTTGATGCGACTGGCGCGGGGTCGGGCGGCACACGCAACATCTCGGGAACAACCGTCTATCACAAGCGGCTTGAGGCCGAACTGGCGGATCTTCATCGCAAGGAAGCGGCGCTTTTGTTCACCAGCGCCTATATTGCCAATGACGCCACGCTGAGCACATTGCCAAAGCTGTTTCCCGGTCTGATCATCTATTCCGACGCGTTGAACCATGCCAGCATGATTGAAGGGGTGCGCCGCAATGGCGGGGCCAAGCGGGTGTTCCGTCACAACGATGTTGAGCATCTGCGCGAGTTGATCGCGGCGGATGATCCGGCGGCTCCCAAGCTGATTGCATTTGAATCGATTTATTCGATGGACGGTGATTTCGGCCCGATCGGGGCGATCTGCGATGTTGCGGATGAATTTGGCGCGTTGACGTATATCGACGAAGTGCATGCCGTTGGCATGTACGGCCCGCGCGGTGGCGGTGTGGCCGAGCGCGACAATCTCATGCACCGCATCGATATCATCAACGGTACGCTTGCCAAAGCGTATGGCGTGATGGGCGGCTATATCGCGGCGTCTGAAAAGATGTGTGATGCCATCAGATCCTACGCGCCGGGCTTTATCTTTACCACCTCGTTGCCACCGGCGATTGCCGCAGGAGCGGCGGCGTCGGTTGCGTATCTCAAGTCTGCGCCAGAGTTGCGTGAAAAGCACCAAGAGCAGGCTAAAATCCTCAAGCTGCGGCTGAAAGGTCTGGGCCTGCCGATCATTGACCATGGCAGTCACATCGTCCCGGTAATGGTGGGAAATCCCGTTCATACCAAGATCTTGTCGGACATGTTGTTGGAACAGCATGGGATCTATGTCCAGCCGATTAACTTTCCAACCGTGCCGCGCGGCACTGAAAGGCTGCGCTTTACACCGTCTCCGGTACACGGTCCGCTTGAAATGGATGGTTTAGTGCACGCGATGGACGGACTTTGGTCGCATTGTGCGCTGAATCGCGCCGAATTAGCCGGTTAGTAACTAATTATCTTCTTACCCCGTTGATTTATGTTAAAGATATAGAAAGAAACAACACAACTCGAATCGTGATGGCGGATTGGGTAAGTGTATCGGGCACGAAAATTACGGGACGTATCTATGATCGGGCGCTGGATCTCCAAGGCGAATAAAGACGAGCAAGTCGAAGCCCGTGGTTTTGATGCTTATGATTTACGTTTAGGTGATTTGATGCGCGGCGAGCGTGCGACGCTTGGCAAGTCCCTTCTTGACGTGCAGCGCGAGCTTAGAATCAAAGCCTCGTACATCGCGGCGATAGAAAATTCTGACCCCGATGCTTTCGACACGCCCGGCTTTATTGCGGGATATGTGCGGTCCTATGCGCGTTACCTGAACATGGATCCCGATCAGGCTTTTGCGTCATTCTGCCGTGAATCCGGTTTTGCGGTCGCCCACGGCATGTCTGCCGAAGCGTCGGTGATCAAAAAGCCCACCCGCGAAGAGCGGATGATGCGCAGCGGTGAAACAGACATTTTCAACCGCCCCGCAACGCCCTTTACTCCTGTTACTGATTCATTCCTAAGCCGGATAGAACCCGGTGCCTTGGGATCAATGCTCGTTCTGGTGTCCTTGATCGGCGCAATCGGCTTTGGCGGCTGGACGGTTCTGAAAGAAGTACAGCGTGTGCAGGTCGCACCTGTAGACGAGACACCCGTGGTTTTGTCGGACCTTGATCCGTTGGAAGGCGCGCTTAATCCCGCACCCCAATCAACGCAGAGTAATATCAACACTGCGCTGACGGCCCTGCCACGGACAGAAACGCTTGATCGGCTTTACCGGCCAGCAGCCCTTGATGTACCTGTGTTGGTCGCGCGCGACGCGCCGATTGCATCGATTGACCCGACAAACAGCGGCAGCTTTCTATCTGAGCCACAGACGATCCAGCAGATCGCTGGTTTGGCTGCGGGTCAGGTAAACCCGGAAATCCCTGCAGGCGTGATTGCCGTGCCGCAGGTCATCGAAGGTCCCGCGCCTGAATTGCGTCTGGTCGCAGCATACCCGTCTTGGGTGCGTGTGCGGGCGGCAGACGGCAAGGTGATCTTTGAAGGGATCATGAACAAGGGCGACAGCTGGGATGTTCCAGCAACCGAAGAGCCGCCAACATTACGCACAGGCGAATCCGGTGCGCTTTATTTTGCGATGGGCGGGCAGTATTACGGCCCCGTCGGCAGTCGTGGTTCTGTAACGTCGAACTTGGCATTACAGCGCCAGGCCTTGGCTGAGGTCTATCAGCCTGCTTTGCTGGAAGATAATTCCGACTTGGCCACGATGGTAGCCGAACTTCAGAATGCGGCGACAACCCCGTCAGAATAAGACACTTGCCATTGCAAGCGGGGCTGCGCCCAAATAGGTTATGGATCAAGTCGATCTCATGCCGAAGGTGCTTTTCATGTCGCTGAACCACATCCGTCCATGGCGCAACATTTACCGCCGCAAATCCCGCCAGATCATGGTTGGGAATGTTCCGGTCGGGGGCGATGCGCCAATTTCAGTGCAGACGATGACGAACACGTTGACCACTGATATCAAGGGTACAATTGCGCAGGTGCAGGCCGCAGCGGAAGCGGGGGCTGACATCGTGCGCATCTCTGTCCCGGACGAAGCGTCCTCAAAAGCGCTCAAGGAGATCGTGCGCGAAGTGTCGGTCCCGATCGTTGCTGATATCCATTTCCATTATAAACGCGGGATCGAAGCCGCCGAGGCGGGGGCTGCCTGTCTGCGCATCAACCCCGGTAACATCGGTGATGAAAAACGCGTCAAGGAAGTCATCAAAGCTGCCCGCGATCACAATTGTTCGATCCGCATTGGCGTCAATGCCGGGTCGTTGGAAAAACACTTGTTGGAAAAATACGGCGAACCTTGCCCTGACGCGATGGTCGAAAGCGGTCTGGATCACATCAAGATTTTGCAAGATAATGATTTTCATGAATTCAAGATCAGCTGTAAAGCGTCGGATGTCTTTATGGCGGCGGCGGCCTATCAGCAACTGGCGGACGCCACGGATGCGCCGATCCATCTGGGCATCACTGAAGCGGGCGGCCTGATCAGCGGTACGGTCAAATCCGCCATCGGGATGGGAAATCTGTTGTGGATGGGGATCGGCGACACGATCCGCGTAAGCCTGTCTGCTGATCCGGTCGAAGAAGTGAAAATGGGGTTTGAAATCCTCAAGTCGCTTGGCCTGCGCCACCGCGGCGTCAACATTATCAGCTGCCCCAGCTGCGCACGTCAGGGCTTTGATGTGATCAAGACTGTCGAGGCGCTGGAAAAGCGGCTTGAGCATATCAAGACCCCGATGAGCCTGTCGATCATTGGCTGTGTCGTCAACGGCCCCGGCGAAGCGCTGATGACCGACGTTGGTTTTACCGGCGGCGGCAACGGGTCTGGCATGGTCTATCTGGCGGGCAAGCAAAGTCACAAGCTGGGCAACGAGGGTATGATCGACCATATCGTCGAACAGGTCGAAGCCCGCGCTGCGGTGATTGAAGCCCAAGAACAGGCGGCGGCTGAGTGATTTGCGCGGCAGGGTCGATTTAGCCATCGACAGGCAAATCGGCATTTCATATCAATAGATATGGCCGAAACCTCCGATCAGACCCCTAAATATGCCGAATTTTTCTGCGGTGGCGGCATGGTGCGTGCTGCCTTGCAGGATCGGTGGGATTGCGTTCTGGCCAATGACATCGACGCGATGAAATGCGCGGTCTACGCCAAGAACTGGGGGGCGGACGGCCTGCACGAGGGTGATATCGCAGCACTTCCCGATGACCTTTTGCGCCAGCAGATTGACATGTTTTGGGCGTCCAGCCCCTGTCAGGATTTCAGCCTTGCGGGCAAGGGGCGTGGCCTGACGGGGGCACGCAGTGGCGTTTTTGCCCATTGGGCAGACAAGATCGCGACAGCCATCGAAGCGGGATTTGCCCCGCGTATTATCGCCTTTGAAAACGTTGTCGGGCTGGTGTCGCGCAATGGCGGGGCCGATCTGAACACCGTTCTCGCGACGTTTGTGCGCCTTGGTTACAAGGTGGGCGCGCTGGAAATTGACGCGCGCCGTTTCCTTCCGCAAAGCCGCCCGCGCCTGTTTGTGGTCTGTACCCGCAACGATATTGATATCTCGGGCCTGACGGTGCCAAAGCCAAGCCATGCATTCCATGGCAAAAAACTGCAAAAATTCCACGCGTCCGCATCGCGACCTGTCCGGTCCAACTGGGTTTGGTGGAAGCTGGGGGAATTGCCCGCAGCCGACCATGTTCTGGATACGGTACTGGAAAAGCGGGCAGCGATGCCGTGGTTTTCCGATGCAGATACCGACCGCTTGCTGGGGCTGATGTCGCGGCCCAGCCTTGAGCGGCTGTCCGTGGCGCGCAAAGCGGGGCGGACAATTGTTGGCACAATCTACAAGCGGGGCCGCCCCGACGCGCAAGGCACTGTGCGCCAACGCGCCGAGCTGCGCACCGACGGCTTGGCGGGGTGTCTGCGCACACCGGCAGGCGGATCGTCGCGGCAAATCTTGATGTTTATCAAGGGCAACCAGACGCGCGCACGGCTTGTTTCCTCGCGCGAGGTGGCGCGTTTAATGGGCTTGCCAGACAGCTACCGCATGCCCGACACCTATAACAATGCCTACCGCGTGGCGGGGGACGGGGTTGCTGTGCCAGTCGTGCGCTATCTGGATCAGGTGTTATTCGCGCCGATATTGCAGCGGCGCAGCCTTAAAGCAGTGGCATGAGCGCCGCGCAGGATTTTCGCGGCAAGGCACTGAGCGCGCTTACCAACCAGATCGGCGTTTATGCCCTGTGCGATCTGGATCAGCAGCCGATCTATGTCGGACAATCGGTTGATGGTATCCGCACACGGGTACGCAGGCATCTGACCTCTGCCCGTTCAGACGTGATTGCGAACCGCCAGATTGACGTTTGGGAAATTGCCTTTGTCTGGGCTTGGCCTGTGGATCACAAGGATCAGGTTGAACCGCTTGAGCGGTCTATTTTTGCCCACTACGACGCAGAACTGCCCTTGATGAACGGCAAGGCGATGGTCCCGGCAGAGACACCGGTGACATGGCCGGACAAACAGGTCGCCCAAGTGATCGAGGAAGACGAACGCCAGTCACGCCTGACCCCATCCAACCGCCTGCCGCGCCAGATCAAGCAATATGATCTGTTGGTCGACTATATTCTGACTGTAAAAGAGGCACCGCATCTCAAGCGATCCCTTGATGCGCATTTTGCGCGTTTGGTGCGCTATCATCAGCGGTTTTTGTAATCTAAGGCGTCAGATACTTGCGCAAAACGATCTGCGGCATGTGCCCGCGTAAAATTCGGTCTGACATCACATAGAACGGTGCGTCGGTCATGCCCAACTTTAAGGCCAGTGCAGCGCCCTCAATCGAAGACATCGTGTGATGCGTGAAGGTCGCGTCGGAAGTATCTGATAATGTTTGTAATCCCTCAAGTGCGAGGGTGCAATCGGTGCAATCGGGGGCAGTGAAAAGGGCGATATCTGCGCCTTGCAACACCTGATCAGCCAGCGCTGCGAGCAGGTCCAGATCAGCGCGGGCTTCGTCTTGGTATGTGTTTGCGGTGTAATCTGGCGCGGCCATTGCCACACCAACGATCTCGGGCTCGGCCATTAATAGCGCGCGGACTTCAGCGCCCAAGGCAATCCGCTCTGCGGTAGTCAGGCGGGCGAAGTCGCTTTGCGCGGTGGCTGGAAGTGCAAGCGCGCAAAGCAAAAACGCCAGACGCATTTAGCCGCGCTTTTCTTCAAGGATCGATTTCATCTGGTCATAGGGCAGGTAGCCGCGCAGCAATTCATCTTGCATCACGAATGTCGGTGTCCCCGAGATTGCAAGCGTTTGTGCCAGCGCGCGTGTCTTGGCGATTTCTTCGGTGACTTCGGCACTGTCCATTTTTTCGACAATGGCCTCTGCATCCAGATCAAAGCTTTTGGCTAAGCGGGACAGGGACGTCGGTGTGATGTCGCTGTTAAAGCTCATCAATGCGTCGTGGATCGCCTTATATCCTTCGTCGCCCGCAACGATCTTGGTTGCGATTGCAAAGCGCGAGGCGAGCAGGGATTGTTCGCCCAAGATCGGTAACTCCTTGACGATAAAGCGGATGTTGCCGTCGCCGTTGACCAGCTTTTCAACTTCGGTAAAGGCTTTCTTGCAGTAGCCACAGCGGTAATCCATGAATTCGACAATCGTGATGTCGCCCTCTGGATTGCCGCCGACATAGGAATAGCCATCGCTGAAAATGGCGTCCTTATTGTCTGAAACCAGCGTAAAATCGGCTTGCGCTTGCGCTTCGGCTTCTTGGGCTTGCAGCTGATTGACCGCCTCCATGATCACTTGCGGGTTTTCCATCAGATACGACCGGACTTCGGCGCGAAACTGGGCGCGTTCCGCATCGGTAAGTTCGGTCAGATCCATCGCTTGGGCGGGGCCACCAAGGGTCAGGCCCAGCAAAGCGGCTGAAAAAAGCGAAGAGGCTGTCAATTTGGTCATATTTGTCACTCACTGTTGTTGCGCAGCACGGGCGGCGGCATTTGCACGGGTGGTGCGTGATTTTGGGCCAGCGCACAAGGGTTGACGGCACCAACGTGGTGCGGTGAAAGGTCTTTGCCCAACCTTAGGATTAAGCACATGCGTATTTCAACCCGTTCTCAGGTCGATCCCTTTATCGTGATGGATGTGATGCAAGCCGCCACCGCTGCCGAGGCCGAGGGCCGCCACATCATCCACATGGAGGTGGGCCAGCCCGGCACAGGCGCGCCGTCAGGGGCCACAGCGGCGTTGAGCCGCGCAATGGAGCAGGGGGCTTTGGGCTATACGGTGGCCCTGGGGCTGCCTGCGTTGCGAGCACGCATCGCAAAAATGTATGGCGATTGGTATGATGTCGATCTGGACCCGAACCGAGTGGTGATCACGTCAGGATCCTCTGGCGGGTTTATTCTGGCGTTTACGGCGTTGTTTGATACCGGCGACAAGGTTGGGATCGGCGCGCCGGGCTATCCAAGCTACCGTCAGATCCTCAGGGCACTTGCCCTGACGCCTGTTGATCTGCCGACATCCCCCGACAATCGCTATCAGCCCGTGCCTGCCGATTTCGCCGGCATGGATCTTAAGGGGCTGCTGGTCGCGTCGCCTGCCAATCCGACCGGCACCATGCTGGACCGCCCGGCGATGAGCGCGCTGATTGAAGCGACCCAAGGGCAGGGCGCGTCTTTTATCTCGGACGAGATTTACCATGGCATTGAATACGACAAAAAGGCCGTCACGGCGCTTGAGATTACCAATGACGCCTATGTGATCAATTCGTTTTCCAAGTATTTCTCGATGACCGGCTGGCGGGTTGGCTGGATGGTCGTGCCCGAGGACCATGTGCGCGTGGTTGAGCGTATCGCGCAAAACATGTTCATCTGCGCGCCCCATGCCAGTCAGGTCGCGGCACTTGCCGCGATGGAATGCGAGGGTGAATTGCAAGCGAACATGGATGTGTACCGCGCCAATCGGACCTTGATGATCGATGGCCTGCGCGATGCAGGCTTTCGCAATTTCGCGCCGCCGGATGGGGCGTTTTATGTCTATGCCGATGTGTCCGACATCACCGATGACAGCCGCGCGCTGGCCCGTGACATTTTGGACAAAGCCGGTGTCGCGGTTACGCCGGGGTTGGATTTTGATCCCGTGCGTGGCCATCAAACCTTGCGGTTTTCCTATGCACGCAGCACCGAAGACATCGCGATGGGCATCGCGCGGCTCAAGGCCTATATGGCGGCCTCTAAGACGGAGCGCTGAAACGCTGGTCGGACAGGTCAAGGGGTGGTATAACCCCGCTCAAACACCACGATCAGAACGGTGACAGGCATGCGAATTTTCCCCCTCTTGGCGGCGCTATCGGCGTTTGCGCTTCCAGTATCGGCGCAAGAGCTGACCGCCTTGGCGCGCGTCGATCCGGGCCCCAGCAAGATTTCAGACGGATGGTTCGGGGGCACCACGCTTGAGCTGCATTTAAGCCAAGGGGTGCCGTTTCGGGTGTTTCTTTTGGACGATCCCGCCCGTCTGGTGGTTGATTTTCGCGAAGCGGATTGGACGGGGGTGAAAACCTCGGACCTGTTGGCAGAGCCAGGCAATATCAGCGATCTGCGCTTTGGGCCGTTTCAACCGGGGTGGTCGCGGCTGGTGGCGGACCTGGCAGAACCGATGTTGCCGCGCGAGATCGGGATGCCGGTCGATGTGGGGTCGGGCATGGCCACGCTTGAGATCAGCCTGAAAGCGGTGGACGCTGCCGAATTTGCAGCCGCTGCCGGTTCACCCGTTGATCCGGCGTGGACCCTTGCGTTGGCAGCACCGCCCAAACCCGCCGCACCGCAGGGCAACGACCGTTTTCTGGTCGTCCTTGACCCTGGACACGGGGGGGTAGACCCCGGTGCCCAACGCGACGGTGTCAGCGAAAAGGACCTTATGCTTAGCTTTGCTCAAGCTTTGCGCGATACCTTGGTGCGGGACGGGATTGACGTATTGATGACCCGCGAGACTGATATGTTCGTGGCGCTGGAAACCCGCGTCGCTATTGCCCATCAGGCGCAGGGTAATTTGTTTATCTCGCTGCATGCCGATATTCTTGAACAGGGCGGGGCCAAGGGGGCTACCGTCTATACCTTGTCAGACGATGCCAGTGACACCGCCACCGAACATCTGGCTGCGCGCCATAACCGGTCTGATATCATTGCAGGCGCTGATCTGACCGGATCGGATGATCAGGTTGCGGGCATTTTGCTGGATTTGGCGCGGCAGGAAACCGAACCCCGCTCGGTTGCGGCAGCTAGAACGCTTGTCGAAGGGATGAAGGCGGCAGGTGGCCCGATGAACCGCCGACCTTTGCGCAATGCCGGATTTTCTGTCCTTAAATCAGCGGATATTCCATCGGTTCTGATCGAGGTCGGCTTTCTGAGTTCAGAGCGTGATCTGAACAACCTGCGTGACCCGGTCTGGCGGGCGGTAATGGTGTCTGGCATTGCCGATGCGATCAGGAACTGGCGTGACGAGGACGCCGCCCTCAAGCCATTGATACGACAGTAACGATCGGTGAGCCAAAGCTGCGCGATCTGCGCGGGTTATCGCCAAGAAACCACCGCTTCGTGTTTTGACGATTCCACTTTGCCCGCGTATAGACGGGCTTAACCAACAGCCTTGCAAGGGACTGCTACACGTGTTTCGTTTGATCCTATCTTTCTTTGGGGGTATTTTTACCACCCTGACCATGAGCGTCGGCATGGTCGCGCTGACCATCGGTGCGATTTTCTGGATGTATGGGCGTGACCTGCCCAGCCACGAATCCCTTGCGCAATATACGCCGCCAACGATCAGCCGGATCTACTCGGGGCAAGGCCGCTTGATCGATGAATTCGCCAAGGAACGCCGCTTGTTTGCGCCTGCAAACACGATCCCACCGCTGATCAAGCAGGCGTTCATCTCGGCGGAAGACAAGAATTTCTACACCCACGAAGGCTATGATTTGCGTGGGATCGGGGCAGCGGCTGTGGATGCGGTGCGCACACGTGGCAAGGACGTGCGCGGGGCCTCGACCATCACACAGCAGGTGATGAAGAACTTTTTGCTGTCTGGTGACCGCCGGGCAGAGCGTAAGATCAAGGAAATCATCCTTGCGGCCCGGCTTGAGGAAACCTTGCCCAAGGAAAAAATCCTTGAGCTTTATCTTAACGAGATTTTTCTGGGTCAAAACTCTTATGGAGTTGCTGCAGCATCGCAGACCTATTTCAACAAGACTCTAGGCCAACTGGCCCCGCATGAGGCAGCGTTTCTGGCGTCCCTGCCCAAGGCTCCGTCCGATTTTCATCCGGTTCGCCGCAAAGAACGCCTGATGCAGCGGCGCAATTTTGTGCTGCGCGAAATGAAGGAAAACGGATATCTCACCGAAGCCGTCTATGAAAATGAGGTCGCACAGCCGTTGCGGTCGGTTCAGAATGGTGACTTTGAAAGCTTTAAGGAAGAACTTCCTCCGCGCGATTACTTTACCGATGAAATCCGCCGCCAATTGTCCGAGAACTTTGGCGAGGGTGAATTTTTCACCGGTGGTTTGACCGTCCGTGCCACCATCGACAATGAAATGCAGCCCATTGCGGCACAGGCCTTGCAGCTTCAGCTTGAACAATATGATCGCGGTGTCGGCGTCTGGCGCGGCACCGGCAAGACAATTGCCGCGGATCAATTGCGTGACGAGGCGACGTGGCGCGAGGCATTGGCGCTGGTGCGGGTCTCGCGCGATGTGAATCTGGAAAGCCAATGGCACCCTGCCGTCGTCTTAAGCGTCGGCGACAACGATGCCCGGATCGGGATCGAAGGTGTTCCCGAGACCGCAGAGGGGCATTTTATTCCGGCCAAGGACGTTCAATGGGCACGCAAACGGCTGAGTGACGGCAAGCTTGGCCGCAAAGCGCAGGTCGCAGGCGATCTGCTTGAGGTGGGCGAAGTCGTGCTGGTGCGTCGTATGACGGCTGACAATGACGGCTCCTTTATCCGGTGGACCTTGCGACAGGTTCCCGAAGTTCAGGGCGGTTTTGTCGCGATGGACGTCAACACCGGGCGCGTGATTGCGATGCAGGGCGGGTTTTCCTATCAGGCATCGGTGTTTAACCGTGCCACCCAGGCCAAACGCCAGCCCGGGTCAAGCTTTAAGCCCTTCGTTTACGCGGCCGCACTCGACAGTGGCTATACGCCCGCGACCATCGTCGTTGACGCACCGATCGAGATCAACACACCCCAAGGGCTGTGGCGTCCGCGCAATTCGTCCAACAAATTCTATGGCCCCACGCCGCTGCGCACCGGGATCGAACAATCGCGTAACCTGATGACGATCCGGCTGGCTCAAGAGGTCGGAATGGAAACCATCGGCAGCTATGCAGAGCGTTTTGGCGTGTATGACAGCCTGTCGCCGGTTCTGGCCAACGCGCTAGGCTCGCAAGAAACGACGCTGTATCAAATGGTGTCGGCCTATGCGATGTTTGCCAATGGTGGCGAACGGGTGCAGCCGACGCTGGTGGACAGGGTGCAAGACCGCTACGGGCGCACCGTCTATAAACACGATCAGCGGATCTGCAACGACTGCCAACTGGCCAGTCTTGAAGAAGGCTTGGGCCCGCGCATCATCTCTAACCGCGAGCGGGTGATGGACCCGATCACCGCTTATCAGCTGACATCGATGATGAAAGGTGTGGTGGATCGCGGCACCGCCAAAGGTGCGATCAATCTGCCCGTGCCAATCGCGGGCAAGACAGGCACCACGAATGACGCCAAAGATGTGTGGTTCGTAGGCTTTTCCAGCAACATCGTCGCAGGCTGCTATATCGGTTTTGACAATCCACGGTCCTTGGGCAGTCGTGCGTATGGCGCGGGAATGTGTGGCCCGGTGTTCCAACGCTTCATGAGCGAAGCCATCAAGAAATACGGCGGTGGTGCGTTCGAGGTGCCTCCGGGCGGGACATTTATCAACATCGACCGTTTTTCAGGCGCGCGTCTGTCTGACAGTGCCAGCGGGCCTAACGTGGTTGCCGAATATTTCCGCGACGGTGAAATGCCATTGTTCGGCATCACCTTTGACGGCGGATTTGCGATGGGGGCCGATCTGCCGCTGATCGAAGAGATCGGCGGGTCTGGAGCGCGCGAAGTGACGACATCGACCGGCAAAAAGGCGCAAGTCGGACCCAAAGCCAGCTTTGGCACGATCAGCTCGGGCGGGCTTTACTAGCGCTCAGCTATCGCCAAGCGCTTGCCCATGCAGCAACGCTGGTCTATCTCATACGCGGCCCCGGAGTTTCGGGGCCGCGATCCATTTAAAAGGCAGAAATCATGCGCGCAGAGGCACAAAACACGGCAGACCAGATCGGCAAATCGCTGGAGCTGCTGGCACAGCGTCTGAATGTCGAAACGGCCCCGTACCGGCTGGAAGAATTCAATGCCCGCGTCGAAGACCCCAACCTGTGGGATGATCCCGATGCGGCGCAAAAACTGATGCGCGAACGGCAGGCCCTCGTGGATTCGATGGCCACCTATGAAGGCATCAAGCAAGAGCTGGCCGATAACGTCGAGCTGATTGAAATGGGCGAGATGGAGAACGACACCGAAGTCGTCTCCGAAGCCGAGGCCGCATTAAAGTCGCTCGCTGTGACCGCCGCGCAAAAGGAGCTTGAGGCGTTATTGGACGGCGAGGCGGACAGCAATGACACCTTCCTTGAGATCAACGCAGGGGCCGGCGGGACAGAGAGCTGCGATTGGGCCAATATTCTTGCGCGGATGTATGTTCGCTGGGCCGAGAAAAAGGGCTATAAGGTCGAATTGCAATCCGAGAGCGCGGGCGAAGAGGCCGGGATCAAATCGGCCACTTATAAAATTAGCGGCCTGAACGCCTATGGTTGGCTTAAGTCGGAATCCGGCGTGCACCGGCTTGTCCGCATCAGCCCATTCGATTCTGCGGCCAAACGACATACGTCGTTCAGCTCGATCTGGGTGTATCCGGTGGTGGACGACAATATCGACATCGAAGTGAACCCCAGCGATATCCGCATCGATACCTACCGGTCTTCGGGCGCGGGTGGTCAGCACGTGAACACCACGGATTCGGCTGTGCGCATCACCCACCACCCCACGGGGATCGTCGTGACCAGTTCCGAGAAGTCGCAGCACCAGAACCGTGATATCGCCATGAAGGCGCTGAAATCGCGGCTTTATCAGATGGAGCTTGACCGCCGCAACGCTGCCATCAACGAGGCCCATGAAAACAAGGGGGATGCGGGCTGGGGCAACCAGATCCGGTCCTATGTTTTGCAGCCTTACCAGATGGTGAAAGATCTGCGCACCAATTACGAGACCTCGGACACCAAGGGCGTATTGGACGGCGATCTGGATGGGTTGATGGGGGCCGCCCTTGCGTTGGCCGTGTCCGGCAAAAGCCGTGCCGAGGCGCAGGCAAGCTAGCGCGCAAAGGGGCGCTGCCCCCGCCCTGACGGGCTCCCCCGGGATATTTTCCAAGCCAGAGAAGAGAGGACTTGTGCTGATCTGATCTGTTGCGTTTGATAGGTGCAAACGAAAGGGGTGGATGTGGATATTCTGAGCATGGGCGCGTTGGCGCAATCCGAGGCGATAGCAAATGGCAGTCTGACGGCAGTGGCGCTGATGGAGGCGACGCTGGCGCGGATAGACGCGGTCAATGGCAAGGTGAATGCAATCGTGTCGTTGCGCGAACGCGAGGCGCTCATGGCCGAAGCGCGTGCGGCCGATGCGGCACCGCGCACAGGCTGGCTGCATGGTATTCCCATGGCGATCAAGGATCTGGCCGATGCGGAAGGTCTGCCCACCTCACGAGGGTCACCCTTGTTTGCAGGCAACATTGCGGCGCAGGACAGTTTATTTGTCTCAAAACTGCGTGCGGCGGGGGCTATCATCATTGGCAAAACCAACACGCCGGAATTCGGTTTGGGCAGTCATACGTTCAACCCGGTGCACGGTGCGACATGCAACCCCTATGACGTAACCAAGTCGGCCGGAGGATCATCGGGCGGCGCGGCGGCGGCTTTGGCCTGTGGCATGGTCAGTGTCGCAGACGGGTCTGACATGATGGGCAGTCTGCGCAATCCTGCGGGATGGAACAACGTTTATGGCATGAGACCCAGCTGGGGCACCGTGCCGGGTGAACCTGAGGGCGACATGTTTTTGCACACGCTGTCAACATCCGGCCCGATGGCGTGCAATCCGCGTGATTTGGCGGCCTTGCTGGATACGATGACCGGCCTTGATCTGCGGCAGCCTCTTGGCACAAATCTGGCCAAGGCATTGCCGCAGATGGACCGCGGCCCCGGTGCGCTTAAGATCGGATGGCTTGGTGATTGGGGCGGGGCATTTCCCTATCAGGATGGCATCGCTGAGTTAAGTGCTGCGGCACTTGGGCAATTTGGCGATTTAGGTCACACTGTGGCGGATATGGATGCGCCATTTGAGGCACAAGCGCTCTGGGACAGCTGGATTACTTTGCGCTCATTCGCGGTCGCAGGCGGGCTTGCCGCGATCTATGACAACCCCGCCGAGCGGGGGTTTCTGAAAGACGCCGCGCAATGGGAAATCACGCGCGGTCAGGCCCTAAGTGCGACGGACGTGCACCGCGCCAGCGTGGTGCGGTCGGAATGGTACCGCACGGCTGCTGCCCTGTTTGACCGGGTAGACGTGCTGGTCTTGCCCTCGGCGCAAGTGTGGCCGTTTCCCATCGAAGAGCTTTACCCGACAGAAATTACGGGTCAGACCATGGATACCTATCACCGCTGGATGCAGGTGGTCGTTCCGGCAAGTTTGATCGGCTTGCCGGTTGTGAATGTACCAGCGGGGTTTGGCGCACTGGGGTTGCCCGGCGGGTTGCAACTGATCGGACGTCACGGCAGCGATGCCAAGCTGCTGCAGCTGGCGCAGCAGTGGCACGCGCTGACAGCATGGCCGCAATGCTGCCCGCCCAAGCTGGCCTAAAGTGCCGTCTCACGACCTTGTGCGATCAGTTTAGCGCGCAGGGCGGGGGCGTCGGGATGGCCCAGATCAAGGGCAAAGACATAGGCATGCGTCAGATAAAATCCCGCTGCATTCGGGTCGGGTGCGGCGACGGCGGCTTGGGTGTAAAGCGATACCAAGGCGGCTTTGTCGTCCGCCAGATGTGCTGCAAGCAACTGGCTGTTCAGGTCGATCATGGGACGGCGCGCGCCGCCTCTAGCTGGGAGGCGACCCAATCGTGGAACATATGGGTGGGCCCATCCATGGCCGGCGAAAACCGCCCACCATCAAACTGCACACCGTGCCGCCCGCGCTGCATGCCTTCGACAACAAAGATGTCCTCTTCGAACACCAGTTTCCACTGATCGGTATTGCGCGCGCGCAAATCCGGGTCTGTCGCGGGTTTGGCGTAGTAAAGGTGGACATTTTCGGTGGTTTTTTCGGGGCCTTCAGGGACCAGAATGATCGCAAAGGTATGATCGCGGTGCACGCCTAGCAGCACGTTGGGGTATGCCGTTACGTATTCCGCAGCCGTGTCCCATTTGTTGGATATACCGTCGAAATCCGGGAAAGTCTCGCCGTCTTCTCCGGTCAGTTGGCGGTAGACCAACGTGCCTTGGCCCGAGTATTTCCCTGTGCTTTCAATGTGGTAATGATCTTCAAGCCGGGAGTAGCTGTTGAGACCGGGATGGACCCAAGGCAAATGATAGCTTTCGCAGTAGTTTTCGACCGCAAGCTTCCAGTTGCAATTGACGCTCAGCTGAAAGCGGCTGTCGGCCCCACCGTGATGCAAGGGTTTGTCGAACTCGGCCCAGCGGGCCAGCAAATCGGCGTTTGCCTGCTCAAAGGGCAGGGCAGTGCCCGAAATGTTGATCCAGATGACATCCATCCAGACGTGGCTGCGGATTTCGATCAGCCCCAAAAGCGTGCGGTCAATGCCGTCATGGGTGTTTTGGCCGGGGCCACCCACATGGGGCGTCGACACGAGGCGGCCCTCGGTGCTGTAGCACCAACTGTGATAGGGGCAGCGGATCGCGCCATCAATCTTGCGCGGCGCATCGACAAGGATCATCCCGCGGTGACGGCAAGTGTTCTGGAACACACGAACCTGTCCCGCCTTGTCGCGCAAAACCAGCAGCGGCATCCCCAAAAACGTCAGCGGAACGGCGTCGCCGATTTCTGGCACATCAGAGGCTGTGGCAAGGCCAGGCCAGTTGTTGAACAAGACCGCCTGGCGTTCCTCAGCGAACACGGCAGGGTCGGTATAATGCGCATTCGGCAGCCCGTTGGCCTGCTCGATCGGGCGGCGCACCTTTGTGAGGTCGGTCAGGGACATGTTCATGATGCTCTCCTTGCTGGTGCGACAAGGCTAGCGGGAAAAGCTTTTTACGGAGGAGCGTTTAACGACCGGTTTTTCACAGTTGCGACATGATGCGTTCGGTGTTTCAGGCGAAGTTCTGATCGGGACGCAGCAAGCGCTGGTGAAACGGGGCCAGTTTTTCAATCGGATAGAACCCCTTTGCACGGGACGCTTGCAGAACGGTGGCGGCGTCTTGCGAGAGGTGTTCATACACCAGCCTTGTGACCCGCAGGCCGGCGGCATCTTCTGGTATTGTGCGGGTAATATAACCGACCCAAAAGTTGTTTCCGAAAGACGCTGCCCGGCTGAGATAGTTGAACGAGGATGTCATCGCGTTTTTGCGGGCAGCGATGATCGCGATGCCTTCTTCTTGTTGCAGCACCACACCGCGAAATTCCCGCAGTTTGGGAGCGGTGGGCAAGCTTTGCATCTTCATCGCCTCAAGCGTTTCGTAGCCGCGCAGAAACGTCGCTTCGCCGTCACGGAATATATAGACCAGCCCCAGAACGAAAATCGACCGATCAATAAAGCTGCGCCGCGTGAAGCTGTAAAAGCCGCTTGGAAACAGGCTTTCGGGGATGGCTTGGGTGTTTGAAACAAGAAACTCATTCATGTAGTTCCCCAGGCTTGGGGAACGCGAAGGCGTGATCTCGGCCAGCGGCTCTAGCAAAATGCGTGCGTCCAGATTGAAATATCGACAAATCCGCGACAAGATATCGGGGCGTGGAAAGCTTTCGCCAGACAGATAGCGATTGAACTGGGTGCGGTTGATCCCAAGCTTGCTGGCAAGGATCGTGATCGAAGGTTCGTCTTGAGCTAACAAACGCAAATTATCACCAAAAATCGTTCTGATCTGCGCCGGGTTGTTCACTGCGTTACGTCCTCTACTTTCAGTAGGGTACGCATGCAGTATTTGCTTGTAAATGACAAGAAGTGACGCGATTTGGCGTCAAATTCCAAGCAGACAGACACAAAATCACTTCGCAAAAAATTCGACAAATGGTTGAATTTTCGAAACAATCTAAATGTTGGGTAACAAATAAGTGAGGCAATTATTTATGTACGGAGTAGTTCTTTGGAGCGACGAATCTGAAAAAAAGGCCGTCTTCTGGTGTGAAGACCATGGTGATCTGGCCTATTTTGCCGGATCAGATGACTGTGTGGCCAGCACGCTTGACGCTGGGGACCTTGTTGAGTTCGACGTCGTGTGGAAAAGCAAACTACGTACGGCCTTGAATCCGCGCATCGTGCAAGAAAAGCTGGATGTGGATTTGCCGGATAAATTGTTGCGGCAAAGCGATGTCGACGCCAACCGGAGACAAACGGCAGACATTGTGCCGTTTCCAATCCGGCCAGTGCCGCCGATCATCGCAGAAAGGGTAAATCAGGCCGAAATGGCCTAATCTCCCCGCGGCAGCGCCGCAACACCTGTTCGTGCGACATCTTTCAGGCCCAAGGGGCGCATAAGCTCGGCAAAAGCATCAATTTTTTCTGGTGCGCCAGTGATCTCGAAAACGAACGTTTCAAGGGTGCTGTCGACGACGTTCGCCCGGAAAATATCCGCCAACCGCAGGGCTTCAACACGTTTATCGCCTGTGCCCGATACTTTGAACATCGCCAATTCACGCTCAACAGAGGGTCCCTCGACCGTAAGGTCGTGGACCTCGTGGACGGGTACGATCCGGCCAAGCTGTGCTTTGATCTGTTCGATGACTTGCGGTGTGCCCGAGGTGACGATCGTGATCCTGCTCAGGTGGCCGGTGTGATCCACCTCGGCCACCGTCAGGCTGTCGATATTGTATCCGCGCCCTGAAAACAGGCCGATGACACGGGCCAAAACACCGGGCTCGTTTTCGACAAGCACCGCAAGCGTATGGCGTTCGATCACGTCCGAGAAGTTGGGGCGCAAGTTATAGGCAGAGTGGCTGGTAGAGCCTTTTTTGATTTTTAGCGGTGACATCTGACTGTCCTCTTCATCTGATTTCGTCGCCGGAGTTTTTCAAAACTCCGGTCCGTTTTTTTGGAAAAAAACGGGTTACACCAAGACTGACCCTTTGGCGTCAATCACCCCTTGCGTATCCACACCGGCCAGCATCATGTCGTTATGCGCCTTGCCCGACGGGATCATCGGAAAGCAGTTTTCATGCTTTTCCACCAAGCAATCAAAGATCACCGGGCCATTATAGGTCAGCATCTCCATGATCGCATCGTCCAGATCGTCCGGATCAGAGCACAAGATGCCCTTGGCACCAAAGGCTTCGGCCAGCTTGACGAAATCGGGCAGGCTTTCAGACCAGCTTTGCGAATAGCGTTCGCCGTGCAGCAATTCCTGCCACTGCCGCACCATGCCAAGGCGTTCGTTGTTCAAGATGAACTGTTTGACGGGCAGGCCGTATTGCATCGCGGTGCCCATTTCTTGCATGTTCATCAGCCATGACGCTTCGCCCGCAACGTTGATCACCAACGCATCGGGATGCGCCATCTGCACACCGATGGAGGCGGGGAAGCCGTAGCCCATGGTGCCCAAGCCGCCCGATGTCATCCAGCGGTTCGGATCTTCAAAGTTCAGGTATTGGGCGGCCCACATCTGGTGCTGACCCACTTCGGTGCAGATATAGCGGTCGTATTTCTTGGTCAGCGCCTCAAGCCGCGACAAGGCGTATTGCGGCTTGATGATCTTGCCTTTTTGTTCGAACTTCAGGCAGTCAATGCTGCGCCACTCGTTGATTTTCTTCCACCATTTGGCCACGGCCTCGGAATTGGTTTTGCGACCGCGGGATTTCCATATCTTCAGCATGTCTTCCAGCACATGGCCAACGTCGCCGACAATCGGGATGTCCACGCGAATGATCTTGTTGATCGAAGACGGATCAATGTCGATATGTGCCTTTTTCGATTTGGGGCTAAACATGTCGACAACACCGGTGATCCGGTCGTCAAACCGCGCGCCGACGTTGATCATCAGGTCGCAGTCGTGCATCGCCATGTTGGCCTCGTAAAGCCCGTGCATCCCCAACATACCCAGCCATTTGTCACCGGACGCCGGATAACACCCCAACCCCATCAGGGTTGACGTGATGGGAAAGCCTGTCGCCTCGACCAGTTCGCGCAGCAGCTGCGATGCAGCGGGACCAGAGTTGATGACGCCGCCGCCGGTATAGAAAACCGGGCGCTTGGCAGATTCGATTGCTTCAACCAATTCTGTGATCGCGGCCATGTCGCCTTTGACGGGCGGCTGATAATGCGACACCGACGGCTTTTTGGGCTCGTATTGGCCAGTGGCGAACTGCACGTCCTTGGGGATGTCGACCAGAACCGGACCCGGACGGCCCGAGGTTGCCACGTGAAAGGCCTCGTGTAAAACGCCAGCCAGCTTGTCAGTGTCTTTGACCAGCCAGTTATGTTTCGTGCAAGGACGTGTGATGCCAACGGTGTCGGCCTCTTGGAACGCGTCGGACCCGATCATGAAGGTTGGAACCTGTCCTGTCAGAACCACCAGCGGGATCGAATCCAGCAAGGCGTCGGTCAGACCTGTCACAGCATTCGTCGCACCGGGACCAGAGGTCACCAGAACAACGCCCGGCTTTCCGGTTGATCGGGCATAGCCTTCGGCGGCGTGAACCGCACCTTGTTCGTGGCGCACCAAAACATGCTTGATGCTGTTTTGCTGAAACACCTCGTCATAAATCGGTAGGACAGCACCGCCGGGATAGCCAAATATAGTATCGACACCCTGATCAATGAGGGCTTGGACGATCATTTTCGCTCCGGTCATTTTACGTGTCATCGTGGTGCTCCGTAGGGTGGTGGTTGGACTCAAAACATTGTGCTGCAAATAAAAAAGCCCCCGGTTTTATCGGGGGCGCATGGTGACAATTATGGTCTGCCGTTACCGGCCCATGCGCGTGTGTCCTACAATGACGACTAGAATAGTCATGGCCAAAGGCTCCTTGCTTGCGTTTGGGGACATTATGAGGGGCGTAAAGGGGCGTCAATGGGCAAATTCATAAAAAAATGTCCAGAAGGATGGAAAATCTTTGCATTTATTGCGCGCAGTCGTGTATTTTTGGTGATTTTGCGAAAGGAGTAGGGTGTTTGCGGCCATCGGCGCATGCATGCGAGTCACTCAGGGGGCTGCGCACCGCAAAATGCGATCTCTTCAGCGGACAGTGATAACCTCTCCGGACCAGATTGGTTCAAAGTTTTGCACCTTCGCCAACCGAATTCCAAATTTTTCTTGATTTTTATTAGACCGAAGACAACCAATCGGGGTGCCGCAGTGAGGCGGTTGTAAAGGAGAATCCTAAATGGCGAATCACGACAATATTGAAGATTTTGCAAAAGAACTTATCGAAGCTGTCACGGAAGCAACAAAACAGGGGCATGATGTATCCGGGATGGTTGCAAAAGAATACCCCGATGAGGAAGGTCCCGAAACAGGATTGAACAAGAAAAAGGTCAGGGTTTGTTGGACTATTACATACACGGACAAAGAGATTTGTATATGGCGTTGGACACTTGAATAAAAAGCCGCGCAAACCTCAGATAGCGAAATTTCCGATTGAGGTGGTAGGGGCGACGAAAAAGGGAGTGGACGTATCCGGGATCGTGGCAAAAGAATTTGCTGCTTATGAACGTCCCGTATCCGCAAAAAGAAAAGGGATTTTTATGTGCTACCCAATTCCACCCGAAATTTACGTGGCGGATTTTTAACAGGCGGCCGATGACTAAAAAGCGGTGAAACCTGATAAAACAAAAAGCTCTACCTGAGTTTACGTTCGAGCTTTTACCCGGTCCAAATTTTGGTCCGGGTTTCCTTGGGGTTCTCGCCTCGCGCCTACAGCCGAACGCCCGTTCCTTGCAGCACGCCATGTTCCATCGCGTAGCGGGTCAGGCCTGCGGTGGACGAAATGCCCAGCTTGCGCTTGATGTTCTTGCGGTGTGTTTCGACAGTGCGCACCGAGATATCCAGGATCACGGCGACCTCCTTGTTGGCTTTGCCTTGCGCGAGTTGCAACAGGATCGTCTGCTCGCGTTCTGTCAGCGCTTCGCGGGCGTCGTCTTTGGGTTTAAGCGACCCTTTCGCGCCGGTGCACAGATACCGCTGGCCCATCATCACGGTGTCGATCGCCAGCTTGATTTCGTCGGTGGGAACATCCTTGAGGATATAGCCCATCGCGCCATGGCTCAGGGCCGAGGAAATGTATTCGGGGTTGTCATGCATCGACAAAATCACGATGCGCATGTCCGGGGCGCGTTCCAGAACGATCTCTGTCGCGGAAAGCCCGCCGACGTCGGGCATGTTCAGGTCCATCAAAATCACATCGGGGCTTAACGCCTCGAATTGGTCGATGGCGGCGCGGCCATTCGACAGGCACCCGACAACCTGAATGTCGTCATAGCTTTCAAGGATTGATTGGATGCCTTCGGCAACCATCGGATGGTCATCGACAATCATCACTTTGACAGGGTTCATCATCAACGGTTTTCCTAAAAGGTCGGGGCAGGGGTTGCGCGTGCTGGTTCGGGTGGCAACAGATGGGTCAGCGGCACGGTGGCTTTGATCAAGGTGCCGCCTTGCGGCGCTGATTGCAAAGACAGGGTGCCGCCCAACTGGTCCATGCGTTCTTGCATATTGCGCAGACCAAGACCACCTGCGCTGCGCGTGAGGTCCGACATGCCGCGCCCGTCGTCGCTGATCTCAAGTGTGGCGCCTTGCCGGTGGCCGCGCAGATTCATTTTAACGTGGGTGGCAGCGGCGTGGCGTTCGATGTTGGTCAGGGCTTCTTGTGCGATCCGGTACAGCGCGATCTTTGCGTCATCATCCAGACGATTACGAAACACCACCGTCTCGAAATGGCAGGTGATGCCTGTGCGGGCGGCAAATTCGTCTACCAATGTTCTAAGCGCCGGACCAAGTCCCAGATCATCCAGAATACCGGGGCGCAGATCGCGGCTGATCCGGCGGACTTCGGAGATTGCTTCGCCCAGACTGTCGATGCCTTTGCCAAGGGGCGCTGCGGCTTTGGCGTCGCCTTGGTCCAGACGGCGGCGAGCATTTTCCAACGCATAGCGTACGCCGACAAGGATCTGGCTGATCCCGTCATGTAATTCCCGAGCCACACGGCCGCGTTCTTCCTCTTGGGCGTCAAACACCCGTTGCGTCAGCTTTTTCAACTTGGCGTCGGCCAGACGGCGTTCGCGCAGATTGACCAGCATGCCGGTGCCAAACACCATCAGCAAGGCTGCCACCGTGATCACGCCGATATATAGGAACGTGCGTTGAACGCGGGTCTGCAAGTCGGCGCGCGCGTTGGCGACGCTGGCCAGTACGTCATCAATGAACACGCCAGTGCCCACTGCCCACCGCCAGCTTGGAAAAGAGGTGACATAGGTGATCATCTGCGCTTCGACCCCGGTCGAGGGTTTGGGCCACAAATAGGTATGGTAGCCACCACCATCGCGGGCGATGCGGATTAATTCGTTAACAACCGGGGTGCCGCTGCTGTCAGCCTCGCCAGAAAAATTCCTGTTGATCCGGTCCGTCTCGCGCGGGCTGACCAAGGCGGTGCCGTCAAAATCATAGACGAAAAACTGGCCTTCCTCGCCGTAGATCATCGCCGACAGGATTTGTGCGACCTGCGCCTTGGCGCTTTCGTCTTGCGGCGACGCAGAGCCATAGATGAAATAAAACCCGTTGCGCGCTTGGGTCACGTAATTGCGCAGCTCGACCTTTTTGGCGTCGATCAGCTGGATTTCAAGCGTGCTGATCTCGCGGTCGGCCAAGGCTTTGGCTTGCAATGCGACCACAAATGCAATCGCGGCCATGGCCAGCACCAAGGGCACGGACGCCAGCAGCGTCAGCTTTTGGGCATAGGTCGGGGCAAGGCGGGACAGCAGATGGCGCATGGAATTTTGTTAAAGGGAATCAGAGGCGAATCAAAGCGGGAGTTGCAGCGCTGATCGTCGGGGGCCTGGGTCGTAACTGATGGTAATGCCTAAACATGAGGCAACAAATCTGTCGATATCTAGTGGATATGCGCGGGCTCTACGCATTAATTGGTATTCCAAAACGCAATGTATCGTTTAGATTGCTGAAACTTGAAACGACCCGCAAGCAACTTTGACGTGTGGGCATCCATTCCTCGGGAGGAGTATCCTTATGGACCGTCGTTCATTTCTGAAGACATCCGCACTTGGTGGCACTGCCGCCGCCGCTTCCACGCTGGCATCACCCCTTTACGCCCAAGGCAAGCGCACGCTGACAATGGTCACGTCCTGGCCGCGCGGTTTCGCCGTTCTTGACGACGCGGCTACCTACCTGAACAACATGGTCAACGAGATGTCTGACGGCACCTTGACCATCGACAAAAAAGCGCCGGGCGAACTGGTTGGTGCGTTCGAAGTGTTTGACGCCGTATCTTCCGGTCAGGCCGACATGTATCACGCGGCAGATTATTACTTTATCGGTCAGCACCCCGGTCTGGCGTATTTCACCGCCGTTCCATTCGGTGGCACAGCGCAAGAGCTTACAAACTGGTATCTGCACGGCGGCGGCCATGATCTGCACAACCAGATCGGTGAAATCTTCAACATGAAGATGTTCCTTGCCGGGAACTCCGGTTCGCAGTCCGGTGGCTGGTTCCGCAACGAGATCAACTCGGCAGCTGACTTCAACGGTCTCAAGTTCCGTATGCCGGGCCTTGGTGGCAAGGTTCTGGGCAAGCTGGGCGCATCGGTTCAGAACATCCCAGGTGGTGAACTTTATCAGGCACTATCTTCGGGCGCGTTGGACGGTCTTGAGTGGGTTGGTCCCTTCGCGGACGAACGCGCGGGCTTCCAGGAAGTTGCCAAAGTCTACTACACCGCTGGCTTCCACGAGCCAGGTTCCGGTTTGACGGCTTCCGTTAACCTTGATGTCTTTAACGAGCTGACACCAGCACAGCAAAAGATCATCGAATACGCGTCTATGGCGACAACGCACACCGGTCTGGCCGAAACGCTGGCCAATAACGGTGCCGCATTGGCGCGTTTGCAGCAGCAGGGCGTAAAAACCATGCAGTTCCCCGATGACGTCTGGGATGCCTTCGGTGCCGCGTCCAAGGAAGTCATGGACGAAAACATGAGCGACACGCTTTACGCCGACATCCGCACCAGCTTTGAAGAATCGCTGGCATCGTCCGCGTCCTGGCTGTCAAAGTCTGATGCCTTCTATGTCGAACAGCGCCAGCGCGTTCTGGGTCAAGGCTAACTTACCTACCGAACCATTTGTCAGGGGCTGCCCATCTGCGCAGCCCCTGACGCACGACATGATCTTGGGCGGCAACGCCAAAGCAACAAAGAATTTCGCATCAAGCTCTAGCGCAGTCAGGGCAGGCGGAGGGGGGACTTAAATGGCAGAAGATGTGGTGTGCGCAGGATTTTTCCGCGCAGCAGAAGGGGCCAAGATTAGCTGTCTGGATAAATTCCAGGACGGCAATCTGATCAACTTCTTTTTCGGCAACATCCTTGAGGCGTTTTACAACTTCTTTGCCGCGATCTTTAATCCGGGCATGTGGCTTGATTGGTCAAACGGTGACTCCTTGATGCGGTTTATCTATTATGGCGCGTCGGTCGAGCTGTTCTTTGTCCTGTTCATCGGATTGATCGTCGTCACCGCCTTTGGTTTCTGGAGCAAGCGCTTCATGTGGGGCTGCGTGCGCACCCTTGAAACCTTTGCCAACACGGTCGGTCGGTTTTTCGCGTGGGCAGGCCTTTTGATGGTGCTGCAACAGATCATTATCGTCTTCATGCAGCGCATCTTTACGCGGCCTGATATCTCCATCGGCTTTGGTATCCCGCTGCAATTCGACATCAGCTGGTTTGCTGAAGAGCTCAAGCTTTTCAATGCCTTGGTTGTTTGTCTTTGCGTCTCTTACACCTTTGTGCAGGGTGGTCACGTGCGTGTGGATCTGTTCTATGCCGGTGCGAAATACCGCACCAAGCGGGTGATCGACATGTTCGGCGCGATGTTTTTCATGCTGCCTTTTGCCATTGTGACATGGCTTTATGGCTGGTTCTTTTTGTGGCGTCATCTGGTCACGCCGAACCCGTCTGCATCCGACCGGCTGGATCTTTTGCTGCGCAAGGCGCGGCTGCTGAAATGGAACGTCGAAACCATCGGCTTTTCGCCAAACGGTTTTAATGGCTACTTTCTGTTCAAGATTTTGCTCTGCGCCTTCTGCGTGATGGTGATCTTGCAGGCGATTTCGACACTCTACCGCGCCATCCTCGAGTTCCGCGAAGGACCTGAGAGCGAAAACAAATATCTCGACCGCGACACGCTGGGCGATGGTGAAGAAGCCTTTGAGGGCACACATTAATTTAAGGGGCGTCCCATGCTTTTTGGTTTGGACGGGGTCGAAATTGGCCTGATCATCGTTTTTGTCTGCCTCTTTGGCGGCATCCTGTCGGGCTTTCCGGTGGCGTTTGCCATCGGTGGTGCCGGCATCATTTCGTTCGCGATCATTGCCGCACTTGATAGTGCAGGATTGTTGATCCATCAGGCCATCGACCAATCCTCGCAAGCGTACCGCGATCTGGTCAATTCGGGCGTGCCCAACGATGTGGTATCAAAGTTCCGATACCCTGATCTGCCGCGTGTCGCCGAAAGCGTTTTCCCCGCAGGCTGGGAAGAAGCGATGAACCGCAACGTGTCCTTTATCGTGAACCGCATGAACGAACGCGTGCTGGCAGGCCAGTCGATCGAGACGCTGTTGGCCGTTTTGATGTTCGTTTTGATGGGTATCACGCTGGAACGCTCAAAGATCGCAAACGATCTTTTGACCACCATGGCACGGGTGTTTGGCCCGCTTCCCGGCGGTCTGGCCGTGTCGATTGTAGTTGTGGGCGCGTTTCTTGCCGCGTCGACCGGTATCGTGGGCGCGACCGTGGTGACCATGGGCCTGCTGGCCCTGCCAACGATGTTGCGCAACGGCTATTCGCCTGAACTCTCAACCGGGGTCATCGCGGCGTCGGGCACGTTGGGGCAGATCATTCCGCCGTCGATCGTGATTGTTTTGCTCGGCACTTTGGCGGGTGATCTTTATTCTGCCGCGCAAGAAGCGCGTGCCACCGCGTTGGGCTGTACCGATGCCTTGACCTATCTGGGTAAGCCCGCTGTGGTTTCTGTCGGCACGCTGTTTCAGGCGGCGCTGCTGCCCGGCATCTTGCTGGCGCTGCTTTATGCGCTGTACGCTTTTGTCTATGCGCTGTTGAACCCCGACAAAGCGCCCGCCGTCCCGATGGGATCGACCAACGCCGAACCGATCACGCGCGGTGAGGGCTTTACGTGGTTCTTGGGCGCGCCGATCTTGCTGATTGTTGGCACGATATTCCTTGGCAACCTTGGGATCGTGGGCAGCCAGTCTACCACCGTTTCCAGCTTTAGCGATATTGGCGAGGGTGCAAGCCTGCGCACGAACGTCGGGCCAGAGTGTCAGGCCGCGATGATTGATCTGCACGGCCAAGAGGCGTGGGATACTGCTGTAACAGAGCAAGCCGCGATTGAAGCAGCAGGCGGTCAGCAGGCCAGCGAAAAGCTGTCCGAAGATGCGTTGGCCCAAAAACAGGCGGACAAGATCAACGACGCAGCACCTATCGGAACGGGCGTTGCGATCATCCTGATCTTCTTGGGTCTGGTGCTGACCACCGGTCGCGGCGTTTCGCCTTCGTCAGACACACGGCCATTGATCATCGGCGCGATTGGCCTCATTCTGACGGTGTTGGTGGATATACTGCTGGTCGGGCCAACGACAACACCCGGCACCATGGTCGTGTTGATGGCATTGCCCTTTGTGGCCGTGATGTACGGTGTGCTTTACGGGCTTAAGCTGTGTGCAGGAAACGAGCTTATCCGCGTTGTGTTCCCGCCATTGGTTTTGATCGTCGCCGTTCTGGGGTCGATCTTGGGTGGTATTACCAATCCGACGCCTGCTGCTGCTTTGGGTGCCGGTGGCGCGCTGATGTTGGCTGCATACCGCAAGCTGACAGATCTGGACCGTTCTCCCAAAGTGATCATCTGGTCGACGCTGGCGATCCTGATCTGCATCCTTGTGGGCGTGAATTTCGATCTGCGCATCAATCAAGAGAACGTCGGGTTTGAAAACTGGTTCGCGTTCTTTGTGGCTTACGGTGCCTATCTTTATGCGGTGTTTGGTTTGCTGTTCTCGTGCTGGATCCTTTACACCTCGGGCGTGCTAAGCCCGGTTGTGCGCGAAACGGCCAAGGTCACTTCGATGGTGTTCACCATCCTGATCGGCTCGCAATTGTTGAACCTTGTGGTGATCTCGTTTGGGGGGGAACATTACATCCAGCAATGGCTAAAAAGCTTCGACAACGAGCTGACGGTGTTCCTGATCGTGATGCTGGTGCTGTTCGTTCTGGGCTTCGTGCTCGATTTCCTTGAGATCATCTATATCGTTATCCCGATTGTAGGGCCTGTCATCTATGGCGGTACGTTTGATCCCAAATGGGTCACGATCATGATCGCGGTCAACTTGCAGACGTCGTTCCTGACGCCGCCCTTTGGCTTTGCCCTGTTCTATCTGCGCGGGGTCGCCCCGGCGAGCGTGACCACAGGTCACATCTACCGCGGCATCATCCCGTTCGTCTTGATCCAGGTCGGTGCACTTGCGTTGCTATGGATGTTCCCTGCTATCGTGACAATCGTGCCAGACTTGATCCCGAACTGACACGACAGGACGGGTCGAAAAAGGGACGCATCAACCAAAGCGGGTCTTTCGGATGTTAGCAAAAATGCCACTCGGGAAACCGGGTGGCATTATTTATTTCAACGGCAAGGGTACCTTTCCGACTTGGGATCATCTTCCAAACGCACGCGCATCACCAAAGCCGTGACTGCGCAAGGCAACCAAAGGCGGCAATTGTTGCGAAGTCTAAGCGGTACGATCCAAGAAACGTCTGATCACAGCGCAAAGCGCATCACATTGCAAAGCATTGGCAAGGCGCATCGAATGTTCCAGACCCACGAGCATTTTGACGGTTTTGTTGGTATGTCAACTTAACAAGTTTAAAGGAACGTCGAGCGCCTCAAGGCGTTCTGCAACCACAAGATTAGGCATGCCACCGCCAAAACCGTCATCAAGCAGCGCAACTTTGGGCAGTGTCATGCCGATCTGGCGAAAGGCGTCATTGACCGTGTGGGAAACCACTATGTTTTTAAGCTCGTGATCCTCCATTGTCATCTCGATATCGAACGCAATCAGGTGCTATGGACTGCCGAACGGTCTTCGGGGCCCTCGCGCTGGATAAGGGGCCGCGCTATCGGTCAACGCAGTTCCGCCCTGCAAGCAAAGCTTTAGATCTGCGAATTCCGGCCCAACGCACGTGAAACGCCGATGCTTCACGCAGTCTTGGAAAATGCGGGTGATGATTTTCAGGATGCAAACCTAACCGCCGCAAGACCTGCTGCGTGTGCGAGTGTGATTGTGGATTTCCCAAGCATTTCCATGAACCGCGTGCCGATCATCTTGATCACCGACGTCTGATAGACCGACCACGGCAGGCTGTATGATAAATCAGAAAGCCGTTAGCATTTTTTATGTCGTTTTTACCTCGGGTTATTCCTGTCCTTTCAAGCTTTCCAAGGAAACCCCCAAAGGGTTCCGACATTCATCAGGCGGATAAGTTGCTTGAAGGACACTTCCGCAGGATGGAAGCTGAGTTGGCAGGCGAACGGGCGTAGACCTCAACCGCGGCTGACATTTCGAAATGATCAATGCGATCCGGGCCGACATCCAGCCCGTGTCTAACGCGGTTCTGGAACGCGCGCCGACATGCGTTGATTTTTTGTTGCCGATGTGGCTGCACGAACGCACAAGATAGGTAAGATTAGCGCCTTGGTGATGGGCTGCCACCTCGAAGCCAGTACGGGTGCTATCCTTCTCAAAGATCAGCGCGGTCATCCCGCCGATAAATTCACTATATAGCGGCTGCCCGCTGGCTTCCATCAGATCCGCCAGCAGGTCCACGAACAAACAGATGCACACCTTGTCGTCGTCGTCGTTGCGCGGTCAGCAGTTGGCGGCGCGCCACCTGATCATCCACGATTTAGGACAGAAGCTGGCATAGGCACACAGCCTCAGCCCCGTAATTGCGCATCAAATCAATAAAGCTCATGTGTTCTATCCGCCCTTGTTTGACCAAGATCACATCAGCTAAGAGCGGGTCCGCGCAATCGGAAGGCGTCAGCCGCGCCATGACAGAACCCGGTCTATGGACGAAGACGCAGCGCAGTCCGCCCATGACTACCGCCAAAGTGGGGGTAACGAGGGTCACGACCCCTTTAGCCGACCGGAAGCGGGGAACCAGTTTCTACGCTACGCCCGCGAAACTCTCTAGGAGGGCGAGGACCGGCATGGGCAGCACTACAAGCCCCGATGTGCAAGGGACGAAGAAGGACAGCCCAACCTTGATCCAGAACATGTCGTTGATGAAGATGATGCCATTTAGGTCCAAAACTGTGCCGTCGGCCTGCAAGCATTGAGAGCAAGGCAATTTTGTTCCCACGACTGTGGCTGCCGATGGGGGTGCCAGCAAAGCTCTTGAATGCAGGTTCGCGGAGCAGCTGGCGTCTTCCTCGTGCCTTGATGGAAACCTCTCTTTGGTCGGGTGTCGCTCGCGGGCAGTCATCTTGTGCGAGCGACCAATTCGATTGCTCATCTGTTGGAATTAACCTGGCCTGCGGCACGCCTTGCTGATGCAGACCGGCACGGCACCGTAAAATCACCGGTTCATGTTTGGCCGGGTGCGGGGCCTGCGCAGGTTAGGGGGCACACGGCCTCGGCAATCACAGCCTCTTCTCCCGTAGGAAAGATCAACACGTCGACATCCGACCGAACTGCAGTGATCCGGGAAGCGTTGTTTTTGTTGGTTGCCGCATCATGCGCGACCCCCGTCCAGGCAAGCCGGTCGCTGATGCAACTGCGGATCGTATTGGCCTCAAGGACATGCGTGTCGCTGCTGATGCCCTACACGCCAAACAGGCCGGATTGTTTGTAAAGCAGCGTTGTGATGTCAGCAGCAGCTAATCCTTTTTCCTGCATCAGATAGAGGATGACGCCGGGGGCAAGTGTGCCGCGGCGCCGGTCTATCAACAGCCCGTTGAGTGCGGTAATCCCAATGCTGGTTACAAAACTCTGCCGGTTCTTCAGCACGCACATTCGACTGCGCGGTCTCCGAGCAGCGTTGTAATATGATCCTGGGCCATTTGAAAAGACATCGTTAAGGGGTGGTGGTATTCGTAAACCCCGCCTTTCCCAGTCAACTGCAGACGGTGTGGCGGCTGCAGCCCCAGAGCGTGGCCGACGACGGCATTGCCCGCTTCATGGATTGCGATGCGACGTGAGAGATGCTCAGGTCGTTGGGGCGCGATGTTGTCCATGGCCGCGGTGAGATGAACGGATTGGAGCCCGAAGCCTTTGCGCCGCGCCCGCGCGCGGGCCTCACGGAAAACAGCGCTGACCTGAGCGCCTGAGACGCCGGTGAGCCTAGTGGCGATTCCAGCCATGTCGAAATCGCTTGCCTGCGGGCCGAGTTCGATCTCAAGGATCCGAATGATGCCCGCGCGATCTGGATTACCGAGAAAAAGCTGCGTGTCGAAACGACCAGGGCGCAGGATCGCCGGATCTACTAGGTCTACATAGTTGGTCGCACCGAGGATAATGACACCAGGCGTATTGTTCAAAGTTGTCAGATGCTCGAGCAGTCCGTTGACGATGCCGACCACGTAATCCGATGACCTGCTGGGTTTGTGGCGGTGTGTGAACGAGTCCAATTCATCAATCATGAAAACGCATGGTGTGTGCGCGATAGCCTCTTCTACTTTGTCGGACAAGGCGCGCAGGAAATCTCCTTGGTGGCCCGCGCGTTGACAGTCAGCGTAGCTTGTCGTGATGAGAGGAATACCTGCTGATCCGGCCAAAGCTGTGGCAAGGCTTGTTTTGCCGTTTCCCGGAGGTCCGGCCACGCAAGCGGATGATGGGACGTCGGACCATGCGACAGTGCCAGATTGCCATGCAGCCAAATCCGCTATGACGGTATCGCAAAATTCGACAACTCTGGCTGGTAGAGAGATCCGTTCCAGGGTCAGTGGGTTGTCATCTTTTGCTTGAGCTTGCATCGATGCAAGTTCGGACAATCTTGACGCGATCATACCAGCTGTCTTTCGATGGAACGCACTTTGAAATTGCGCTAGAGGCATCTTTGCGAGTGCAAAGTCGGAGGGCAGCAGGTCGACGAGACTTTCGCTGTCGAGACCTCCATCGCAAGCATGCGTTTGTCGCAAGATCGCAAGGATCATGCTCCGTGACAATGGCGGCAACGCGAACGACCGTGACATGAGCGGATGCATATCTTGAGGCAGATCCCGGACACTTGGCACGATCGCGATCATCGCCCAGCCTTTCTCGACTGCGTCTTCCAGGACTTCCCGAAACTCAGCCTCGGCCTTTCTCTGATCTGATCGAGTTGGACCTCTATACCCGAGCACAGCAGTTTCCAAAGGTGTCGGGGATTCAGGTTTAGGCTCGGTCATATGGATAATTTGCCGAACGATGTCCGGGAGTTCCTTCCAAGCATGGCGGCGTTCATTGTGATCGCGAATTGTGATGCAGGACATCGCCTGGGGATCGAGAACAGATGAGAGTTGTGACGGCGTTGCAAAGCAGTTTGCGAAGCGCGCTGCCAAGATCATCTCTTTGAGCGGAATTCTTGTTGATCGTATCTCAGCATTTCGTGACAACGTGTTCTGAGAAGCATGGTCTCCGTTTCCAAGTCTTAATGTCAGGTCGAGGGATTGGCCTATGGCAGCGTCGAAGTTCTCATCCAGATTGCTCACATAACCATCTGATTTTCCTTGGAATGCCTTCTGAAAACTGGGGTCGCCAATAGCGCTCTGAACGTGGATGCGGCTCAGCAAGTCTCGCATCAGGCGTTCGGCGAATGTTTGGGGTGCGGTGTACATAATAGTGTCTCAAAAATTGTTAGCAAAAACTGGGGTGGATCAGACCTGCAGGGGTGCGTGCTGCGTTTCGATCTGATCGAGCATCGACATGATCAGTGGTTCGGCGTCTGGGGCGTAAATCTCGGACATCGTGTTGATCGCATCCCCAAAGATCGCCTTGGGAATCTCCCAAGCTGGATGATCTCGACGGAGAGTGGCATGGCAGCGCTCGTCGTAACCGCCCGATTGGGACCGCCTGCTGCGTGTGGTTCGCGAATGCTAAGAGACGTCAGTAATGACGTCCCTATTGACGTCTCTAACGTTGTGGGGGTGGCATGCGCGGTGAAATTCTTGGACTTGAGCGTCGACGTCG
>JAGXGZ010000016.1 GCA_024636495.1 Roseobacter sp. | reverse complement strand
GTTTCGAGGAATTGCTTATCCCCTCTCGGGATCATGCTTCGCATAACCCTGTCCCATTGCCCGACAGGGTATCGCGCAGCGATGTCCCGAGAGGGGGGCAGTGAATGATTTCCATGAACCGTAGGTTCTCAGCGCTCTCGCTCTTTGGTTCATAGTACAAGTGGGATCAACGCCATGAACCGTTCCAGTGTGATGCGATGATCAAATTTGGATTGCGCGGCATAGCCATGCAGTATGTTGACGCTGACCACGTGAACCAGATGAGCGCTCATCCGGCAGGCTACTTCCTCGCGGGGCAGGTCGCAGGATTTCAGCGCCCATGCAACGGCCAGGCTGATCCGGTCGGTCAGCGTGGCCGCGCGCGCAGCGCCGTCGGGTATTTTGTGCCGGGCGGTCTGCGTGGTCAGGGCAAGATGGGGCGTCAAAACGGGCATCAGATCATTCAAGGTCAAATATGTCGGCAGGTGTCGCACGTGCGGTGATGCGATCCCTCTGAGAAGAAGGTCTTGGTGCAACGTATACAGGGGCGTCTGCGGGTTTTGGCGGCCTGCCTGACGCGTTTGGCTTCCATCCCAAGCGTGCCTGCAGCTGAAGAGAGGCTGTCGGTCTCTTTAACCAAAGCGTCAGTCCTACCGTCGATAACGCGGTAAGTGTCATCCAGCCTCTCAATCGCAAATGGGTAATCAACCTTGACGATGATCGCGCCGGGCTTCGCCACGCGCTCCGTGAAGTGTCGCGGGGCGTTCATGCGCTTTGCTCCACCGACAGCATCTTGCGGCGATAAGCGGCAAGGTTCTTGATCTGAATCGCCACCTCACGATCCAGCTGGGTGCTGGAAAGTTCCAGGTCGCGAACCTCTTTGGCGTAGTGCCGCGCGGTGGTGTTGACCTCGACAATGCTTTGACACTTGTTTAGCGCGGCCTTGATCTTTCACGCGATGGAGTCGCCGGGCTGACGGGTTGGGTGACGGTCAAAATCGACCAAGGAGGTTTGGGCACCGCTCATGTTGGCACCTCCAACCCTTGATGAGCGCGGGCCAATCCTGCCATTCCCCCCAGCAGTGTCGTGTGGAAACTCAGACAGTGTACCAGACACCAGCAACGGTTGCGATCCTCGTCAAGGTTGCGCACGACATAGCCGCGACCTCTGCGCACAAGCGCAAATTCAGCAACGTTGTGGATGACATAGCCATCTTCAGCCAAGTGATGATCCTTCAGATCAACCGACTGGAAAGAAACGCACAGCGGATATTGGGAGGCTTGAACCTGCATCAGTGTTTTACCTCTTTTGGAGACCGGTGCGCTGCCTGCCCAATGGCGACGGCGCGCATCATTTTTTCGGTGGCGATCGACATCCTTGCGATAGCTGCAACGGCTTCGGGATCAGCTGGCCTGCATTGACCAGCAAGCGCGTTCATGTCCGTCCAGGCGTGCAAGGCTTCGACTGCTTCGGACTTGGCGAACGCAAACAATGGACCAGTGGCTGCCTGCAGCATTCCAAATCTGGCAGCCATGTATGGAATGCCAAATGTGGACGCTATCACTTAGGATCCCGGGTTTATCCCGGCTTCTAGGGCCGCATATTCTGGGGATGAATAGTCGCAGATCACTTTCGGATGGCCAGATTTGGCATCAAATTCGCTCATGCCCGTGCCTCCTGACCGATTTGACGTGACCTCTCCGCAATGTCTGCGTTAAGATCGCGGCGGTCCTTCTTGTGCAGGGGCAAGCCTTGCGCGTCATACCGGTCCGGCCAAATCTCGTGCGCTGGAACGCCTGATTCATTGGAAATGGCGTTTTCACCGGCAAAGCATGGACGGGTGGCTGCGTTCTGAACCGTACCGCGATGTATATCGTGGCGTCGGGCAACTTCTGCGTAGCTCAACCCCTTTTTTGCCTATGCACACAGGATATCCGCCGGGTCCCACGGGTGATTATTCTTGCTCATGATGGTCCTTTCTGAAACAGGCTGGCGGGCCTGCGTGTAACGACGACATGATGTAGTTTTGGAAATACGTGGGTTAAAATACAACGCCAAATCCGGCTATTACGGCAATATTTGGCTCAATTGAAGGCAGATATTGCTTATTCGATTGACTTCAAAGGGAATTCTAGGAGGTCCGACAAGGGCAGTTAAGTTCGACAAAAGCGTCGGACTTAAGCGAGTTAAGTCCGACAGCGACGAATTCTCTTCAGCTGGCTTCGTGGAGGAATTAGTTCTCCAATTGGGTGGCCTCACTCAGGCAGAAAATCGAACAGGAATTCCCAGAAGAACATTGCAAAACTGGACGGGCAGCGTCTCAGAGCCGCCCCTCGCTGGCGTTCAGACGCTCATTGCCGCCGTTGGTTTGCCTGCATCTAATCGGGGAATTCAAGGCGTCATCGCGAGCGGCAGTCGCAAGCTCGGGAAGGAGCGCCAATCCGCGCCAGCCAAGCCATCTGAGCATATACCTTTTGCTGCACCTTCTCACTATATTCGACGCTTCGACGTACACCTCTCAGCCGGCAACGGCAGCTTCACAGATCGCGCCTCTGAATTGTCCCCTATCCCTTTTGCAGAAGACTTCTTTGGCAAGAAACTAACAGGCCGGAGTGCGAGCAATATGGTCATCGTCGATGCACGGGGTGACAGCATGATCCCCGTGATCGGCGACGGCGACCTGGTGATGATCGACACGTCAGAAACTCAGCCACACAACGCGATCTATGCGATTTCTTATGCTGACGCTCTGTTTTTGAAGCGGGTGGTCAAGCGTCCCCACCATATCGATCTGATCTCCTCGAACCCTGACTACCCTGTCGAACGGGTCGATGGCGTCGATATCGACTACCTTGAAATCATCGGCCGCGTCGTCTGGGTTGGTCGAACTATGGTCTGAGCCTAAAGGGCTTGGGCATTTTGGTGCGTATTTGACTCAAATGTTGCGCCGATTGCATCTCTTCTGAGCGAAATTGTGTCTCAAAGCGATTTCGGTGTCTGATCGACGACTTCTATTGATCCGCAACGGTTCGCGACGGCTTGGCCAAAGCTCTCGGATGTCTCAAATGTCTCCCCCCACAGTCATCTTCACACCCGCTACTTGGCAAACGCCAAGCATATGTGGAACAAGATGGTCATCCCGACCACCCAGCGGACGGGGACGCCGCCGAGCGCCAAAGCGCATAGGGCGGCGAAGGTAAGGTTGCTGCCTTGCGTGGACATGATCCACGAGAACAGCGCTGTCTGAACAATTATTAATGTCGTTATCATGTGTCTTATCCTTAGATTAGGTTAAGACTGGCCAGTCAGAGGCCTGTTGACCCCATGCGTCCATTGTGGTCGTTTGATCAGGTAAAATCGCTGACACAGAGTTGACGTTCCGCGCTATAGATTTCCTTCAGTTGTCAGGACTTGAGAAAAGTTGACTAAAGTTTCCACACAGGACCTGAAGGCGTTTGGCCTTGCTGTGAAGCGCGCGCGATCCCTCAAGACATGGACGCTGGACGAGTTAGGCGCTGCCATAAACCCACCTGTCGGCAAATCGCTTATTTCCAAGATCGAAAAGGGGCGCAAAGAGACCTTGAATTCAAGGACCGTCGGGCGTTTCATCCAAGCACTCGAGATGGACGAGACTTGGATCGACAGGTTCCTTGATACGGACGCTTCGGATGACAGCGACGAGACCAAAGCGGAGCGCGATGCAGATTTGATTATGGATCGCGCACAACGCGAGAACGTGACTGAAGGCGCAAGTGAAGAACTTCTGATCCAGCTAGCCAATACCTATGCCGAAGGAACGCACCGCGATCGGGAAGAGGCTTATTTGGGTTTACGCAAAGCATTGGAAGCCGCGCAGCGTATTCGGCAGCGGGGCGAAATGCCCCCTGACAATACCGGCAGCCAGATGAACGCTGTGATGGCCGAAGTTACCAAGCTGAATGATGCGGGCGAACTGGACGATGCGGATGCGCTGCTGGATCAAGAAGAGCGGCGGATGCGTGAGGCGCATAAGACGGAGCAAGAGCGGCTGGCACAGCAGGCCGCAGCGATGCTGGCCCGCCGCCTTGACCAGGACCGGCTGCGCAACCGCCCCGATCTGGCCGCCAAACGACTGGTCGCAGACCTGCGGCAAAATCCGCAGGCTGGAAAGCTGTTTTGGATGATTAATAGCAAGGCCCATGAATGGCGCGAGAAAGGCGACAAGGCGGGCGATCTGTTTGCATTGAAGGTCGGGTTGGAACTGGCCAAATTCAATTATGAACGCGTCAAGACAAAATCTGGATTGGCGGCTTCGGCTCTCTATTCTCTTGGCTGGTCTCATTTCCGTTTGGCAGAGCGATCAGCCAATGACCGCCACCTTGTGGTGGCCCAAAATGCCTTTTCCGCTGCGATCAAGAAAACATCAAAGCAGAAAGAGCCTGTAAATTGGTCAGCTTCTCAAGGTGGGCTTGGAGCTGTGCAACAGGAACTGGGCAAACGGACAAAAGATGCTGAGCTTCTAAGGTTATCGGTTCATGCCCAACGTGCCGCGTTAGAGATCGACATTGCGGAAAAGTCCCCGGAGCAACACATTGGTTGGGAATCTCTCTCAATTTCGCTAATGAAGCTCGGTGAGCTGTCTAGTGACGCAGCGTTCTTGCTCGAAGCGGCAGACGCTTTGGAAACAGCGCTCATGCTGATGAGTGGTAAGGCCGACAAGGTTGAATTGGGAAGGACCAGAAATAACTTGGCCGTTGCTCAACGTTGGCTGGGCAGTGTTACAGCCGATTTGGACATGCTTCAAACTGCCCGCCAAAGCTTTGCCGCCTGCGAAGCGCTTGCATACAGCAAAGAAGCCCCGTTTGGTTGGGCAAGACTAAAATGGAACATCGCGGACTTGGCCCTTGCCCGGCACGCGCTTGCCCCTGACGCAGCGCTTTTGGTCGAAGCGCGCGCGTATGTCAGCGCCGCGCGGGCGTTTTTTGTCGATGGGTCGGATTATCAAACGCAGCGCTGTGATGATCTTCTTGCGCGGATTGATCAGGCCGAGGCGAACCTTAGTTATTAAACAAGAAATGCAGCACGTCGCCGTCTTTGACGGTGTACGCCTTGCCTTCTGAACGCATTTTTCCCGCTTCTTTCGCTGGCCCCTCGCCGCCCAAGGTGACGAAGTCGTCGTAGGCGATGGTTTCGGCGCGGATAAAGCCTTTTTCGAAATCACCGTGGATTACGCCAGCGGCTTTCGGGGCCGAGGTGCCGTGTTTGATTGTCCAGGCGCGGGCCTCTTTCGGGCCGACGGTGAAATACGTCTCGAGGTGCAGCAATTCATAGCCGGCGCGGATCAGACGGTCGAGCCCGGCTTCCTTCAGACCCATTTCCTCAAGGAACATATCGGCTTCTTCGCGTTCAAGCTGGCTGATCTCTTCTTCGATCTGGGCCGAGATGATCACCGCGGAATTGCCTTGTTCAGCGGCCATCTCAGCGACAGCGGCAGACAGCGCGTTGCCCTCTGCGGCCTCGGATTCGCCAACGTTGCAGACATAAAGCACCGGCTTGGTCGTCAGCAGTTGCAGCATGCGCCATGCTTTGGCGTCGTCTTCGTCGATCTGGATCGTGCGGGCGGGCTTGCCCTCTTCGATGGCAGCTTGGGCAAGGGCCAAAAGGCGGTCTTGCTGGGCGGCGTCCTTGTCGTTGCCTTTCAGCTTGCGGGCCAATCCTGCGCGACGCTTTTCGATGCTTTCCAGATCGGCAAGCATCAGTTCAGTATCAATGGTTTCGGCATCGGCCACCGGGTCAACGCGACCCTCGACATGGGTGACATCGCCATCCTCAAAACAGCGCAGCACGTGGGCGATAGCATCTGTTTCACGGATGTTGGCCAGAAACTGGTTGCCCAGCCCTTCGCCCTTGGACGCACCTTTGACCAGACCCGCTATATCAACGAATGTCATGCGCGTCGGGATGATCGATTTCGATTTGGCAATCTCGGCCAGTTTATCCAGACGGGCGTCAGGCACGGCAACTTCGCCCACATTGGGTTCAATTGTGCAAAACGGAAAGTTGGCAGCCTGTGCGGCGGCCGTCCGGGTCAGCGCGTTGAAGAGGGTCGATTTGCCAACATTTGGCAGACCCACGATTCCCATTTTAAAACCCATGACAGACATCCTTTATAACTTGGCGCTGTCCTAGGGTTTTGGCGGGGTTTGCGCAAGTCTTAGCGCGCGCGGCGGTCTTCATGGCTTTGGTAGATCAGGATCCACGCCAGAATAATAAACATCGGATGTGTCAATCCGCCGGAAAAGATCACTGCAGGGATCCAGATCAGCAAGACGATTATGGCTGTAAAAATACGACCAGTCAAAAAGATCGACAGCGGGGGTAAAAGCAGGGCGAGTACATAATTCATAGCGCACATTTAGGTGCGGTTTGATGGATTAGAAGAGCATGGCAGCGTTGAACACGTAAAATTCGTGGTCTGAAGGCCGAAGTTTAAGGATTCCCGCGCCTCAGCGCACCGACCTGCATTGATTTCTGCTGTCTTATTCGGCATTTCAACAAGAACAGCTAAAAGGGCAGCCCCAATGACACGCATCGACGCAAAATTCGCAGACCTGAAATCACAAGGAAAGAAAGCCTTTGTGTCGTATGTCATGGCAGGCGATCCCGACTTTGATACATCGCTAGAGATTGTGCGCGGTCTGCCAAAGGCCGGAGTGGATATTATCGAGCTGGGTTTGCCGTTCACCGACCCGATGGCAGATGGCCCTGCGATCCAGTTGGCGGGCCAGCGCGCGTTGGAAGGCGGCATGACGCTGGATAAAACGCTTGCCCTGGCTGCTGCCTTTCGCGAGCAAGACGATACCACCCCTATCGTTTTGATGGGGTACTACAACCCGATCTATTCCAAAGGCGTTGATAAATTTCTGACGGCGGCCAAGGCGGCTGGCGTGGACGGGCTGATTGTTGTCGATCTGCCGCCAGAAGAGGATGCCGAGCTGTGCATTCCCGCACAGGCGGCTGGTCTGAATTTCATCCGACTTGCCACCCCGACAACAGATGACAAACGTCTGCCACGGGTGGTTCAGAATACCTCGGGGTTCGTTTACTATGTCTCGATCACCGGGATCACCGGATCGGCTGAAGCCGATGCAGGGGATGTGGCCCCCGAAGTTGTGCGCATTCAGAACGCCAGCGGGTTGCCCGTGATCGTAGGGTTCGGCGTCAATACCCCTGAAAAAGCGCAGGCCATTTCTGCTGTTGCTGATGGCTGCGTGGTAGGATCCGCGATTGTGTCCAAGATCGCACAAGGCGCGTCTGTGGCTGATGTGTTGGCTTTCGTGAAAACCCTAGCAGACGGTGCGCATCGCGCCTGACTTGACGCAGCGCAAAGCAATTGCATTTAGCCGGGTATATTGGTTAGATATTATTACCAATATTTAGGAAGACTTTTGATGGCCGTGATTACGACGATCCAAGACCTTAAGCGTCTGCATGAACGCCGCGTGCCGCGCATGTTTTACGATTACGCCGAATCAGGCAGTTGGACAGAACAGACTTTCCGCGAGAATACGTCGGATTTTGACCAGATCCGTCTGCGCCAGCGCGTGGCCGTCGATATGACCGGGCGCAGCACTAAAACGCAAATGATCGGCCAAGACGTTGCCATGCCAGTGGCTCTTGCCCCTGTCGGACTGACCGGCATGCAATGCGCCGACGGCGAAATCAAAGCCGCCCGCGCCGCCGAAGCGTTTGGCGTGCCCTTTACCCTTTCGACCATGTCGATCAATTCGATCGAGGATGTGGCGGAAGCAACAACAAAACCGTTCTGGTTCCAGCTTTATACCGTGCGCGACGAAGATTATGTTGCCCGGCTGATCCAGCGCGCCAAGGATGCGAAGTGTTCGGCGCTGGTCATCACCCTTGATCTTCAGATTCTGGGTCAACGTCACAAGGACCTGAAAAACGGTCTGTCTGCCCCGCCCAAGCTGACCGCCAAGACGATCGCAAACCTTGCGACCAAATGGTCTTGGGGGATTGAGATGTTGGGGGCGAAACGCCGCACATTTGGCAATATTGTCGGCCATGTGCAAGGCGTCGATGACACGGCCAATCTGGGGGCGTGGACGGCGGAACAGTTTGACCCCAGCCTAGATTGGGGCAAGATCGCCAAACTGAAAGAACAATGGGGCGGCAAGGTGATCCTCAAGGGGATTTTGGACGCCGAGGATGCGAAGATGGCGCTAAAGGTTGGCGCTGATGCGATTATCGTCAGCAACCATGGCGGCCGCCAGCTGGACGGTGCAATCAGCTCGATCCGCGCCCTGCCCTCGATTCTCGAAGCCGTTGGCGATCAGATCGAAGTGCATCTTGATAGCGGGATCCGGTCTGGTCAGGATGTTCTCAAGGCGATGGCGATGGGGGCGAAGGGCACCTATATCGGTCGTGCTTTCATTTACGGACTGGGGGCCATGGGACAAAAGGGCGTCACCACCGCGCTAGAAGTAATCCACAAGGAACTAGACCTGACCATGGCACTATGCGGTGAAACATCCGTCAAAAACCTTGGCAAACAAAACCTGTTGATCCCCAATAACTTCGAAGGTGATTGGCAGAGTTGATTTGATGGCGCGGACCGCTTCTGGACTGTGCCGCGAAGCAGCTGACACAAGGCCGGGCAACGACGCGCGCTTCCCCCTGTCGGCTTTATCAAGCGACGCCCACCGCTAAACGCGCTGATTTAGCCTTTTCACAGCCGACAAACCCGTCTATACGCGCGGCTTCACGTGGACATACAGCCTTGGAGGATGTCCGCCCTAAACATATTGGAGATTAACATGGCTGGAGAGATTCCTGATCTTGAAGCTTTCGTACGGACGGGGACAGGCAAGGGCGCCGCTCGTCAGGCACGTCGTGACGGCATGGTACCGGGTATTGTATTTGGCGGCGACGTCGATCCACTGCCGATCAACCTTGATTTCAACAAGCTGCTGACCAAGTTGCGCGCGGGCCGTTTCAAGGCAACGCTGTTCAACATGAAGGTTGAAGGCCACGACGACGTTCGTGTGATCTGCCGCGACGTGCAGCGTCACGTTGTCAAAGACCTGCCAACGCATGTCGACTTTATGCGCCTCAAGCGCACCACCAAAATCAACCTGTTCATTCAGGTCGAGGTTTCTGGTGAAGAAGAATGTGTTGGCCTGAAAAAAGGCGGCGTTCTTACATTGGTACGCCCCGAGGTAGAACTGATGGTTACTGCCGGTGATATTCCTGATCACATCACAGTCGATATTTCAGGTCTGGAAATCGGTGATAGCGCCACAATCGCGAATGTTGTGCTGCCCGCAGGGTCAAAGCCGATCATCGACCGTGATTTTGTGATCGCTCAGGTGTCTGCGCCTTCCGGTCTTGCCAGCCAAGATGATGAAGACGAAGATGTTGCAGCGGATGAAGTGCCAGCAACCGAAATGGCAAACGACGACGCATAAGACTTTTCTGTCGCGTCTTTACGCGGTTAGGTTGATACGGGGCTGCCAGTGGCGGCCCCGTATTTCGTTTGGGTCAACCCTTTGGTAGGTTGGACCCGTTGGATATGAGGACGTCGCATGAAACTGATCGTAGGACTTGGCAATCCGGGCGCAAAATACGCCCGCAACCGCCACAATATCGGCTTCATGGCGCTGGATCGCATCGCCCAGGACCACGGGTTTGCCCCTTGGAAATCCAAGCATCAGGGCCTGACCACCGAAGGCCGCTTTGGGTCGGATCGCGCCGTCCTGCTCAAGCCCGAGACATTCATGAACCTGTCAGGCCAATCAGTGCAGGCTGCCATGCGCTTTCACAAGCTTGAGCCAGCGGATGTGATCGTTTTGCACGACGAAATCGACCTCGCGCCCGCCAAGGTCAAATGCAAAACGGGGGGCGGCCACGCAGGTCACAACGGCTTGCGGTCGATCCATGCGCATATCGGGCCAGACTATGACCGCGTGCGCCTTGGTGTGGGCCATCCGGGCCACAAGGACGCCGTGCCGGGATATGTCCTGCGCGACTTTCCCAAAGCAGACGAAAATTGGCTGGATGATGTTTTGCGCGGGATCAGCGATGGCGCGGCAGAACTGGTGCGCGGTGACACCTCGAAATTCATGAACGCCGTCGCGATGCGGGTCGCACCACCCCGATCTGGGACAGGCACAAAAAAGCCCGCCAAAACAGCACCGACACCGACAACTGCCCCTGAATCGGCCCCTGCGCCAAAGGCAGATGCAACGTCCGACCCAGACAACCGTTCAACCCTTCAAAAACTGATGGACCGCTTCAAATGACATTGAAACAAGCATTTCTCGACCAGGCGGGCCATTGCGTTGCTTTGGATTCTCCCTTTATGGGCCAATTGATGACAGTGTTGGCCCGCGATTGGCCCCAAGACAGCGCATTGGACCGCAAATTCGCAGCGTTTGAAGGTGACATCGGGCCGATGGGTGCGTCTTTGCCGCTTCGGATTGCAGGCGGGCTTCATGCGCTCGTCCTTAAGCGCAAGTCGCCGCAGCTGGTGGCGGTTTACCCGCCCCATAAAGCGTCTGACGCCGAGCTGAGTGCTGCTGTTTTGGGCGCGTTTCAAGACCACGAAGCTTTTCTACTGGACTGGACAGATAGCGCACCCCAAACGAACGAGGTCCGCAGGTCAGCCGCGTTGATCGCCGGAGCGCGCGTCGCCGTGCAGCATTTCAACATGCCGATCCATCTGTCAGAACTTGGCGCAAGCGGCGGGCTGAACCTGATGTGGGACCACTTTGCGCTTGAGATCGACGGGCATCGCTTTGGCCCCAATATGTCGACGATCCTGCTGTCGCCGGACTGGACTGGCGCGCTGCCACCCTTGGTCCAGCCGCGTATCGAAAAGCGGCGCGGCGTCGATTTGAACCCGCTTGACCCGACACGCCCCGATCATCTGATGCGGCTCATGGCCTTTATCTGGGCCGACCAACCCCACCGTTTGAACCTGACCCGGTCTGCCGCGTCGGTGATGGACGCAAAAGTGCAGCAAGACGATGCAATTGACTGGCTGGCAAAGCATCTACCAGAGTCGCCCCAAGGCTGCCTGCATCTGGTGCAAAATACCGTGGCTTGGCAATATTTCCCCAAAACGGCCCAAGCGCGCGGCAAAGCCCTGATCGAAGCCGCAGGAAAACATGCCACTGCAAACCGCCCGCTTGCATGGCTGTCGATGGAGAATGACGGCAACGATAAAAAGGGGGCCGCCCTGACATTGCGCCTTTGGCCGGGTGATATCACGCTTAACCTTGGGCGTGCTGATTTCCATGGCCGCTGGATCGATTGGCAATACAAAGGCTGACACGATCTTGGGCTGGCAAGCCGATGGTCGCTGTGGTTGGATGCCCCAAATGGCAGGGAGTTGATCATGCGGATATTTGGAAAATGGCTTGGCCGCTTATTGCTGGCGCTTGTGCTGGCGGCGGTCGTCGTCGGGGTCTGGAAACGAGACGAGATTACCCGCCTGCTGGCTGTCAATTCGCTTTTCTTGGAAGATAAGATTGTTTTCAACTTTAGCCATATGGACCAGGCATTTCTGTCCACGCCTGTACCACGTGGCAACGGACCAACTGCAGAACTGGCTTATGGCCCTGAATTTACCCTGCCGACACTGGTTGATGAGTGGATCGCCGCGCGCGATGTAACCGCGCTGGTCATCCTCAAAGACGGCGAAATCGTTTACGAGAACTACTTCAAAGGCACAGAAGCAGAAGACCGCCGGATCAGCTGGTCTGTCGCCAAAAGCTATCTGTCTGCCTTGCTTGGCATCTTGCTGGATGAAGGCCGGATCGCATCCCTTGACGATCAGGTGACCCAATATGCACCAAGCCTGATTGGCACGGCGTATGAGGGGGCAACCATTCGCAACGTGCTGAACATGGCCAGCGGCGTGACCTTCGACGAGGACTACCTCGACAAGAACTCTGACATTAACCGCATGGGCCGCGTCATCGCATTGGGGGGTGAGCTGGACGAATTTACCGCATCGCTGAAAGAGACGTTCGCCGAACCGGGCACCCAGTGGCAATATGTGTCGATTGACACCCACGTCATCAGCATGGTGATCCGGGGCGCAACGGGGCGCAGCATTCCTGATCTGCTCAGCGAAAAGGTCGTGGCCCCCATGGGGTTGGAACACGAGCCCTATTACCTGACGGATGGATCAGGCGTGGCGTTTGTTCTGGGTGGGCTTAACCTGACCACGCGCGACTACGCCAGAATGGGGCAGATGTTCTTGCAAAACGGGCGCTATAACGGCAAACAAATCGTCCCTGCCGACTGGGTCGCCGCATCAACCGCAGCATCTGCGCCGACCGCACCCGGTGCGATTGGCTATGGTTATCAATGGTGGATCCCGCAGGGGGCGGACGCAGGCGAATTTATGGCCAGAGGTGTTTACGGGCAATACATCTATATCGACCGGGCGGCTGGCGTTGTGATTGCCACCAACAGCGCGGACCGCAAATTCCGCGACGCAGGTGTTTCAGAACAAAACATCGAAACCTTCCGCCTGATCCGCACAATTTTGGGAGAGACCTGATGGAACCCGACGACAGCATCAACGTATTGGACGGCGCGCTCGTGATTTGTGGCACTGATCCGGTCACCGGTTTTTTCCGCGATGGCATGTGCAACACCTGTGACGCAGATCAAGGCAGCCACACGGTCTGCGCCGTGATGACCGCTGAATTTCTGGCGTTCTCGAAATATGTCGGCAATGATCTCAGCACACCCCGTCCCGAATACGGGTTTGTCGGGCTGAACCCGGGTGATCCTTGGTGCTTGTGCGCCGGGCGTTTCCTGCAAGCCGCCGAAGAGGGATGTGGCCCCAAAGTGCATCTGGAAGCGACGCATAAGCGCGCGTTGGACATCGTGCCACTGCAAACCTTGCAGGCCCACGCTGTGGATACAGGAACCGGCGGCTGATTATCACCTTCGAACATCGGGGCCGCCTATCAGCAGCCCCGGAGCATTGATCTGCGCCCGCTTAAATCTTCATGTCAAAGCCAAGCGCCTTGGCGACGGTAAAGATATCCTTGTCGCCCCGCCCACACATGTTCATGCAGATGATATGATCTTTCGGCAAATCAGGCGCGATCTTCATCACATGGGCCAACGCATGAGAGGGTTCTAGAGCAGGTATAATCCCCTCAAGCTTGCAGCTGAGCTGGAAGGCCTCAAGCGCCTCGACATCGGTGATCGACACGTATTTTGCGCGGCCAATGTCGTGCAGCCAGGAATGCTCTGGTCCGATGCCGGGATAATCAAGGCCCGCCGAGATCGAGAACCCTTCGAGGATTTGCCCGTCATCGTCCTGCAACAGATAGGTGCGGTTGCCATGCAGCACACCGGGGCGACCGCCTGTGAGCGATGCGCAATGCTCCATCTTGTCGTTCACGCCTTTGCCGCCGGCCTCGACCCCGATTATGTTGACTTCCTTGTCGTCAAGGAACGGATAGAACAGGCCCATCGCGTTTGACCCGCCGCCAATGGCCGCGATCAGGGTGTCGGGGAAACGGCCCTCGGCCTCCATCATCTGTTCGCGGACTTCCTTGCCGATGATGGATTGGAAATCTCGCACCATGGCGGGATACGGGTGCGGGCCAGCGACGGTGCCGATGCAATAGAACGTGTCGCGCACATTGGTGACCCAGTCGCGCAAGGCGTCGTTCATCGCGTCCTTCAGCGTGCCACGGCCAGAGGTCACGGGGATGACCTCGGCCCCCAGCAAACGCATGCGGAACACATTGGGCGCTTGGCGTTCCACGTCATGCGCGCCCATATAGACAACGCATTGCAGACCGAATTTGGCACAAACCGTGGCCGTTGCAACGCCATGCTGGCCCGCGCCAGTTTCCGCGATGATGCGTTTTTTGCCCATGCGGCGGGCAAGAATGATCTGGCCCAACACGTTGTTGATCTTGTGCGCGCCAGTGTGGTTCAGCTCGTCACGTTTCATATAGACCTTGGCACCGCCCAGATGATCGGTCAGACGCTCGGCGAAATAAAGCGGGCTGGGACGGCCCACATAGTGCTTCCACAGGAAGTCCATCTCGGCCCAGAAACTGTCGTCCGTTTTGGCCTTTTCGTATTCCTCTTCCAAGGACAGAATGAGCGGCATCAGGGTTTCTGAAACGAACCGCCCGCCGAAATCGCCAAACCGTCCGTTTTCGTCCGGTCCGGTCATGAAAGAGTTGAAAAGATCATTGGCCATGAGGTGCTCCTTGCGCTTGTCATAGCCATAGCGCCACAGGTCGGACAGGTAAAGACAAGCTGGCCATGACGATTTGCCACGCAAGTGCCGTGCCGGTTGGCGGTGCCGGAATTTTTCAAAATTCCGGCGCTAACTGTTATTCGAACATCTTGAACAGCTTGCGTTTCAGCTCATCCTCGACCCGGTCCTTTACCGCATCCTCAACCGATTGCCCGTCTTCCCGCACAACGCCTAGTTTTTGCTGCAATGCATCTTCCAGCTTTTGCTGCGCCTTCGCTTTTTCTGATGCGAAATTCAGATCAATCGCAGCCTGCAAATCCGGTTTAATCTGTGGCGCGGCCCATGGTCCAAAAATGCGGACAGGGATCGCTAGGCCACGGTCCCCGTTTACGCGAAGGGCTTTGGGCGTGACGGTATAGTCGACCGTCTGGGTACCAAGCCCCACCTGCCCCACACCTGTTGCCGTGAAATTCGGCAGCATCATCAAAAGGTCGCTGTTGCGTAAAACGCCGCTGTCGATTGCAAAGGTCGCGCCAAGGGAATCAAAAACCGTTGTGCCTCCCTGAACATCGAAATTTCCCATCAAGGCGTCCAGATCAATCCCATCAATGCTACCGCGCCCGACGTTTACGGCGCCATTTCCCTTGAGGGACCTCATGATCGCGTCAAGCGACGCGCCACTGCCCAAAAAGGAAAGTTCGGCATCGCCCTTACCCTTGAACCGTGACAGGCCCGCTGTCTGGGTCAACAAGGGCTGCATCTCGATACCTTGGGCCGCCAGTTTGCCGCCGACCGACAAACCGTTGCGGTTGTTCACCACAAACTCTCCGCTGACCACGCCGCTATAGGCGTTAATCTCGCGTAATTCGGCGACCATGCGCGATTTATCATTGCGCAGCAAAACCCGGGTCGCACCCAACGTTAAAGTCCCAAGCTCAATACTATCAGCGCGCACCGAAATCTCGCCGTTAAATCTAGCAAGCCCCGAAGCATCAATTGCCGATTTCGACCAACCAGAGGACGAGGATGCGGCTGCGCTGCCTGACGCACCCGCGATAGTCCCGCCTTCACTGCCAGCAAACCCGGTCAAATCCAGTGCGCCTGCAATCAGTTGTGCATTGATATTGGGCGTTCCGTTCAGCGTGATGTCTGCAGCCCCGCGCAAAACATTTCCGCCCAGATCAGCTGTCAAATCGCGCAGTGCCAGCCTGCGGTCCGGCGTGAGCGTCATCTGCACCGTCACATCTGCACTACGCCCCAAACCCTGCGGCAGCTGGATATTCCCCGCCCCAAGTGCTGCAAGAAAGCGCGCAGTATCGGGCATTTTCAGCGCCAGATCACCCGCAACCGCACCGCTTAAGGCTGCACGCCCTGCAAGCGTAAATCCGCCGCCTTTCGTATCCAGGCGCGCGGTCACAGGCCGCACGTCGCCGTTTAAAAACTGGTCAAACCGATCAATGGTCGCTTTTACAGTGACCCTTTCACCTGCAGGGCGGATAGCAGCATTGATCACTGCATCGCCTGTGCGTTCTGGCCAATCAAGGGATAAATCGACCCCTTCATAGCGCACAAGATCTGCCCCTTCGGCGTCATAAATCAACGTGGCATCTGTGATGTTAAGCCGCTGGATTGTCAGCGGCCGAGGGGCGGTTGCAGCTGCGGGGGCTGTTTCAGTGCTGATCTGGGCATCGCTGCCACCATCGCTAAATTGCCAACTGGCACGGCCATCCTTACGCTGTTCCAGCCGGATCGTCGGGCTTTGCGCCTCAATATTGGTGATCTTGATCTCGCCCCGGATCAGCGCCATAGCATCCACGCCTATGGCTGCATTTGCCGCCGACAACATTGCACCGTCCTTGGCCCATTCTGCATTTCCGACCTCAAGACCGCCGGCACTGATACCAAGGATCGGCCAAAAAGTAATGCCCACATCACCGGTGATATTCACATCGCGACCCGTGAGATTGCGCAACTGATCTGCCGCAACCCGCGCAATGCGATCTTTGGGCAGTAAAAACAGCGATCCAACCGCTACCACAGCGATCAACAAGATCACACCAATCAGCCTGATAATCCATTTCATCACCTGTCTCCTTGCCTAATGCAGGGCCTTTCCCAGACCCTTTGCATAGCTTATAGCGCATTTCATGAGCACAAACCCACCCAATCTGCGCCCTGATCTTGCCCCCAAAGCAAAAATCAGCAACCCGTCCCGCCCCGGCCAGCCGACCATCGGCATGGTATCGCTGGGCTGTCCCAAGGCTTTGGTCGACAGCGAACGCATCCTGACGCGCCTGCGCGCCGAAGGCTACGGTGTGTCGCCCGACTATGCCGGGGCCGATGCGGTGATCGTGAACACCTGCGGTTTCCTTGATTCCGCAAAGGCCGAAAGCCTTGATGCGATTGGCGAAGCGCTTAAAGAAAACGGGCGCGTGATCGTGACGGGCTGTCTGGGCGCTGAACCCGATTACATCCGCGAACACCATCCGCGTATTCTGGCAGTCACAGGACCACACCAATATGAACAGGTGCTTGATGCCGTGCATGCCGCCGTGCCGCCGTCGCCTGATCCGTTCATTGATCTGCTGCCCGCGCAACAAGTGTCGCTGACGCCGCGCCACTATAGCTATTTGAAGATTTCCGAGGGCTGTAACCACAAGTGCAAGTTTTGCATCATCCCCGACATGCGCGGCCGACTGCAATCGCGCCCTGCCCATGCGGTGATGCGCGAGGCGGAAAAGTTGGTGGAAAGCGGGGTCAAGGAACTGCTGGTCATCTCGCAGGATACCTCTGCCTACGGGGTTGATATCAAACATGCCGAAGATCGCGGCCGAAATGGTCAGATTCATCGGGCCCATATCACCGATCTGGCGCGCGATCTCGGCTCGCTTGGCGCGTGGGTGCGGCTGCATTACGTCTATCCCTACCCCCATGTGCGCAACCTGATCCCGCTGATGGCCGAAGGTCTGGTGCTCCCCTATCTGGATATTCCATTCCAACACGCGCATCCGGATGTCCTTAAACGCATGGCCCGCCCCGCTGCCGCCGCCAAAACGCTAGACGAAATCGCCGCCTGGCGCGACACCTGCCCTGACATCACGCTGCGCTCTACCTTTATCGTGGGCTATCCTGGCGAAACCGAGGCAGAATTCCAAACCCTGCTGGATTGGCTGGACGAAGCGCAGCTGGACCGTGTCGGGTGTTTTCAATACGAAAACGTCGCCGGTGCGCGGTCGAACGCGCTGCCGGATCACGTGGCGGATGAGGTCAAACAGGATCGCTGGAACCGTTTCATGGAGAAGGCTCAGGCGATATCAGAGGCCAAGCTGGAGGCCAAGGTAGGTCGCACAATCGACGTTATTATTGATGAGATCGACGCCGACGCCGCAACTTGCCGCACCATGGCGGACGCCCCCGAGATCGACGGAAACTTGTTCATTGATGAAGGATTTGAACAGTTGAACGTAGGCGACATCGTCACGGTTGAGGTCGAAGAAGCAGGCGAATACGACCTTTGGGCCCGCCTCGTTTAAACGCACCAGCATGCCATTTTATTAGCCAATCGGTTTCAGTCATGGGAGAGCCACGCCATGGTGCCAATGTTCTCATCCTCACGATAGGCCAATTATCGCTCATGTAGTTGCCAAGGGACATTCAAGCCCCACATGTAGACCGTATGGCGAGCATAAGTCTATGAGGGCTTGTCAGTGTTCCGTTAATGTTCTATATATGTTCTATAGCAGAGCCTTGGGGGTGTTTTTTATGTCCTATCAACCACAATTTCCTGGCATCTTTTCCACCGACCACGGTGCGATGCCGGCGCCGAAGCACACGGAAAGCCATGTGTTGCCTGCAACCGAAAAGCAGATGCAATACGCATCCCTTTTGGCCACAAAGATCGGGGTGAAACTGCCCGATGGACTTGGTTTGGATCGCGTGGCCTTGTCATCTTGGATTGACGCGAACAAGCCAAAGCCGATTGAAGGGCGGTTTGCCAATTACCCATCGTCTAAGCAGGTCGCTTTTGCCGAGCGGATTGCACGTCTGAAACGTCGCGACATCCCGCGCGAGTGTTTTCAAGACAGGACGATGATGTCTCGCTGGATTGATGGAAACAAGCCGCGCTAACTGCTGGAAAGCATGCTAATGCGGCCTATCTATCAAACATGACAGAAAATACAGAAGTTTTATACAACGGCTCATGCCCGGTGTGCAGTCGCGAGATTAACCATTACGAGCGGCTAAGCCAAAAGCAGGCTTTGGCGATCCAGTATGACGATTTGGCGGATAGCGCTAAATTAAAAAGCTGGGGTTTGGATGCTGACGAGGCTGCGAAACGGCTTCATGTGCGAAAAAATGGTCAAATTTATGCTGGCATCCCCGCTTTTGTCATTTTGTGGCAAGACATTCCCCAAATGCGGTGGCTGGCAAAAGTCGTAAGTGTTCCGGGCATTAACAAATTGGCGTGCCTGACGTACGATTACGTTTTAGCACCTTTGTTGTTCCGATGGCACTTGGCCCGCCAAAAGCGCAGCGGCAGCGTCTGAATGTTGCGAATTTTAAATTTACGCAAAGTCATTTACCTAGCCAACATCTGTTTGTGCTAAGTTAGGATCATGCCTTATCCCTATAGCCCTTCCGAAACGATTGCAGATGGTACCGTTCATATCATTGGACTGGGATTCGCTGTACCAGCGAGCATTATTTTGATGATGTCTGCAAACGGTCAAGAGATGCCGTTGATCGCAATTATCGTCTACGCCGCGTGCTTTCTTTTCTCACTGACGGCATCGGCAATATATCATCTTTTACCATTTGAACGAAGCCGCGCTTTCCTTGGTCGTCTTGACCATGCTGCGATTTATTTCAAGATCGCAGGAACATATACCCCCTTGGTCGTCGCAATCGGTACGGGGTTCGCCTACAGAATTCTGGGCGTTGTTTGGGTTCTTGCTATCATCGGTGCGGTTGCAAAGATGTGGTTCTGGAGCACGGAGTCAAAAGCGTCTTTGGCGCTTTACCTTGCGATGGGATGGCTTTCGGTTTTGCTGATCTGGCCAATGTGGCATCAACTTCCCGGTAACGCGCTTATCTTGATTGGTATTGGCGGTCTTACATACTCTGCCGGGACGATCGTTTATGCCCATCGCGGGATGCGTTATCAAAATGCGATATGGCATGTGTTTGTTCTTGCGGCGTCTATCTGCTTTTTCGCAGCAATCGCTCTTAGCCTTTAACCGCGCTGTCGAGGTATGCGCGCACACAGGTTTGAACATGGCGAAACCGGTCGCCGCCCAAGTGTTTCCCACCATACCAACGCGTCACGACAATCAGATGATCGTACAGATTTTCCCGTTCCAGCATCCGAATGATCACCATGCCTGCGCCAGCTTCACCATCATCGCCTTTCAGCGGCCCCGCGTCTGAGAGCAGAACCGCCCAAGTGTTATGCGTGGCTTTTGCGTAGGATTTATCGCGCTTTAGCAGCTTTAGCACGGCATCAACGGATGCGCGATCTTTGGCCACGCACCCGGATACCGCGTATTTCGACCCTTTGTCCGTCAGAATTTGGCCCAGTTGGCGCAAGTGCCCTACAGACCGGCTGCGGTTCTGCGCACAGTATCCAATCGTGACGCATTGGGGGGATGGGTGCCAAGAAACTTGTCACCCGGATCGGGAATACGCGTAAAGAACTCTGCACCGCGCAACGGATTGTAGCCCGCGCGCGCAGTAATCACGGTGCCAAGCGCATCCGCCTCAAGCTCGAAATCTTTGGAATAAGTCCGTGCACCAACCTGCGCGCCCAATCGCTGGGCAGTCTCAACCGCGGACGCATCCCCGCCACTTAAGGTCGCCAATCCCGCAAAGATCACAGCCCCCGCAACCGCATTTTGCTGCTGTCGCGCAATGTGACCGGCAATGTGATGCGCCGACTCGTGGCCCAAAACAAAAGCAAGCTCGTCTTCGTTTCGCGCATCCGCAATCAACGCAAGCGTGAATGCAATTACCGGCCGGCCAGCGCGGTCTTCTGTCTGATAGGCATTGGCAGGCTGATCGGGACGGTCATCTACGACGATATTGAAATCACAATTGATCCCGGATGTCCGGTTGCGACACTCGCGCTCGGCCACCGGCTCGACCGTCCGAACCACAGACAAAAAGCTGCGCTCTGCCTGGGATTGCGACACAGTGCCTTGCTGAGACTGCGATGACGGCTGTGAAGCAGGGCCGTTCGCGACCATCGGCTCGCATGCCGCAACCAGTGCCACAGTCGCCATCAGGGCAAAAAACTTAACCATATCAAAGCGTTTCCTTGTAATCTAATCTTGCACGACAACAGATTTTCGAACACGTTTAACCCGACCAACCGGCTTTGAACAGGCAGCGCAGGCATGCTCTTGCAATGATCCGCCGAAAGAATACTGTGCGCTTTATGTTTACGATTGAACACGAATTCGATTCCAGTGTGATCACCCTGGTCGACGAAGGCAAATCACCCTTGCGCGAAGACGTGACAGTCAACGCATTTGCAAGCGTCGTTACCTTTGAACAATGGGATCCGCGCACCAATAGGATCAGCAAGATCAGCATGTCACCAGAGCAGTTGCGCGATCTTACAATTGCGCTGAACCTGCCCGAGGGCATATATCGCACGAGCCCTGAAAGCTGACCAAAGGAATACGTTATGGCCACTGGTAACAAAATCAAAACCTATTACGACGGCGCGTGGCATGATGGCGATGTGTCTGTCATCAAGGCTGCAGATCATGGTGCCTGGCTGGGCACGACAGTTTTTGATGGGGCGCGCATGGTCGATGGGCTGACCCCTGACCTTGAAGCGCACTGCGCGCGGATAAACAGATCGGCCAAGGCGTTGATGATCACACCCACGGTTGATGCCGATGCGATGGTCGAAATGGTGCGCGAAGGTCTTAAGGGGTATGACCGCAGCGACGCCGTTTATATCCGGCCAATGTATTGGGCACTTGCGGGGGATGAATTGGGCATTGTGCCCCTCAAGGACGCGACGGGATTTGCGATCAGTCTAGAACAGATCCCCATGGCCCCACCCGAGGCCGCAACAACGCTGACCCGCACCCGCTTTCGCCGCCCCGTGCTGGAAGACAACGTGGTAAATGCCAAAGCGGGCTGTCTTTACCCCAATAACGCACGAATGATGGTCGAGGCGCGCTCAAAGGGATTTGGCAATGCCCTGGTTGCTGACGCGATGGGAAACGTCGCTGAATCCGCCTCTGCGAATGTGTTCATGGCCAAAGACGGCGAAGTGTTTACGCCCATCCCAAACGGCACTTTTCTGGCGGGTATCACCCGCGCGCGGCACATGGCGAACATGCGCGCGGATGGCATCAAGGTACATGAGACTGTGCTAAGCTTTGACGATTTCCATGACGCGGATGAGGTTTTTCTTTCAGGAAATATGATGAAGGTTACGCCCGTCAAAGCGTTTGACCAAACACAATACCAGATCGGGCCGATCACTCGGCGCGTGCGCGACATGTATTGGGATTGGGCCTCGTCCGAGCGCGGCTAGGTCCGCCCGCGCAAAATCGCAATTGCCAGCAGCATTTTCAACCGGCATCATATCTGGTGCCGCAATCGGTCAATCGGAGAAGACGATGCGTAAATTTATGGTAGTGCTTGATGATAGCCGCGAATGCCTGAACGCAATGCGGTTTGCTGCGATGCGGGCCTCGAACTCGGGTGCCGGTGTCGTTGTGTTATCGGTCATCCCACCCGACGAATTCAACCACTGGATCGGTGTGGCCGAGGTGATGCGCGATGAGGCCCGCGAACGCATCGAGGTGCATTTCGAGGTTTTCGCCAAATGGATGCGCGACCGGCTGAATGTTGAGCCAGAACTGGTGATCCGCGAAGGGGATGTGGTAGATGAAATCATCGCCCAACTGGCCGAAGATCCCCAAGTGGGCGTATTGGTGTTGGGGGCCGGGACCGACAAAAAGTCAGGACCAGGCCCGCTGGTCACGCAGCTTTCGCGCAATGCCGGGTCTTTGCCTATTCCGATCACGATCGTACCGGGCGACCTGAGCAAAGAACGCCTTGAGGCGATCACATAGGCAGAACAGCCGTCTATTTTAGAATCGTTCCAAACCTTGACTTGAGGGCAGTCTGACCGCATATCTAAGACAACCCGTTATAAGGAACATGTCATGTTTATTCAGACCGAATCCACACCAAACCCCGCCACGCTGAAATTCCTTCCCGGACAAACCGTGCTGGAAATTGGTACCGCTGATTTTCCGGCACCAGAAGCCGCCAGCGCATCGCCACTGGCGACGCGGCTTTTTGCGGTTGATGGCGTGACGGGCGTGTTTTTCGGGACTGACTTTGTCACCGTGACCAAGGCAGATGCAATCGAATGGGACCATCTTAAGCCTGCGCTTTTGGGTGCGATCATGGAGCATTTCCAATCCGGTCAATCCGTCATGGATAGCGATCACGAACATACCTCTGGCCATGCTGAGCACACCGGCGAAGACGGCGTTATCGTGGGTCAAATCAAGGAACTGCTCGACAGTCGTGTGCGTCCGGCGGTTGCTCAGGATGGCGGCGACATTACCTTTCATGGATTCGATCGCGGTGTAGTTTATCTGCACATGCAAGGTGCGTGCGCAGGCTGCCCATCGTCAACATTGACGTTGAAAATGGGCATCGAAAATCTGTTGCGTCACTACATCCCAGAGGTGACCGAGGTTCGTCCGGTTGCCTAACGACCCCCTGATATTGGCGTTTGACACATCGGCCGCACATTGTGCGGCCGCTTTGCTGTTGGGCGATCAGGTATTGGCAAGTGTTGAAGAACCGATGGCCAAAGGGCAAGGCGAACGGTTGCTTGGCCTATGTGCCGAGGTGTTGGAACAGGCGGGCGTGGCCTATGGCGACCTGACCGCAATTGGTGTTGGCATTGGTCCGGGCAATTTTACCGGCATTAGGATTTCCGTCTCGGCGGCACGCGGGTTGGCGTTGGGACTTGCCATTCCTGCTATCGGCATTTCCCGGCTTGAGGCATTGGCGTATGGGACGGATGGTCTGGTCATTACCAGCATCGACGCACGGCAAGACAATATGTTCTTTCAGGTCATCGGCACGCTGGATGACCGTCCACCGATTATGTGCACGCTTGACGATTTGCCGATGGTGCCTTCGCGCGGTGATCCGATCTGTATCGGCTTTCAGGCTGAAATGATCGCTGCGCTTTGCAATGGCTCTGTCCGTGCCCCCCGAATGCCGCTGGCCGAAGCCACGGCCCGGCTTGCGGCCGAACGCTTACATCTTGAAAACCCGCGCCCTGCCCCGTTGTATCTGCGCCCCGCCGATGCGGCCCCAGCCCGCGATACGCCGCCCAACATCTTGCCATGACGCCCGAAAAACTGGCCGAAATCCACGCAGCCGCCTTTCAACAAGATCGCAGTTGGAGCGCGCAAGAATTCAATGAGCTGCTCTGCTCACCTTTCGTTACGGTCATATCTGAACGCGGCGGCTTTGCCCTGACGAGACTGATCGCGGGCGAGGCTGAATTGCTGACGATAGCCGTCGATCCCACGCACCAAAACCAAGGCATCGGACGCCGCTTGCTGAACAGATGGCTGGCGTTTGACATGGACCGGGCTTTTCTTGAGGTCGCCGCTGACAACGCCGCAGCACGGCACCTTTACACAAGTACCGGCTTTCAGATCACAGCGACGCGGCGCGGCTATTATCAGCGTAAAGATGGTGCCGCCGTCGATGCTTTGATCCTGACAATTGATCTAACGCTTGGTTAACCGACACTTTCCACACCCAAAACCATAGAATCCGGTTGACCCCGCCCGCCGGCTACGCAGTATCGTATCACTGATCGCTGGGCGAAGACCCGCGACCGGGTATTGGCGCTGCGCCAGACCCCAACACAACAAAAACTGGGAGACTTTCCATGACCCTTATGACTAAATTTCTTGGTGCCGCCGCCATCACGGCGCTTGGCGCCGGTGCCGCATTGGCAGAGCCCGCTTTGATTTTCGATCTTGGTGGAAAATTCGATAAATCCTTCAACGAAGCCGCCTTTAGCGGCGCGCAACGTTGGGCCGAAGAAACCGGTGAGACCTTCCGCGAGATCGAGCTGCAGTCAGAAGCACAGCGTGAACAGGCTTTGCGTCGCTTTGCCGAAGCGGGTTCGAACCCAATCGTCATGACCGGATTTGCCTTTGGTGACGCGCTTGGTCAGGTGGCCGGTGACTATCCAGAAACTGATTTCGTCATCATCGACATGGTGGTGGATGCGCCAAACGTCCGTTCGGTTGTCTTCAACGAACATGAAGGGTCGTATCTGGTCGGCATGATGGCCGCTATGGCGTCCAAGTCGAACACGGTTGGCTTCATCGGTGGCATGGATATCCCGCTGATCCGCAAATTCGCCTGTGGCTATGCCCAAGGCGTCATGGCGGTCAAGCCTGACGCAACCGTAATTGCCAACATGACCGGCACGACACCTGCCGCATGGAACGACCCGGTAAAGGGCTCTGAGCTGACCAAAGCGCAGATCAGCCAAGGTGCTGACGTTGTATATGCTGCTGCGGGCGGAACAGGTGTTGGCGTTTTGCAAACTGCTGCTGACGAAGAGATTTTGTCGATCGGCGTGGACAGTAACCAGAACTACCTGCACCCGGGCAAAGTCCTGACTTCCATGCTCAAGCGCGTCGATAATGCCGTCTATGACGCCATGAAAGACGGCCCCGGCATGGAAAAAGGCTTTAACGTGATGGGCGTCGCCAATGGCGGCGTTGGCTATTCCATCGACGAGTTCAACAAAGATCTCGTCTCGGCGGACATGCAGGCTGTCGTTGAAGAAGCATCGGCGCAAATCGCTGACGGCACTTTGATGGTCCATGACTATATGTCCGACGACAGCTGCCCTTCCTTGAGCTTCTGATCGTGACCGACACGCATGAAATGGAGCGGCAGGCAACTGCCGCTCCAGCCATTGAACTGAAGGGTATTTCCAAAGCCTTCGGTCCTGTGCAAGCCAACAAAGACATTTCCATACGCGTCATGCCCGGCACGATCCATGGGATCATCGGTGAAAACGGCGCGGGCAAGTCCACCTTGATGAGCATCCTTTACGGTTTTTACAAAGCCGATAAGGGCGAGATTTTCATCAGCGGCAGAAAGACAGAAATCCCCGACAGCCAAGCCGCGATTGCCGCAGGCATCGGGATGGTTTTCCAGCATTTCAAGCTGGTCGAAAATTTCACGGTCCTTGAAAATATCATTCTGGGTGCCGAAGACGGGCGGTTGCTGAAACCGTCGCTGGCCAAAGCGCGCAAAAGCCTTTTGAAACTGGCCGATGATTATGGCCTGAGGGTCGATCCTGATGCGCTGATCCAAGACATCGGCGTTGGCATGCAGCAACGGGTCGAGATCCTGAAGGCATTGTACCGGCAGGCCGATATTCTGATTTTGGATGAACCCACCGGCGTTCTGACCCCTGCCGAGGCAGACCAGCTGTTTCGCATCCTCGGGCGGCTCAAATCCGAAGGCAAAACAATCATTCTGATCACCCACAAACTGCGCGAGATCATGGAGACGACCGATACCGTTTCAGTGATGCGGCGTGGTGAAATGACCGCAACCGTCAAAACATCCGAGACCTCGCCCGCCGAACTGGCGGAACTAATGGTCGGGCGTAAGGTCTTGTTGCGCGTCGACAAAGACGTGGCCACCCCCGGCGAAGTCATTCTTGATATCAAAGGGCTACGCGTTGTCGATGACAAAGGCGTGGAACGGCTGCGCGGCATTGACCTACAAGTGCGCGCGGGTGAAATCCTTGGCGTGGCTGGCGTGGCGGGAAATGGTCAGTCTGAGCTGCTTGAGGTGCTGGGTGGGTATCAGACCGGTACAGGTTCCGTGCGGGTGAACGGGCAGGAACTTGACCTGACGGGCAAACATTCCGACGGCCAGTCGCGGCGGAAACACGGCATCGCGCATGTCCCGGAAGACCGGCAGCGCGAAGGCCTGATCATGGATTACCATGCGTGGGAAAACACCGCCTTTGGCTATCACAAAGACCCGGCCTATCGCAGCGGCATGCTGATGAACAATGCCGCGATCAAAGCCGATACCGTTGAAAAGATGGAACGTTTCGACGTGCGCCCCCCAAACCCGAAACTGGCCGCCAAGAATTTTTCGGGCGGGAACCAGCAAAAGATCGTGCTTGCCCGAGAAATCGAGCGCAACCCCGATCTGCTGCTAATCGGCCAACCGACACGGGGCGTGGATATCGGCGCAATTGAATTCATTCACCAACAGATCGTCGCCTTGCGCGATCAAGGCAAAGCAATCTTGCTTGTTTCGGTCGAGCTTGAGGAAATCCTTGCGCTAAGTGACCGCGTTGCGGTGATGTTTGACGGTCAGGTGATGGGCACGCGGGATGCGTCTGCTACGGATGAGAAAGAGCTTGGCCTGATGATGGCCGGAATAACCGAGGCGCAAAGTACGCCGATGGAGGCCTAGAATGGACGTCATGCCAAAATGGGCCGAAGTCGTTCTGGTGCCGCTTATTTCGCTTTTGCTGGCTGCCATCTTGTCGGCGCTGGTGATTTTGGGCATAGGCGAAGACCCGGTTGCGGCTGTTAAACTGATGATCTCTGGCGCGTTGGGCAGCACCTATGGATGGGGCTATACCCTGTATTACGCGACGAATTTCATGTTCACCGGCCTTTGTGTTGCCATCGCCTTTCATGCAAGGCTTTTCAATATCGGTGGCGAAGGTCAGGCGATGCTTGGTGGCCTTGGTGTGGCCTTGGCGTGTCTTTATATTCCGTGGCCGCACTGGTCTTTGGCGCTGGTAGGCGCGACGGCAATGGCCGCCATCTTTGGGGCGGCATGGGCCGCGATACCGGCGTTTTTGCAGGCCAAGCGCGGCAGCCATATCGTTATCACGACGATCATGTTCAACTTTATCGCGGCCGCTGTGCTGAACTATATCCTTGTTAACATGATGCGCCCCCAAGGCAGTATGGATCCGGCCACTGCGCGCTTTCCCGATGCAACAAAGCTGCCAACATTGCATGACATGCTGGCCCCGATTGGCATCAATTTCTCGCAAGCGGCCCCTGCCAACATATCGCTTCTGGTCGCCATCGCTGCCTGCATCTTCTTGTGGCTGCTGATCTGGCGCACACGGTTGGGTTATGAAATCCGGGCTTACGGGCATTCGGAATCGGCTGCAAAATACGCTGGCATCTCGCCTTTCAAGATTACCATGATCGCCATGACCATCTCGGGTGCGTTGGCGGGGATGATGGCGATTAATAACGTCATGGGCGAGGCCGAAAGGCTGGTTCTGAATGCAACCGAAGGTGCCGGGTTCATCGGTATCGCGGTCGCCCTGATGGGGCGCAGCCATCCTTTGGGTGTGTTTCTTGCAGCGATCCTGTTCGGATTTCTTTATCAAGGCGGTGCCGAATTGGCGCTTTGGACATCGATCCCGCGGGAACTGATTGTGGTGATTCAAGCGCTGGTGATCTTGTTTACGGGCGCGCTCGACAACATGGTCCGGATGCCGCTTGAAAAGATATTCCTGACCCTGCGCAGCCTGCGCGCGCCCAAGCCAGAACGCAAACCGGTGGAGCCTGCGGAATAATGGATTATCTCACGCTCATTCAGCTGCTCGACAGCACGGTACGCCTTGCCACGCCATTGCTGTTGGCCTGTCTTGCGGGCCTGTTTTCGGAACGTGCGGGTATCTTCGATATCGGGCTTGATGGCAAAATGTTGGCGGCTGCGTTCTTCTCGGCTGCGATTGCTGCGATCACGGGCAACGTTTGGTTGGGTTTGCTGGCGGGTATTGCTGCATCGCTTGCGTTGAGCCTGCTGCACGGGCTGGCGTCGATCACCTTTCGGGGCAATCAGCTGATCTCGGGTGTGGCGATCAACTTTCTGGCTGCGGGGCTGACCGTTCTGATTGCGCAAAGCTGGTTTCAGCAAGGCGGGCGCACCCCATCGCTGATTGGTGGTGCGCGGTTTAACCCGATCACCCTGCCCTTTGCCGGTCAGATTGAGCCAATGCCCTTTATCGGCCCGCTTTACGCTGAGCTGATTTCAGGGCATTCGATCCTTGTTTATATGGCCTTTGCCGCTGTGCCCCTGACCTGGTGGATCCTTTACCGGACACGTTTTGGCCTGCGCCTGCGCGCCGTTGGCGAAAACCCTGCTGCGGTTGATACTGCGGGCGTGTCGGTCATTGGTCTGCGCTACGCCGCCGTGTGCATTTGTGGTGTATTATGCGGTGTCGCGGGCGCATATCTTAGCACTGCGTTGCAGGCCGGATTCATCAAAGACATGTCTGCCGGGCGGGGCTATATTGCTCTAGCGGCGCTGATCTTTGCCAAATGGCGGCCGTGGTATGCGCTGTGGGCGACGCTGTTGTTCGGTTTGTTTGGTGCGCTTGAAACACGCCCCGACGTGATCGAAGCGTTGATCGGCATCAAGGTGCAGGGCCAACTGCTGGGTGCGCTGCCCTACGTCATGACGGTGATCATCCTTGCCGGATTTGTCGGCAAGGCAATTCCACCACGCGCAGGCGGCGAGCCCTACGTGAAGGAGCGGTAAGCATCGCTGCGTTGCCGGAAAAGTTTTTGGCACGGCAGCATCGACAATTGATTTTGGCCCACAATTCAGGCTACCAGCAAACATGCAAATATACCTGCCCATTGCCGAGATTTCGGTCAACGCGTTCCTGCTTTTGGGCTTGGGCGGTATCGTGGGCGTCTTGTCTGGCATGTTTGGGGTTGGCGGCGGCTTTTTGATCACGCCGCTTTTATTCTTTATCGGCATCCCCCCAGCTGTGGCTGTTGCCACAGGCGCAAACCAGATTGTTGCCTCTTCCTTCTCGGCTTTGTTGGCTCATCTTAAACGGAAAACCGTTGATTTACGGATGGGCACCGTTCTTTTGATCGGCGGTTTAATCGGCGCTGCGGGCGGTGTTAGCATCTTTAACTACCTGAAATCACTGGGCCAAGTCGATCTGTTGGTCAACCTTTGCTACGTGATCTTTCTGGGGATCATCGGCGCATTGATGTTCATTGAATCACTGAACGCGCTGTATAAAACCCGGTCTGGCAAGCGCCAGCCCCGCAAAAAACATACGTGGATTCAAAAGTTGCCGTTCAAAATGCGGTTTCGGGTGACGGGTCTTTACATCTCGGTCATTCCACCTTTGCTGGTGGGGGCATTTGTGGGCCTGTTGGCCGCGATCATGGGTGTCGGTGGCGGCTTTATCATGGTGCCAGCGATGATCTATCTGCTTGGAATGCCGACCAAAGTCGTGGTGGGAACATCGCTTTTCCAAATTCTGTTTGTGACCGCGTTCACCACGTTGCTGCACGCCACAACCAACTACACCGTTGATATTGTCCTGGCGATTTTGCTTTTGGTTGGCGGCGTTGTAGGCGCGCAATTCGGCACCACCCTTGGCACCAAGCTTAAGGCTGAACAGCTGCGCATCCTGCTGGCTCTTCTGGTTCTTATCGTCTGCGGCAAGCTGGCGCTGGACCTTCTGCTGCAACCTTCCGAGCTTTATTCAATCGGATTTTCGTCATGATGAGGCGGGTGTTTGCAATATTTGCCGCCTGCTTGGCGCTTGTCGCCCCGGTGCAGGCGGAAGAAAATATCGTTTTGGGTTTAAACCAAACAGAAGTATCGATTTCGACGAACTTCAACGGCTCAGAGATTATCATTTTTGGTGCCGTAAAACGCGAAACGCCCATCCCAGATGGCCCGGAACTTGCCGTTGTAGTCACCGTCTCTGGTCCCTCTAAAGCGGTCGTGGTCCGACGCAAGGAAAGAAAATTCGGCATCTGGATCAATACAGATTCAGTTGAAGTTGACCGTGCGCCCAGCTTTTATGCAGTCGCCACAAGCGGCCCCATGCAAGACGTGCTAAGCCGCGTCGAGGATCTGCGGTACAAGATTTCCATTCCGCGTGCGATCCGGTCCGTTGGCGCGCCGATGGGCATCGTGGATTCCGCCGCCTTTACCGAAGCGCTGATCCGGATTCGGACCAAAGCCGACCAGTATGACCTCAATGAAGCTGGCGTAACCGTAGACCAGCAGACACTGTTTCGCGCTACGGTACAGCTGCCTGCGGCCTTGGTTGAAGGGGATTATAACACGCGCATTTTCCTCACCCGCGGCGGCAACGTCATCGCGCAGTACGAAACGTTGATTGATGTGCGCAAGGTCGGGCTGGAACGCTGGCTTTACAACCTCTCGCGTGAACAGTCGCTGGTTTATGGCTTACTGTCCTTGGCCATCGCAATTAGTGCAGGCTGGCTCGCGTCAGCGGCTTTCGGTCTGATCCGCCGCTAACCGCGCCCGATATAAGGCATTTTCGTCGCCATCACCGTCAAGAACTGAACATTCGCTTCCGCTGGCATCTGCGCCATATGCAGCACGGATGATGCGGCATGGGCGACACCCATCGTATCCATTTCCGGATTTGCAGCCTTCAGCCCGGCAACCAATTCGCTTTCGGCGTTGCCGATGTCGATCTGACCGCAAGCAATATTAAATGGCCGCCCATCCAGTGATAGCGTTTTGGTCAGGCCCGTCACCGCGTGTTTGCTCATGGTGTAGCAGACCGATCCGGGGCGCGGCACGTAGGCCGACAACGAACCGTTGTTGATGATCCGCCCGCCTTCGGGCTGCTTACGCATCCGCTCGAACGCGAGTTGGGCGGCGATGAACATGCCATTGATATTGACCTGCATAACCTCGGTCCAGACCTCAAGCGGAACCTCGTCGATTGGCGCAGACATCCCAAACAGCCCAGCGTTGTTGAATAAAACATCAATATGCCCGAACGCTTCGAATGCTTCGCGCATGGCTTTGGGGTCTGTCACATCCGCCGGCAAAGCGACGGCGTTGGGGGTGCCCGTGGCAATCGCCTGTAACCGATCGGCGCGCCGCGCGATCAGGCCTACGCGCCAACCTTCGTGCAAGAACAATTCAGCCGTCGCGCGCCCGATGCCCGAACTGGCCCCGGTAATGACAATCGTTTTCATACATCTTCCTCATGTTCTTGCACCGCAAGGCTAAGCGGCGCTGCCGGGGTCGCACGCAGATCGTCCACCCTTAGGGTGCCTGTCGGTTTCGATAGCCGGTTGCGCACCACCCAGATCAGGCGTTCCTGCGCGCGGGTAATCGCAACATAGGCTAACCGTTTCCACAAGGGCTGCCACGCCTCAGAGCGCCCCATGCGGGCCGCCGCGTAAAGATCTGGCGCAAACACCTGAACCGTGTCCCACTGGCTTCCTTGGGCCTTGTGTATGGTCACCGCTGCGCCATGCAAGAAAGTGGCCCCCATCCGAGCGGCAAAGGGAATAAACGGCTCTTCCTCGTCAGGTTTTTCAATCTTCACGATGGACGCGGCGGAAATCTGCGGATCCTCGGCCCCCATTACATGCAAGCGACTGAACCCCGGCTTGCGTCCATTGCCCAGATAGATAACCTGCGCCCCCTTGATCAGCCCCCGCGCCTCAAGGTCGAGCCGTTTCTTGCGGTGCTTCAGGGGCAGCTCGATCCCGTCGCAAATCAACGGCTCGCCTTCCAGCAGCGCATCCTCTGGCGCGCCATGGACCGCACGAAACGCGTTGATCAGCCGGATGCGCGTCGCATTGCGCCAGACCAGAACGGGCGAGCGCGCCATCAAATCCACCTCGACCCGCTGCCCCCAGATGACACGATCATCCGTCTTCGAGGCGTCTTCGATCATCCGTTCGAACTGTTCGAACGTCAGATCAGGATCAGCCAGCGCATGGGCCAAATCAAGGATCGGATTATCGGCTTGCTGGCGGTGAATGCGGCTAAGGTTCAGCACGCGCGGCGCGGGCATTTTTTCGAACACCATCGTGCCCGATTGCCCAACAGGAGCCAACTGTGCGGGATCGCCAAACAGTAACAGCGTCGGGAAAATCTCTTTCAGATCCTCAAACTGCTTGTCATCCAGCATCGAGCTTTCATCGACAAAGCCGATGTCCAAAGGTTCCTCGCGCCGCTTCCAGCCGGTGATGAAATCACTGCCGCGCAGACCGGCGGCGGCCAAAGCGCCGGGGATCGATTTGTTATTGACATAAAAAGCAAAGGCCCGATCCAGCGAAACTTCGTTCATCCCCTCGATGACGGGCCGCTCACCATTGCCCGCCAACCATTCGGCAATGCGTTCGTATTCAGGATCATAGACCGGCGTATATAAAATGCGATGGATCGTGGTCGCAGGCACCCCGCGCAAGCGCAAAACAGATGCGGCCTTGTTGGTCGGTGCAAGGATCGCAAGCGTGCGCTTGTCTTTGCGCTTGCGGGATTCGTAGTCGCCCGACACGATCTCAACCCCTGCCGCCTGAAGGGCCTTATAAAGTTCCGCCAGCAAAAGCGTTTTTCCGGACCCCGCCTTGCCTGTCACGGCCATCACCTGATCCTTGCCGCTTGCAAGTGGCATCAACAGGCTGTCCTCAAGGTCAATACCTGCATGGCGCAGCATCTCGGCCACACTGTCAAAGGCGGCGGCTTGATCGTCAGAATATATCACAGCGGGAGTGTTCATTGCGCAACCCTAAATCAGGGGCGCGCCGGGGGCCAGATGGGTTAGGCGGTATTCAGGGCCTTCACCGCTTCATAACCACCAAAACTCTGGTCAAACCAATCTCTTGATTGCAACGGGGATATGCCAGCCCGCGCGGCGACAACACCCTGAGCCTTTTTGTCAAAGCTCCACAAACCAACGCTGATCTTACCAAGCCCCTCGCCGTCGCTGCCAAGTATCTCTGGCGAAGACCCCGTCATTCTGTAAATCCGCACCATCCGCGCATCAAAGACCCCCGCGAAATGGGCGATGCCAAAGTTCTGCATAAGCTCGCCGCCTCCCAACATCAGGGCTGCGGCGATCGTAGCCTCGGCACCTTGGGTCAGGCAAAACCGTGTGCACTCCCAAATCAACGGACTGCAAATCGGCCCTGTAAGAAGACCTGCAAAATGTTCATTTACCATTGTGCGCCCCGTTGTCGGCAAAAACCGCATCGATCCGCCATGGGTGCCATCCGGGCGCTGCCAGATCACATATAGCGGATTAAGGTCGTCATATTCGTCTCTTTCGAACCCTTGAGCGTTAACGCTGACATCCCATTTCAGACGGTCCTTGAATTGCGCGGCGCGGTCTCGAAACATACTCTCGCCCAGCTTTCGATGTGATTTCAACGCGTCGCCGTAAATGTACTTCAGCATATGTTGCCCCGTCCCTAATTTATCTAGAGACCGGGATACGTACTTCTTGCTTAACGACGCCCGATGCAATGGGCCGCCAAAACGGCCTTAGACGCAACATCTATTTCCAAATGGACCAGAATCCCGGGGGAGCCTGAAAGGCGGGGGCTGGCCCCCGACAACGGCAGCTAAACGACAATCAACCCGCGGCTTAGGGCACGTGCAACGGCATGGGTGGTATTTAAGGCACCCAATTTGAACCGAGCACTTTCAATATAGACCCGTAATGTATGCTCTGAAATCGACAACGTATTTGCGACCTGCGCGCGGCTATACCCGATGGCCAACAATGTCATCGCGTCAATTTCTCTGGGGGATAGGGCTTGTGATGTCTCGGGCGTGCGTCCTGGCTCAAACTCGAGTGCTTTTTGATTAAAGTAATGCGCAATCAGAATAAGGTCGCGGCGGTTGGCTTCGGTAAACACCTGCCATTCAGAATCGCTGCAAGTATTATTTACAGTAAACAAGGCAAACTGCCCATTCGGCCCTCTGATCGGGACGGTAAACCCCTGATTGCCGACACCGTGTTCTATCGCTTCCAACAACAAGGCACGCGCTGCCTTACTGCTCCAGTCCAGTCGCTTCCAATCGACGGGGTGAAAGCGTTGGTAGCAACCTGAAACTACAGGGTCGGTGCGCAGATAGTTCTGATCCAGATGGCGTTCCTGCCATGCCACCGAATAGGTGCCGCAGCCGTATTGATCCCCTGCGGAATCAACCCAATGATAGACGACGTGAGCCAATTCATAATGCGCGCATAACGCTTCACTTGCCGTCTGAAGACCTTCAAGCGTGGCGGCCTGTTCCAGCGCCTCCAATATGTGGTCCAGCTTGGGAGAGATCACTACCATTCGATTTCCGTCCAGTCCTTTGTTCAAGGGCGGATATCTCGGCCAATGCGACAATCGCAGTATCATCCAGCTGTTCTGCCAAAGCGGGAAAGCCGTTGATTGTCGCGAATGTCTTTAGATCGGTGAGAACGTCCAGTATCCAGTCACTTTGCATTTTCAGGCTCTCACTTTTTTGGTTAATTATTGATTAATACAACCATAACATGTGCCCATATTTTCGCATATTCGCATTTTCCAACTCCCCAATTATGGTGGGGTACACTGATATCAATCCATTGTTTCCAAAGCAATCGGCCCCTGAAACGCAAGTCGCCTGCGAAACGGGGGTCCGATTCGCAGGCGATTGTTTCCAAAAGGGAAACGGTTAACCTATTTCTTGGCGTCTAGCGCGTCTTCCAGTGTCCGCAACCCTGTCACCGGTGACTGAACCAGAACTGACATGTTGCCCGGTTTATGCTCGTTTGCCAGCATCTTCATGTGCGCATCGGGCAGATCGGCCCAGGTGAATACCTCGGACATGCAAGGATCAAGACGGCGCTCAAGCATCAGTTTATTCGCCGCAGATGCCTGCTGCAGATGCGCAAAGTGGCTGCCCTGCAAGCGCTTTTGATGCATCCACATGTAACGGACGTCGAACGTCAGGTTAAAGCCCGATGTACCAGCGCAGATCACGACCATCCCGCCTTTTTTGCACACGAATGTCGATACCGGGAATGTTGCCTCGCCGGGGTGTTCGAACACCATGTCAACGTTTACGCCCTTGCCCGTGATCTCCCAGATCGCGGCACCGAATTTGCGCGCTTCCTTGAACCAGGCGGCATATTCCGGCGTGTTAACGGTCGGCATCTGACCCCAGCAATTGAAATCCTTGCGGTTCAAAACACCCTTGGCACCCAGATCCATCACAAAGTCACGCTTGCTTTCGTCTGAAATCACACCGATCGCGTTTGCACCTGCCGTGTTGATCAACTGGATCGCGTAGGATCCCAGACCGCCCGAAGCGCCCCAAACCAGAACGTTCTGGCCCGGCTTTAGATCGTGTGGTTCATGCCCGAAAAGCATCCTGTATGCTGTCGCCAGCGTCAGCGTATAGCACGCGGCCTCTTCCCAGGTCAGGTGCTTGGGGCGCGGCATCAACTGCTGGGCCTGCACGTTTGTAAATTGCGCAAACGACCCATCTGGCGTCTCATAGCCCCAGATGCGCTGGCTTGGTGAATACATCGGATCACCGCCGTTGCAGTGCTCGTCGTCACCGTCATCTTGGTTGCAATGGATCACAACTTCGTCGCCGATTTTCCAGCGCTTAACCTTGTCACCGACAGCCCAGACAATGCCCGATGCGTCAGAGCCTGCGATGTGAAAGGGCTTCTTATGGCCGTCAAACGGGCTGATGGGCTTGCCCAACGCGGCCCATACGCCATTGTAGTTCACGCCCGCCGCCATCACCAAAACCAGCACTTCATGACTGTCCAGCGTTGGAACATCGACAACTTCTTCCAACATTGCCGTGTTGGGGTTGCCGTGCCGTTCGCGGCGGATTGTCCAAGCGTACATTTGCTTTGGCACATATCCCATTGGCGGGATTTCACCCACCTCGTACAGGTCTTTTTCCGGGGCGTCGTATTGCGCGATGTTGGTGTCCAAGGCCATGCGGGTCTCCACTGTCAGAATAGGTTTGTGCCGCAGTGCAGAATCGCGGCCTATAAAGTTGGAATATGGCCCGTAGCGCAATAATGCAACCAGAATTGGATCATTTTTGTAATTTTATGACTTTGCGCGCGCAGCATTTTGGCCGCTGCTGTCGACCTGTCATATCTTCGCATCAAAAAAATGCGCGATTGAGTTCGCATAGTAGGTAAGAACAGGCACTTCATCGGGTGCCGCAACAAATCCATCTTTCACAGCCTCAATCATGCCGCGCTGCAATAAATGTTCACGTGCTTTCTTGACGGCCCCGGCAAAGTCATTGTGCGGCACCGAGACCGACGTGCCTGCGTGTTCCATCATCCGGGCCATTTCCGCTTCAAAGGCGTCTGCCGCTAACGGCGCTTTGGCTTCCAGCATGATCCGCGCCATCAGCGGGACGAACAACAAAGGCATTTCCTGCGCAATCCTGTGCATCAGGTCTTGGGCCAGAGCATCCACATCACGTGAAACACCATAGTTGCGCAGCGGGACAGGTTGCCCGAAAACGACTGCCGCCTCGCCAAATCGCAGGAATTTGCCACGTATCCGAAGCCATGTCTTACGCAAGATAAAGATCAAGATCACCGAGATGCGCGCCTTGAAGCGGCGCGTACCAGCGCGACCTGCCTCGATCAGCACACGGTCCTCAAGCACCCGGTCATAGTTAATCGCAACAGGCACGAATACCACATCGCGGTCCGACAGATTGGCATCTAGAACATAGCCAAGCAGCCCCATCTTGGGCGGCATCAGCTTGCCATCAAGGCTTAGCCCGCCCTCCGGGAAAATTGCCTGCGTGACGCCGCCTTCCGTGGCCATCTGAACGTAGCGCGCCAACACCTTACGGTAGAGAGCACCGCGCGATTTACGCCGGATAAAATAAGCCCCCATCGATTTGATCAACCGGCTAAGCGGCCAGACACGCGCCCACTCGCCCACCGCATAGCTCAGCGCTGACGCTTCACCTGCAAGGTATGTCACAAGCATATAATCCATATTGCTTCGGTGGTTCATCACAAAGATCACAGTCGCATCGCTGGGAATAGATTTGATCAATGCGGCGTTATCTTTGCCGGTGCGCACCTCATAAAGTGTGTTGGCCAAAAAACGGGCAAGCCTGATGCCAAAGCTGAAATAGGCAAAGGCACTGAAACTTGGCACAATCTCGCGGGCATAGCGCTTTGCCTGCTGAAAAGCGACATTCTCGGGAACACCTTCTTTGCGCGCATGATCCACAATCGCCTGACTGACTTGCGGATCATAGGTGAGCCGCTGGATCATATCGTGGCGGCGTGCCAGTTTGAACGGCTCGATCGGGCGGGTCAGACGTTTATTCAACCGCTCCACTGCCCGCTCTAGCCGCCGCCTGAAAAACCAGCGCACGGAAGGCAACAAGAAGTGGCTAAGCGCTGTGACCGCCGCAAACAGCAAGATCACAACAAACAGCCAAAGCGGAATTTCAACAACCTGCGTCATGGGCATAACCCTTGCAGCACTGTCGCACTCTGGGCAATGCTAAATGCCGTGGAATGCCCGATATCAAAGGGTTTTACGACACTAGTACCTTGCAGCATTGCCATTAGGTTGGAGTGCTTCTTTTTCCATATTAGGGCGTCTGCCCAGGACTGATCCAAAAGCGTCAGGCTTTTGACGGTCATGATGGTCATCAATCCGCACCCCAAAACGTTGAGCAGCAAAAGCACTTCGTTTCACATACCATGAAAAGCGCAGGGTAATTCATCTGCGCAAAGCGTTTATATTTGGCGAGATGAAGGGTCCGGCATACGCAATCTACAATGCCGCAATGCAGCGAATTGACACTACCTGATTATTTCAAGTATCAGTCTTTCAACGCAATATTATTACTCTTCCGATTCACGAGAGGCCGCACCATGTCGCACCCTACAAAAGACCGCCCTTGGCTGATCCGCACCTATGCCGGACATTCGACTGCTGAAGCGTCTAATGCGCTTTATCGCAGCAATCTGGAAAAGGGTCAGACAGGCCTTTCCGTCGCTTTTGATCTGCCGACCCAGACCGGGTATGACAGCGATCACATTCTGGCCCGTGGCGAAGTTGGCAAAGTTGGTGTGCCAGTCAGCCACTTGGGCGATATGCGCATGTTGTTTCGCGATATCCCGCTAGACCAGATGAATACGTCGATGACGATCAACGCGACTGCGCCGTGGTTGCTGGCGCTTTATATTGCGGTGGCCGAAGAACAGGGTGCCGATGTCAGCGCGTTACAAGGCACTGTGCAGAACGATTTGATCAAGGAATACCTGTCGCGTGGCACCTACATTTGCCCACCTGCGCCCAGCTTGAATATGATCGCTGATGTGGCCGAGTATTGTTATACGAACGTGCCCAAATGGAACCCGATGAACGTGTGTTCGTATCATCTGCAAGAAGCCGGTGCGACGCCCGAACAGGAACTTGCCTTTGCATTGGCGACCGCCACCGCAGTTCTTGATACGCTGCGTCCCAGAGTGTCTGAAAAGGATTTTCCGACACTGGTCGGGCGTATATCGTTCTTCGTGAATGCAGGTATCCGTTTTGTCACCGAGATGTGCAAAATGCGCGCCTTCGGGGATCTGTGGGATGAAATTTGCCTTGAGCGCTACGGCGTTGAAGACCCAAAATTTCGACGGTTCCGGTACGGCGTACAAGTAAACTCCCTTGGTCTGACCGAACAGCAGCCTGAAAACAACGTTTACCGCATTTTGATCGAAATGCTCGCCGTGACGCTTTCCAAAAACGCGCGCGCGCGCGCCGTACAACTCCCCGCCTGGAACGAAGCGCTTGGCCTACCGCGCCCTTGGGATCAGCAATGGTCTATGCGGATGCAGCAAATCATGGCGTTTGAGACCGATTTGCTGGAATTCGACGATCTCTTCGATGGCAACCCGGCCGTGGATCGAAAGGTCGAGGCGCTCAAAGAAGGGGCACGGGCCGAATTGGCCAATCTTGATGGCATGGGGGGCGCAATCTCAGCAATTGATTATATGAAGTCCCGTCTGGTTGAAAGCAATGCAGACCGTCTTGGGCGCATTGAATCCGGTGAAACAATAGTCGTCGGTGTCAACAAATGGCAAAAGGGCGAACCGTCGCCCCTTATGACCGGTGATGGTGGTATCATGGTGGTTGACCCTGCGGTTGAGGCTGACCAAATCAACCGCCTGAACGCGTGGCGCGACAAGCGTGATCAGGCGGCAGTGGACAAAGCACTTGCAGACCTACGTGCCGCTGCGGCCGAGGGGCGCAATGTCATGCCGCCGTCAATTGCAGCCGCGAAAGCTGGGGTAACAACGGGTGAATGGGCCGCGCAAATGCGGGCAGTTCACGGTGAATACCGCGGGCCAACCGGGGTCGCTGCTGGACGGTCCAACAAGACCGAAGGGCTGGATGATCTGCGCGAAGCAGTGGACGCGGTCAGCGCACGTTTGGGCCGCCGCCTAAGCTTTCTTATGGGCAAACCGGGCCTTGACGGGCATTCAAACGGGGCCGAACAAATTGCAGTACGGGCACGCGATTGCGGCATGGATATTTCCTATGAGGGTATTCGCCTGACACCGTCCGAAATTGTTTCCGCCGCGAAAGAAGGAAAACATCACGTTGTTGGGCTTTCCATTCTATCAGGTTCACATATTCCGTTGGTCGAAGATTTAATGACCCAAATGCGCGAAGCGGGTTTAGGGCATATTCCAGTTGTTGTAGGTGGCATTATTCCAGATGACGATTCGGAACGACTTCTCGGAATGGGTGTGGCGCGGGTTTATACGCCCAAAGACTTTGAGTTGAACACGATAATGAATGATATCGTTCTGCTTGCAGACCCTGAAACAATTGCAGCAGAATAACGCTCTCGTAATCGGTATCGTCTTTTTATGTCCATTTTTTTCCATTAAAGGGAAACTATGCTTTCTAAATGGAAACGGGTAACATGAACATTAATCTAGATACGATGTCGCACAAAGAACTGGAAACTTTGCTGGACGATGTAAAGACTGCAATCAAATCCGCTTACGAACGTGATCGGATCGAAGCGCGCAAGGCAGCAGAAAAAGCCGCTGCCGAATTTGGGTTCTCCTTGGATGAAGTCTCCTCGGGTGCCAAAAAAGCAAAGGGTGCAAAGGCAGCGGCAAAATATGCTAATCCTTCCGACAAATCCCAGACTTGGACTGGCAAAGGGCGTCAGCCAAATTGGTATCGCGACATGATCTCTCAGGGTACTTCGCCTGATGATCTGGCGGTTTAAGCTAGAACTGTAAATATAGATTCCGGCCCCCCTAACCCGGGGGACCTGACTTCTTTAATAGTGGTTTTTCAAAGATGACAATTCATATCGGTGCCAAAGAGGGCGACATTGCGGAAACTGTTTTGATGCCGGGCGATCCTTACCGCGCAAAATGGGCAGCCGAAACTTTTCTGACGGATGTGAAATTGGTGAATGAAGTTCGGGGTATGCTGGGCTTTACAGGGCATTGGAATGGCCACCGCGTGACCATTCAGGGTTCAGGCATGGGGATGCCATCACTGTCGATCTATGCCAACGAATTGATTTCGAATTATGGGGCGCAAACTTTGATCCGCATCGGGTCTTGCGGTGGTATGCAACCATATGTTGGTATTCGTGATGTAATTATTGCAATGACCGCGACGACAATCACGTCTCCCTCTGCTGGAATTTTTCGCGAGGTGAATTATGCCCCTTGTGCGGATTGGTCGTTGCTGCGCGCGGCCGTTGATGCGGCCCATGCCAAAGGCACCAAAACCCATGTCGGCGGGATCTATTCGTCTGACGTGTTTTACGCTGAACGCCCTGATCTTGACGAACAAATGGTTCGCCATGGTATCTTAGGCGTCGAAATGGAAGCAGCAGAGCTTTATACCCTAGCTGCGCGCCACAAACGCCGCGCATTGGCCGTTCTTACGGTAAGCGACCACCTTCAGACAGGAGAGGCCTTGCCCGCCGCCGATCGCGAACAATCCTTTGGTGATATGGTCGAGATTGCGTTGCAAGCAGCTTTTGCCGACGCTTGATCAAGGCTAATGTCTCACGTGCCATGCGTGCCGTCATAACCGTTCCGCGGGGGCAATTGCAGTGCGTCCAGAAAATCTGCATCCGTACGATAGACTTCGACAAGCAAAGGGTAGCATGCCGCCGCATCCGAGGAATGTTCCGATGAACAGTCTCCACCCGGGCAGGCGCTCAATGCACCAAGCAGATCGATCTCGGCATAAAACTCAAGATAGTCACCAGGACGTACGGGGCTGGCTTTCATAAAATACTGACCTGTGTCGCGGGTAAATCCAGTGCACATAAAGACGTTAAGCACATCATGCACGTGCTGCTCTGCCTCTGCGACGGGGACATCCAGATGCCGCGCCAACGCACGCGTCAGGTTGGAATGACAGCAATGGTGATACTGCCCACCCGCCAGCAGCTGATGCGTATAGGGATCGCAGCGCGTCCCGATCACATCATGGACAGAGCCGCCAAATTCATCCTTGCCGTACCATCCAAGCGTGTCGTGCGTTATTGTCGCCATAGGGCGCAATTGCGGAAAGCTTGACCACATCCGTTGTCCTGTCGTGATATGCGTTCCGTAAAGCGCGCGGGTTTTGCCGGAGTAGAACCGCTCGCTTAGATCATCACGCGCCCAAAGGTTCAGATCGCCGACCTGTGATCCTTCGACGCTTTTGATGCGAAAGAAATGCCCGGCGGGTACGATAAAGCACGCCGCATCGCGCGGCGGCACCAACACCTCATCGATTTTCTTCAAATTGGCGCGGGCGTTTTCAAGCAGGGTCATGTCCGGCGCAGGTAATGTATCAACCGGGTAACAGATCACCGGTTTGATGGCCCGGCGGGCTGCTGCGTCTTGTGGTTCTGTCATGCGCTCTGTCCTGCAATGCGGCCTGAAAACAGGCATCCCCCAAGGAATGTACCCTCAAGCGCGTTATAGCCATGGTATCCACCGCCACCAAAACCACAGACTTCGCCCGCTGCGTATAGCCCTTGGAGGGTGTTACCCTCGGGGGTCAATACTTGGCCTTGCAAGTTTGTGTGTATTCCACCCAAACTTTTGCGGGTAAGGATATTTAGCCGAACGGCGATTAATGGGCCGTTTTTGGGATCCAGAATAGCATGCGGTTTGGCTGTGCGAATAAGCTTGTCACCAAGATATGCGCGCGCGCCGCGAATAGCCGTGATCTGGGCATCTTTGGAAAATGAGTTGTCCAATTGACCGTCGCGCGCAGCAATCTGGCTGCGAAGATGTTCAAGATCAAGCGGTTGGTCCGGGGTTAGCCGGTTCATCCCCGCGACCAAGTTTGGCAAATCGTCAGCGACAATGAAATCAACGCCTTTGTCTTTGAACGCCTCAACCGCTGGCGTTGCCCCCTTGCCAAGCCGCGCCTTCAGCACCTCGCGCCAGCCGCCGTCCGTCAAATCTGGGTTTTGCTCTGACCCCGACAGCGCAAATTCCTTTTCGATGATCTTTTGGGTCAGGATGAACCAGCTATGGTCGCCCGCCTGTAATATCCGTTTGAGTGTTGAAAGCGTGTCAAACCCTGGCATGCAGGGTGCCTCCATCCGGTCCCCCTTGGCATCCAGCCAGATCGAGGACGGCCCCGGCAAGATCCGGATACCGTGGTTGGGCCAGATCGGGTTCCAATTCTCGACCCCCTCGCAGTAATGCCACATGCGATCCTCATTGATCAGCCCCGCCCCTGCCCCAGCAGCGATGCTGTGCATTTTGCCATCAACATAGTCCGGAACACCAGAAATCATACGTTTTGGCGGGGTGCCCAAACGCTCCACCGGCCAGTGTTTGCGCACAAGATCATGGTTTGCGCCAATGCCGCCGGTCGTCAAAATCACCGTTTCCGCACGATGCTGGAACCGGCCCTCGACCGTGCGGTTCGTGCTTTCACCACGTAGGCTTGCGGCGGCTGCAAGAACATCGCCCGAAACGCCAGTCACCGTACCATTCGTCACCTCAAGCCCGGTGACCCTATGCCTAAAACCGATTTTAAGCGATCCCGCAACGACGTGCTTTTGCAAAAGCTTTACAAAAGGGGCAACCACGCCCGTGCCTGTCCCCCAAGTGATATGAAAACGCGGCACAGAGTTACCATGCCCGCCCGCCATTGCACCGCCACGCTCGGCCCAACCGACAACAGGAAACCACCGCATGCCCAGCCCGTGCAGCCAGCCCCGCATGTCCCCTGCGGCCCATTCGACAAAACGGGTTGCATAGGCGCGTGGGTTGGCGTCTTCGGGTCTGTCAAACTGTGCTGACCCCGTCCAATCGCGAAGGGCAAGCTCTGCACTATCGCGGATGCCCAGGCGGCGTTGTTCAGGGGTGTCGACCATGAAGAGACCGCCCAGCGACCAGAATGCCTGCCCACCCAAGCTTTGCGGGCCTTCCTGATCAACCATCAAAACGCGCCGATCGCGCAAAATGGCCTCGTGTGCTGCAACCATGCCAGCAAGCCCGGCACCCACTATGATCACATCTGCCTGAAAATCATCAACTTTCATCATGCCCCCTGTTCGATACCAAAGGCTAGTCGACGCGGTGCAGTTCTGTCGAGCGTTCTGTTCAAAGGGGCCGTTGGGTCACGTTGGCCTTGCACCCGCGTGGAACGCCGTCTGTGGCTGTATAGGCTTCGGCACCGCACGCAGCACAGCGATAAAACCGCAAGGCACCCTTGTCGCGGGTGTTATCCATGCGCCATTTGCATCCCCGCATACCTTTGTTTCGCCACGCGAAATACGCGACGAGGACAAATGCGATAGGAAGACCAAGGATAAAAAGCATGAACGATTGAACGTTGCCCCCTACGCGCCGTGCGCAAGGGGCTGGTTTTATTAGACTGTGCGTTCAAGCATCATCTTTTTGATGTTCGCGATTGCTGCTGCAGGGTTCAGCCCTTTGGGGCAGGTCTTGGCGCAGTTCATGATCGTGTGGCAACGAAACAGCTTAAAGGGATCTTCAAGCTCGTCCAGACGCTCGCCCGTGGCCTCGTCGCGGCTGTCAATCAGCCAGCGATACGCGTGCAAAAGTGAGGCTGGCCCTAGGTAGCGATCACCATTCCACCAGTAGCTGGGGCAAGACGTCGAACAGCACGCGCACATGATACATTCGTAAAGCCCGTCCAGCTTGGCGCGGTCATCAATCGACTGTTTCCACTCTTTTGCAGGCTCAGGCGTTTCAGTCTCAAGCCATGGCTTGATGGATGCGTGTTGAGCATAAAAATGTGTAAGGTCAGGGATTAAATCCTTGACCACTGGCATGTGCGGAAGCGGATAGATTTTAACCGCCCCTTTTACTTCTTCGACGCCATAGGTGCAGGCAAGTGTATTGATCCCGTCAATGTTCATCGCGCAAGAACCGCAAATGCCTTCGCGGCAGGACCGACGGAAGGTCAAGGTCGGGTCAATCTCGTTTTTGATCTTGATCAAGGCGTCCAAGATCATCGGGCCGCAGGTATCCATATCGACAAAATATGTGTCGATTGCAGGGTTTTTGCCGTCATCAGGATTCCAGCGGTAAACTTGGAATTGCTTGAGGTTTTTTGCGCCCTCGGGCTTTGGCCATGTTTTACCCGTCGTCATCCGGGAATTCTTTGGGAGCGTGAGTTGAACCATTGCGCTTCTCCTGGTCTGCCGGGCGCAAGCCCGTTTTCATTTAATTCAGTCGCTCTTCGTTCTTTTGACGTAAAGCGCATTGCCTTCGGCCTGCATGGTTTCTTCGAAACCGCTGGCCAGTATCTTTGCACATAGATCAGTTTGCCATTCCTGTGCGTGTCGAACCTCGATCAAGATGGCATCGGGCAACCACCCACCGTCTTTGGCACTGTCCAAGATGGAATTCAAAACCAGCTCTTCGGCACCTTCGACATCAATCTTGAGAACCGTGTATTCGTGATTATCTGATTCCGCTGTAAAATGGCTAAGTTTACGGGTTGGGACCAAGACGCCACCAGTGCGCATCCGTCCGGAGACAGCTTTCAACGAGGCTTGGCCGTAGTTATGCCCGCGAAAATTCAAAAGCGCTTCGCCATCGTGATCTGACAGCGCGCAGCCTTCGATCCGCACCATCTCGGTCAGGTTATTCAGCTGAACGTTTAGCCCAAGCCTGCCGATCATAATCGGGTTGGGTTCAAATGCGATCACCCGCGATCCGGCACCACTTGCCAACGCCAGCGGCACCGTGAAAGCACCACAATTTGCACCAATATCCAGCACAAATACATTGCGATCTTCGACCAATTGCACCAACGCCAATAATGACTTTAGCTCAGGTGGATAACCTTCCAGCCAGAGGCAGGTTTCAGTATAGTTATCGCGCGGATCAACGATCATGCGGATATCTGCAAATTCAATCTCGATCGGGCCAAGCATCTTGTTGACCAGAACGCGATCTTCTGGCGACCCATCGCGATAGCGGATGCGCAAAGCCTCCATCTTCTCTGAAGTGATCTGGCCAACCATCATGCCATTGTCCCGTTCTAACCCCATCAGCCAAATGACCCTGCAATACCCAGACTGTTTTGCGATAAACAGCGGGCAGTTTCGGGACGCGCCAGAACCGTGCGCACAGTTGCAACCGTCGTGTCATCAACGCCGATGACAGCTGATTTTGCGAAAACGCGGATCTCGTTGGCGTCGGAATTGTCGATAATGCAGTCTGTAAACGGTGTGATTAATTGCTTTGGCACTTGTGGGAACCGAGTTGCTATTGTTTCGGTAACCACGCCCTTGGCCCCCTCACGCGCAATCGCATCAACCCTTTGAGACGCCTCATTACACGCAGACAGTCCCATTGCCATTGCCAAGACCCCGCAAAGCGCAAGGGTCGAACCACGCTTGCGCGGTTCAGCTGCGGCGATTGACAATGATAGTCCGACTATTGGCACAGGGCTTCCTTTGGCTGGATATGCGTTGGCCAAAACACGGTTTTGGCCAACGCATCTATTCTAGTAAACCCGCGCTTTTGGGGCAATTTTCTTAAGATCAATGCCGCCATCGTTATGGCTGGTCAGTGGCTGCAAATGGACACCACGATACCCCAAGGACGCCTCGTTGCCCTTGAACCAGACAAGGCTGTGCTTGCGCCAGTTCTCATCATCGCGGTCTGGATAATCTTCGTGGGCATGCGCGCCACGGCTCTCCTTGCGGGCAGCCGCCGCGGTGATGGTAGCAACCGCATTCGGCATCAAGTTGGTCAGTTCCAGCGTTTCCATAAGGTCAGAGTTCCAGACCAACGACTTGTCCGTGACTTTCAGATCAGAGATTTTGCCAGCGACCTGGTCCATCTTCTCTTTGCCTTCGTTCAGCGTTTTGTCTGTGCGGAACACGGCAGCATCGGCCTGCATGGTTTTCTGCATCTCAAGACGCAGTTCCGCAGTCGCAACATGGCCCTTGGCATAGCGTAAGCCATCAAAACGGCTAAAGGCCGCTTCGATTGACCGTGTGCTTGGCGTTGGCACGGGCGTCGACGGATCAACAATGTCCTTGGCGCGGATCGCGGCTGCACGGCCAAACACCACAAGGTCGATCAGCGAATTTGATCCAAGGCGGTTTGCACCGTGTACGGATGCACATCCCGCCTCGCCCACAGCCATCAGACCAGGTGACACATTGTCAGGTTTGTCTGCAGTCGGTGCCAGCACTTCGCCCCAATAATTGGTCGGAATGCCGCCCATATTATAGTGAACGGTTGGCAGAACCGGGATCGGTTCTTTGGTCAGGTCAACACCAGCAAAGATACGCGCGGATTCTGAAATGCCTGGCAGACGCAAATCCAACGTCTCCTTGGGCAGGTGGTTCAAGTTCAGGTGAATGTGATCTTTATTCTCGCCGACACCGCGCCCTTCGCGAATTTCCATCGTCATACAACGCGACACAACATCCCGCGAGGCGAGGTCTTTGTAGGTCGGGGCATACCGCTCCATAAAGCGTTCGCCTTCGGAGTTGGTCAGATACCCTCCTTCGCCGCGCGCACCTTCGGTAATCAGACAGCCAGCGCCGTAGATCCCCGTTGGGTGAAACTGCACAAATTCCATATCCTGCAAAGGCAGTCCCGCGCGCGCAGTCATCCCCCCACCGTCACCGGTGCAGGTATGCGCGGATGTCGCGCTGAAATAGGCACGGCCGTAGCCACCTGTCGCCAACACCACCATCTTTGCGCTGAACAAATGCATGGTGCCGTCGTCCAGCTTCCAGCACAGCACACCTTGGCAAACGCCATCTTCGGACATGATCAGGTCGATCGCGAAATATTCGATGTAGAATTCAGCGTTGTGTTTTAGGGACTGTCCGTAAAGCGTGTGCAATATCGCGTGGCCTGTCCGATCCGCAGCCGCGCAGGTGCGCTGCACTGGGGGGCCTTCGCCAAACTCAGTTGTATGGCCGCCAAAAGGACGTTGGTAAATCTTGCCCGACTCGGTACGGGAGAACGGCACGCCGTAATGCTCAAGCTCGTAAACCGCCTTGGGCGCTTCACGGGCGAGATATTCCATCGCGTCCGTGTCGCCCAACCAGTCAGACCCCTTGACCGTGTCATACATATGCCACTGCCAGTTGTCCGGCCCCATGTTCGACAGCGAGGCCGCAATGCCGCCTTGCGCCGCGACGGTGTGGGACCGCGTCGGGAAAACTTTGGTTACGCAGGCCGTCTTCAGCCCCTGCTCGGCCATGCCAAGGGTTGCACGCAGGCCAGCACCGCCAGCCCCCACAACAACCACGTCATATTCATGCGTTTCATAATCATATGCAGCCATGTCTCGATCTCCGGTATAGCGAATTCGTCGGTTAAAGCGCGATGCGAACGATGGCGAAAACGCCGACAGCCGCCGCGCCGTAGCTGAGGCAGGTCATCAATATGATGGCAACTTTCTGCGACAACCCATGAACATAGTCCTCAATCAGCACCTGCACACCGTCATTGAAATGTTTAAAGCCAACAAGCAGGGTCAGTGAGGCTACAATAGCAGGAAAAGGCTTGCTGTAATAAGCCATCACCTCTTCATAGGTGCCACCAAGTGCCGCACCAAAGGTAAACACAAACAGCGGGATCAGGATCAGCAAAGCGACCGAGCTGACCTTCATCGCCCAGAAATGTGCCGTACCAGATTTCGCTGAACCCATGCCAACGGCGCGTTTTCGGTCTGTCAAATAAGCCATATCTATATCCTCAGATGATCAGCGCGGTGATGACGGTCAAAAGGACGGAGCCACCTAAAATGCCCCACCCCAGCTTTTCGGCGGTCGGAATATCCAGCGCATAGCCGTTATCCCAAATCAGGTGCCTGATGCCAGCAAGCGTGTGATACCAAAGCCCGAGCAACGAAAAGAACATCACCAGATCGCCAAACCAGCTTGTCACAAAGCCATTCGCCGTCTGGAACGCTTCGGGTGAGGTCGCCGCAGCCAAAAACCACCAGACGATCAAAAGCGACGCAACCAGCATTGCGTTGCCAGTGATGCGGGTCAAAATTGATGTCATCGAGGTTAATTGCGGGCGGTAGATCGACAGGTGGGGTGACAGCGGGCGATTGCCCCGGTTCACATCAGCCATGATGGATTCCTTTTCTTGTCTAATTCCGCTTATAGATAGACGTATTTTCCATACTGTCACGCACAGAGGTCAGTTTTTGCGAGTGTTAGCGCATGAAAGTAGTCAAAATTTACCGAAAGCGAGAACAAGCTTAGGTTTTGTGATCACATATTTTTTTCCTGTGATCACAAAACCTAAGCTTCGGTCTCGTTTTCACAACATCTACGAATTTCAGGGCCTTGTGATTTGAAAGCCTGATCTTGCCGAGTTGCCGTTCGCCTATTCGCAAAATCTAGTATCGACACATATTTGCACGTTGCACTTGGTCGTATCTGGAAAAGCAGGACACCCGATTGAATGTCCTGCCTTCAATAATTTAGCTCAACGAATTGTCGATGCCCTTGCAAGCATCAACCAACCCTTTGACGGCGTTGACAGAATTGTCAAACATCGCCTGCTCGTCTTTATCCATCGAAATCTCGACGACGCGTTCAATGCCGCCCGCACCGATCACAGTTGGGACGCCAACATAAAACCCGTTCAAACCGTACGCGCCATCAACATACGCGGCACAAGGCAACACGCGCTTTTGGTCTTTCAGGAACGCTTCAGCCATTTCGATCGCAGATGTAGCAGGCGCATAGAAAGCCGATCCGGTTTTCAGCAGGCCAACGATTTCAGCACCGCCATCACGGGTGCGCTGAACGATCGCGTCCAGCTTCTCTTGCGACGTCCAGCCCATCTTGACCAGATCAGGCAACGGAATACCTGCAACTGTCGAATAGCGCGTCAATGGCACCATTGTGTCGCCATGACCGCCCAAAACGAAAGCTGTCACATCTTTCATCGAGACGTTGAATTCAGTGGCAAGGAAGTGACGGAAGCGCGCCGAATCAAGCACGCCAGCCATGCCGCAAACCATGTGGTGCGGCAGACCTGAAAATTCGCGCAGCGCCCATACCATCGCATCGAGCGGGTTGGTGATGCAGATCACGAAAGCATTCGGCGCATGTGCTGCAATGCCTTCGCCAACGGATTTCATGACCTTAAGGTTGATGCCCAACAGGTCATCGCGGCTCATCCCCGGCTTGCGTGCGACACCGGCTGTTACGATACAGACATCCGCGCCCGCGATATCGGAATAGTCATTTGCGCCGCTCATCGTGGCGTCGAACTTGGCAGATGGGCCAGATTCGGCAATATCGAGTGCCTTACCCTGTGGTACGCCTTCTGCGATGTCGAACAAGACTACGTCGCCCAGTTCCTTGATTGCTGCGAGATGGGCAAGGGTGCCCCCGATCTGCCCAGCGCCGATGAGCGCGATTTTGGGTCTGGCCATGTGGTGTTCTCCGACAAGGTTACGATTGGGCACGGGATAACGAAATGAAGCGCACCGTGCAAGTTGCGCATGAACACTGCAGTATTGAGGATGAAGAAACGCATAAAAAAGGGCCGCTCCCAGCGGGAAGCGGCCCTCGTTTTGCCTAAAACTGTCGTTTCAGATCAGCTTTGGCGAGCAATTAAAGGATTAGCCTTGATATTCAGGCAATGCTTCCAGCGCTTCCTTGTTGCTGTCGATATAGATGCGGAAATCATCGCCATCTGCGTTTTTCATGACCTGCAATTCGTCCCAAGTCACGGCAACTGGCTTCTCGTTCAAGCCCAAGAACCCACCTACGTTGATCACGACTTGGTTGACCTGACCGCTATCGCCCATAATCAGGCTGCCGATTTCACCGACAGTTTCATTATCGGCACTGTATACATAGGAGCCTTCAAGATCTTCGGCAGTCAGTGCCTGCATTTCATCCATCGATGCATCGCTGTAGCCGTCGTATGTGGCCATTGGGCGCGTGAGCATCGCACGATCTTGCTCAATCTCGGCTTGAGCGGTGTCTGTTGTCGCCATTGTGTCGGATGTTGCTGAGTTCGTATCAGTGGCTTCGTTTGTTGCCATCGAAGATGAGCTGGCAGTGGTATCCATGGTGCCGTTCATCGCGGCGTCTGTGGTATCGCGATCAAATTCCGGGGCTTGCTCCAACATTTCTTTGGATGTTGTAACAACCAAGAAGCGGTCAGTCGAATCGCCTTCACCTTTTAGAACTTTGATCGCATCCATGCTAACGCTTACGTCACGCTCGCCCATGCCCAAGAATCCGCCGACCCCCAGAATGACGGCTTTCACATCACCGTTTTCATCCAACAGGATATCGTTGATTTCCCCAATGTCGTCCCACTCGGTTTCTGCACCGGCTGCAACTTGCATGTTGCCTTCGATTGGAGTTTCGGAGTTATAGATGCGCATCCCGATCAGGTTCGATGCGAAAAAGTCTGAAGGCTGCGCCGTTGTGCTGCCGATACCATTCGCCGTATGGGAAGCTGCAAGAGCGGGACCTGTGAGGGACAGAAGGATTGCGGTTGTTCCAAGAAAACGTTTCATTACTAGTTACTCCTATTTGAGCTCCGAGCGAACATCGCCCGGTTGCAGGATCAACCACGATCTCGTGATCCTGTTCCCAGAAGTTTTGGCTTTCTTGCCTTCCGATTAATCTATGACATAGGCGTGCAAAGGCTGCGACATGATGATCCTTGATTTTTGGTTTCTTTGCATTGCCGGGCCTGCTGTTCTTTTTGCTGGCGTGTCAAAAGGCGGCTTTGGCTCTGGCGCGGCGTTTGCCAGTTCGTCGGTTTTGGCGCTTGTGATCGAACCGGGGGTGGCACTTGGTATCATGCTCCCCCTGTTGATGCTGATGGACGCGTCAACGCTGAAACCTTATTGGGGCAAGTGGGGTGCCCACGAAGTCAAGTTGCTTGTCCTTGGTGGCATTCCCGGCGTGGTCTTGGGCGCGTTGTTGTACAAGATTGCATCGCCTGATTTCTTTCGCTTACTGATCGGCTGCATCTCGGTTGGATTTGTCATTTGGCAATTGGGCCGCGCAAAGGGATGGATCCGCGCAGCACAGCGCGCGATGCCCGACTGGGCAGGGTATTTCTGGGGCAGCGTTGCGGGCTTTACCAGCTTTGTAAGCCACGCAGGCGGCCCACCGGCAGCCATTTACCTTTTGTCGCGCGGCCTTGAAAAGACCCAGTTTCAGGCGACCACTGTGTTGCTGTTCTGGATCCTGAATATCGTCAAATTTATCCTCTATGCCTTTTTGGGCATTTTCACTTGGGAAACGATGACGGCAGATCTTGTCCTTGCCCCTTTTGCGGTCCTTGGAGCATGGATCGGCGTAAAAGCGCACCGGTTCATTTCTCAAAGACAGTTTTTCGCCATCACATATGTGCTGTTGCTGGCAACCGGATCCAAACTGATCTGGGATGGCTTAACCTAAGCGTGGTAAACAGACCTCAACGGCAATCCGACTTCATAATCAGCGATGGCAACTGACATGTTGTATTGATTTGCCTGGCAGATAGATCTTGCGTCGCGGCGATCACGATTGCCGCTGCAGCCGTTAGCCCCGCCAAGTGAAACACTTTATAAAGCTTCGTCATATTATTCGCCTCCGGTACGCGCCGATTGGTCAGAATCCGGCGGATGTGGGTCGCAAAGACTTAAGGGATCGAAACAGCCGACCTTGTCCGTCTTTGCCTGAATGACCCTACTGTGCGGCAAGCGATTGAATTATCCGTTAACGGCAGCGCCATTCGTTATATCAGCAGGTTTCGCTGCACCGCAGCGAATTTATGCTTGAAGTTTTCAGCTAAAAATGCAGACCTGCGCGCAACATTGTTTCTCGGAGATTTATCTGATGTCGAAAATAACCCGGCCTTTGCGCTCTGTTTTATATATTCCCGGATCCAAAGACCGCGCGCTGGACAAGGCACGTGGATTGCCAGCAGATGCGATTATCTTTGATCTGGAAGATGCTGTGATCCCCGACGAAAAAAAAGCCGCCCGTGAAACACTTGCGCATGCGTTGAAAACCGGTGGGTATGGGACGCGTTATAAGGTCATTCGTATCAACGGCCTTGATACTGAATGGGGTGCCGACGATGCGCGCGCCGCCGCCCAGATGGACTGCGATGCGATCTTGTTGCCCAAAGTTGGCAGCCCGGCTGATCTGGACGCGCTGGCAGACATCACCAAAGATATTCCTTTATGGGCGATGATGGAAACGCCCGGTGCAATGCTGAATGCTGCGGCGATAGGGGCGCATCCAATGCTGGAATGTATGGTGATGGGCACGAATGATCTGAACAAAGACCTGCAAACCCGCGTCCGGCCGGACCGCTTGCCGCTGATGGCGGGGCTCGGGCTTTGTATTCTGGCGGCAAAAGCGAACGGCATTGCGATCATCGATGGCGTCTATAATGCGTTCAAGGATGATGAAGGCCACCGCGTTGAATGTGACCAAGGCCGGGACATGGGTTTTGACGGCAAGACCTTGATCCACCCTGCACAATTAGATGTGGCAAACGAGGCATTCTCACCCTCCGAGGCCGAGGTAGACCTTGCCCGCCGTCAAATAGCAGCGTTTGACGAAATGCAGGCAACAGGTCAGGGTGTGGCCGTTGTGGACGGGCGCATCGTAGAGAATCTGCATGTCGCCACCGCCCGCGAAACATTGGCAAAACTGGACGCAATCGCGGCCCTACAAACGGAGTAGCCCCATGATGGCACTTTTGATCCTCGGCATGATCCTTTGGGTCGGCGCACACTACTTCAAGCGTCTGATGCCCCAACAGCGCGCAGCCCTTGGGAACAAGGGCAAGGGCGTGATCGCCGTCGCGATCGTTGCCTCGCTTGTGCTTATTATTATTGGCTATCGCGGCGCGCCGACCATCAATGTCTGGTATCCGCCCAGCTTTTTCGTTCATATCAACAATTTGCTGATGGTTCTGGCGTTCTGGGTTTACGGGTCCAGCGCTGCAAAGGGGGCCAAAGCATGGCCCGCCAACAAGACCCGCCATCCCCAATTATTGGCCGTAAAGATCTGGGCCTTTGCGCATTTGCTGGTAAATGGTGATCTGGCCGCGATAATTTTGTTTGGTGGCATGCTGGCATGGGCCGTGGGGTCGGTCATTCTGATCAACAAGGCAGACCCAAATTGGACACCGCCACCAGCGGCAGGCAAGGCGACCTACATCAGGCTGGCAGTTATCACGCTGGTTATGCTGATTGTCGTTATTGGTATCCACAGCTGGCTTGGTGTCTCACCGTTTTCCTAATCTGAAAGTTAAATGATGAAGCTTTATCGTTTCTTGTCCGAACAGGACACGTCTGCCTTTTGCCATAAGGTAACCGAGGCTTTGAACAAGGGGTGGGAGCTTTATGGCACGCCCACCCAAACCTGGGACGCCGCCGCTGGCGTCATGCGGTGCGGTCAAGCCGTCACAAAAGAAGTCGAAGGCATCTACACGCCGGAAACCAAGTTGGGTGCGCATTGATGGCTCAGACTAAAACAAACGCTGGCCGGTTTTTTGAGGATTACGAGGTCGGCCAGATGCTGCACCATGCCGTACCTCGCACCGTAAAGGCGGGCGAGCGCGCTTTGTATCATGCACTTTATCCTGCACGGCACGCGCTTTATTCGTCGGATCAATTCGCACAAAGCTGCGGGCTGCCTTACAGCCCCATGGACGACATGATCGGGTTTCACATCGTGTTTGGTAAATCTGTACCCGATGTGTCTTTGAATGCCGTTGCAAATCTGGGCTATGCTCAGGGACGTTGGCTGGCTCCTGTCTGGCCCGGTGACACATTGCGCGCAGTGTCCGAAGTCATCGGGCTCAAGCAAAACTCGAATGGCAAGACCGGCGTTGTCTATGTGCGCACGGCGGGCTTTAACCAAGACGACACCAAAGTGATCGAATTTGTCCGGTGGGTCATGGTACGCAAGCGGGATATCAACGCACCCGCCCCTGCTGCCGTCATCCCGAACCAGCCTAAGGCGCTCAGTGTGGGCCAGCTTTCTATCCCGGACGATCTGGATTTCACCAACTACGATTTCACACTGGCAGGCGAACCGCACCGCTGGGGCGATTACCAGATTGGCGAACTGATCGACCACGTTGACGGCGTCACGATTGAAGAAGCCGAGCATATGATGGCAACGCGTCTGTGGCAAAACACGTCGAAAGTGCATTTCGACACCTCAGCCCGCCCCGACGGCTCGCGGCTAATCTATGGCGGGCATGTCATTTCGATGGCGCGGGCGCTGTCGTTTAATGGCTTGGCAAACGCGCAGATGGTTGTGGGTCTAAACGGCGGCGCGCATGCAAACCCCTGCCTGTCAGGCGATACCATCCGGGCTTGGTCCGAAGTGCTAGACAAAGCCGACACATCCTCGCCCGGCGTCGGTGCGATCCGGTTGCGACTGGTGGCAACCAAAGGCGGCGATGCGTTCAAGCTTAAGGGTGATGACGGTAAGTACTTGCCGGATGTCTTGCTTGATCTGGATTATTGGGCTTTGATGCCGAAATGAAAATATGCAATCTTGTCTTTGCCGTTGCTGTACTTGCCCCATTGCAAGCGCAAGCGGACGCTATCGAGGATGATTTCGTTTCTGCCAACCTGATCTCGGTCTTCTATCACGAAATGGGGCACGCTTTAATAGACATCTTGCGCCTGCCCGTCTTTGGGCAGGAAGAAGACGCCGCCGATACCGCATCGATCCTTTTCATCCACGACACCTTTGACGATAAAGCCGCTCTTTCGATCGCGTATGATGCCGCTTTGGGCTTCGCTGCCGCCGCCGATAACGAAGGCAGCGCTGATGAAACCGCGTGGCATGTGCACGGTGCCAGTCTTCAACGTTTCTTTAACCTTGTGTGCATCTTTTACGGCGGTGATGTCGATGCACGCGATGATTTCGCCCAGGATATGGGCCTGCCCGAAGAACGCGCCGTTACCTGCCAAGAGGAATTCGAGCTGGCAGACGACAGCTGGGGCCCAGTTTTCGACGAACTTTACGAGGTCGGAGCCGGCGACAGTCTGACATTTTCAGGCCCCGCCGACAGCTTCACCCATGACATCATCGCCGCCGAGGTTGATGCGATAAATGGATTGATGAGCCTGCCGCAAGATTTGGAAATCACCGTGGAACCTTGCGGTGAGGCAAACGCATTCTACGATCCGGCCTTGGTGAAAATTACAATATGTTCCGAATTTGAACCGTATTTGCGCGAAATAGCGCCTTAGGGCTGATCGCACCCTGCGCGTTTCGGGCGATTCCCCGCTCATATCCAGAATTTGTGATCACACGATAAATTTGTGTGATCACAAATGTCGCTTTTGTCTGGATAACCCTGTATTTCTCAGAAAAACTGTTTACCGAGTATCAAGACTCAATCGTATACCGCGATTTGACTGGAACAAAAAACGGGACCGTTTTTCATGAACATCCACGAATATCAGGCGAAAGCCCTTTTGCGCAGCTACGGCGCGC
>JAGXGZ010000090.1 GCA_024636495.1 Roseobacter sp. | reverse complement strand
TTCGTTTGAAGAAGGCGACCCGCAAGTGACTTACGAGGCGGCGGCGCATGGCCTACCCTTGATCGTCACCCCGATGGGGGGGGCATGCATTGCGCGCGAAGGGGAAAATGCGTTGAAAATTCCTCCGGCCGATGTGGATGCCTTGGCGGATGCGCTTGTGCAACTCCATGCGTCTGAAGATCAACGTCTGTCTTTTGGGGCGCAAGCGCTGGCTGATGCGCCGTATTATGAATGGGGTCGCGTAGCAGACAGGCGACGCAAGGTACTGTTAGATTTTGCCACTCCCGCATAATGGGCGCTTTATCCATTTTCTGCGGCCCGCGGATCAATCAGCATCGCCACCACCCAGCCAGTGATGAAACCGCCTAAGTGGGTTTGCCAGGCCAGCTGCCCGTCCATCGCCCACCACAGTATTAGGTTCAGCGCCAGCAGGAATAGCAGCGCACGTCCGATTGGCCACAAGCCCTCATTATAGGTGAAGCGGTCTACGTAGGACCAGGCAAGGAGCCCGCCGAGCAATCCAAAGAGCGCCCCTGATGCTCCTACCATCGGCCGCAGTCCTGGGGCCAGCAGGGCAAAACCTGCAGCTCCGCCGAGCAATGTTGCTATATAAAGCAAGGCAAAACCCCATGCTCCTACACGTGCCAGCACGCCGCGCCCCAGCGACCACAGGGTGATCATGTTAACGATCAGATGCGCAGGGCCACTATGCAAGAACCCGTACGTTATAAACATGGTCCAAGGCTGTGCAGGGTAGTTCGGACGCCAGTTATCCAGCAGTCCCGGCCAGAAGCCGCCGTAATCATAAACCACCTGCCGGAGCCGATCCGGTCCGATGATTGCTTGATCCGATAGAAACAGCGACAGCTCAAGTGCAGCGCATAAGACGATCAAACCCCAGAGAATAGTGCTGCCCTGTCGTGTCAGGGGCGCCACTGAAAGCTCCGTTCAACCCCCAGAAACACCGTATGCTCGTTGGTATCGGAGGTCGCAGTTTTCTGGCCCCACTGGTGGGTATAGGTTGACCGCACCCCCCAGTCCTGGGTCAGTTCGCGCTGCCAAGTCAACGACAGGTTGACCACGCTGTTATCCGTTCCGGAACCCAGACGCTCGGTGTCGCGCAGCGCCAAGGCTGCCCCAAAGGTTGAAACCTGATTAAGATCCTGTTGCCATGACAGGCTGATCTGGCTGTTGATTGCGGTGTCACCATCACGATCCACTGCCAATGCGCGGTCCAGTCTCACTCCGTATTGTGCGGTGGGGGTTTCTCCAAGCCAAGCCAGACGAACTTGTGTTTGCAGATCGCTGTTGTTGATCTGCCCAACGCCGCCCCCGAAACTAAGGGTGCCTCCGCGAGGCAGATCAAGAGCGCGATCCACCTGAATCGACGTTTTCCGACCGCCCGCAGTCACATCTGTGCTGATACGCCCCACTATGGTGCCGTTCGGTCGCGCGCGGGTGGCGGATAGGCTGGCGGTGGTGCCTTCAATGGTATTGCTGCCCAGGGGACCAGTATTTACGATCTGGGACGTGCCAAATGTCAATGACACATCCAGCGACGGGCTAACGGCCATGTCCAAGCCCGCGCTCAGTGATTTCCGGCGCTGATCTGTGCCCAAGCCGTCCACATCGGTTTCGGAAACCTGTCCTGACAGGCCGACAACCAGCCGAGGGTCAATGGTGAATTGTAGCGACAGACCTGCGCTTCGGATCTCTTCGTCCAGCAGGGAGGGGTCGACTGTATTTAGGTAGCTGCGTTGGCGGTAACCTACATCAAACGTGCCGCCGAAGGGTGCGTCGCGGCCAAAACTCAGCCTGGCGCTGGTGGCAAGATCGGACCGCTGACCAGTGCCGACGGCCAGAAGTTCACTGTCCAGATCGTCATCAAAAATCAGCTTGTTGATCTCTGCGCGCCTATAGCTAAGCTCGGTCTCCAGTGCGGTGGAACGGTTTTCCAACGCATAAGACAGATTTACGCGCGGGGTGCGCAGGCTGTCTGAAATATCGCCATAGCCGCTGTCGAACGCGCCATCGAAGCCAAAGGTAAGTCGCTGATTACGAGTGGTGGTTTCATAAGTTGCACCTAGGCCAAGGCGCGCGCGGGTTTTTTCATCGTCATAGACCAGCCCCGGTGACAGGGTCAGTCCAGCCTGTGTGCCGCCATTGTCTTGCGCCTGTGCGCTGCCCATGGCCGCAGCACCTATGAGGCCTGCTGCGAGATATTGATGCCTCTTGTGCATCTGTTTATTCGAACAATCGGCGTTCGGGCACTAGGATCACATCTCCATCGGCCAGCATAAAATCATTCATTACTGCCCCGTTTGCCAAGGCTCGGTAATTGATCCTGATGATGATTTGCTTGCCGACGTTTGGATCAGTCCGGCGCAGCTGGATCCGTTTGTCAGCGGCAAAACGCGTGAGCCCACCGCTTTGCGCCAGTGCCTGCAACATCGTAGTGCCGCGAAGCAAGGGTTTGGCGCCGGGGGCGTTCACCTCGCCCAAGAAATAGACATCAATTGTATCGGGGCCGCTGGCGACCGGAGGCGGCGGGGCCGCCCGTTGGCCCGGCTGGACTGCGACGAAGACATTCGGGCGGTTGGCAAAATTCACCGCTATGCTGTCGGCGATAGTAGCCTGTACCTGACTGACGGTGCGTCCGGCCACGGGGATTGTGCCTGCAAAGGGAAAGCTGATGCGCCCGTCGGGAAGCACTACGGCGGACCGGTTCAGCGAAGTATCTTCCAATACCTCAATCACCAGTGTATCACCTGCGCGCAATTTGTATTCCGATTGTGCAAAGGCCGTACCCGCCAGCAGCGTCACGAGCAGCGCCATGATTTGTGCGGCTGCGATGCGTTTGAAGTTTATCATATCTGTTCGGCCTTTAGGCTGTTTTGTCATCTTGAAAGCTTAGGACAGTTTTGACCCTGAATCTGGTTCAAGAAAAGGGTCAAAATTTATACTTTTGCGAAGCGGGACAGAATTGGCACGGTGCTCAGTTTGCAGCCTCGTCGGGGGGCGCTTTTTCAAGTAGAGTTTGGATTTCGCGCCGGGCGGTTTCGATCTGCGGGCGGGTGTCGCCTGGACCCGCGAGTGCGACCGCGCTGCGGAACTGCGCCAGCGCTTCATCGGGACGGTCCAAAGCGGCATAGGCTTGGCCCAAGTGATATTGCGCCAGTGGATCATCTGGCAGGCCGGCGACAGCGGATTCCAGATAGGGCAGGGCATCCTCGCTTTGGCCGCGCCGGTGCAGGATCCAACCATAGGTGTCTTGCACTGCTGGAAACGTTGTGTCGCTGAACCGCCGCGCCACAGTCCAGGCCCGTTCCAGGCTTTCGTCGTCGTCGCGGTAGGTCGACAGCAAGCTGGCCAAGTTATTGGCGACCACCAGAGCGCTGGAATTTTGCGCATAAAGATCTTCGTAGATTGCGATGGCAGCGTTAATGTCACCATCCTGTTCTAGAAAAGATGCCTTTGCCCACAGCAAGGTCGCCTCCGCTGGCAGATGCCCCAAGGCGTCGTCGATCACTTTCTTGGCCGCGTCGCGGTCACCCTTGCGCTGTGCCAGTTGGCTGAGTGCCAGCCAAACCGATGGGCGGCGCGGCTCGGTCTCCAGCAAGGCAAGAAAGGTTTGCTCGGCGGCATCCAGATTGCCCGCCAGCGCCTGTGTGGTTCCCACCAGAAAGCGCAGTTCGTCATTGTCGGGAGCGTCAGCAGCCATTTGCTTAACGTTGTCTAACGCGCTGTCGGTATCACCGCTGCGGATCTGGGCACGTACAAGCGTGATGCGGTCAGCCAGATTAGCGTCCGATCGGTTGGCCAGTCCCTCCAGATAGGCTAGGGCATCATCTCTGCCTTGTTGGCGGTTGATCAGCTCTGCCTCAATTCGGTTGGCGGGTTCTGGCCTGCCCACACGACGGAGAGTGTCGACGACCTGTTGGGTGCGGGCAAAGTCTTCCATTTCCAAATAGAGCTGGCCCAGTGTTATTAACAGATCAGGGTTGTTATCATTCAGTCGCAAGGATGAAATCAAGATGTCCTCGGCGGGCAGATAGCTTTCATCATTCATCAGCAATTGGGCATAACGGATCGATTCCGAGGGCGCATTGCCCGATGCATCGACCGCCAGCGCGCGAAAATCGCGGGCCAGCTGAGGTCGACCGCTGCGGATGTAGGCATCAGCCATCAGAGTCATTGCTGCGGCGTCATCGGGATTACTATCAAGGGCGGTACGCAAAGCAGTGATCGCCTCTTCTGTCTCGTCGGCCGCGATCAGCCAGCCTGCGCGCAGTTTCAATGCTTCCGAGTTTGTTGAATCTTCGGCCAGTACGGCTTCGACTTGAGCGCGAGCGCCGACTTCGTTGCCCATGGCCGCAAGCATACGCGCCAGTGTCACCCGGGCGACCTGCGCCTGCGGCGACGTGGCGTGTTGGTCAAGCGCTGTTTCCAGCGTGTTGACCGCATTCGCGCGCTCGCCGACCGAAAAATCAAGCCCCGCATCAATGACCAGGAACGGTAGCGGATCATCCAGCGTGACGATGGTGGCGGCTATTTCTTCCTTGGCGGCGGCAATGGTGCGGTATTCCGCGAGAAACCGGATCAGATCACCCTTTGCCGTTGGATCATCGGCTGGTGCAGCTGCCACTAAATCGCGCAGAAACGTCTCGGCTGCGTCTAGATCATCACGCGACAGATAGAACCGCAACAGCGTGGCTTTGTGCACGGTATCATCGGGGAATTGTGAGATCATCACACGCAGTTGTTGTTCAAGACCATCCATATCGCCCAATTCTGCCAGAATGTTCAGGCGCTGTTGGTGATACACGATATTGTCTGGGTCACGCTCTAGCATTAGATCGATTTCGGCCAACGCGCCGTTCAAATCACCGCCACGCAAAAGGTCATCGATCACGACGCTGCGCAGGACCATGTTCTCAGCCTGTTCTGCAAGCAAGGTGCGTGCCGTATTTGCAGCGTCACGCCGGGCAGGCACATCGTTTTCCAGCACCGCGTCGCGGTATGCGCGTGCGGTACTCAGTGGGACCACGCGCGGATCCGCAGGGGCCAGCTCCGCCGCCTGCGCGCCGTGGCGTTCCAATTCGTCCCAGTTGGTGGCGGCAAAAGCGATCTGCGCCAATGCGATCCGTGCATCCAAATCATCGGGAAATTGTTCGGCCAGCCGCAGATATTCGCGATAGGCCTGCTGGCTGTTGCCGCGTGCATTCAGCATGATGTCGGCCATCATGCGCCGCGCCTCACGGTGGCTGGAATCCAGCTCAAGTACATTGCGCAGCGCCACCACGGCACGGTCAAAGTCATCCTCAGCACTAAGGGTCAGCGCACTTTGGTAATATTCCTCGGCGCGTTCCTCGGCTGATTTACATGCTGTCAGCCCCAGCGTCAGGATCACGGCAAGGACGGACAGAACAAAACGGCTACCTAAGAACACGATACGGGGTTTCCTTTGTTTGCGGCACAATAGGCCGCCCTCCGAGCGGTAGGGCTGGACCTTTGGTCACGATGCGTAGGCGCTGTGTGTTAGCAGCCGGTGCCGCGCAACACGACGGCCACTGTTTTGAATAGAATGCGCAGATCGGTGGTCAGGGATACGATCTGCCCATAGGTCTCGTCATAATAGACGCGGTCGGTAAAATTGCAATTGTTGCGATCTGCGATCTGCCACAACCCAGTGAGCCCGGGTGATAGTTGAAAATAGGTCTGGCCAAAATATAGGGGCCTCTGCTGCAGCATCATCGGACGCGGTCCCACCAGCGACATTGATCCGGTCAGCACATTGAACAACTGCGGCAACTCATCCAATGACGTCCTGCGAAGAATGTGGCCGAGAGGGGTGATCCGAGGATCATGCTTCAGCTTTTGCGTTGCATCCCATTCCTTGCGGGCGGCCGGGTTGGCGGCCAGATAGGTTTTCAACCGAGCATCCGCATCGGGCACCATGGTGCGGATCTTCCACAGCCGAAAGATTTTTCCGCCCTTGCCTACGCGCAATTGCGAGTAAAAAGGGTTGCCGCCTTGGAGCATTACCAAGAGCGCCAATAGACCCACGACCGGCAACACCAAGGGCGCCGCTAAAATGATCAAAAGTCTATCAAGCCATGGCTTGAATGCATCACGGTAAAGATTGAAGCGAGCCGGGTGCGGCAGAACCACACTCCGCATTGGCAACTTCACGTGATCGGCGTCTTTGTAATTTGTCAAATGCATTGTCATGGCAACCCTAACCGGAGAAATCCCGGCCCTTCCTGAAACTAACTAAAGCCGCTCGCTGAACTGTTGGGAGCAACTGCGCAAAATCTCGATCAACCTCAACGAGGCAAGTATCAGAACTAGCACCATGCCGATATTGTGGCAACAATTTGGCATAGGTTTTCCTATGGGAAACAAAAAAAACAAAGGTTTGCGGGGAATTTGGGGCTAAAAGCAGCGAAGGTTGGCTCAGCATAATCTCTCACACAGGACCATTCAGAGCTTTGTTGGATTACTGTTCTAGAAAGCGCAACAATGCCTCATTCAGGACAGAGAATCAGCTGTCCTATGCCGCGACCTTTTTCGCGTGGTTTGGTATGCTGTCGGGAATTGCATGTGCAGCTCGTCCGAGCCATTGTGACTGGGGCTGAGAGCCTGTACCTGTGGCTGACGCACAAATCTGGGTTCTTTTTTACATGAGTGTCGCGCTTTACAATGACCATTTCGGATTTCGTGAAAGGCCCTTTAGCCTATCCCCGGATCCTGATTTCTTGTTTTGGTCGTCGGCCCACAAGCGCGCCTATGCGGTGCTGGAATACGGGTTGATGACACATGCGCCGCTGACCGTCGTCACAGGTGAGGTGGGCACTGGCAAGACCACACTGGTGCAGGCGCTCTTGCGTGAGATCGATGCGGAAATGACGGTTGGGCTGATTTCGAACGCGCAGGGCGACCGGGGCGATTTGTTGCGCTGGGTGCTGAACGCGCTGGATGTGGCCTGTGATGCGCGCGCCGACTACGTTACTCTATTCCAACAGTTTCAGGATTTCGTCGTAGCAGAATATGCCGCTGGGCGACATGTGGTGTTGATCGTTGATGAGGCCCAGAACCTTGGCACGGATACGCTGGAAGAACTGCGGATGTTGACCAATATCAACGCTGGTAAGGACGAGGTGCTGCAGATCATGCTGGTCGGCCAGCCCGAACTGCGCGATCTTATCCGCCAGCCGCAACTGCGTCAGTTCGCCCAGCGGGTTACGGCGGTTTATCACCTTGATCCGATGGAATTGTCCACTACACGGCGCTACATACACTACCGCCTGTGCCATGCTGGTGGTTATGGCGATGAAATCACCCCCAACGCGGTTACCCTTATCCATAAGGAGGCTGGAGGTATTCCACGGGTCGTCAACAAGCTGTGTGATCTCGCGCTGGTCTATGCAGTCAGCGCGGATAAACCTCGCGTCGGGCTGGCCATCGTCAAGGAACTGATCCGCGACGGGTTGAATCTGAAATCTGCGCCCAGCCCATATGTTTTGACGTCCCCAATCAATTTGTCAGAAAAGGCTGCTAAATGAATTTGGACTTGCGGTTCTACTGGGCGCTATTTTTGCGTCGCCTTCCGGTGATGACGTTGTTTGTGCTGATCGCGGCGGGGCTGGGCGTGGCCACCGCGTTAAAACTGCCTGATACATATACTACCTCGGCGCGCCTGCTGCTTGAAGC
>JAGXGZ010000015.1 GCA_024636495.1 Roseobacter sp. | reverse complement strand
GGGTCGTTGATTTTGCTTTTAGAAAACATCGTTTGCAGCCTTGATAAAGATCATGGGATTTACAGCCTTGCCACCAATACGAACTTCATAGTGAAGGTGAACACCGGTTACCCGTCCTGAGGCTCCCATATCACCTATATGCTGTCCGCGCGATACCCTTTGGCCAACTTTTACACGCATTTTTGACATGTGCGCATATCGTGTCTCGATGCCGAACTCATGCTGTACCTTGACGAGCCGACCATATCCTGAGGCCCAACCGGCATGCGATACAACACCGTCCGCGGTCGCATAAAGCGGCGTGCCAGTGCCCGCCGCGAAATCCACGCCGCTGTGCATGCGTCGCCCGCCCGTTTTAGGGTCACGGCGAAAACCGAATTGGCTGGTAAAGCGAAAGGCGTTTTTGACCGGGTTTGCAAAGGGCGCTTTTTGCGCGGCAATGCGGTACAGGTTCAGGCGGTCCATCTGGTTCAGCAACCGGTTGGCGCGCAACGTATCCGCTGACTGTTCTTCGCCGCGTGTTGAAAAGCTAAGCGGCATCAAAGGACCGCCTTGCCCGGAATAGCCGCGACGCACGGTCTCAAGCATCCGGTCGGTCGGCATGCCGGCACTTCGGAACATCTTGTCCAGCGGGGCGACAGACACGGCCATGGCCTCTTCCAACTGGCGGAAAATTGCATCGTTCTGATCGCGCATGATGGCCAGTTCTTGATTAAGGTCTTCGGCCTGAACCAACGCATCCTGTGCATCAATCACCACTTGGTCGCGTTCAGCCGCAGTGCGCGCCAGCGCATCCGCCAAAAGGCTGATCGGTGCAGACGACCCCGACAATTGGGCGACCGCTGCGCCACCGTCGGCACCGCTGCCTTCGATCGCGGCCAGCTTGGTGCGGGCCATCTCGCGTTGTTTCATGGTTTCGCGCAAGGTGGATTGGATGACTTCGATCCCGGTTTCCAGCTCGCGGCGATGGGTTTCGGATGACAGCAGTTCTGATTGCATCACCGAAATCTGCTTGAGCGCCGCATTGAAACGCTCTTGTGCGGCAACGGCTTCTTCGGCGCGCCCATTGCGCTGCGCTGATAGATCGGAAAGCCGCGCTTGATAGGTGCTTTGATCGCGTTTGGCTTGTTCACGGAAATTGCCCGACCCGATGCTGTCCATCAGCAAAATCGCCGTCGTGATAATGGCCCAAGCCACCAATGCGGCTGATCCGGTAAAAGCGATAAGCTGGGTGGCGGGTTTGAGACGAATAAAACGGGTATCGGTATCAGATTTCAAAAAGACACGGCGCTCGGGAAAATATCTTTCCAGAACCGAATGGATTTTTATCGCCAACCTCGTTCGCACGTTTTGGTATCCCTTATCCCGTCTTCTCTTTTGCTTCAGCGCTCTGGTCTGCCAACCGTGGCCCTGTTAACACCAGATGTGCTTAGACAGTGACGTGGGTTCGGGCAAGCCTGTTGGTCCGCATCGGCTAGTTTTTGAAATATTTAAGATAAAGTTGGCAAAAATCCGCCCATTCAAAGGGTTGTTAAGGGCTTTTCACGCAGTTTCCGTCAACGGCCAGTAGAAATCGGGGGGGATTCCCGCCTCGGCGCGCTTTTCTTCGTTAAAAGGCGGTTTCAGCAATCCGTGGAAATATTTGCGAACAAGTGCGTGAAATTCGTCCTTCGGGTCCAGATCATGACGCCCGCATAAAAAGTGAAACCACTTGGATCCATACGCCACATGCGCGACCTCTTCGGCATAGATCGTCTCAAGCGCCTCGACGGCCTGCGCAGCCTTTGCCTGCTTGAAAATCTTGATCATATTAGGGGTGACGTCCAATCCACGGGCCTCAAGCACCATCGGCACCACGGCCAGACGGCCCATAAAATCGTCAACCGTCTCTTCCGCCGCGCGCCACATTCCGGCATGGGCGGGCAAGGCCCCATAATGGCTGCCCAACGCTTCAAGGCAATCGCACATCAGATTGAAATGCTTGGATTCTTCATCAGCGGCTTTGACCCAGTCATCGTAAAACCCCATCGGCATTTTCACATGGGTAAAGCGCGCGATAATGTCCCAATGCAGGTCGACCGCGTTCAATTCGATATGGGCAACAGCATGTAAAAGGGCGATGCGCCCCTCGGGTGATCCGGGCTTGCGATGCGGCACGTCGCGCGGCGAAAGCAACTCGGGGCGGTCGGGCCGCGCCGGTTGCAACGGCGGATCGGCATGACCGATTTGGGGTGCTTCGCCTGCCGCACGGGCCGCGCGCCATTGCGCGGCAAAGCTGTGCGACAGCGCGGTTTTTGCGCGACCATCGGCTGTGCGCAGCACCGCATCAGCCATTTGCGCCAAGGGCATCACGGGCGCAGCGCTCACAGGGCTCGGACTGCTTCAAGCACCTCTTCAACGTGGCCGGGGACTTTCACCTTTCGCCATATCTGCGCGATCGTGCCTTGCGCATCGATCAGAAATGTTGCGCGTTCGATGCCCATGGATTTCTTGCCGTACATGTTTTTCTCGACCCAGACGCCATAGCTTTCGGTCAATGTGCCTTCGTCGTCCGTCAGCAGCGGCACGGTCAATTCGTGCTTGGCGGTGAACTTGTCATGCTTGGCCATCGTGTCACGGGACACCCCGAAAACCACTGCGCCTGCGTCCTTAAAAGCCTGCAAATGCTCGGAAAATCCGATGGCTTCCTTGGTGCAGCCGGGGGTGTCGTCGCGGGGATAGAAATACAAAACGACGGCCTTGCCTTTCAACTCAGACAATGTGACGTGGCGTCCGCCTGTGACGGGTGCTGTGAAATCCGGGGCGTGTTGAGATATCTCGGGCATGGGTAACCTTCTCTTGTATTGGAAGCCACTTGATTGGATGTCATAGTAGAACAGCTTAGCGGAACTTAAAGCCCTAGCGACTTTAAAACGGACACCCATGCCAGACGAAGCAGCCATCCCCCCGATAAAAAAGCGCAAGCGGCTTTGGCAGGCGACAAAATGGTCGTTGCTGGCGATTGTTCTGGTCGTTGCTGCTGTGGCGGGGACGGCCCTTTACATGATCCGCAGCCCAATCGTCGTTCCCAACTGGGTCGAAGCCCGCATCGAGGCCCGGCTTGCGCAGGATTTACCACGGGCCCGCGTGCAATTTGGCGAGATGGTGCTGATCGTGGATGAAGGCTGGCGGCCGCGCATCCGCTTGCAGGATGTGACTGTTTCAACGCCCCAAGGGGCAGAGCTTTTTGCATTTCGCGAGGTGCGCGCCAGCTTCTCGGCCCGCAGTCTTATGCAAGGAAAAATACGCCTGCGCGATCTTGCCTTATCTGGCATTGTTGCTGATTTGCGCCGTGATATGGACGGGCGCGTGGCGCTGCGGGCCAGCAATGCGCAGGCCCCCGCCGAACGGCGTGCGGCAACCTTGCCCCAACTGATCGGACAATTGGATCAGGCGTTGCTGCTGCCCGCACTTGCCCGGCTTCGCTCTGTTGATGTACGCGCCCTGACACTCAGCTACACCGATCTGCAATCTTCGCGCAGCTGGACGGCAGACGGCGGGCGGCTGCGCCTGAACCGTGATGGCGATATCCTGCGTATTTCGGCAGATCTGGCGGTTCTGGGGGGCGGGGCGACTGTCGCAACACTGGCAGCCAACTATACCAGCAATCTGGGCGATACGGCGGCACAATTCGGGATCACCTTTGATGATGTAGACGCAGGCGACATCGCCGTTCAAAGCCCGGCATTTGCGTGGTTGAAGGTGCTGCGCGCGCCGATATCGGGATCGGTGCGCAGCAGCATCGACGAAGACGGCACCTTTGAGCCGCTAAACGCAACGCTTCAAATCGGCAGCGGTGTGGTCCAGCCGAATGACAGCACAAAGCCGGTTCCTTTTGACGGCGCGCGCAGCTATTTCAGTTATCACCCCGATCAAAAACTGCTTCAATTTGATGAACTGTCGGTCCAAAGCAAATGGGTCTCTGGCCGGATCGAAGGAGAGGCGACGCTTGCCACATTGGAAAACGGCAAGCTTAGCAAACTGACAGCCCAAATGCGGCTGCGTGATCTGGTCGCGAATCCGGCGGATGTTTATGCCGAACCCATCGCCATCGAAGGTGCCGATGTGGATTTGCAGATCACGCTGAACCCGTTCCACCTAAGCCTGGGCCGGATGGACATTCAGGACGCGGACACTACGCTGAATGTCACCGGCGATCTGTTGGCGGGGCAGGATGGCTGGCAGGTTGCCCTTGATGCAGGTCTGAACGCCGTGAACCCCCAACGGGTGTTGGAACTCTGGCCCGAGAACGCCAAGATCAAAACCCGCAAATGGGTTGCCGAAAACGTGTATCGCGGCGCGCTTAGCAATGTTGATGTCGCCTTCCGGCTCAAGCCCAATCAAAAGCCGCAAACGTATCTCGCCTTCGATTTCGCAGATGCCGAAGTGCGGTTTTTGCGCAGCATGCCCAACATCACCCAAGCCAGCGGTCACGCCAGCCTGCTGGAAAACCGCTTTGTCGCCAGCGTAGACTCAGGACAGATCGCCGCGCCCGAGGGCGGAAAGGTTGCAATTCGCGCATCGTCTTTCATCATGCCGGACGTGACGATCAAAGACGCGCCACCGGGCATTGTGCGGCTCAACGCGCGGGCTTCTATTACCTCGGTCTTGTCGCTGCTGAACCAGCCACCGTTGCGCGTGATGGATAAGGCAAACCAGCCCGTCACACTTGCCCAAGGCGAGGCGGATTTGTCCGGCACAATCGCCTTTCCGATGAAAAAGGGCTCAGACCCGAAGCTGACCGTGTTTGACGTTTCTGGTGATTTGCTGGGGCTGCAAAGCGATATTCTGGTCAAGGATCGCAGCCTTGAGGCGGACAAGATGTCGGTCGTGGTGTCAAACAGCAACATCACGATCAAGGGGCGTGGCGATATCGACGGCGTCGCCTTTGACGGCGGCTGGTCGCAACCGCTGGGTAAACCCGGCGCACCCAGCTTGGTTCAAGCAGACATCGCGCTGGATCAGAACACGTTGGACACCTTCAAGATCAAGCTGCCCCCCGGCAGCGTGTCTGGCAAGGGCCGTGCGCAATTCACGTTGGATCTGGCCAAGGGCAAAGTGCCTTCGTTTTCTATCACCTCTGATCTCAAGGGGTTGCGGCTGGACGTGCCACAGGTCGGCTGGGTGAAACCTGCGGCGTCGACGGGGACACTTCAGGTTGCGGGCAAGCTGGGGCCCGTGCCGCAGGTTGATCTGATCGAGGCAAAAGCCGCAGGTCTGACCGCCAAGGGGTCGGTTCGCCTGAAAAGTGGCGGCGCGCTGGACCGCGTGCGCTTTGATACCCTGACCGTGGGGAACTGGCTTAACATTCCGGTCGATCTGGTGGGGCAGGGGCCGGGCAAACAGGTGCAGGTCGTGGTGCGCGGTGGTAGCCTTGACTTGCGCAGCGCCGAATTTGGCAAGTCCAAGCCAAGCGGAATCCAGGGCCCGCCGATGCTGTTGCAACTAAGCCGGTTGCAGGTCACCGATAAAATCACGCTCACTGATATGCGCGGCAGTTTTGATCTGGCGCGCGGCCTTGATGGCCGCTTTACCGCCAACCTGAACGGCGGAACCCCGGTGTCTGGGCGCGTGGTGCCACAGAACGGCCGCAGCGCGATCCAGCTGAATTCGGAGGATGCGGGCGGTATTTTACGCTCTGCCAACATGGTCAAACAGGTGCGCGGTGGCAACCTGTCCCTGACGCTTTTGCCGATCGGATCAGGGGGGGCATTTGATGGCCGCGCCCTGATTTCAAACGTCACGATCAAGGACGCTCCGGCGATTGCTGCCCTGGTCAATGCGGTGTCCGTGGTCGGGCTGGTCAATGAATTGAACGGCGATGGGATCTATTTCGATACGGTCGAGGCGGATTTTCGTCTGACCCCGAACCGCGTGACCTTGGTGCAGGCCAGTGCGACGGGCGCGTCGCTGGGTATATCAATGGACGGTGTTTTTGCCACAGACAGCGGGCGAATGGATCTGCAAGGCGTGATCTCGCCGGTCTACATGCTTAACGGATTGGGCAGTTTTCTGACCCGCAAAGGCGAGGGGCTGGTGGGCTTTAACTATACCCTTGGCGGCACCGCAAAAGATCCGGCGGTGTCGGTCAATCCGCTGTCAGCGCTGGCTCCGGGATTTTTGCGCGACCTGTTCCGCGCGCCTCCGCCCGCACTCCCACCGGTGGACGGGGTCACACGCTCCACGTTTCCTCGCCCTTCAGCGCCTCAGCAAAAACCAGTTGTGGCCCCCAATGAGGACCGATAAGCGGCAGCCATGAAACTGAGTGATTTTGATTTTGATCTGCCCGAGGGATTGATCGCGACACGCCCCGCCGTACCGCGCACATCGGCACGCCTTTTGGTGGCACAGGGCGCAATGTTGCACGATCAAACGGTGACCGATCTGCCCGACTGGCTGCGCCCCGGCGACCGGCTGGTGTTGAATGACACGCGTGTGATCCCTGCGCGGCTGAGCGGTTTGCGCCACCGCGACAGCGCCCAAGGCCCCGTTCAGGCCCGCATCGAAGCGACGTTGCTAGAGCCACGCGCTGACGGTACATGGGCCGCGCTGATCAAACCCTTGAAAAAGCTTAAGATTGGCGAGACGGTCATCTTTAGCGCCGATTTGTACGCCACGCTGGACGGTGTCGCGGACGGGCAGGGCCATCTGCGGTTTAACTGCGCGGACGATGATTTCGACGCGGCCTTGAACGCAGCCGGGGCCATGCCTTTGCCGCCCTATATCGCCGCCAAGCGCCCCGCTGATGCGCAGGACATGACCGATTACCAGACGGTTTTCGCGCGCAACAAAGGGGCAGTGGCAGCCCCCACGGCATCGCTGCATTTCGACGAGGCGCTGTTGGCACAACTGGCGACCAAAGGGGTCGATTTCACCCATGTCACTTTGCACGTGGGCGCGGGCACATTCCTGCCGGTCAAGGTTGATGATATCTCCAGCCATAAGATGCACAGCGAATGGGGCCAGGTCAGCGCCACTGCCGCCGCTGAAATTGCCGCCACCAAAGCCGCAGGGGGGCGCATCATTCCCGTTGGCACAACCGCGCTGCGCCTGATCGAGACAGCAGCCCGCGATGGCGAGATCAAGCCGTGGGAGGGCGACACGGATATCTTCATCACGCCCGGTTTCACATTCAATGTGGCTGACGCGCTGATGACTAATTTCCACCTGCCGAAATCAACGCTGATGATGCTTGTCGCAGCCCTTATGGGGCAAGAGGCGATCAGAACCCTCTATGCCCATGCAATTGCTTCAAATTACCGGTTTTTTTCCTACGGTGATGCGTCCTTGCTGATCCCCGAGGCGCGAAAACCCGCCTGAGTGTCGTTCATGGGGATGACATGCCCCTCGAACAGGGTCAGGGAGGGGCTAAACGTTGATATGGGATTCGTAAAATGCTGAAGGTTTTCACAGGCGTGTGGGCGCTCTTGCTTGGGATGTGCCTGCTGATGATCGGTAACGGCATGCAGGGAACCTTGCTGGGTATTCGCGGCGGCATCGAGAATTTCTCGACCTTTCAGATGTCTATTGTCATGTCGGCCTATTTCGCGGGCTTTCTGGGCGGATCGCGCATGGCACCCGGGATGATCCGCAGGGTTGGCCACGTCCGGGTTTTTGCCGCTGTTGCATCGATGATTTCGGCGGTGATGATCCTGTATCCGACCTTTCCAAATATCCTGGTTTGGTCCTTGGGGCGCGTGCTGATCGGGTTTTGTTTCTCTGTGGTTTATGTGACGGCGGAAAGCTGGTTGAACAATGCGGCCACCAATGAAAATCGCGGTCAGGCGCTGTCGCTTTACATGATCGTCCAGACGGCAGGTATCGTGATTGCCCAAGCTTTGCTGCTGACGGCGGACCCGTCGGGCTTTGTACTGTTTGTTATTCCGTCGGTCTTGGTCAGCCTTGCGGTAACGCCAATTCTGCTGGCGGTCAGCCCGACACCCGCCTTTGACACCACCAAACCGATGAGCTTGCGCACGTTGATGACGGCGTCGCCGCTGGGCTGCGTCGGCATGTTCTTGTTGGGCGGGGTGTTTTCGGCCCAGTTCGGCATGGCATCGGTCTACGGTGCCGAGGCGGGGCTAAGCGTGGCGCAAATCTCGATCTTCGTCGCGGTATTTTTTATCGGATCAATGCTGCTGCAATATCCGATCGGCTGGATATCTGATCGGATGGACCGCAGGCTGTTGATCGTGATCACGGCTGTGATCGGGTTTCTCGGCTCTGTGCTGGGGATGATGATGGGCCATGTCTTTCCGGTTCTGCTGCTGTCGGCGTTCATTGTCGGGGGCATGTCCAACCCGCTTTATTCTTTGTTGATTGCGCACACCAACGACTTTCTTGAGCACGAGGATATGGCAGCCGCATCCGGCGGGATGCTGTTTATCAACGGACTTGGTGCGATCCTTGGTCCGATCATCACGGGCTGGATGATGGGCACGCCCTTGGGGCCGGGGGGCTTTTATCTGTTTACGGCTGTTTTGTTTGCCGTGCTGGCTGTCTATGCGTTCTACCGAGCCACGGTTCGCCCGTCGGTCTCTGTAGAAGAGACCAGCCAATACGTGCCCTTTACAGCGGCCTCAACCGCCTTGGCTGTCGAGGTTGCGCATGAATATGCCATCGAAAATGAGCAAAGCGATGAAAATTTAGCATAAACTGGTGTTTTGTGACGGTTTTGTTGCAAAACTTGTTTGTCAAAGACTGTGCATTCGTCGTTAGGTAAAAGCGATAGAATGGGTAAGCGGAGGAACCCAAGATGATTGGCCCGGAAGAGATACTTAAGTTTTGGTTGGACGACGTCGGCGAAAAGAAGTGGTACGCTGTTGAAGATGATCTTGACCAGGCAATCCGAGACAAGTTTCTTGAGGCCTGGCAGGCAGCCTGCGATGGCAAGTTCTCGCTTTGGCTGACCTATCCATCGGGGGCCTTGGCCTATGTCATTTTAACCGATCAGTTTTCGCGCAACATGTTCCGCGGCGAAGGCCGTGCTTTTGCCTCTGACCGGATCGCGTTGGCGGCGGCAAAATCATCCTTGCACAAGGGGTGGGATTTGCGGATTGATCCGCCCGCACGGCAATTCTTTTATCTGCCTTTGATGCATTCCGAAAACCTGATAGATCAGGACCGGTGCGTGCGGTTGATGTGTGACCGCATGCCAAAAAGCGAAAGCAACATGCTGCACGCGCGCGCCCACCGTCAGGTGATCCGCAACTTTGGCCGCTTTCCCTACCGAAACGAGGCGTTGGGCCGGACGCATACAGCGCTGGAAAAATCATACATCGAAGATGGCGGTTATGGCAGCACCGTGCGCGCACTTCAGGAAGCCGCATAGCGGACGGGCCGCACCCATCCGGACCATTCTCGCTGTTGCTGAGCCTGTGGATATAGTTTACCGTTAAACTATATCTGCTTTACCCATGCTGCGAGGTTTCCCTATGGCTGAAAAATCCTTTGATCTGATCGTGATCGGTGCGGGGCCTGGTGGCTACGTCGCCGCCATTCGGGGCGCGCAATTGGGCATGTCTGTCGCAATCGTTGAACGCGAGCATCTGGGCGGGATCTGCCTGAACTGGGGCTGTATCCCGACAAAGGCGCTGTTGCGATCCTCCGAGGTCTTTCACCTGATGCACCGCGCCGCGGAATTTGGCCTGAAGGCCGACAACATCGGCTATGATCTGGACGCTGTGGTAAAACGGTCTCGTAAGGTTGCGGGGCAACTGTCGGGCGGCATCGGCCATCTGATGAAAAAGAACAAAGTGACCGTGATCATGGGCACCGCCAAGCTGGCGGGCAAGGGCAAGGTCAGCGTCAAGACCGACAAGGGCACCGAAGATCTGACGGCCAAGAATATCGTTCTGGCGACAGGGGCGCGTGCGCGAAACCTGCCCGGGCTCGAGGCTGATGGAAAACGCGTCTGGATGTACAAAGACGCGCTGCAACCGCCGCATATGCCGAAAAAGCTGCTGGTTATCGGATCGGGTGCTATCGGCATCGAATTTGCGAGCTTTTACAATACCTTGGGTGCAGATACGACCGTTGTCGAAGTGATGGACCGTATTCTGCCTGTCGAGGATGAGGAAATCAGCAAATTCGCCAAAAAGCAGTTTGAAAAGCAAGGCATGAAGATCATGCAAAAGGCCATCGTCAAACAGCTTGACCGCGCAGCCGACAAGGTTACCGCCCATATCGAAGTGGGTGGCAAGGTCGAGAAGCACGAGTTTGACACCGTGATTTCAGCCGTGGGCATCGTCGGCAACGTAGAGGATCTGGGTCTTGAGGATCTGGGCGTCAAAATCGACCGCACCCATGTTGTGACAGATGAATTCTGCCGCACGGGTGTCGAAGGGCTGTATGCCATTGGTGATATCGCAGGCGCACCTTGGCTGGCGCATAAGGCGTCGCACGAAGGGTCGATGGTGGCCGAACTGATCGCCGGCAAACACGCCCATCCGGTGAAACCTGAATCTATCGCTGGTTGTACCTATTGCCATCCGCAAGTGGCGTCCGTGGGATATACCGAAGCCAAAGCCAAGGAATTGGGCTTTGAGATAAAAGTCGGCCGTTTCCCGTTTATCGGCAACGGCAAGGCGATCGCCTTGGGCGAACCCGAAGGCATGATCAAAACTGTCTTCGATGCCAAAACCGGCGAATTGCTGGGCGCGCACATGATCGGTGCCGAAGTGACCGAGCTGATCCAAGGCTATGTTGTGGGCCGCCAGCTCGAAACAACCGAGGAAGACCTGATGAACACGGTCTTCCCGCATCCGACTTTGTCCGAGATGATGCACGAGGCCGTTCTAGATGCTTATGGTCGCGTTATCCACATGTAGGACGCAGCGCGTTATTGCGGTCTGGACGCAATAGCGCGCTGCTGCCATAGATTGAGAATGGTAAGTCTTAATCGCGTCGTCATGGGCCCGGCATCGCGCCGGATGATCCAAAACCTCATCCCCCAGCAACTTGACGTTGCTGAAATCTCGGGGAAATGGGGGGAAATGTTCGAGTTTAAATCCTACGAGCAATTCCGTTACCCTGAATATGACATCTGTGCGGGTCCGATCATGGACACGCAAATGGACCGTCCGCGCAAATTTGATCTGATTCTGGCCAATCAGGTCTGGGAACACTTGGACCGGCCCTATGCCGCTACCAAGAATGTGCGTAGGATGCTGAAAAACGGGGGACATTTCTGGCTTGCCGTGCCGTTTTTCATCCCGTTTCACGCGGCCCCCATGGATAATTCGCGCTGGTCGGCACGCGGGCTTACGAACCTGCTGATTGAATGCGGCTTTGACGCAGATGAAATTCAGGCCAGCCAGTGGGGCAACCGCAACGCAGCCCTGCGCAACATGGAAGAAAAATGGCCCCCCGAATATGACGAGACGACCGATGACACGTCGAATGACCCCAACATGCCAATTTGTGCGTGGGCCATGGCACGGAAAACCTGACGCCCCCAAACGTCAAAGCCTGCGCGTCCGGGGGTACGCGCAGGCTAGGGTATTGCGGGGTTCCAACGCTCCAAAGACCGCGGGAGTTATTACTTACTTTGGCAGCAACACTGAAAAGCCCACAAACCCGTCTGTCCCGACACCCGCGTTTGCGATGCCGGTCTCAAGTCCAATATTGCCCACACCCCTTTGCCTGCGCGCCGAACGCTGCAGATAAGCAAATTCATCAAAGTGATGCGTGGGGATAACGCTCAATCTTGGCCTGTGAAATATTTATTTCTCTGCGCAAGTCACGGGCAGTATGGTGCCATAGTTTCAAAAAAGATTTAAAAATCAGACGTTCTTTTGGCGAGCTTTACGTGATGAGCACGCGCAGGCTGCCTAGAGATCTGGCCGACATGGCCGACCGTGGAAATAAATTTGTTAATGTTCCATTTATGTTCTAAATCAGGGGTGGCAGTGCGGCAAAGCATTGCTATGTGATGTGTCACTGCCTTTGGGGGGCTGATATGGCTGAATTGAAGAACATCGAAGTCCGCGGCGCACGCGAACATAACCTAAAGAATATCGACGTGGACATTCCGCGCGATAAACTGGTTGTGATCACCGGGTTATCGGGGTCGGGCAAATCGTCTTTGGCGTTTGATACGATCTATGCCGAGGGCCAGCGCCGCTACGTGGAATCGCTTAGTGCCTATGCGCGCCAGTTCTTGGACATGATGCAAAAACCGGATGTGGATCACATCAGCGGTCTTTCCCCGGCGATTTCCATCGAACAGAAAACCACGTCGAAAAACCCCCGCTCCACCGTGGGCACGGTGACTGAAATCTACGACTATATGCGTCTGCTGTTCGCCCGCGTCGGTACACCCTACAGCCCCGCCACGGGCAAGCCCATCGAGGCGCAGCAGGTCCAGGACATGGTTGACCGCATCATGACGATGGAGGAGGGGACACGCGCCTATCTTCTGGCCCCGATCATCCGCGACCGCAAAGGCGAATACCGCAAGGAATTTCTTGAGCTGCGCAAATCCGGCTTTCAACGGGTCAAAGTCAACGGCGAATTCTTTGAACTGGATGAACCTCCGACGTTGGACAAGAAGTTTCGCCATGACATCGACGTTGTCGTAGACCGGATCGTTGTGCGCGAAGGGCTGGAAACACGCCTAGCAGACAGTCTGCGCACAGCACTTGATCTGGCGGACGGTATTGCAATCATCGAAACCGCCCCGGCCGAGGGCGAGCCAGAGCGTCATACATTCAGCGAGAAATTCGCCTGTCCGGTCAGTGGTTTCACCATCCCCGAGATCGAGCCGCGCCTGTTTTCCTTCAACGCGCCCTTCGGGGCGTGCCCGTCCTGTGACGGTCTGGGCAAGGAACTGTTTTTTGACGAACGCCTGGTCGTTCCCGATCAGAACCTGAAGATTTATGATGGCGCGCTGGCCCCTTGGCGTAAGGGCAAGTCTCCTTATTTTCTGCAAACCATCGAAGCCATCGCCCAGCATTACGATTTTGACAAAAGCACCAAGTGGAAAGACCTGCCCGAGAACGTGCAGCAGGTTTTCCTTTTCGGGTCTGGCAAGGAAGAGATCAAGTTCCGCTACGACGAGGGTGGTCGCGTCTACGAGGTCAGCCGCGTTTTCGAAGGGGTTATCCCCAACATGGAACGGCGCTACCGCGAAACCGACAGCAACTGGATCCGCGAAGAATTCGAACGCTACCAAAACAATCGCCCCTGCGGGACCTGCGACGGCTACCGCCTGCGCCCCGAAGCTTTGGCTGTCAAGATCGGCCCGGTTGACGGAACGCCTGACCAACGCCTGCACGCAGGTCAGGTTGTGCAAATGTCGATCCGCGAGGCTTTTGAATGGTGCACGGCTGTCCCGGACCAACTTAGCAAGCAGAAAAACGAGATTGCGCGCGCCATTCTCAAGGAGATCCGGGAACGTCTTGGTTTCTTGAATAACGTTGGATTAGAGTATCTTACGCTGGCACGTTCAAGTGGTACATTAAGTGGGGGAGAAAGCCAACGCATCCGATTGGCTTCGCAAATCGGCTCTGGTCTGACCGGCGTTCTTTACGTGCTGGACGAACCTTCGATTGGTCTGCACCAGCGCGATAATGACCGTTTGCTGCTGACGCTGAAAAACCTGCGCGACCAAGGCAATACCGTGATTGTGGTCGAGCATGACGAAGAAGCGATCCGCGAGGCGGATTATGTCTTTGATATCGGTCCGGGCGCAGGCGTGCATGGCGGCCAAGTGGTGAGCCACGGCACGCCCGAACAGGTTGCAAACGACCCTAACTCCCTCACCGGTATGTATTTGACGGGCAAACGCGAAATTTCGGTGCCCAAGACGCGGCGCAAGGGCACCAAAAAGAAGCTCAGGGTCGTCAAGGCAACGGGCAACAACCTGCAAAACGTCACCGTCGATTTCCCCTTGGGTCAATTTGTTTGCGTCACGGGCGTTTCGGGGGGCGGTAAATCCACTCTGACGATCGAGACACTGTTCAAAACCGCATCCATGAACCTGAACGGCGCGCGCCAGACACCGGCACCTTGCGAGACGATCAAGGGTTTGGAACATCTCGATAAAGTCATCGATATCGACCAGCGCGCCATTGGCCGCACCCCGCGCTCTAACCCCGCTACGTATACCGGGGCATTTACTCCGATCCGCGACTGGTTTGCAGGCCTGCCAGAATCCAAAGCGCGCGGCTACAAGCCGGGGCGGTTCAGCTTCAACGTCAAAGGGGGGCGCTGCGAGGCGTGCCAGGGCGACGGCGTGATCAAGATCGAAATGCACTTTTTGCCAGACGTCTACGTGGAATGCGAAACCTGCAAAGGCAAGCGCTACAACCGCGAAACGCTTGAGGTGAAATTCAAGGGCAAATCCATCGCTGACGTGCTGGACATGACCGTGGAAGACGCCCAAGGCTTCTTTACCGCCGTCCCGTCAATCCGTGAGAAAATGGACGCGTTGGTGCGCGTTGGCTTGGGTTATATCAAGGTCGGTCAACAGGCCACCACGCTGTCTGGTGGCGAGGCGCAGCGCGTAAAGCTGTCCAAGGAGCTTAGCAAGCGTTCCACGGGCCGCACGCTGTATATCTTGGACGAACCAACAACGGGCCTGCATTTCGAGGATGTGCGCAAGCTGTTGGAAGTGCTGCATGAACTGGTCGATCAAGGCAATTCGGTCATCGTGATCGAGCATAACCTTGATGTTGTGAAAACAGCAGACCACATCATTGATATTGGCCCAGAAGGTGGCGATGGCGGCGGGCGCGTGGTTGCGACTGGCACACCCGAGCAGGTTGCCGAGGTCGCTGAAAGCTATACCGGCCAATACCTCAAGCCTATGCTGGCCCCCCGTAAAGTCGCGGCGGAATAGACCGCGGCTTTCATTTTGCCAAGTAAACTCCACAGGGGGCCGGGGGTGTGAAACCCCTGGTCTCAGCTATCGGCATTCAGCCCCGGTTTCGCCCTTCGAACCGTGGCAGCATTGCTGAAAAATCCTTGCCTTTGCCGTCTTCCTCTTCGACGAATTGAGCATAGAGCGCGCGGGCCAATTCGCCCATTGGCGTGTCGGCATTTGCCATTTCGGCGGCCTGCTGCGACAATCCCAGATCCTTGAGCATCAATTCGGCTGCAAACCCCGGCGTATAGCCGTTGTCTGCCGGCGATTTGGGGCCAATTCCGGGGGCAGGGCAATAGGCATTCATCGACCAGCTATATCCCGATGACGTGCTGACCACGTCGAACATTTTCTGGCGATTCAGACCCAGCTTGTCAGCCAGTGCAAAAGCTTCGCAGGTGGCAATCATGGTCACGCCCAGGATCATGTTGTTACAAATCTTCGCCGCTTGGCCAGATCCTGCATCCCCGCAATGCACAGCTTTCTGGCCCATGATATCGAACAGGGGTACGGCCTTTGCGAATGCCGCTTCCGACCCACCAGCCATGAATGTCAGGGTGCCACCAGCCGCCCCGCCGATCCCGCCCGACACAGGCGCATCAATCGCCAAAATACCTGCATCTTCAGCGGCTTCCGACGTGTTCTTAGCGCTTTCTACATCCACGGTGGAGCAATCGATAAACAGGGCACCCGCCGCCATATGCGGGAAGGCCTGCGCCGCGACCTGCCGCAGGATGGATCCGTTTGGCAACATGGTGATCACCACATCCATACCCGTCACGGCACCTTCCAGATCTTGTGCAACCGTGACACCTTCGGCAGTTGTGCCCGCCACGTCAAAACCCGTTACATGATGTCCGGCCTTCACCAGATTAGCGGCCATTGGCGCGCCCATATTGCCCAAACCGATGAAACCTATTTTCATATTCATATCGTTTTCTCCAGTTTCAGGGCGTCTTTGCCCAAGGGTTGCAGCATCTTCGCCACTGCTGCGAGCGGCACGTTCATATCCGGATAAAGCCAGCTTGGCGTGCGATCCTTGTCGATGATTGCGGCGCGGATACCTTCAAGGAAATCTGAATGCTCCATCGCGCGGAAGGTAAAGCGATATTCGAAATCTAAAGCTTTTTCGATGCTCAGGGATGGGCCGCGCAAACGGTGGATCACTTCGATCGTTGCTGCCATCGCAAGAGGGCTCATCCGGGACATCTTTTTCAAGCTTTCTTGCGCAAACGGGCTGTCTTTCACCCGAAGATTGTTCAAAACATCCTCAAGCGCTTCTCCGTCAAAGGTCTCGTTGATCTGTCCCTCTGCCTCCGCCAAGGCAGATGCGGGTGGGGTGATTTTCAGCGCGGCCAGTGTTTCAGCCGTCCCACTGCGCTCCAGCTCAGCTATCGCATCCAGCCACTTTAGCTCTGGTACGTAAATGTCTGCAAAACCTGCATAAATCGCGTCCTCCGCAGACATGCGCGTGGCCGTCGTTCCCAGATATTCGCCGACGCGCCCCGGGGCCAAGGCCAGCATCAACGTGCCGCCGACGTCGGGCATCAAGCCGATTCCACATTCGGGCATCGCGATCTGGCTGGTCTCTCCCACAACACGGTGCGAACCGTGGCATCCCAGACCAACGCCGCCCCCCATTGTAAAACCTTGCAGAAAGGACACGACCGGTTTTGGGTAGGTGAAAATCTTGGCGTTCAAGCGATATTCATCGGCCCAGAATTTTTGGCCGTAGGCGTAATCACCGTTTGTGCCGGTCGCGTAAAGCTCGGCGATGTCGCCGCCCGAACAAAACGCGCGGTCGCCTTCGGCATCAATCACTACCAGATCGACCTGCGCGTCATCGCGCCATGCGTCAAATGCAGCTTCAATTGCCAGACACATCTTATAGGTCATGGCGTTCAGCGCCTGTGGGCGGTTCAGCGTGATCCTGCCAGCGCGGCCAACTTTGCGAATAATGACGTCACTCATCGGTTTTTCAGCATGTCACGGGCAACGATGACGCGCATGATCTCGTTTGTACCTTCAAGGATCTGGTGCACCCGCAGATCGCGGACCAGTTTTTCGATGCCGTAATCCGCTAGATAGCCATAGCCGCCATGCAATTGTAGGCATTGATCGACGATTGTGCTGCCTGCTTCGGTCACGAACTTTTTCGCCATAGCGCAAAACTTGGTCGCATCGGGTGCGCCTGTGTCCAGCTTCCAAGCCGCTTGGCGCAGAAAGGTGCGTGCGGCCTGAAGCTCGATCTCCATGTCGGCAAGGCGCCATTGCAGCCCTTGGAATTGGTCGATTGGTTGGCCAAAGGCCTTGCGATCGCCCATGTAGTTCAAAGTCGAGGTCAGCGCGGTCTGTGCCGCCCCTAGCGAACACGCAGCGATGTTCAGACGGCCGCCATCCAGCCCCATCATCGCATATTTGAAACCTTTACCCTCTTCACCCACCAAATTACCGGCAGGAATGTTGCAATTGTCGAACTGGACTTGCGCGGTAGGTTGGCTGCGCCAGCCCATTTTGTCTTCTAGCCCGCCAAACGATAGACCATCGGTGCCGTCTTCGACATAGACTGTGGACACGCCCGCAGCTCCGTCATCAGAGGTGCGCACCATGGCGACATAGGCATCGGAATAGCCCCCGCCCGAGATGAAGGATTTCGTGCCATTCAGCGTAAATCCTTCGTTGGTCCGCTCGCATTTGGTCTTGAGCGCTGCGGCATCCGATCCTGACCCCGGTTCTGTCAAACAATAGCTCAGCACCGTATTCATCGACAACACATCCTCCATGATCCGCGCCTTCAGCGCGTCACTGGCAAAGCTGTCCAGCATCTTGGCGCACATGTTGTGGATCGACAGAAACGCCGCGACGGACGGGCAGGCCATGCTCAGCGCTTCGAACACCAATGTCGCATCCAGCCGACTTAGCCCCGATCCACCTGCGTCTTCGGATACATAAAGCCCGCCAAAGCCAAGCTCGGCTATTTTGGGCCAAAGCTCCTTGGGAATGGTCCCGTCTTTTTCCCACTGACGCGCAAACGGGGCGATTTGGTCTTGGCCAAAGCCGTAAGCCATGTCGAAGATGGCGGTTTGTTCTTCGGATAATGCGAAATCCATATCGGTTGATCCCTCCTCAGATCGGTCGAATTGAACGTTTGTTTAATTGTAGCAGGCCAGAGCGGTCACGCAAGGTCACAGATCGGCGTGATACTCCTCGATCAGGTGCTTTACGACAGCTTGACTGGGGTCTTCGGGTGCATTGGCATAAACGGTCCTTTGCCGCGCAGCGCTGGTGCCGGACCTTACGATGTCCCGCACAGTGCAGATTTCAGTAAGGTTGTTCAGCGCCTCGGCATCTTCGGAAAGAAGGGTGATCAACTCTTCCATCAGGTCTGCGAAGGGTACGACCTTGCCGCGCCCAAAGTCGATCAACCCCTCTTCCGTGCCGTAGCGTTGCGCGCGCCAGCGGTTCTCGGCGATCAGAAACCTGTCATAGCTACGCCAGCTCAGATTGCCCTCCTTTAGACGCAGCAGCATGCGGACCAAGGCTTGATTGATCGCGGCGAGGGCAAGCGTATGTTCAAGTCGAGGCGTGACATCGCAAATCCGGGTTTCGAGCGTCGGGAAAGCATCGGACGGGCGCAAATCCCACCAGATCTTGCTGGTGTTCTCGATAATGCCTGCGTTGATCAGCGTGCCCGTGGTGCGCTCGTATGCCTCCCAACTGGGGAAATGCGGGGGCAGACCCGTGCGGGGCATGTTGTCGAAAACCGAAATACGGTAGGATGCAAGCCCCGTGTCATCGCCCTGCCAAAACGGCGAGGACGCGGACAGCGCCAGCATATGCGGCAGGAAATACGAAAGCTGCGGCATCAGGTCGATGCGCTGGCTTTTATCCTCGATGCCCAAATGTACATGCATCCCGCAGATCAGCATGCGCCGCGCGACGGCGGCCAGTTCATCTTCAAGCGTGGAGTAGCGGTCTTTTTCGGTGGACGCCTGATTTTTCCAGTCGGAAAATGGATGGCAGGCGGCTGCAATCGGGGCAAGGTTGTGGGCCTTTGAATGGTGCGCAATGCGGCGGCGCAGATGCGACAGGTCCTTGCGCGCCTCCGCGATTGACCCGCAAACCTTGGTACCGACTTCGATCTGGCATTGCAAAAACTCGGGGCTGACCTGATCCCCCAGATCATTTTTGCACGCTTCCATCAGCGCGTCAGGGGCGGCGGCAAGGGCATAGCTGTCAAGATCGACCAGCAGATATTCTTCCTCGATCCCGATGGTAAAGTCTGGCTGCATAACTGCCCCTTATCGCAAGCCCCGCCCCGGCGTTATGTCCGGGGCAGGGGTGATGAATTACTCCATCGGTTTAAAGTTGAACTCGCCACCTTCCTTGATGCCCGAGGGCCAGCGCGAGGTAACGGTTTTGGTCCGTGTGTAGAACTTGAACGCGTCGGGGCCATGTTGGTTCAGGTCGCCAAAGACGGATTTTTTCCAGCCGCCAAAGGTGTGATAGGCCAGCGGCACAGGGATCGGTACGTTGATCCCGATCATCCCCACGTTGACGCGGTTGGCAAAATCACGCGCCGCGTCGCCGTCGCGGGTAAAGATCGCAGTGCCGTTGCCCATCTCGTGATCCATGGCAAGGCCAAGCGCTTCTTCATAGGTTTTGGCACGCACGCAGGACAGGACGGGGCCGAAAATCTCTTGCTTGTAGATGTCCATGTCCTTGGTGACGTTGTCGAACAGGTGTGGCCCGACAAAGAAGCCGTCTTCATAGCCTTGCAGGTTGAACTCACGACCATCGACGACCAGTGTTGCACCTTGATCAATCCCGGTCTGCACCAGCCGTTCGATGTTCGCCTTCGCAGCACCCGTAACCACGGGGCCGTAGTCGACGTCTTTGCCCGCTGTATACGGCCCGACTTTCAGCTTTTCGATGCGGGGCACCAGCTTTTCAATCAGACGGTCGGCAGTTTCGTCGCCCACAGGGACAGCGACCGAAATCGCCATGCAGCGTTCGCCTGCCGCGCCGTAGCCCGCACCGATCAGCGCGTCAGCAGCTTGGTCCAGATCGGCGTCGGGCATGATGATCATGTGGTTCTTGGCACCGCCAAAGCACTGAACGCGTTTGCCGTTGGAACAGCCCGTCCCATAGATATATTCCGCAATCGGGGTCGACCCCACAAAGCCCACGGATTGGATGACAGGATGGTGCAGGATCGCGTCAACCGCTTCCTTGTCACCGTTGACGACCTGAATGATGCCCTTTGGCAGGCCCGCTTCTTCAAGCAGTTCCGCCAGCATCAGGGGAACGGAGGGATCACGCTCGGATGGTTTGAGGATGAAGGCGTTGCCGCACACGATAGCCGGGGCGAACATCCACATAGGGATCATGGCGGGGAAGTTGAACGGCGTGATACCGGCAGAAACACCCAATGGCTGGCGCATGGAATACATGTCGATGCCGGGGCCCGCGCTGTCTGTATAGTCACCTTTCAGCAGTTCAGGCGCACCGATGCAGTATTCTACGACCTCAAGCCCGCGCTGCACATCGCCTGCGGCGTCGGGGAGCGTCTTGCCATGTTCGCGGCTGAGCGCTTCGGCGAGTTTATCCATGTCGCGGTTGAGCAAGTCGACAAATTTCATCATTACCCGCGCGCGACGCTGCGGGTTCACGGCAGCCCATGCGGGCTGTGCCGCCATGGCGTATTTGACGGCCTGGTCCATCTCGTCTGCGTTTGCCAACGGGCATTTGGCCTGAACTTCGCCAGTTGCAGGGTTGAAAACGTCAGAAAAACGGCCCGACGTGCCTTTGACATGGGCACCGTTAAGATAGTGGGTCAGCTCTTGCATGGGAATCCTCCGGTTTGATTTGCGTCACGATAGGCTTGCAAAAAACATTGTTAAAGGGGCATGAAGTCAAAGTTGTTTTGCATTTTTGCAAGATGGCTTTGATTGCAGAGCGGGTGAGGGGGCCAGCCCCCGTCCTTGCGGACTACCCCGGAGTTTATTTGGCAAAATGAAGGGAGCCATGGCGCTATGTTGGGAAATTGGGATGACTTGCGGCTGTTCCTGGCTGTGGCACGCGAGCAAAGTCTATCGGGAGCAGGCAAGGTTTTGCGGCTGGATCCGGCGACGCTGGGGCGGCGGATGGCGCGGGTTGAAAAGGGCCTTGGGGCGGTCTTGTTTGTGAAGTCGCCCACGGGCTATGCGCTGACCGAAGCGGGTGTTCAGCTGTTGGCACGGGCCGAAGCGGCAGAGCAGGCGATGCGCGTGGCCACAGCAGAGGTGGCAGAACCATCAGACGGATTGGCCGGGCAAATCAGGATCGGTGCGCCGGATGGCTGTGCCAACTATCTGCTGCCCCAAGTCTGCGCGCGTCTGGTGGCCGAGAACCCCGAGCTTGATATCCAGATTGTCGCATTGCCGAGGGTTTTCAATTTATCGCGGCGCGAAGCGGATATGGCGATTGGCGTGAGCGCGCCCACGGCCGGACGGCTGGTGGTACAGAAAATCACTGACTACCGTCTGCATCTGGCGGCCTCTACGCAGTATCTCGCTGGCGGTGCGGCCATCAACAGCATCGCGGACCTGCAGGGCCACCGCTTGGTTGGGTATATCCCTGACATGATCTTTGACCGTGAGTTGGATTATCTGACCGAGTTGGGCATGACCCGCGTGCCCCTTGCGTCAAATTCGGTGTCGGTGCAGGTCAATATGATCCGGCAGGGGGGCGGGGTCGGAATCGTTCACGATTTCTCGCTGCCTGCAACGCCGGGTGTAACGCGGATCTTGACAGACGCGGTCAGCCTGACCCGTGCGTTCTATTTGATCCGTCACGAGGATGACCGGCGCAATCAGAGGCTAAGCCGTTTTGCAGAAGGTTTGGCGCAAGGGGTGCGACAGGAAGTTGCCCGCCTTGAGGCAAATGCTTGACACGCAACAGTATTAAAGGGAACCTGAGGCTAAGAGCAATAATATTGCGGAGGGTTCCTTAATGCTTGTATCTCAAATCCTGAAAACCAAATCGGACGACAGTGTGACCACGGTCAAGCCGACCATGTTGATTGCCGAGGCTGCCAAGATGCTGGCCGAAAAGCGGATCGGGACGCTGGTGATCTCAAGTGATGGAAAATCGCCCGAAGGGATTTTGTCAGAGCGCGATATCGTGCGCGCATTGGGCAATCAGGGCGGGGCATGTCTGGACGTGACCGTGGAAAGCTTGATGACCCGCAAGCTTGTGACATGCGCCAAAGACGAGCGGTCGGATGCGATTTTATCTAAGATGACCGAAGGCCGGTTTCGCCACATGCCTGTCCTTGAGGACGGCGTTCTAATCGGGCTGGTGTCGCTGGGCGATGTGGTCAAGGCGCAGCTTATGGAACTGTCGATGGAAAAAACCGCCCTTGAAGGGATGATCATGGGCCACTGACCCTTTCGCGTAAAAGGCCGTTGCGTTTCGGGCGCGTAAATGCTTGCTTGCACCGAAATTTTTGACCAAAAAAAACAGGATTGTTCTATGCGCGTTGGCCTTTATCCCGGCACATTCGACCCGATCACCTTGGGTCACCTAGATATCATCCGACGCGCTGCGACTTTGGTGGATAAACTGGTGATCGGTGTGGCGATCAACCGCGACAAAGGCCCGTTGTTCGAGCTTGAGGAGCGGGTCGCGCTGATCACGTCTGAATGTACGGTCCTGTCCAAAGAGATAGAGACAGAGATTGTCGTGCATCCGTTTGAAAACCTGCTGATTGATTGCGCCCGCGATGTCGGCGCGCAGATGATCATTCGTGGCCTGCGCGCTGTGGCCGATTTTGAATATGAATATCAGATGGTTGGCATGAACCGTAAGCTGGATGACAGCATCGAGACGGTGTTTCTGATGGCCGAAGCGGAACATCAGGCGATTGCCAGCAAGCTCGTCAAGGAAATCGCCCGGCTTGGCGGGGACGTCAGCAAATTTGTGACGCCCGCCGTTAATGCCGAGCTTAAGAAGCGATTCGCGAAAGAGTAACGTTTACAGGAACTTGGCGATCACCCGCGAGGTGTCCAGCATCCGGTTCGAAAAACCCCATTCATTGTCGTACCATGCCAGAACGCGCACCTGAGTGCCGCCCTGAACCGACGTTTGATCGGTTGCCACAACGCAGGAATGGGTGTCGTGGTTCAGGTCGATCGACACCAGAGGGCGGTCGACCATGCCCATGATCCCCTTGAGCGGACCTTCGCAGGCGGCGCGCAACACATCGTTAACCTCGTCAGCGGTCACTTTGCGCGACACTTCGATGATCAGATCGACGCAAGAAACGTTTGGCGTGGGAACACGGATGGCCGTACCCCCGATCAGGCCGTCAAGCTCGGGCAGGACCTTGCCCAGCGTTTTGGCAGCGCCGGTGGTGGTGGGGATCATCGACATGGACGCCGCGCGCGCCCGGTAAAGATCACTATGCGCCGTGTCATGGGTCGGCTGGTCGCCGGTGAAAGCATGGATTGTCGTCATGTGACCGTGCACAATCTTGAACGCATCGTTCAACGTCTTGGTCAGCGGGGCCATGCAGTTGGTGGTGCAGGATGCGTTGCTCATTACGATATCATCAGCGTCGATCAGATCGTGGTTCACGCCGTAAACAATTGTTTTCATGGTATCTTTGCCGGGGGCCGAGATCAGCACGCGTTTGGACCCGTTTTTAAGGTGCTTTGCCGCCCCATCGCGGCTGACGAAAATACCCGTACATTCCAGCGCGATATCCACGTCGCCCCAAGGCAGCGCAGCAGGGTCACGCTCGGCTGTGACGCGGATCGGGCCTTGGCCCACATCCATCGTGCCCTCACCCAACGTCACAGGGCGGCCAAAGCGGCCATGGACAGAGTCGAATTCGAACAGATGTGCGTTTGTCTCAAGCGGGGCCAGATCGTTGATCGCCACCACCTGAAGGTCATCACCACCCTGTTCAATCAAGGCGCGCAGGACGTTTCTGCCGATGCGGCCAAAGCCGTTGATTGCAAGTTTGGTTGCCATGAGCGTTCTCCTGAATTTGATAGCGCTAACATGGCGATCTGGCCGCAAGAGTCAACCACAGGGCAGGGAATGACACGCGCGATCACCTGAATTCAGCCCGGATCTGACGACTTAGTTTCCGATCAACGCCAAAACGCGACCCATTCAATCAGATCAAGAAACTTTTTGCTTAGAAATAGCAGATGCTCATTCCCGTACATAAAGGTGTCTACTGCCATCGCCCCGAGCAGGATGAATCCCAAAACCAACGAAATAGGGGTGTTCATGGCGTCTCTTCCTTGCGCGGGCGTTGCCTTGATATGACAGGGCAACGCTGGTGCTGCAAGTCTCAGCCCAATTTGCCCATCGCGACCGCGACATCGGCCATGCGCACCGAGAACGCCCATTCATTGTCGTACCACGCCAACACACGCACCATGCGGTTTGCGACAACCATCGTCTGATCGGGCGCAAAGATCGAACTGTGTTCGGTGTGATTAAAGTCGATCGATACCTTTTGTTCCGGATCATACGCCAGAACGCGGCCCATCGGGCCCTGGCTCGCGGCCAGCATTGCGGCGTTGACCTCTTCCACAGACACGTCGCGCGACGCGCGAAAGGTCAGATCGACGGCGCTGACATTCGGGGTCGGCACGCGCATGGCGGTGCCGTCCAGCTTGCCCTTGAGGGCAGGCAGCACTTCGCCCAAAGCGGCGGCGGCCCCGGTCGACGTGGGAATAAGCGCCATGCCAGCAGCGCGCGCGCGGTACAGATCATCGTGGCGGCGGTCCAGCGTTGGCTGGTCGCCGGTATAGCTATGGATCGTGGTCATGATGCCGTATTCGATACCAAAGGCTTCATGCAGCACCTTGGCCAACGGGGCCAGACAGTTGGTTGTGCACGACCCGTTGGATATCATCGTGTCCGATGCCAGCAAATCGCCCTCGTTCACGCCATAAACCACCGTACGGTCTACGTTTTTACCAGGTGCCGACAGCAATACCCGCTTTGCCCCGCGGTCCAGATGTACATTGGCCTTGGTGCCGTCGTTGAACTTGCCGGTGCATTCCAGAACGACATCGCAGCCGTCCCAGTTCAATTCATTCATGTTATAGGTCGACATGACCTCGATCGGGCCTTGTCCCAGATCCAGTGTGCCGTTGCCGGTTTTTACCTCGTTGGGGAAACGACCGTGAACTGAATCGTATTTGATCAGATGTGCGGCACTTTCCAATGGGCCGGTGGCGTTGATGCGGACCACCTCGATGTCATCACGCCCCGACGCTGCGATGTGGGACAGGGTACAGCGGCCAATCCGGCCAAATCCGTTAATACCAACTTTGATGGTCATGGAGCGTCCTTTAACAAATACGGGTGACGTTGCGCGTTCTATAGCGGTAGGGCGCGCCAGTTAGAAAGGGGAAAAGGGAACAATTTCCGTATGTTAGCGTTAACCCGAGATGTTAGCGGTAAATGTCACAGGGTCTTTGCCTTGGCGGATTGCTGGGGTAGGCTGACCGGGATTGAATTGGAGAGTTGAGATGAGCGGTTTACTGGCGCTGTTGGATGATGTGGCGGCCATTGCTAAAGTGGCAGCGGCAAGTGTGGATGATGTGTTTGGCCAGGCGGCCAAGGCCAGCGCCAAAGCGGCAGGGGCGGTGATTGACGATGCGGCGGTAACGCCGAAATACGTGCATGGCTTCGAGGCCAAGCGCGAGCTGCCAATCATCTGGCGGATCACCAAAGGGTCGCTGAAAAACAAGCTGGTTTTTTTGTTACCTGCAGGACTGCTGCTGTCGAACTTTGCGCCTTGGGCCATTCCGCCATTGCTGATGCTTGGGGGTGCGTATCTGTGTTTTGAGGGGGCCGAGAAAATCGCCCATGCGTTGGGTGTGGGCGGGGCTGGGCATAATGAATACCCCGGCAAAGAAGACGTGATCGAAGACCCGGCACATCTGGAAGAACAAAAAGCCCAAGGGGCGATCAAGACCGATTTAATCCTGTCAGCCGAAATCATGACCATCATCTTGTCCAACCTTGCTGTCTCGAACTTCTGGATGGAGGCGGCGGCACTGGCAGCGGCTGCAGTGATGATCACAATCGCGGTTTATGGATCGGTTGCACTGATCGTAAAGGCCGATGATGTCGGGCTTTACATGGCGAACAACGGCAATTTTGCACCCACCCGTGCCGTGGGGCGCGCTGTGGTTCGAGGAATGCCGACATTCCTAAAAGCGCTGACCATCATTGGCACGGCAGCGATGCTATGGGTCGGCGGATCGATCATCATCCACGGGATGGAGGAGATGGGCTTTGGCACTTTGGGCCACCTGATCCATGATGCCGCCGTCTATGTGGGCCAACTGGTGCCGTCCTATACCGGTGCCGTTGAATGGATCGCCACGGCCACAATGGACGGTGTGTTCGGTCTGGCCTTATACCAAGCTGCATAAGTTCTGACTCTCGGGGGATTCCCAACACACCAAAAATCTGACTCTATGGAGTTATGTCTGGGAGGGTGTGACCATAGGTACAGCGATTGGATTACGTGCGGATTTTGAAGGCACAGGATTAAGGC
>JAGXGZ010000089.1 GCA_024636495.1 Roseobacter sp. | reverse complement strand
TGTATCGGTTGCCAAGGAAATCGAACTGGAAGACAAGTTCGAAAACATGGGCGCACAGATGGTCAAGGAAGTTGCTTCCCGGACCAATGACGAAGCAGGCGACGGTACAACAACCGCGACTGTTCTGGCCCAAGCCATCGTTAAAGAAGGCATGAAATCGGTTGCCGCCGGCATGAACCCGATGGACCTCAAGCGCGGCATCGACATGGCAACAGCACGTGTTGTCGAAGCGATCAAAGCAGCAGCCCGCCCTGTCAACGACAGCGACGAAGTTGCTCAGGTTGGTACGATCTCTGCAAACGGCGAATCGGAAATCGGTCGTCAAATCGCTGACGCGATGCAGAAGGTTGGCAACGAAGGTGTGATCACCGTCGAAGAGAACAAAGGTCTGGAAACAGAAACCGATGTTGTTGAAGGCATGCAGTTCGACCGCGGTTACCTGTCCCCTTACTTCGTCACCAACTCCGACAAGATGACTGTAGAGCTGGAAGACGCGATCATCCTGCTGCACGAAAAGAAACTTTCGTCGCTGCAGCCAATGGTTCCGTTGCTTGAGCAGGTCATCCAGTCGCAAAAGCCACTGTTGATCATCTCGGAAGATGTTGAAGGCGAAGCGCTTGCAACACTCGTTGTGAACAAACTGCGTGGCGGTCTGAAAATCGCAGCCGTAAAAGCACCCGGTTTCGGCGATCGTCGCAAAGCCATGTTGCAAGATCTTGCAATCCTGACAGGCGGTCAAGTGATCTCCGAAGATCTGGGCATGAAGCTTGAGTCCGTTACAATGGACATGCTGGGTTCCGCCAAGAAAGTCACCATCACCAAAGATCTTACAACGATCATTGATGGCGCTGGCGAAAAGGCCGAGATCGAAGCACGCGTTGCTCAGATCCGCAACCAGATCGAAGAAACCACATCTGATTACGACCGTGAAAAGCTGCAAGAGCGCGTTGCCAAACTGGCCGGCGGTGTTGCTGTTATCCGTGTTGGCGGCATGTCCGAAATCGAAGTGAAAGAGCGCAAAGACCGCGTTGACGATGCATTGAACGCGACACGTGCCGCTGTTCAAGAAGGTATCGTTGTCGGTGGTGGTGTTGCTCTGGTCCAAGCTGGCAAAAAGCTGGACGGTCTGAAAGGCGACAACGCTGATCAAGACGTTGGTATTGCTATCGTGCGCAAGGCACTGGAAGCACCGCTGCGTCAGATCGCAGAAAACGCTGGTGTTGACGGTTCCGTAGTGGCCGGCAAAATCCGTGAAAGCGACGATCTGAAGTTCGGCTTTAACGCACAAACCGAAGAATATGGCGACATGTTCAAGTTCGGCGTTATCGATCCGGCCAAAGTTGTGCGCACCGCATTGCAAGACGCGGCATCTGTTGCGGGTCTGTTGATCACAACAGAAGCCATGGTTGCTGATCGTCCGTCGAAAGACAACGGCGGCGGCGGCGGCATGGGCGATATGGGTGGCATGGGCGGCATGGGCGGCATGATGTAAATCATGCAGCTTGGTCCGAGGACCTGCTGTTAATACCCTCAAAGGGCGCATCTTCGGATGCGCCCTTTTTCGTTGGCACCGCCTTTGCACTGGCCTAAGCAGGGCCATGCGTCTTATTTTGATAACCGTCCTTGTGATGATCGCCTTTGCTGCAAATTCGGTCCTGACCCGATTTGCGATCAATGGCGGCTATATTGATCCGACGGGCTTTGCATTGCTGCGCGTCACCTCGGGTGCCGTTGTGTTGAGCAGTCTGCTGTGGTTGCGCGGCGGCGCATTGCAACTGATGAACCGTCAGCGTTTCTTTGGCGCTTCGATGCTTGCACTGTATATTATTGGGTTTTCGCTTGCCTATCTGACGCTTGATGCGGGCTTGGGCGCACTTATTCTGTTCGCGTCAGTGCAGATCGGGATGTTTGCCCATGCCGCCCTGTTTGGTGTTGGGCTTTCTGCGCGTCAGGCAACGGGGGCCGCCGTCGCGTTTCCGGGGCTGGTTTTGGTTCTTTGGCCCGGCGTCGGTGTGGACGTAGATCTGGCCGGGGCGTTTTTGATGATCGCCGCAGGGCTTGGCTGGGCAGCCTATACCATCAGCGGCAAGGGGTCTGCCAATCCGCTTGCAAATACGGCAGCGAATTTCGTCATTTGCGTGCCGCTGGTTGCGTGCTTGCTGCTGTTCAAGACCACCAGCTTCACCTCGTTTGGCGTATTTTTGGGGGTGATCTGTGGCGGGATTACGTCCGGTCTTGGGTATGCGCTGTGGTACAGTGTGCTGCCGAAAATACCGCAGTCCAACGCGGCTGTAATTCAATCATCGGTGCCGGTGATTGCCATTATCGCGGGCGCAGTCTTGCTCTCCGAGCCATTAGGTCTAAAGGTCGTTGTCGCAACTGGACTGGTGCTGGGGGGCATCTTGCTGGCAGTCAGCGGATCATCTGCTCAAGCGGGTCGTAAGTAATCGCGCCGTTTCCAAATGCCATATCAGCCAGCGAATCCGGTTTTACCCGCAACTTTGCCATTTCGTCTTGGGTAACCCAAACCCGCTCGGTCACGATACGCTCAACATCTTGCCAGCCTGCATCGATCTGCGGTGATCCGGTGAGGGTGCATCTGAAGTAAACATCGACCTGATGAAATCCCGATTTTTGGTCTTGAAATTCGTTGACCAGACAGGGTGCGCCGACGGTCACCTCCAAACCCGTTTCCTCGAATACTTCGCGTATCAGATTGTCGGGCAGCGACGTCCCCACGTCGACCCCACCACCGGGGGCGCACATCAGGTCACTCTTGCCGCCGCCATAAGCATTCACCAAAAGTAGACGTCCTTCGTTAAGCAGCACTGCGCGCACTGCCAGCCGCGGGCCATTCTTCGCCATTGCATGCACTTTCTGTTCTAGTTGTCGTCAAAGCATTTCACATGTGGGGAATTCAGTCTATCTGATCCTTCATGAAGCACATCATATCCACTTTTGTCATGTCTTTTGCCCTTGCCGGAAGCGGCTGCGCGCAATCGCCGCTGGCGACGGCGGGTGTCGGGCGTTGCGTGGTGCTGTTGCATGGGTTGGCCCGAACGGAAACCTCCTTTGCTGTGATGGAAGCGGCACTTGAGACCGAAGGGTATAGGGTGGTGCGCCCCGGTTACCCGTCGACTGAAGCCCCGGTCGAGGAACTGACCCGCGGCACATTGCCGGATGCAGTGGAGGCCTGCGGGACTGAAAAGGTCGATTTTGTTACCCATTCCATGGGTGGTATATTGCTGCGCCAATGGGTTGCTGAGGTCGGTGATGCGCGCGTGGGCCGCGTCGTCATGCTGGCCCCGCCTAATCATGGCAGCGAGGTCGTCGATGTATTGGGCGATATCGCCGCGTTTGATTGGATGAACGGGCCTGCCGGTGCACAGATGGGGACCGGTGCCAATTCACTGCCACTCCGCTTGCCAGACGTGACGTTTGATCTGGGCGTGATCGCTGGGACGCAGTCTTTAAACCCCTATTTTTCTTCGATTTTGCCGGGTCGTGACGATGGAAAAGTCTCGGTTAAATCTGCACGCGTCAAAGGTATGCGCGACTTTCTGATGCTGCCTGTGACCCATACCTTCATCATGATGAACCCCACGGTGATTGCCCAGACGATGGCCTATCTGAACGTCGGTAAATTCGACCGCTCGCTGACATTTGTAGATGCGGTTCTTGATTCCATCGGGTGCCCCGAGGGTGGCTGTCTGCCGGGGGTGGACAGTGCTGAGCCTTGAGCTGACCGGTGCGCAGGTGCTGGGGGAACGTGGGATCGAAACACGTCCGCTGTGCTTGGCCGACGGCGTGTTTGTGGATGCATCGCAGCCCCGTAAGATTGATCTTAGCGGCTATTTGATCTTGCCCGGCATCGTCGATGTTCATGGTGACGGATTCGAACGGCATCTTGCCCCCCGGCGCGGTGCTATGAAAACCCTGTCCGAAGGGCTGGTCGCCGCCGAAGCAGAGCTGGCCGCCAATGGGATCACGACCGCCGTGCTAGCACAATTTGTCAGTTGGGAAGGGGGCTTGCGTGGTCCTGCCTTTGCCCAGCAGGTGTTTGGCGCGATGAAGTCTGTATCGCCCGATCTGGTCACGGATTTGCGCGGGCAATTGCGGTTCGAGACGCATATGCTGGATCTATACGATGAGATTCCAAGGCAGATGGCTGATTGGGGGCTGTCATATATCGTCTTCAACGATCATCTGCCCCACGCCCGCTTGTCCGCAGGGCAGGTACCCAAACGTATGGTTGCCCAAGCGCTCAAGGCTGGTCGAAACCCTGATGCGCATCTGAAACTGATGCAGGACTTGCATGGGAATAGCGATGCCGTGCCGAAGGCCTTGGACGGTTTATGCGCGGTTCTGGCAGCGCAGGGTATTCAGATGGGTAGCCATGATGACACCACGGCTGAGGGGCGCGCCGCGTGGCGGGCGCGTGGCGTTCAGGTTGCAGAATTTCCAGAAACCCTAGCTGCGGCAGAGGCTGCTGCTGTGGCGGGCGATCATGTCGTGCTCGGCTCACCCAATGTGGTACGCGGTGGGTCACATAACGGAAATGTTTCTGCAGTCGAGCTGATTATGATGGGCTACGGCGCGGCACTGGCATCTGATTATCATTATCCGTCGCCCAAGAGGGCGGCCTTTATGTTGGCTGATACCGGCGTCTTGCCGCTGCAAGACGCCTGGCGGTTGGTGTCGGCTGGCCCTGCGGCGGTATTGGGGCTGGCAGATCGTGGTGATCTGAGCGTTGGAAAGCGGGCTGATCTTGTGGTTGTTGACGCCAAAACACGCCGCGTTGCCATGACAATGGCCGCCGGGCGTGTCAGCTACCTGTCAGGTGAAATAGCAGGGCGTTTCACCGCTTGATGAAATTCACGTGGCCCATTTTCCGGCCCGGCTTTACCTCCGCCTTGCCATACAGATGGAGTGCGGTATCGTTTTGCTTAGCAAGTTCAGGGACGCGGTTCATATCGTCACCGATCAGGTTCTCCATGATCACATCCGCATGACGGCTTCCGTCGCCCAAAGGCCAACCTGCGATGGCACGGATATGCTGTTCGAACTGATCCACAGTGCAGCCGTTTTGCGTCCAGTGACCTGAATTATGCACCCTTGGCGCGATCTCGTTCACGATAAAACCTTGGGGCGTCACGAAAAGCTCGACACCCAGAACGCCAACATAATCCAGCGCGTTCAGGATCTTGGCGGCTAGCAACACCGCGTCGGTGCGTAATGCGGCACTGATGCTGGCGGGGACGGTGGTTGTGTGCAAGATGCCATCCCGGTGAACGTTTTCGCCAGGATCAAAGCAAGCGATTTCACCCGAAGGATTGCGCGCTGCAATTACAGAAACTTCGGATGTGAAGTTCACAAAACCTTCCAGCACAGCAGGGTTGCCTGCCATATCTGCCAGTGCCGTTTGTGCGTCAGCGGCGCTGCGCAAGCGGGATTGGCCCTTGCCGTCATAGCCGAAACGACGGGTTTTCAGGATTGACGGTGTTCCGATGGTTTCAAGGGCGGCCTCAAGATCAGAGGTGGTCGTGATGTCTGCAAATGGCGCGACGCGCAGGCCCAGCCCTTGCAGAAAGGTCTTTTCCGTCAGACGGTCCTGACTTGTGCGCAGCGCCTCGCGGTTGGGATGGATCGGTCTGATGGATTCGATTGCATCCAGCGCGGCGGTCGGGATGTTCTCGAATTCATAAGTGACGACATCGACAGCATTGGCAAAGGCCTTGAGAGCCGCAACATCATCATAGCCCGCTGTTGTTGCGGCATGCGCGACATCTGCCGCAGGCGGGTTTGCGCCCGGCTCGAAAATATGGGTTCTAAACCCCAGCCGTGCAGCAGCGACAGCCAACATGCGCCCCAGTTGTCCGCCGCCCAGAATGCCGATGGTCGCGCCGAGTTTCAAAGGATCACTCATCGGTAGGCTCCTCGGGGATCGACGCGCTTAGCGCCAAGCGCCAGTTATCAAGCCGTTTGGCAAGGTTTGCATCTTGCAGGGCCAAAATTCCGGCGGCCATTAGTGCCGCATTGGCGGCCCCGGCAGCGCCAATCGCCATGGTCGCTACGGGAAAGCCGCGCGGCATTTGCAAGATTGAATAAAGCGAATCAACACCGGACAACGCTTTGGTCTGAACTGGAACGCCAATCACCGGCACACGCGTCTTGGACGCCATCATGCCGGGCAAATGCGCCGCACCGCCTGCGCCAGCGATAATCACCTGCAACCCGCGTTCAACGGCTGTCTTGCCATAGTCCCACAGACGGTCAGGCGTACGATGCGCCGACACAATCTTGGCCTCGTAAGCAATCCCCAATTCGTCCAGCAAAGTGGCTGCCTCGCGCATGGTGCTCCAATCGGACTGGGAGCCCATGATGATGCCGACGGGTGGATTGTGCATGCAGGTAACGCCTTTGTAAGATCGCCTAAGAAACGCGTACTATAGCCATCAACGTAGGGGTGGCAATCGTATCAGGCGGTAATATCAGGGGTCAGACGGTCTTCAATCTGGGCGATCAGGTCTTTCAGCCGCAGCTTGCGTTTTTTCAGACGTTGCAGCGTTAATTGATCGCCGGTGCCTTTTTCGACCAGCGCATGAATCGCGGTATCAAGATCGCGATGCTCGTGGCGAAATACGGCAAGCTCGACGCGCAGGACATCGTCATTCTTCATCGACAGATCTGTTGGGGCATTCATAAGGCTAAGTGATTCTTCTCTTGCGTGCGTCCTTCATCATAGGCGGTTGCCTTTCATTGGCATAGCCCTTGCTTCTGACACACCTGCTCCCCATATTTGTCATGTGGGTCGCCGATATAGGGACCGTAACACTTGACTGTCGCTTGACTTAAAGGACGTGTCTTATGACGAAACTAACGTTGGCTTCTTACCCGCATATGTTGGGCTTTGAACAATTGGAACGGGTGTTGGAACGCACTGCAAAGGCCGGGAACGAAGGTTATCCGCCTTTCAACATCGAACAGACATCAGATTATAGTTACCGGATTACCCTTGCCGTCGCAGGTTTTGCGGAACAAGATCTGTCTATAACCGTTGAGGACAGACAGCTTGTGATCCGTGGGCGCCAATCCGAGGGGCCGGACGACCGAATTTTTCTACATCGCGGGATCGCTGCGCGCCAATTCCAAAGGTCATTCGTATTGGCCGACGGTGTCGAAGTGGGTGAAGCATTGATGGAGAATGGTCTGCTGCATGTGGACCTGACCCGCGCCAAGCCGGAAAAAGTAGTTCAGACGATTAAAATCAGAAAAGGGGAATAAAATGCACAATACAGAAACGCATCTTAAGGACCGAACAGTTTACGTAAAAATGATCGCTGTATCCGACCTTCCCCTTGAGGTTCGCGAACAAGCCGAAGGGCTGGAACAGCTTTATGCGGTCCATGATGCCAAAGGTCAGCAGTTGGCGCTGGTGGGTGATCGAAAGCTGGCGTTCAGCCTTGCTCGCGATCATGATTATGCGCCGGTAATGGTACATTAAGCCGATATTCGCTGCACACAGACGAGAGGCCGCACGCTGTTGCGGCCTTTTCTATTTGGACCGCGGGCGATAGTGAGGCCGAAACGTTAGCTGGTGGGGCCTGCCATGACTGAACCTGCAATTGCTGTTTTGCCCTATGGTCAGAAACTTGGCCGGCGACTAAGCAGGCAAAGCTTGGATGATCTGATCTGGCCAGTCGGGCGACCGGCGCGATTGGGCAGGGGGACTGTCGCGGATCTAACCCCTGACGATCATTTGATCATCTACCCAAAAACCAACATGCATTTTCTGCCCAGTCTGGGAACGCGGGCGCAGATCACTGCAATGGTGGTTGAACCGGCGGTCATGCATGCGCACCATATATCAATGCTGCGGTTCACTTACCGTCGTTTCTTTAAGGTGATGTCTTATCATAGCGACCTGCTCGACCGTATCCCGAACGGTTTGTTTTTGCCTTTTGGCACAACTTGGGTGCCAGACTTTGCCGATTTGGATTTGACCAAAACCCGGAACATGTCTCTGATCGCCTCGGAAAAACGTGACCACGAGGGGCACCAGCTGCGGCACAGCTTGGTCGAGTTTGTTCAGGCCAAGGGGCTTGATGTGGCGGTCTTGGGGCGCGGCTATGCGCCCTTCAAGGCGAAAAGCGACGGGCTGGCACCTTATCGGTTTTCCGTTGTGATCGAGAATGTGCGGGAAAAGAATTACTTTAGCGAAAAGCTGGTCGATGCGGTGCTTTGCGAAACGGTGCCGATATATTGGGGGTGCCCAAATATCGCGGATTTCATGAACACTGACGGAATGGTGCTGTGCGAGACAAAAGCAGCGATGCAGCAGGCAATTACCGCCGCGTCCGAAGAACAATATCACCAGTTTTTACCAGCTTTGCGCGCGGCAAAGCCACAGGCGGCGTCATTTGTTGATCTTGAACGCCGCGCTGCCGAAACATTAAGAGCCAGCCTTTGAGGGGGCTGGCTCTTGTCTGCTTAGGCTTTGATCAGGCCCATGCTTTCGAGTTTAAGCAAGACTTGATGGGCGCAATTATCAACATCGACATTCTCGGTCTCGACGCTAAGCTCGGGGTTTGCAGGCACATCGTAAGGGTCTGAAATCCCTGTGAACTCCTTGATCTTTCCTTCGCGGGCCAGCTTGTACAGCCCCTTGCGGTCGCGGCGTTCGCATTCCTCGATCGAGGTTGCAACGTGGATTTCCACGAAAGCACCAAATTCCTCGACATCCTCGCGCACGGCGCGGCGGGTGGTCGCATAAGGCGCGATGGGGGCGCAGATCGCGATGCCGCCGTTCTTGGTGATCTCGGATGCGACATAGCCGATGCGGCGGATGTTCAGATCCCGATGTTCCTTGCTGAATCCAAGTTCAGACGACAGGTTTTTGCGGACGATATCGCCATCCAGCAACGTCACAGGGCGGCCACCCATCTCCATCAGTTTTACCATCAAGGCATTGGCGATCGTGGATTTTCCCGAGCCTGAGAAGCCAGTGAAAAACACGGTAAAGCCTTGCTTATTCCGTGGCGGACGGGTGCGCCGTAATTCGGCGACGACTTCGGGGAACGAGAACCACTCGGGAATCTCAAGACCCTCTTGCAGGCGGCGGCGCAATTCTGTGCCGGAAATGTTCAGGATTGTGACATCATCCTTGTCTTTGATCTCGTCCATGGCCTCGTATTGGGCACGCTCGGCGACCCAGACCATATGTTTGAAATCGACCATCTCAATGCCCATTTCCTCTTGATGCTCGCGGAACAGGTCCTGCGCATCATAGGGGCCATAGAAATCTTCGCCTTTGGAATTGTTGCCGGGGCCCGCGTGATCGCGGCCAACGATGAAATGCGTACAGCCATGATTCTTGCGGATCAGCCCGTGCCAGACCGCCTCGCGGGGGCCTGCCATGCGCATCGCAAGGTTCAGCAGGCTCATCGACGTGGTTGCGGCAGGGTACTTGTTAAGCACTGCCTCGTAGCAGCGCACACGGGTAAAGTGATCGACATCGCCGGGCTTGGTCAGGCCGACAACAGGATGGATCAGCAAGTTCGCCTGCGCTTCGCGGGCAGCGCGGAAAGTCAGTTCCTGGTGTGCGCGGTGCAGCGGGTTGCGGGTCTGGAAGGCCACAACCTTGCGCCAGCCCATCTTGCGGAAATATGCGCGCAACTCGTTTGGCGTGTCGCGACGCGCCTTGAAATCATAGTGCACGGGCTGTTGGATGCCCGTTACCGGACCGCCAAGATAGACGTTGCCAGCAGTGTTATGCAGATAGTTTACAGCGGGGTGGGCGCTGTCATCTGCGCCGAATACCTTTTCGGCCTCGTTCGATTTGTTTGGCGTCCAGCGGTCGGTGACGGTCATGATCGCAAGGATCACGCCTTCCTGATCGCGCAGGGCGATATCCTGACCAATCTCAAGACCTTCGGCAAACTTTTCGGAGACGTCCAGATTGATCGGCATCGGCCAAAGCGAGCCGTCTGCCAGACGCATGTTTTCTACAACGCCGTTGTAATCTTGTTCGGTCAAGAAACCCTTGAGCGGGTTAAAACCACCGTTCATCAACAGTTCAAGATCGCAGATCTGGCGCGGTGTCAGGTCGTGGCTGATCAAATTGCCTGCCTCAACCTTCAGCTTTTGTGCCGAATCGTATGAGACATAAAGTTCGGGGATCGGGGCTAGGTTTGGCGTCTGCATGGGGTCTCGCAATGCTTAAAGGTCAACAGATGGTTTCGGCGCGGTCTAAACCGACCGTCTTGGCTTATTCAAGTCTTGCGACCTATTTGCGGCAATTTACGGACGATGACACGGTTTTTGCCGGAAAAGAACGATCCTTTTCCGGCAATCACACGATTTTCTGAAAACTAGACGCTCTCTTTGACCTCGGCACCGTAACCAAGCGGCAAGGAGGTGTCTTTGCCCGCATCGTCGCCAACCTCTGCCAGAAAACGCTCTGCCTCAAGTGCGGCCATGCAGCCCATGCCAGCACTTGTGACGGCTTGACGGTACTTGTGATCGGTCAGATCACCAGCCGCAAACACCCCGGGGATAGAGGTTTCAGTGCTGTCCGGTTTGGTCACAACATAGCCGCCCATGTGGGTTTCAAGTACATCCTTGACCAGTTCATTCGCGGGGGCATGGCCAATTGCAACGAACACGCCTTTGCAGGGGATATCCGTGATCTCGCCCGTTTTGACGTTCTTGGCCTTAACGCCTTCGACGCCAAGCGGTGCGTCTGTGCCGTAAACCTCGTCAAGTTCGTGGAACCAAAGTGGCTCGATCTTTGGGTTTTTCATCAAACGGTCAATCAGGATTTTTTCGGCGCGCAGCTCATCGCGGCGGTGGATCAGGGTGACCTTTGAGGCAAAGTTGGTCAGGAACAGCGCTTCTTCGACAGCCGTGTTGCCGCCCCCAATCACGACAATCTCTTGATTGCGGTAGAAAAATCCATCGCAGGTGGCGCAGGCAGAGACACCGAAGCCTTTGAATTTGTCTTCTGTCTCAAGGCCCAGCCATTTCGCGCGCGCCCCTGTTGCAAGGATCACAGCGTCAGCAACATAAGTTGTGCCACTATCGCCTTTCGCGTGAAAGGGGCGGCTGGACAGATCAAGGTCGTTGATGATGTCGCCAATGATCTCGGTGCCCATTGTGGCGGCGTGTTCTTGCATCCTGATCATCAGATCAGGGCCCTGAACTTCGCTGTCGCCGGGCCAGTTTTCAACCTCGGTAGTTGTTGTCAGCTGCCCCCCCGGTTCAATTCCCTGAACAAGGATTGGGTTCAACATTGCACGGCTGCCATAGACACCAGCGGTATATCCCGCTGGGCCTGAGCCGATGATCAAAAGCTTGGTTTTGCGTGTTTCGGCCATGATAAAGCCCCTTGGGAAGATGAATGAAATTTATCCGCTTAATATAGCGACGCGCAACGCTGCCTTAAACCCCATGTTTCACGATCCCTTTTATCGGGGAGCTGTCTACAAATCAGCGGCTGAAACGACGTTGAATTCAGATTATTGCGCAGTCACGAAAGAATATTGCGTCTGACTGCATTGGTGCTATAACAATCGAAAATTCGCTGGGGGATATATGGCAGGGACGCGGCTTGATCCGATTGATCGGAAAATTTTAGCCGAATTGCAGGCAGATGGTCGCATGACTAATGTCGAACTTGCAAAGCGCGTAGGCATTTCTGCCCCCCCTTGTTTGCGCCGGGTGCGTACGCTTGAGGAAAGTGGCTATATTCGCGGCTATCATGCCGACGTAAATGCCCGAGAATTAGGGTTCGAGGTGCAGGTCTTTGCCATGGTCGGGCTTGCCAGTCAGGCAGAATCCGATCTGACAGCCTTTGAAGAGAAATGCCGCAATTGGCCGCTTGTCCGAGAATGCCACATGCTGAACGGCGAAGTCGACTTTATCCTGAAATGCGTGGCACCCGATTTGTCGAGCTTTCAAAGCTTTCTGACCGGCCAGTTGTTGACCACACCCAATGTCGCCAGCGTTAAAACCAGCCTTGTTATCAGGCCCGCCAAAGATGAACCCGGCGTGCCGTTTGATGTATTGGAAGACCGCTTAAGCACCAATGCCTGAGTGAATTAATCCTATACTCCTGCGCCTGAATTGACCTGAGGTTTCCCCGCTCAAATCACTTTGTAATCCTTGAGCGATACGACGCGGAAGTTGTCGGTGACTGTGTCGCGGAACTCGGGCCATTTTTTTGGTAGGGTTGTGCGGAAGAAGTCG
>JAGXGZ010000088.1 GCA_024636495.1 Roseobacter sp. | reverse complement strand
CGTCAACCTCGCATCGGAAACCGCTACGGTTACCTATCTGGAGGGCGCGGTCTCGGTGGTCGACCTCATTAAGGCGGCCAGCGACGCAGGTTACCCCGCCACGCAGGCCGAAGACAGTTCATCGGAAGACGCAGGAGCCCGCAAGAACGAAGAGGCGCGGAATCTGGCACACCTGACTGTCGTGGCGGCGACACTCGCCCTGCCCGTATTCCTGCTTGAGATGGGCGCACATCTGATCCCAGGCATGCACGGTCTGATCGGCGATACCAATGGCCACCGGGTCAGCTGGATGATTCAGTTTGCGCTGACTACTGCAGTCCTGCTCTGGCCAGGGCGTACTTTTTACACACGAGGTTTCCCGGCATTGTTGAAAGGCGCGCCGGACATGAACAGCCTTGTCGCGGTTGGTACATCAGCAGCCTACATCTATTCGCTCGTGGCGCTTTTCGCACCGCCGCTGCTGCCCGCGGGATCTCGCGCGGTCTATTTCGAGGCGGCGGCCGTCATCGTGGTGCTGATCCTTCTGGGCCGCTGGCTGGAGGCCCGCGCGAAGGGCAAAACTGGGGCCGCAATCCAGAAGCTGCTGGGCCTTCAGGCAAAGACGGCCCGTGTGCTGGTTGACGGGGAGCCGCAAGATGTGACCATCGACCGCATCGTCGCTGGCGACATCCTGATCGTGCGCCCTGGCGAGCGGATTGCAGTGGATGGTGAGTTGATCAAGGGCATTGCCCGTGTGGACGAGAGCATGATTACCGGCGAACCGGTACCGGTCTCAAAATCCGAAGGCGATCCTGTCACCGGCGGTACCGTCAACGGCAGCGGTGCCTTCCAGTTCCGCGCGACGCGTGTAGGCGGCGATACGACACTGGCCCAGATCATCCGGATGGTCGAAGAGGCGCAGGGCGCAAAGCTGCCGATCCAGGGACTGGTGGACCGGATCACGCTCTGGTTCGTGCCCGCGGTCATGGTACTGGCACTGTTGACGGTGATTGTCTGGCTGTTGGTCGGTCCTTCGCCCGCCCTGTCCTTTGCTTTGGTGGCTGGCGTATCCGTGCTAATCATCGCCTGCCCCTGCGCGATGGGGCTCGCCACGCCGACGTCGATCATGGTTGGCACGGGACGTGCCGCCGAGATGGGCGTGCTTTTTCGCATGGGCGACGCTTTGCAACAGCTTTCCAGCGTTGACGTGGTCGCACTCGACAAAACCGGCACCGTTACTCAGGGCCGCCCTGAACTGACCGATCTCGTGCTTGCAGGCGGCTTTTATCGCGCCGAGGTACTGGCATTGCTCGCCGCTGTAGAGGCGCAATCAGAACACCCGATAGCTGAGGCGATCGTGCGCGCAGCAAAGGTCGAGGGCGTTGCGCGACAGGAGGTCATGGATTTTGAATCCATCACCGGCCACGGCGTGCGGGCCAAGGTGGCGGGCCGCGAGGTGCTTGTCGGAGCCGACCGCCTGATGACACGCGAGGGGCTGAAGATCGGCAATCTGGCCGACGAGGAGCGCCGCATGGCCGAACAGGGCCGCACCGCACTTTTCGCGGCGATCGACGGTCGTGTCGCCTCCGTCATCGCGGTAGCGGATCCTGTGAAGCCGTCCAGCGCCGCTGCAATCCGCGCCTTGCACGCACAGGGACTGAAAGTCGCTATGATCACCGGTGACAAGCGCGAAACGGCAGAGGCTATCGCCCGCGAAACCGGCATTGACCATGTGATCGCTGGCGTTCTGCCCGACGGCAAGGTGGCCGCGCTGGACGATCTGCGGGGCGCGGGCAAGCGCATCGCGTTCGTTGGTGACGGGATCAACGACGCACCTGCGCTTGCCCATTCGGACGTGGGTATCGCCATCGGCACCGGGACCGATGTTGCCATCGAATCCGCCGACGTGGTGCTTATGTCGGGCGACCTAAGAGGCGTTGTAAACGCGCTGGAGGTGTCGCGGCGCACCATGCGCAATATCCGCCAGAATCTGTTCTGGGCATTTGGCTACAACGTCGCCCTAATCCCAGTTGCAGCGGGATTGCTTTACCCCGTGTCAGGTCTTTTGCTTTCGCCGGTTCTGGCGGCGGGTGCGATGGCACTTAGCTCCATTTTTGTGCTGACGAATGCACTGCGGCTACGCCGAGTGCGCCCGGCGATGGACGAGGCAACAGCATCCGCCCAGAACCAAATCCTTTCCCCCAAACCAGCCGAATGAAGAGGAGAAGACAATGAACATCGGAGACGTGTCCGACCTTTCCGGTCTACCCGCCAAAACGATCCGTTACTACGAAGATATTGGTCTCGTCGAGCCTTTGCGCAGTTCAAATGGCTATCGCAGCTTTCGACAGAGCGACGTGCACAAGCTGGCATTTCTCGGCCGTGCCCGAGCTCTCGGCTTCACCATCGAGGACTGCCGGAGCCTGTTGAAGCTTTATGCCGATACCGACCGCGCTAGCGCCGAGGTAAAGCAGATCGCAGAAGAGCACCTTGAGCGGATTGACTGCAAGATTGCGAAACTGACCGAGATGCGCGCGACGCTTTCGCATCTCGTGGATGCCTGCGCGGGTGATAACCGCCCCGATTGCCCCATCTTGGCTGATCTGGCGATGGCACATAAGTTGGGCAGTATCAGCAAGGCGTCCGAATAGCTACTTCGCTTGAAAAGACCGGATCTTCCCAAAAAGCGACGGAACATTCCAGCGTGGTAAAGTGGTTCCTTTTCTAAGCTATCAATTTTGCGAGACTGGAGACCGCCAATGACATATTTACGCTTTTTTGCAATGATCGCCACATCCACGGTGGTGATGTTCATCCTGATGTATCTCAACACCTACCTCTGGAGCCACATCTTCTGGTCCGAGACACGCGTCTATATGGCCGCGCTGATGGGAGCCACAATGGCGATCATTATGCTGGGCTTCATGCTCTCGATGTATTCCAGTAAGGCGATCAACGCCGCCATTTTCTTCGGGGCGGCGGTGATTTTCGCTGGTTCCCTAGGGCTGGTCCGGAGCCAGGTGACTGTTGGCGATACAAACTATATGCGGGCAATGATCCCCCACCATTCGATCGCGATCTTGACGTCGAGCCGCGCCGATATTTCTGACCCGCGGGTGCGCAAGCTGGCCAACGAGATCGTCTTTGCCCAAGACAAGGAAATCGCCGAGATGCGCTACCTGTTAGCAGACATCGACACGAACGGTGACGCAGCCGATCAAGGTCAAAGCAACCGGGCTCAGATCGTAAGTTTGGACGATGCCCTTTCATCCGCCGAAATCGCCACCTTGGATCTTGAGTTCCTGAGTGACGAAGAGATAGCGCAGCTTTTCCCGGATGGGGCCATCTGCACCTTCAAGTATACCACGACCAGCAAACCTGTGATTGCTACAGCGCAGATCGATGGTGCCCCGGCGGCGCTGGCAAAGGTCAGTGGCGACCTTGTGCGTCTTGGCTCAACCGACGGATCTAAGACTCTGAGGACTGAAGGAATGTCCGTATTACTCACTGCGCCGGACGGTGCTGCGCCGCTGGAAAGCAACAGTGAAACGCAGGAGGCCAACCTTGTTCTCGAGCTCGATGCCGGCCTGCGGGTGGGCTACCGCGGATACTACGGCTGCGACGCCTGACCCCGAAATCGGAGGAGACATGCCAAAGGACACACCCCAGACAGCCGCGCTTTTCCGGATGGTGATGCCCGACCACCTTTACCCCTATGACCTCAAATCAAAGTACCCCGCTGAAGCGCAAGTGTTTCGAGGTCGAGGACTATCACGCGTCAGCGCCGCTATTGGATCGCGCAGCAGCAGCTGGCGATGTTTGGGTGAAGGTTTTGTCAGAAGTTTGAGCGGGAGGGGTCAATCGCTTACGCTACTGCGCCTTGAGAAAAACGGTCAGATGACCACACGAACCCCTATGTGGCAACTTGCAGAATAGAGGTGACATGAAAGCAACCACTTGTCTTATGCCGTTTCCATCACGCAACACGGATCACCCTTATCATTCCACCCGCCTGATGTTCGAGAACGTGGCAGTGGAACATCCAGTCGCCAGAATTGTCTGCGACGAAAACGATCTCGACCCGCTCGCGCGGGGACATCAGCACCGTGTCCTGCCATTCGCGATGCATAGTGGGTTGCCCGTTCCGGCTAAGAACCCGAAAGGAATGGCCGTGCATGTGGATCGGGTTGAGGACATGGCCCGTCGCAGCGACGCCGTTGACAAACCAAATATCGTCGCCCTGCATCATGCCCATTCTGTCGTCCCCGCGCATCGTGTGGCCTTCACCGGTAATCCCCATCTCACGCATGGCCAACCCACCCATCATGCCGCCGGTAAAGGTGACTTCGTGGCCACGGACGTTGGTAGGGTCAGGTTCGGGGACCGGATTGACAGGAAGTTTTAACGACCAGTTAGGGGGCGCGGCGCGCAGCGGCTCATCGGAATAGGCCAGATCGATCAATCGAAAGTTTTCCACGCCATAGAACCGATCGTAAACCGTCGCCCGGCGCGCCGGTCATGTCAAGGATCAGATCAACGCGCATTCCTGGGCCGATCAGAAGGTGCCCCTCCGGGGCATGCGGCGCAACTGGCTGGCCGTCGAGTGCCCCTTCAAGAGCAGAAAACACGATTAGAAACTGCCGAGATGCTTCTGGATCTGGGCTCTTGGGTATATGATATCGATCGAGGTGTTAGTTCATAGTCGATCAATTTTGATCCCATCAGTCGCGCGTGTAGTAGTTCGTTAACCCTGTATGAGATTTGGAGCGCTAAAAATGAAAAGAATACTGGTGGTAGACGATGATGAATTGGTCCGGCCAACCGTGAGCGCAATGCTGCGCGCTCTGGACTTTGAGGTGGTTGAGGCCCCAAATGGCAAGGAAGCGCTCCAATACGTATCAAAGACTGACTTTGACCTGATCCTTACGGATCTTTTCATGCCAGAATTTGACGGCTTCGAATTAATCCTCAAAATCAGAGAAGTGGCGTCAGGCACCCCGATTATCCTGATGACAGGCGGAGGCACGTACTACCCTTCCCGGAGTGAGGGCTTGAACGATCTCACAACCAGTGCAGAGTTTTTTGGTGCTTCCTTTGTTATCAATAAACCGTTCAGAAAAGCCGAACTCGCAAAGATCATCGACCAAGTTTTGTTGTAAACTACGGCTTGATATCGGAGCGGACGAACTACTCCCTTGAAATTTTGTTGCCAATGGTATGCAGCGCGGCCTCGGCCAGTGAGCCCTTGGCTTTGCTCGCCAAGGCCGTCTGTGCTGTCCAAGCCCCATTGAATTGGGGTGCTTCTGACGATTGATGCGTCTGCGAGATGTACTGCGCAATCATTTTGAGGATGCTCATGGCAGATGGTGGTGACGGATTTGTTAGTTGCTGAAAATTCGTTAAACCGCGGCAGTGTGGGAACCGCAGTTGACCCAATGAAGTGAAGGCATGGATCATGGCCGAGAGCTCTCCACCGGGGGTGGGGGGGTGTGGATTTTGCGCGGCGGCATGATCTTGTTCGTAAGACCGCATGTCTTTTTAACGGGACGCTTTTAGGAATCGGCCTGTGTTCTGATCGCATGACGGCGAGTGCCCTTGAATTGCGATGGAGGAAGGCATGACAAAAGAGCAATCAAGGATTCATGTTGGGATCGACGTAGCCATGCACAAGCTGGCAGTTGCAATTGCCCGTGATGATATACTTGACGACGTTCTCAGCTTGGCCACCTTTGAGAACATCCCCGCAAGCTTGGAGCACTTGCTCAAGACGCTCTCTGGTATCTGCTCTCATTCCCATTCGACCCCCCAATGTCAGATTGCGAGGCTCGTCTCTTCATGTCATTATTCAAAAAGTAATCCACGTTAGCCGCCAGACTTTAAAGTCACAGGCCGAAATCGGTCAGCTTTCAAGCCCAGGTAAATACCAGTTTGGCGGCGATGTTTTACGACCGGCCAATCGCTATTAGAGGCTTCGTTCTTTGAAAGGGCAACCGCTTGAATACAGCCACTGACCGTCTGTTTATGTCTCACCCGGATCCGATGTGGATCTACGATCTGGAGACTCTGTGTTTTCTGACTGTCAACAAGGCTGCCATCGCCAAATACGGGTATTCCCGCAACGAGTTTCTAGCGATGACAATTGCAGACATTCGACCGTCAGATGATCGCGCTGCCCTCGATGCCAATGTCGCAGCCGTCACGGAAGGACGAGACGAAGCAGGGGTCTGGCGACACCGGCTGAAGTCTGGAGCGATTATCTACGTCGATATCACCGGCCACACCATCGAACATGAAGGGCGTCGCGCCGAACTGATCACCACAAAGGATGTGACCGAAAGCGTTGAAGCTGCGAGGTCCCTTGCGCGAGCGAAACGAATGCTTGAGATCGCGGGCCAATCTGCAAAATTCGGCGCTTGGCGCTATGACGCGCAGGCAGATCATTTGGAATGGTCTACCGAAACTGCCCGCATTCATGAAGAACCTGATGGATTCTCGCCAACTATCTCTGAAAGCCTCGCCTATTGCGCGCCTGAGCAACGCGAACGTATGGCAGCGCTTGTTCAATCCTGCCGGAATCACGGTACGCCATTCAACGAAACACATCAGATCATCACCGCAAAGGGGCGAAAGCTTTGGGTGCGTTCGACCGGGGAAGCGGAGCGTGATGAGAAAGACCAGATCGTCGCCCTCCAGGGGTCCTTTCAGGACATCTCGGAACTGGTCGCGGCGCGCGCGCGAGCCGAAGAGTCGGAAAGATTGTTGGCAATTGCTGGACGGGCAGTCAAGCTGGGTGGCTGGCGTGTGGCCCTCGACACTAAAAAGGTGTCGTGGACCGATGGGACTGCCGCGATCCACGAGCTACCGCCCGGCACTGCCCCGACATACGACGGTGGCATTGACTATTTTGCCCCGGAGGAACGGGAGTTGTCCCACAAGGTTTTCGAAGACTGCGCAGAACATGGAATTCCTTTCGACAATCTTCGCGACCTGATCACGGCCAGGGGGAACCGGGTGAGGGTGCGCTCAATCGGCATGCCTGTCCGGGATGAGACGGGCAAGATCGTGGCTGTTGAAGGGGCGATGCAGGATGTCTCGGAGCTGACGACGGCGCAGCGGGAAGCGGGCGAAAAAAGTCGCCGTCTGGCCGAAACGTTGGAGAATATCGGTGACGGGTTCTGCATGTTCGATTGGGAAGGGCGGTTTACCTATATCAACAGCAAGGCTGAAAGAATTCTGAAACGCAAACGCGATGAACTGATAGGCTGCCTTTTCGTGGATGAGTTTCCAGAGATTGCGGGCGCTTTGACCGAAGCTGAATATACCCGCGCTCTCGAAGCCGGCGAGACCGTGCGGCTTGAACAATCCCATCCGACGCTCAACCGGTCCTTCCGCATCAGCGCGCACCCGACCCCCACCGGGCTGGCCGTCTATTTTTCGGACATCACCAAAGAGCGACGAATGACAGAGCAACTGCGCCTGCTCAATGTAGCCATTGCGAACATCGACGATATTGTCATCATGACAGACGCTCCAAGGCGCGATGCATTGCGCGGACCCACGATCCTCTTCGTCAATGACGCCTTCGAACGGATCACCGGGTTTACCCGGGAGGAGGCGATAGGGCGGACACCACGCATTCTGCAAGGACCCAAGACCCAGCGATCTGAGCTGAAGCGGATTATGCAAGCTGTTGAGACGAAATCAGCGGTGCGCGCCGAACTCATCAACTACACCAAGTCCGGTCGAGAGTACTGGTTGGAACTCGACATCGTGCCACTGGCAAACAAAGCGGGTGAAGTCACTCACTTCGTTTCGATCCAGCGCGACATCACCGATCGTCGTAACGCCGAGGAAGCGTTGCGAATATCCGAAACGCGGTTCCGCCTGGTCGCCGAGGCATCCCGAAATGCCGTTTGGGACTGGAACATTGCTGAAGGTCGGGTGTGGTGGAGTGATGGAATGTTTCAGCAGTTCGGCCATGAGCCCGATCCCGAAGGCAACGTGTCGACCATCTGGCGGGCAAACCTGCATCCCGACGACGAGAAGCGTTTCGATGAATCAGTTGAAAAACTACTTCTGGGTGAGATTGGCGCTCTCCATGAACCATATCGTTTTCGACGGGCTGACGGCACTTGGGCCCAAGTAGAAAACAGTGCCTTTTTGATCCGTGATGACGAAGGGGGCGCGGTCCGAGTCCTTGGCAGCATGTCAGACATCTCGCAACGCCTGGAAATGGAGGAGCGGCTACGCCAGTCGCAAAAGCTGGAAGCCGTGGGCCAGCTGACAGGCGGTGTCGCCCATGATTTTAACAACCTGCTGACAATCATCATCGGAAACATCGAACTTTTACAGGACAGTCTCGACGAGAAAGATCCCCTGAGACGATTCGCTGATATGAGCGCCCAGGCCGCGGATCGCGGAGCCGAACTGACAAGTCGGCTTCTTGCGTTCTCCCGCAAGCAGCCGCTTCAACCGCAAGTGATCGACGTCAATGCGGTAATTTACGGCTTCGAGGAGATGCTGCGCCGCACCCTTGGCGAGGATATCGACATTAAAATCGCCCTCGCCGATGGCCTATGGCTAACAGAGACCGATCTGGCTCAAGTAGAAGCCGCGCTTTTGAACCTCGCAATCAATTCGCGCGATGCGATGGCCGAAGGTGGGTCATTGGTCATAGAGACCGCGAACGTGTCTCTTGATGAAGACTATGTTGCGTCCGAACCTGATCTGGCCACAGGAGAGTATATACTCATCGCAGTCAGCGACACCGGACACGGCATCCCTAAAAATCAAATTCAGCGTGTTTTCGAGCCATTCTTCACGACGAAGTCCGTGGCACAGGGGACGGGACTGGGGTTGAGCATGGTCTACGGCTTCGCAAAACAGACAGGCGGCCATGTGCGGATCTATTCAGAACCCGGCGAAGGCACGACGGTCAAAATGTATTTCCCAAGGTATTTCGGAGAAAATACGGCACAGAGCACAGACACGAGTCGCAAGGCCGTGCAACGCGGTCAGGAGACCATTCTGGTCGTCGAGGATGACACGCTGATTTTGCAGCAGTTGATGGCGCAGCTGACAGAGCTTGGCTACAAAGTGGTTACGGCCTCGGCGGGACCACCTGCGCTGGATATTCTGCAGGCGCGATCAGATATTGACCTGCTTTTGACCGACGTTGTCCTGCCCGGTGGTATGACTGGCCGCCAGATCGCTGAGGCCGCAGAGATGATGCGTCCCAATCTGAAGATTCTCTATACGTCGGGCTATTCGGAAAACGTAATCGTTCATCACGGGCGGCTTGATCGCGGCGTCAATTTTCTGGGTAAACCATACCGGCGAACCGAACTTGCCACAAAGGTCCGGGAGGTGCTGGATTCGCAACCTTCAGTTTCGATTTTATAGTAGCGAACGTTAGTTGATTGCATAGATGAAAGTAGCTTATGCGCCATTCAAAATCAGTAAATGAGTCAATTTGTTTCTCTAAAGAGTCTGCCAAGGGACTAGGTCGGGAAACTGGGAACCCGTCGCATGTTGTCTCTGCGGATGTTTTCGACAAGGAAATATTTGAAGAACTGTGTGAACTTCTTGGAAGGGAAACAGCCTATGAAGCGCTTTGGCAATTGTCAGCGGACCTTCATGAGGCTTTTCCGGAAAAGCCAAGTCATGCGTTAGATCTTAGAAAGGTTTTTGAAAAGGCTCATTACTTGATTGGACGCACTGGCATTTTGGGCTTTACATCACTTAGCGATGCCTCTTACAGGCTTCAGGAAGCCTGTAAATCCAAATCACAGGTCAACGAGTGCTACGAAAGCGCGTATGAAAAGGCGCAGGCTGCCTGCAACGCAATTTCAATTATTAAACGGCAGTCGGCTTGATGCTCAGTTTTTCAATTCAGCATCTCATTCCTGAAGATATTACTCCACAATACTGACTATTACATTTGTCTCTATATTACGTGCATTTTCAACGCTACAATTTGAACGAAGTGTTGAGTTACCTGTAAATTCGACTGTAAAGCCGATAACCTGGGTACAGCCGTTGTTCGTTTTAGAATTACCACTGAAAGTAATATTAGAAGTAGGTGCGTAAATTGCACCTTGCGTAGTTGAATTGAAGCTCCCGACAATTTCATGCGAAAGGCCATTTTGGCTGCGACTGGCAAAAATTAATATCCCGCTATAAGGGCCGGTTGTTGGCGCTTGCAGATTTAGAGCTGAGTTACCGGTGAATTTAATTCTCGCTGATCCAGTCAAATAGAATGTAGTGCCTTCGGTCGTAACGCTGACTTCGCTGCTGGAAACGGTTCCATTTGCATTCAAGGTGAAATCACCTCCGTCGATTATGTAGAGTCCCGGCTTAAACGTAACGTTCTTCTTGATATCGAGACCGCCGCAAAATTTCATTGCGCGTACACCATTGGATAAAGTGTAGGAGGGGGTGAACTCAGAAACATTGACGTCGGTTGCACATGGTATGTCTGTATTCGGCTCTGGGATATCGGCGTATGGATCTTGGACGACTGGCGCAAATTCCACGGGTTCGGGGCAATCAAGCAAATTCAAGTAAGCGTTCGTCTGAGTCTGGCCGACCGCTTGCACACATCCCACAGTTAACTTCGCCTGTGAATTGGCCATATAGAATGAGTCACTTGCGTTAGAATTTGACGCTACGTCACACCCCTCAAGCGAAACATCCGTCGATCCGCTGACAGTGATCGCTTTTGCGACAGTTGGTGCCAATGCCAGAACGCAGGCGGTGGACCCCGACGGTGTGACCTTTGCCACCGCGCGCGCTCCGATCAAGACCGGTTCACTGTCGATGATCGCAGAAAAAAACCTCGGTTGCGTCTTCGTCAGCAGCACCTCGACGCTGCGCGTATCACCAGCGTTCGGGCCGCTTGTGGGGGGTGTATTCAATGTAAAGATACCGTCATTCACTGAGAAACCATCAACCTTTGCAACGTGCAGTGCTGCGGCATCGATTGCTGTTTTCCCGTCACCTGCGCGCAGCCGGACACCACCAGCATGAGCAGCGAGATCGGCAGCATGTTGCAGGTTGCGTTGCGTCATATACTGATAGCCAGTTTCAGCACCAAGCCCCATGCCAAGCACCATCACAGGCATCAGAAATGCTGCGGTCACCGCAATGCCGCCGCTGCGGTCGCCACCGAAGCGGGCAAGTGTGGCGGCAAGCCTTCTCTTTACCATTGCTTGGCCTCGTCGATTGCGAAGTTTACGGTCGGACGATGATGGCAACCTAGGCATTCCAGTATCTCCTTAAGGCAGTCTAAAAGGTGAATCGATCCGGGCCGGTTAAGTATTTATGATCTGTATCACGGCCGGAGTGATCACCACCGCGAACAACACCGGGAGGAAGAAGATGATCATGGGCACGGTTAATTTGGGGGGTAAACCCGCTGCTTTCTTTTCAGCCTCGCTCATCCGCGTTGTGCGGCTTTCTTGGGCTAAGACCCGCAGCGCATGGCCCAAAGATGTGCCATATTTCTCAGATTGGACAAGTCCAGAGACCACGGATTTGACACTATCGAGGTTCGTGCGCTTTCCTAGGTTTTTGTACGCAGTCTGGCGGTCGGAAAGCAAAGAAAGCTCGGCGGTCGTCAGAGACAATTCTTCTGCAAGTTCCTTGGACTGACGCACGATCTCATCGGCAACTTTGCGAAAGGCGTGTTCGCTGCTCATACCGGATTCTACGCAGATCAAAAGCAGGTCAAGCGCATCTGGCCATGCACGTTTGATTGATTTCTGACGTTTCGCGATCTTGTTATTTACATAGATCGTGGGAAGGAAATATCCAAAATAGCCTGTTGCCAGAATGATAGAAATTTCTGCCACTAGATGTAGCTCTGGTTGAATGACCACGAAAATATAAAACGCAACGACACCCATAACTACGAGTGGCATCACAAACCGCATCGCCAAAAACGTGATGACAGGCGCGCGACCGCGAAAGCCGGCGGACCTCATCTTTTGAAAGGTCGCCTTGTCTTCCAGCTTGTCGCCAAGCCTTAGGCGTTCGACGATCGCCGCCATGATCTTGCTGGGTTCGCTTAGCAGCAGTAAAGGTCTGTGGGATTCGCCTGAAGGTAGCGTCTTACGCGGCTGGTTGCGGGTGTTTCCTGCCAAAACACGCTCCATGCGCAGTGCCATCTTATCCCGCGCAAAGTAGGGCCAGCTTATTGAAAGTACGACGCAGAAAATGCTGATCGCCGCTGTCAGCATGACGACCAGATCGCGGTGGGTTGTGAGGGCTTCAATTACCATGATCAGCTCCTCAAAAATCGAAGTTGATCATTTTGTGCATGATCAGGATGCCGATCGTCATCCAGATAGCACAGCCAACCAGAACCACGTTACCAATCGTTGTCGTAAAAAGCAGGGAAATATACTCCGGGCTCGTCAGGTAAAGCAGAGACGCAACAATCGGCGGCAGCG
>JAGXGZ010000087.1 GCA_024636495.1 Roseobacter sp. | reverse complement strand
GTATTTTGTGACCCACACGACGTGGAACCTGTGGTAAAATCGCGTGTGCGCGGATGCCGAATAACGCATGATCTTCTCTCCTGAATTTTGAAACCATACCGCCTCAGCGGGTTTCAAAATTCAGGAGAGAAGATCAGAAGCCGATTCGCTGAAGCGGACCGGCTGGAAGCCGGTGGTTTCAATCCATTAGGTGGAAAATCAAATTGGACAGGTGTACCTTCCATGAAACGACGCTCTTTCCTTGCGGCCACTGCCTCATTTGCAGCACATCCTGCTTTTGCCCAAACAAACGCCTGGACCGACGTGGCAGAACGGGCACGCGCATTGGATCAATGCCATGCGATTGTGATCATGCAAAACGGGACACAGGTTTTAGCAGAACGCTTTCGCGGCCCCGAATTGGGCCGATCTGTCCCAATCAAATCCGTTTCAAAGACGATTGTTGCGGCCCTTACGGGCATCGCAGTTGATCGGGGCGAAATTCAATCCCTGGATGCCACGCTGGGGGACGTCGCCCCAAGGATTATTCCGTCTGACGCAGACCCCAAAGTAGCCGAGATCACCATCAAGGATCTGGTGACAATGCAAGCCGGACTTGAACGGACATCTGGTGCGAATTACGGCGGCTGGATCAGCAGCAACAATTGGGTGGCCGACGCGCTGTCGCGCCCCATGGTGTCCGAACCGGGGACAGGCATGCTGTATTCGACCGGCACAACCCATGTCTTGGGGGCTGTCTTGTCCGAAGTGTCTGGTCAAAGTTTGCTTTCGCTTGCGCGCAACCGGATCGGAAATGCCTTGGGGGTCGATATTCCCGCTTGGACGCGCGATCCGCAAGGTCGGTATCTTGGTGGTAACGAAATGGCATTATCTTTGTCTGCCATGATCAGTTTTGGCGAGATGTACCGCAACGCGGGGCGCGTAGGCGGCACACAGGTCTTAAGCGAAGAATGGGTTCGCGCATCCTTTCAGCCCGCCACCCGGTCGGTCTTTTCCGGCTTACAATATGGGTATGGCTGGTTTCTGGGGCGGGTTGGATCTATAGATTACGCCTTGGCCCGTGGATACGGAGGCCAGATTATCTGTGTCATTCCTGATCTGGCGCTTACCCTTGCGATCACCTCTGATCCGACGTTACCCGCCCGAAGCGAAGGGTACTTTGGAGATTTGATCCGCCTTATAGATCAATCGATTGTGCCCGCCGCGCGGGTCTGAGAGGGGCGCGCAAACGTGGCTTGCGGCGCGCGGCGAAATTCAGATTTTGCGGGTTTCAACCTTTGCGCATAAAACAATGTCGAGCATGGTTTTCGCAACCCCTAGCTACCAGCTTTGAGCGGAAACAAGGATCGTTGATTTTTCTTTATGTAAGTCCAGGCAATGAACCGACTTGTTTTTTGCCCCTGTGCCATTTCGACGACTTTATAGTCAGCAACCTTGGCTTTTCCTAAAATCCGGGAGAGAGGCTGAAGGTTATCCTTTTTCGATACCAACGAGGTAAACCACAGGCACTGATCGGCGAACTCTATGCTTTGTTCAACCATGCGGGCGATAAACTTTATCTCGCCACCCGGACACCAAAGTTCGGCGTTTTGACCACCGAAATTAAGTTGGGTTGAACGCCCTTTGCCAAGGCTCGCCCACTTTCGTTGGGTTCCCTTCGTCGCTTGCGCGCGGGATGCGTGGAACGGTGGATTGCACATGGTTAAGTGAAAAGCTTCGTTGAGCTGGATTACATCACGAAAGATATTCTCAGGTTTGCTTTGTTGGCGAAGAGTGATTGCCAGCTTGTTGAATTCACAAATTTGCTGTGCCGATTTGATCGCACCTGCGTCGATATCGACGCCGGTAAAGTGCCAGCCATATTCGCTTTGGCCCGTGAGGGGGTACACCAAGCTTGCACCCGTGCCGATGTCCAACACCTTGATATCACGCCCCCGCGGGATTTCTTGGCTATTGTTGTCAGCAAGCAAGTCCGCGAGATAGTGGATGTAATCGACGCGGCCCGGAATTGGCGGGCATAGATATCCGGCAGGAATTTCCCAGAAATCAATGTCGTAATGCGTTTTGAGCAATGCGCGATTGAGCATACGAACGGCACTTACGTTTTGAAAATTGATTGTGGGCTGACCGACAGGGCTATCGATCATGAAGGCCTCAAGCTCAGGTATCTGGCCCACCAAGCGTGCAAAATCATAGCCATTGACGTGTTGATTTCGGGGATGCAGCTTCGGTTTGTTGGCCATGGGGACGCCTTAATTGAACTTTGGTCGGCATCACTCGCCAAACGGTGTGTTGGTTTTAAGCCCCTAGTGCACAAATAGTAAATTACCGGTGGGGCGGATCCTTCGCCGACGCTACGGCCCGACCATCTGTGGAACATGCGGCATTTTGGCGGGTAGAACGTCGATGTGCAGACAAGGGCGTCATTGGCCGTAAAACAGCCAAAAGAAAATGGTAGATATGTTGGCGCGTGTCGCCCTGATGTTTGGGGTTAACTTGATGCTTGGTTCATCAATCATGTAATTCAGATGTTGGCAGTCTAAAACACGTGGAAAGCAAATCAACGCATTAAAGCCATCTTTCAAGGTGGCGTGGGCTGTGCAGAGCTATCAACTGCTCAGGTCGGCACTTTGTGTATCGCCGGGCTGTTCCACATGAACCAGCGCGCGATTGAAGTCTTCGATATAGGAGCCGGCGGAGTGCAGCAGGATAGGGTTCTGCCAAACCTGATTTAAATCAAAGACGTGGGCGGCCTGTTCCAATTTACTCAACCTCAAGCCGCGCCAAGCGGTTTTCCGCACCCATGTGCCAGACTAAAGGAAATTTAAAAATGTCTCACACACCCCACGCGCTTGCCGAAGACTTTGCGGAGTATGCCGATAAGATCAGAGCGTTGGAGCAATCTGACGCGCATTTCTCATCACTGACTGACGCCTATCACAAGATTAACCGCGCAGTTCACCGGGCAGAAACCAATGTTGAGCCGACAACCGAAGATCACCTTTCAGAAATGCGTAAAAGCCGAATGGCCCTGAAAGATCAGATTTACAGCTATATTACGCGTACCTAGGCTCTGGTCTCATTCCAAAAAGATCACGGTCGCAGCGAGTGCGATGGCTGGGGGACAGACCTTTGGGCTTTGGTCGTAACCTGTGGCCACGCGTCTCCAGTCTTTCAGTCGTCCGAACATGATTTCGATCCGGTTGCGCTTACGGTAGCGTCGCTTGTCGTATTTGACAGGCTTGTCGCATGACTTCCGGCCAGGAATGCAAGGCGTGATCTTCTTGTCGATAAGGGTTTCGCGGACCCAATCCGCGTCATATCCCCGGTCCCCCAGAAGCCGGTCATCGGACGGAAGACTGCACAGCAATACCCCCGCCTCCGGTATAATCGCTGAGCTGACCAGCCGTCATGAAGAACCGGTTGGGCCGCCCTCGTGCGTCAGTCACGGCATGCAGCTTGGTGTTCATACCGCCCTTCGTGCGACCAATCAGACGTCTACGCCCCCCTTTTATCCCAAGGCTTGATGCCGTGCGATGTGCTTTGTCCCTCTCATCGCTGCAAGCAGTGATTTCCGGTCAGTGGGTAGGTCGCATCGATGGAGACCCTTATAGTCTGGGTCCTCTGCAGCCAACCTGAAGGCGCGCGTGACGTTGTCGCTGGCATATGGCTGCGGTATCTGAAACCCGCATGGGCCGGGCCAGATACACAGATTTCAGGACACTCCCGCAGCGCTGTCGTGTTCACGTTGCGGCGGACAGCAATCAACATCGACGCACCCGCACCAACACATCATTCAAGAGCACCGCGAAAAACACACAGAGCCGCTGCCTGACCCGCGCAGCCGCAGGCGATGTCTCCTGCGAACCAACCATCACACGCTAATCAAACTATCGATGGGCAAAGGTTGATGACGCTGACAAAATGCCGCGCAGATCAGACAAAAGCAGGCAAGACCAACCCCGCTTGGCATAAAGGGGTCCGTTCAACGGATCTGTCAGATCAGATTTAAGGCAAGCCCACAGCACAAATCCCCATAACAACAAACGGCCCAACAAGACCCACCCCACGATTTCCGCCTTGAGCGCTTCTGAGCCGCCAGACAAAGATCCCCAACACCCAAACGTTCGTCCCGTGACGTCCGAGAAACCTGCACCAAGACGATGCAAAATTAGTGTGGCGCGTCTTTCTATGCGTTTTACATTAAACCAATTTCAAACGACAATCTGTACGAGCATCACTATGGCCATTCCCATCATCATCAGATTTTCGGTCAAGCTGACAAAACCGAGGGGCACGTTTGAGTTACCTCCCACGCAGGCGCATTTCAGCTCTCGTTTGTCGATGTAGACGGCCTTGAAGACGCTAATCGCGCCGATTGTGGCGATAAGGAGCGCCGCAGGGGCAGCAAGCCAAGTAAGTAGCATGCCAGTCATCAGGATGCCCGCCGCAGTCTCGACCCACGGGTAAACATAGGCATATGGCACCCATTTGCGCGCCAAAAGGTCGTAGTTAAGAAACATCGTGGTAAAACTTTCGATGTCACGCAGCTTTTGCATACCCAACAGGATCATGGAGACCGAGATAAACCAACCGAGCGTTTGCCATGTAATCGCGCCCAGAAAACCGATGGACAGCGCGAGCGCCGTCGCGGCGGCAACCGCAAAAAGGTAAATCACCGGATTATAACTGGTCGCCTTCGGATCATAGTTCGTCAGCTTTTGGCGCAGAGCGTCGTAGCCGCCAACACGTTCACCTTCGATCCATATCTGGGGGGTGGTGGGGACGTCGTATTCCTTTTTGAACGCATCCACCTGAGGGCGTTCCCGGAACAGACGGTCATCGACATCGAAACCGTGGCGGTCCAAAAGCCAACGCGCCTTTTGTCCTGATGGGCACAAATGGTCTGGCAGGGCCATTCGATATAGAACGGCTGTTTTCCCGGTTGCGGCAGTCGCGGGCGCAGTCGTTACGTCTGTAACGTCACGGGTGTCTTTGGGCATGGTGAATTCCTTTGTCTCAGGGGTCGGTTCGGGGGGTGCCGGGGGCGGCATCGCCATTCGCTTCGATGTCCGCGATGTATCGCTTCATTTCCGCGATCTCGCTGCGCTGTGCCTCGATGATTGCATTGGCCAACGCGCGAACACGGGGGTCGGAAATATTGGCCCGCTCACTGGTCATGATGGCAATCGAATGGTGCGGGATCATCGCCTTCATCCACGCCACATCACCCACAGTGTCTTGCGAGCGAACAAGGTAAACGCCTGCTACAAATGCAATCGCGGCCCCTGCAAAAATTGCGATATTGGTCTTCCGGTTGGAATACATGCCGAGCATGTACGCGAGCATGATGATCGCCATCATCCCGCCCATATAGAGCGCCATCCACATCCGCGTTTGCGAGAAGAACACGTGATCAAGCGTATAGGTATTAAGATACATCAGGCCGTACATCACTACAGTTGAGGTGCCTATCATTGCAAAGAAGCGTCCATAGCCGCTTTTACCAGTGGGGCTATTGTGATGCGTCTCGTCCGAGTGCATTGTCGTGTCTCCCTGATCTGCCATCTTCATTCTCGTTATATACCTCTATGGGGTATATAACGAGAATGAAAGCCGATGGTTCCGAACAACCAAGGATACGCCGCGTGAAAGCCAATAAAGATAAGACACTGGATCGGCTTTCGCGGCTCGAAGGACAGGTGCGCGGGGTAGCGGGCATGGTAGAGGCGGATCGTTATTGCATGGACATACTGGCGCAAACAGCGGCAATCCGATCAGCGATCTTGGGTGTGGAAAAGCTGATCCTTGAAAACCATGCTGCGCATTGCGTCGAGACGGCGATCCAAAGCGGTGATCCAGAAGAGCAACGGGCGAAATTTGATGAACTGATCAGACTTTTGCAAAAAGCGTCGAAGTAGAGGCGTATTGGCAGCGCCGATTGGCTATAAATTCACTGGTGGTGTTGTGATTGAGGTAAGCATCGCCGTCACGATAAGGATCAGCAGAACCGCCACAGCTTCAATCTTGATCGAGCGGCGTAGATGGACGACGGCAGACGGTGCGCCCGAGGCAAGTGTCGGGACCAGCCGCCATTTATTGAGCGCGGCAAGCGCCATCAGGCCCGTCACCACCGCCAGTTTCAGCAAAAGCGTCCACCCGTAAGCAGTTGTGAACAACGATGCGACAGACCCTGTCATCAGCCAGGCAAAGATCACGCCGACCGACACGAGGGCCGCGACCACGATGCCCGCGATATTCCCGAACCGGTGCAGAAGGAGCGCGCCGTCCGGCCGGTTGATCGATCGGTGTAGCGGGGCTAGGGAGCCGACCCAGAACGCTGCTGCCAAAAGGTGAACCGTCAACAGAAGGGCAAGGATCCAGCGTGGATCGCCCAGCGAATGACCGACGAATGTATAGGACACGGCGATCAGCAGTGCCCCGGTCAACCCGACGCAAAGGCCGAACGCGCCCCTGATCAGCATCGCAATGACCAGTACCTCGCCCGTGCCGCGCCACAGAGCAGCCGTGCCAAGTGGGCTGTCCCAGACAAACCCCAGCATCATTGGATCAACTGCCCCCTGCAAACCCATCCCGGATATGCGGGCCGCGCGGATGCCGAAACGCAAGGCGAGCACTGCCAGCCCGATCACGGCGGCGATGATCCCAACCCGCCGCGCGAGTTGCCGCACATTATCTGGCGCATCCGGGAATGCCGCAAGAAAAAGGGGCCCACCCATCGCCAAAAGCGTGGCACCGTAGCCCGAAGCCTTTGCGATGATCGCAGCGATGGCCCAACCATCTATAAGGGCAAGACCTTCCATGGAGATCAATTGGCGACAGTAAAGCCGAAGCTGCCCTGCATAGGATGCCCGTCTGCCGAAAGTCCGCGCCACTCAACACTATAACCTCCACTCGGCAGGTCCAAAGGCGGCATTGCCCTAAACAACGTGACGGGGTCCATGCCGGTTTCGCGTTCAATCTCTACGTCACCGTTCGGGCCCGTCATCGTGAAGGCGGTGACGCGCATCGGATCGTCAAAGCGCATTTCAATAACGTCTACTGCCGCAACGATTGCCGCGTCAGCCGGAACGGTTTCTTCGGCTTTGGAATGTGCCCATGCGCTTGTCGCCGTTATGACCAGTGTGAGACCAGCAAAGATGATCTGTTTCATTGTTTATTTTCCATTTCATTGTGACTGGAGCGGATTTCATCCGGCCATGTGGATTTGATATAACTCAGAACAGCGATGATTTCCTCATCTGTCAGGATGCCGTCATAGATTGGCATATTCGAGGCGTAGTCAGGCTCATTGATCAAAGCGCCCACCCCGTATTTTGTCAGCCGGAAAAGCGTGTCTCCGTCGTGGTGCCATGTATGGCCGGTTTCATCATGAGGCGGAGCCGGAAGCCGCCCGTCTTCGTCGGGTACGCGCCAGTTTGGCTGGCCTTCAAGGTTCGCGCCATGGCAAGCGGCACAGTTCCCCTCATATACCGCAGCACCTAAAGCCACAGTTTCAGGATCAGTGTGGCGCAAGACGATGCGATCAGCATCAGCCGACATTGTGCTGACAGCATAAAGAGCGGCCCCGATCAGGACCACTCCCCCGCCCATGATTAAAGGCGTTCTTTTCACAGACCGGCCTGATAGAAGACTTCACCGTCTCCGGCACCGCCGCCGAACGCCATCACGTCATAGCGCGCAGTCGGGTCGTTCCCCATACCGGGCGATCCGACGGGCATTCCTGGAACAGCGATACCTGTGATGTCCGGACGTTCTTCGAGGAGCTTGGCAAGTGCGGCGAACGGAACATGGCCCTCAACGACATAGCCGTCGATCATTGCTGTGTGGCACGCCCACAATTTACCGGGCACCTCTGCATCCAGTTTTACGTCTGTTACATCATCGGTGTCTGTCACTTCGATGTCGTAACCTTCCTCGCGCGCCAGTGCGACCCATGCGCCGCAACAGCCGCAGGTCGGGCTTTTGGTAACGTGCATGGTGCCGTGATCGGCCATGTCACCATGGCTGTCCGCATGGGCCATGCCGACAGCACTGAATGAGGCCATTCCAAGCGCCAACGCGACAGCTGGCATGAAGGCTAAAAATGTTTTGATGAGTTTCATGTTATTTTCCTCTTGAACGCGTGTGCCCGTTTTGAACAAAATGAGGCGGCGCGAGTGTCATGTGATTGGTGATATGGAACCGCTTCCCACAAAGGTGCGGCAGACATCACACGGTGCGCGGAGGGTCCAGAAGCGCCGACGATCCAATACCCCGCAACCAAAGACCAATGTTTGAATAAGCGGTTTCACTGCAATGTGGCGTAACGACGCCAAACGCTGCGACAGGAACAAGTGCCGGCAAGACATGACAGTTCTGCGCGGGTTCAGTGTTGTCGGTACAACAGACGGGCTGTTCATCAGCGACGTGCTCCATCGCTGCATGATCTGCCTCAGATGCAAAGGCATGGCCAACCTCCATTGCCCCTGAAAGTGAGGCTGAAAAGGTCATAAGGATGATCAAAACAATGCGCATGAAAGCCATGGAATATACCTACATGGGGTATGCCCGGTTTTGCAAGCGCAAGCGCAGTTGTCGCTTAGCGATGTATCAGTGATCGTGTACGTTTTCGCCCCGTGCCATCATCAAATGATGTTCGCGGTGATGATCCTGACTTGCCATCAGCCCAAAGAAGCCCAAACCCTTTATCCGCGCAATCACTGCTGGATCATCGCTTTTGACGTGGAGTTCGACGCCATCATCTGTTTGCGCGGTTTCAACAGTCCAGCGATCATCTTTGGCGAGCTGGGCCGCGTGGGCCGGCACCATCCGCCGAAGTGTCGCGATTGTTTCCGCCTCACCGGTTGCCAAGGCGCTGATACCGTTCGGCAGCGCGGTCTCTGTCACGATGGTATCCGACACAAGGCGGTCCATATCGACCAGATGCGCCCGCAGCCCCGCCAGATCTACCATTGCCCAGTCCGTATCGGGATCAGCCTCAAGGACACGCACAGCTTCTGACAAAGCTGCAAATGCACCCTGCCCGGGTTCGGTCAGACTTGCACCGGCAGAGGGAGCTTCCTGCCCATGCTGCGCGTGGTCCATACCGCCCCCGTGATCGGTATGTGTGGTTTGTGCGACGGCCAAAGCCGGGGTGCCGACAAGTGCCAAAGTTATCAAAACAGTCGTGATCCGCATACGTGCCTCCAGTGTGAAATCCTGATCACCCTATCGGACCCGGCACATCGGCGGTATGATCCCTATCATGTCTGACTGGCACCAAATATTCACAGATGCGCCGCTTCGGGCCGTCACACAGGGGGCGGCGTTATTTCGGCGCGAAGACACCGTTCAATCGATGTTCCTTGTTCGGTCGGGGTCAATTGCGTTGGAACGACCTATGGCGGACGGCGCGTCGCTGACCCTGCATGTCGCGCAGGCTGGCACTGCATTGGCCGAGGCTTCCTTGTTTGCCGACGTCTACCACTGCGATGCTGTTGCCCGAACTGACGCACAGGTTGCATACGTGTCGCGCGCAGCTTTTCTCGCCGCACTTCAAAGGATGCCAAACGCGGCGCTTAGTTTAATGGAAACCCATGCCAAGGAGGTGCAAATCCAGCGGGCACGGATCGAAATTCTGCGTCTGCGTCGCGTTTGTGAAAAGCTGGACGCATGGCTTGAGCTTTACGGCGAACCGCCCAAAGGTGAATGGGTCAGGGTGGCCGATGAAATCGGGGTCTCGCAGCCAGCACTTTATCGGGAATTGGCAAAACGAAAGACCAATTCCAAACTCTGAACTCTCAGTGTTGGTCTGGGCCCAACAAGGTCGGACCCAGACCAGTGGTTTACATATCCGCCATAAGAGCTGCGACAGAATACATGCCATCGTCGCCTTTGACCAACATCATCGTGATGGGCGCACCAACTTCGATCTCCCCCATCATTTCCGCGTTTTCCAATAATGGCATATCCATCGTCATTGCTGGCCAGCCAATTTCAGGGATCGGATCATGGCTGACGTTGACTGTGCCTTCGCCAAATGAATTAACGATGGCCTTCACGTGAACGCCGCCTTCCACCATCGCCTCGTCCATTGCCATGTTGCCATGGTCCATCGTCGAATGATCCGTGGATTGAGCCATCGCCATGCTTGACGACAAAATAATACCAGAGATCAAAGTAAGGGTCTTACGCATAACATTCTCCTGTTTGGGTTGCGTTTCGTATGGGTCCGGCGATCATTCGCCCGGAACCGCATTGGGGATGGAAGCTGGCGCACCCGTGTAATCGTCCGCCAGTTCACGATTGACCCGGGCCAGCGCAAAGCGTTTCCAGATCACAAAGATGGATGGGATCACCAGCAGGGTCAGCAACGTTGCCGTCGCCATGCCACCGACCATAGGCGCTGCGATCCGCTGCATGATTTCGGACCCCGTGCCATGGCCGTACATAATCGGGATGAGGCCTGCGAAAATCGTCGCAACGGTCATGACTTTGGGGCGCACACGCAAAAGCGCGCCTTCGAACACGACCTGCTCTACGTCTTGTGCAGTCAAACTCCGCCGTTCCTGTATCGCGCGCGTTTTACGTTTTTCCCAAGCCAAATTGAGGTACAGCAGCATCACAATCGCCGTTTCAACGGCGACGCCCGCAAGAGCGATGAAACCTACCAGAACGGCGACTGATATATCAAAATTCAGATACCAGATCAGCCACACACCACCAGCCAGTGCGACGGGCAATGCTGCAAGGATGATCGCGACTTCGGTGACACGACTGAAGGCCATGAACAGCATCAGCGTGATGATGAGAAGGGTCGCTGGCGCGACGACCTTTAACCGGTCCTGCATCCGTTCGATATATTCGTACTGGCCCGACCATGTGATCGAATATCCAGCGGGCAACGTAACCGTTTCAGCAACAAGCGCGCGGGCTTCATTCACATATCCACCCAGATCGCGCCCTGCGATGTCGATGAACACAAAGCCAGTGCGGCGGGCATTTTCCGATCTGATCATTGCGGGGCCATCCACGATCAAGATTTCCGCCAAAGTGCCAAGTGGGATATGCGCGCCTGACGGGGTGACCACCGGTAAATCACGCAACCGTTCGGGGCTGTTGCGCCATTCTTGCGGGTAGCGCAGATTGATGGGGAACCGTTCCAATCCTTCGACGCTTTCTGAGACCTGCATACCGCCAATTGCTGTCTGAACCACGTCTTGAACGTCCCGGACACTCATCATGTAGCGGGCGGCAACATCTCTATCGACGTTGATTTCAATAAACCGGCCACCAACGGGTCGTTCGGCGTAGGCCGATGCGGTCCCTTCAATCCCCGCCACCGCTTGTTCGATTTCTATACCTATAGCCTCAATAACGCTGAGGTCTTCACCCGAAATTTTGACGCCAACAGGTGTCTTGATCCCTGTCGCCAGCATATCGATGCGGTTCTTGATCGGCTGAATCCACACATTTGTGACGCCGGGAATCTGCACAACCCGGTCAAGTTCCTGCCGTATCAGCTCCATCGTCATACCCTCGCGCCATTCAGATTCGGGACGCAGTTGCACGGTTGTTTCGATCATGGTGAGGGGGGCCGGGTCCGTCGCTGTGTCAGCCCGGCCAAGTTTGCCATGCACGGTCAGCACTTCTGGCACTGTCGCGATCAGACGGTCTGATTGTTGCAAAACCTCGCGCGCCTTGCCGATGGACACACCGGGATAGAGTGACGGCATATAGAGAAAATCACCTTCGTTCAGCTCGGGCATAAACTCCGTTCCGATCCGTTGCAGCGGCCATGCCATCGACGCGACAAGACCAACGGCAAGCATCGTCGTGGCCCATGGCCATGCAACTGCCGCGTCCAGAAACGGGCGATATATCCAGATCACCAAACGGTTTAGCGGGTTCTTGCGTTCAGGGATGATCCGACCGCGTACGAAGTAGCCCATCAGAACGGGCACCAGCGTTACCGCAAGAATAGAGGCCGCAGCCATCGCGTAGGTTTTGGTAAAGGCCAGCGGTTTGAACAACCGCCCTTCCTGACTTTCCAACACGAAAACCGGAAAGAAGCTGACCGCGATGATCGCCAATGCAAAAAACAGCGCTGGCCCGACTTCTTCACAGCATTCCGTCACAATCCGCCAACGGTTTTGCGGTGTCAGCGGTTCCTTTTCGATCCGCCTGTGCATCGCCTCAATCATCACGATGGCCGCATCGACCATCGCCCCAATGGCAATCGCGATACCGCCAAGGGACATGATATTCGCGTTCACACCCTGAAACTTCATGATGATAAACGCCACGAAGATGCCTAGGGGCAAGGACAGAACGATCACTAAAGACGAGCGGATGTGCAGCAGGAATGCGGCACAGACCAACACGACGACTATGAATTCTTCGGTCAGTTTCTTTTCGAGGTTTTCAATCGCCCTTTCGATCACACCTGCCCGATTATAGGTGGTGATCAGTTCAACCCCATCGGGCAGGTTTGGCCGCAATTCATCGATCCTCGCCTCGACCGCTTGGATCGTGGACAGGGCGTTCCCTCCCCATCGCAGGATCACAACACCACCGACTGCATCGCCCTGCCCGTCAAATTCACCGACACCGCGTCGCAATTCCGGCCCAAGCCGGATTTCGGCAATGTCTTCCAAAGTGATAGCTGCACCCCGGTCATTGACGATCAACGGTGCGCTGGCCAGATCAGACAGCTCGTCTATATAGCCCGTCGAGCGGACCATGAACTCAGCCTCGCCCATCTCTATGACGCTGCCGCCTGTTTCGCGGTTCGCACCTTGGATCGCATTGCGGATTTGCGCTAGCGTCAGGTCAAAGGCGCGTAGCTTGTTGGGGTCCACGACGACCTGATACTGTTTGACCATACCGCCAATTGTGGCGACCTCGGACACGCCTTCGACGGTCTGAAGTTCGTATTTCAAAAACCAGTCCTGCAAAGTGCGCAATTCGGCAAGATCATGGTTTCCGGTCCGGTCGATCAGCGCATATTGGTAAATCCAGCCGACACCGGTTGCGTCCGGCCCCAATTGTGGCGCGACGCCTTCTGGAAGGTTGGCGGTGATTTGCCCCAGATATTCAAGAACGCGGGTTCGGGCCCAATACAGATCTGTCCCGTCCTCAAAGACAACATAGACATAGCTGTCACCAAAGAAAGAAAAGCCGCGCACATCCGTGGCACCGGGCACGGCAAGCATGGCCGTGGTGATCGGATACGTCACCTGATCCTCAACCACCTGCGGTGCCTGACCCGCATAGGGTGTTTTGATAATAACCTGCACATCCGACAGGTCAGGGATCGCATCAACCGGCGTTGATCTGATCGCCCAGACCCCCGCAATCGCAAGCATCATCGACAGCGCAAGAACCAGAAACCGGTTCTTGATGGATGCACGGATAAGGGCGGGGATCATTGGCCGACCTGCTGTGTTGTGACGACGCCGACAAGCGTCATTGAAAAGTCAGGGTTACGGGTCATCAGCAGCGTCAGTTCTTCGCCCAACGGCAATGAACCCACATCCACAGATGGCGACAGTCCAAAATCCATCGTCATCCCGGGCATCCCGATATCTGTCATCGGCCCGTGCGAGATATTTGCCACGTTGCCCGACGGGTCTATCGCGTTAATCGTCCCCGAAACTTCGATAGGTGGGGCAACAGTTTCCGCTGCGGCCAAGACCATCGTCATACCGTCGGGACGCTCAAAGGTGAGCGTCGTTTCAGAGCCGACAGGCAAGCCTGCGATATCGAGCGCATCCACAAGATCGAAATCCATTGTCATGCCGGGCATGCCGGTTTCTTTGATCATCGCGTGAGTGATGGTCGCGCGGCGGGTCTCTGCGTCGATCGCGTCAATCGTTCCCGCGACAACGATGGGCTCAGCCGCCATCATTTCCGCGACCATATCCGGTTCGGCCATGTCCGGCGGAACGGCCACGCTTTCATCAACCGGTCTCACGGCGACGATCACGAACATGCCGTCGGCGTCCTCGGCCAGATCGAACGCCACTTGTGTGCCAAGCGGAACCTGACCAGCGTCAAGATCCGATACCGGCATATCCATGACCATCGCGGGCCAGCCAAGTTCGGGAATCGGATCGTGGCTCATGGTAAGCTTACCTTCCGCGGTCACGGCCTCGACCATGCCCATCCCCGTCGCGGCGATCCCGTCGTCCGGCGCAATATCGGACAGATAAAGCAAACCATCCGCGCCACGGATCACCTCGAATTTGATCTGTTGACCCGCCATCAATCTTGCAACTGCGATATCTGCCCGAACGGCAAACGCTGTGTCCATCGCTGGCCAGCCAATGCTCTCCAGATCGCCATGCCGAATGGTACCCATCCGGGTTTGCGGATCAAACGCCAGCAATTCACCCGTTCCGCGTGCAGGTTCCTGATCTGTGGGGGCCATGCGCATCAAACCCGCGCTCAGCGCGCTTTCACTGTCGATAAGGAATTGCGCCGACGCCACGACCTCTTCGCCCGGGGCAAGACCCTGAACCACTTCCGTGCGCCCACCACCACCAAAATTATCGCGCAAGCCTGTCGTCACCAGACGGGGCGCAAAGGTGCCTTCACCAGTTTTAAGGATAACGCGCTCGGCACTGCCTGTTCGAATGATTGCCTCCGTTGGAACCGTCAGAGCTTGTCGGGTTTCGTTCGGTACCAAGGATACGTTGCCGAACATGTTGGGCTTCAAAAGCCCCTCGGAGTTGTCTATGCGCAGCCGAACAGGAAGCGTGCGTGTCGCGGCATCCAGCTCAGGGTAGATGTAGTCGATCTGGCCCTCAAAAACCTGCCCGTTCAAGTGCTCGAACCGGACAAACGCGGTCATGTTATCGCTCATCCGTGCGATATCACGTTCAAACACATCCACTATCAGCCAAACGGTGGACAATTCTGTCAACGACACGGCCCGCGTGTTTGGTTGCAAGTACATACCATCCGCCGCTTCCAGCGCGATAACAACGCCGTTCTGAGGGGCATAGACCTGTAGATTGCGTGCCGCAGTCTGTGTTGCCTCAATCTCTTTTATCTGGCGGTCCGACATGCCGTGGCTGCGCAGCTTATTGCGCGAAATCTCCAGAAGGCTTTGATTGCCTTCGTCCATCGTGCGCAGGTGTTCTGCGCTGGCGGACCCGATGACCGTCGAGAACATCTCGAATAACACGTCCCCTTCCAAAACACGGTCGCCGACTGCACGGACCGTCAATTCCTCGATCCACCCATCAACACGGGTGTGAACATGGCTTGTCAGGTGTTCGTCGTACCCGACAAAGCCGACTGTCTCGATGGTTTGAGAGATATCACTGGTCTGGGCAACGGCGGTCCGTACGCCGATTGCGTTGATCTCGGCGGCAGACAAAGTGACAGTCGATGGATCCATCGACGCTTCTTGACCTGCATAGACCGGGATCAAATCCATACCCATTGGCGATTTCCCCGGCTCATCACGCCGGAAATTCGCATCCATCGGCGCAACCCAGTATAGAACCTCGGGGCCGGTTGCCCCAGCCATGTCTGTGGGATTCAAGTAAAATCGTTCGGCATAAATTCCGCCAGCCAATCCCGCTCCAAGGGCAAGAATGCTGAGTGCCGCATAGCGTCCGCTCATGATAGTCTCCACATGACCTGTTCAGACAGGTCAAACCAATGATCAAAAATGGATCATGTGCGCGATGTGCTGCGCACGGATCGACAAGCCGATCAGGCTGCTTTTGGAGGTTTTCTAAATGTGTCCAAGCTGACGCTGGAAGATCGCAGGATTTCAAATGACAGCCCTGTAGAAACCAACAATTGCTGCATTTGCACCACGGGGCCTGACTGGTCAGCCGCAACACCGGAACAGAGCATACCAGAGCATGCGGTCTCATCCATCATCTCATGGCTGTCTGGCTGCGTATGATCATGATGTTCGCCTGATGCATCCTGTGCCTTGCCAGCCTCACGATGCATCTCTGCACAGTGTTGTTGCCCAAAGGCCATCGACATACCCGAGTGAGATGAACCGGCGCTCACAATTTGCGGTAACAGCATAAAATACATCACGCAAAGCAGCATGACCTGCCGCAGTGCTAAAGAAATTCTGACTGAAAAACCGTTTGCCATTCCCGATAGATAGACGGAAACGTAAAAACTGCAAGTCACGACTTCTTTAGCTTTCTGAAAGAAAAGAATCTGGCGAATTTCGGTTTTGACGCGCCATCCTAAGCCGCTCTGCAATGACCGCATCGGTGGTAATCCCCCCATTTTTGATGGGGTCCAGCCGTAGAATTCACGCGGCTGTTTTCAGTTTCATTGTGGGGTGAGGATGGCAAATAAAGGTGCTGTCAGACGAATGCGAACCAGTCTCTGTTCTCCAGCGATCTAATTCTGTTAGGCTGCGCAGAGGCCGCGCCACTCGGCAAGAGCGGCGGCGCGGTTCAGCTTGAAGTTTGATCGGCTGTAGAGATGGCGCTCCGCGTTAAAATGGTTGTGAACTTAGGCATGGACGGCGACGAATTCCTGCAAGGTTCGCATACGCCTGAAGCGCAGCATAGCCCGTTCTCGCCTTCGAAATGGCTGGTGTGAATTCTCGGCTCGATTGCTGAGCCATCGGCCGGTTTCCTGTCTGTCTAAGTTGCCGATGACCTTCAGCGCCGCACCGTAAGAACGCAGCATATCGGTGACGAAAATGTGCGCACGACCATGGCGTTTCATGGTTTTCCTTATGAATTTCAACGCGGCTTTGCGATCACGGCGCTTCGTGACAAAGCTTTCCAGGACTTCCCCTTCGTGATCCACTGCCCGCCAGAGGTAGTGTATCTCTCCGTTGATCTTCACAAAAACCTCGTCCAGGTGCCATTGCCAGTTCGAATATGCGCGCATCTGGCTGACCCTTTACTTGCGAATTTCAGCGGCAAATATTGGGCCAAATCTGTTCCACCAAAAGCGAACCGTCTCATGGCTAATCTCGATGCCACGTTCATGCAGCAGATCCTCCACGTTCCGAAGCGAAAGCGGAAACCGGACATACATCATAACGGCCAAGCGGATGATCTCTGGGCTCGTCTTGAAGTAGCGAAAGGGGCTGGGTTTTGTCATCCGATGACGCTAGTCGGAGCGAACCCCGCAGGCAAGAAAGTTCCTCTGACACTGCCGTTTGCGCTCAAGTGTGCCGATCTCCGGAAGCAGAGTCAGCATGGCTGCGGCCGTGCCCCCCCCTATCCCAGGCATTGAGCAGAGAATATCGCGGTTGCGTGCAGTGGCCTCGTGCGCCTGAATCAGCGCAGCAATTTCAGCGTCCAGCTCGGCAATCTGACGTTCTACCTGCGTGAGCCGTGCCTTGACTTGGCGTTTCAAGAGAGCAATGTATTATATCTGGGCACAGTTGCGCAGTCGCGTGCGGTCCTTGATCAGCCCGGCACGTGCAACGTGTAAATCCATGAGAACAAGGATTTCCTTGGAACAAGGCGCTTGATGCTCAAGGTCGAACGCAGCACCCATCCGGGCCAACATCCGGGCATCCACAGCATCGGTCTTGGCCCTGGTCCCGTGTGCTTCAGCGAACCGGCGCGCTTGCAACGGGTTCACTTTGACCAAAGGAAGTGTCTTGCTAAACGCCGCCTCGAAGGCCTTGTGATATGGACCAGTCGGCTCAAACACGATCCGCGCTATTGGCGCCTTGCCCAGCCATTTCCGCAAGGCGCTAAACCCTGCCGCCGAATTCTCCAAGCGATGCGCCGCTCCGTCTTCTAGTCTGAATGCGTCCAAATGGGCTTTGGAAATATCCACGCCAATGGTATGTTGTGTCAACTTCGCCATGTCCTATGCTTGTCATGCGTGACTTGTTACACGCGTATCCGTTCAGGCCCTGTGGTGAAGACGGCGGTTGATCAAACTCCACTACGGTCCTTACCGACCAAGCTTTTTACGATCCAACCGCCGCCACTGCCCACCATAAATGGTGTGGTGGGCAGTGGCTCCTTTATACCTCAGGAGCCAAGTTCAGGATAAGACAAGCTCAAACCGCACTGTGCAAATTAAAGGAAAAATCCCACTCAAATTAAGATCACCGAACGGCCAATCCCTGAAATCCGCAGTTTTCTCTAACCACCGAAGCCGGTTCGTCCGCTTCCAGACTTGCCAAAGCCGCCACGCGAGCTTGCTGTCGCGGCTGTCATGGGGGTTTTCCCCACCGTTGTGGCCGGCCTTGTGAATTGGGAAGTGTTCAGCTTGGCCGAACCGCTGTTGGTCGAAAACGCGCTGGTGCGGGCCGCGTTGGTAAAGCGGCCGTCCGAGGTTTTGTAAAGCGGTTGGGCGGCGGACATGCCGGCCCGACCGCCCATCATATTGCCAATCAGGTAGCCAGCCAGAAGCGGCATGAAGATGCTTCCTGATCCACCTTGCGTTTCGGTTGCTTCGCTGCCGCAGGCACCTTCGCCGTGCTGCTCTTCGCATACGGCAAGGTTGTTATATCGCGGCGCGGCCTCTACATGCAGTGTCTGCGCTTGTGCAAAGGAAGCCTCACAGTCCTGAGCCGTGAAGACCCCGCCGCTGGATGTGTCCTCCAGACAGCTTTGGAGATCTGGGTAAGCAGTATGCGCCGTCTACGTCCCATTGATTTGGTGTCTTCCATCAATTTTTAGTTGGCTTGATATGTTTTCCATTGGCGCTGTTGGAGGATGCTATGGCGGATGGAAGTGGACTTGTTGGTCGGCTGGATATTGTTGAGCCGCGTCGGGGTAACCGGCGTTGGCCTGATGATGTGAAGGCCGGGATTGTTGCTGAGAGTTTCCAGCCCGGTGCGCGCGTTGTCGATGTCGCAAGACGCCATGACATCGTCCCGCACCAG
>JAGXGZ010000086.1 GCA_024636495.1 Roseobacter sp. | reverse complement strand
GGTGCGATTGCCATGATCGCCGCAGATTGATTGGCGTATTCATGCTTGTGTTCCAAAATCATCCGAACCGCGCGGGCACGCACCTCAGTCGAAAATCTGTTGGCTCTGTTACTTTTTTCCAGGGGCTCCATCCATACTTACCTTGGAGCCTCCGGCAAACTGGGGGCGGTTCAGTCTCCCGCCAGTCAGCATTGTCCCAGTCCGACCCGTCTCCGTAGAATACACCGAACAACGCTTTTTCGGTTGCGCCGTGGTCGGCCTCGACATTGATGACGTTCATCCAGATGTCCCACTTCCCAAATGGCGCCTCTTCAAAACGGGAATAGGCGGCATGATCGATCTCGAGGACGAAGAATGGGACGAGTTCTGAAAATAGCCGCCCCGGGGCCTCGGCAAGGTCTGCGCCACGCTTGGGTCAGCCTGAACTCGCCTTTGAAATGCCGCGCCAGGCGCAGCTTGATCAAAAGGAAGTGGAGCAATTCCAGCGGAGGAAACTCGTATTCGTTAATCACTTTGTTGTACCGGAACATCTCTTCAGAACTGCTCCCCGGCCAGTTGAAATGTCCGACCGCCCAGTGGACGAAAACGCGCTTGAACGCCATGGTTTTGGTCAGTCCAATGGCCCCGTGTTCGCGCGTGTACTGAAGTGTTAGCAAGGCCGCGCGCAGCAACGGCGAATGCGCAAGGTCCGGATGGTTATCTGGCAGGGTTTGAAACGTGATCATGCCAGGATGCTGCCACATGGCATTTCCGCAGGCCAGATGCTTTGCCAATCCCCGGATGAATTTTTCCGCCGGCTTTGCAGCGCCGCGATTACATATGCCCATCGAGGGGCTTGCTTGACGAGACCTTTGTCATCGCGTTCACGGCTTGCCCTTTGCTTGTCCTTCTGTGGTCGACAGTCGGTCTTGATATTCTCATGAGCGACCCAAACTTTTTGCCGATCTCCGCATTTTTGCGATTGCCACAAGGCCGGTTGACTACCTTTAAAAGTTTCCAAAAAACAACCACGGAGTGACGCTCGAACAGAAGACATTTTGGGCGTCAAAGCGCTGATATCTGTCGCAAAGAAGGCTTCTCATCTTTCAGTTTAGGTTTAGAATTTCGGGACGGCCCATCCCGCCTGTTTTCGATGACCTTAGGACAATTTGCATGAAACGATTAGCCCTTGATGCCGCAGACATTCGTATTCTGACTGCCCTTCAACAGCATGGCCAGTTAAGCAAAGCCAGGCTGGCGGAGGTTTGCAGTCTTTCCGCGACACCCTGCTGGGCGCGGCTGACCCGGTTGAAGGCTGCCGGATATATTCGCGGCTATCACGCTGATCTTGCACTAAGTCAGCTGGCTGATTTTGCACAAGTTGTTGTAACAGTATCGCTCAGCCGTCATCGCAAAGCTGACTTCGAACGTTTTGAGACCTTCATCAATGCCCGGGAAGAGATCATTGATTGCATCGCCACGGGCGGAGGGGTGGACTACATCATGAAAGTCATAAGCCCAAGTCTGGCGGCATTTCAGGAATTTGTGGAAGACCTACATGCTGAAGATCTTGGCATCGACCGCTACATGACACATTTTGCGACCAGGCAAGTGAAATCTACTTTGCCCAATATCGCAAAACTGGCGGCCGCGCGCCTCAAATAGCGAAATCGGCCCAAACGGACTACTTCGTAGTTATAAAACGGCTTAGCTGGTCTGCAAAAGCAGAAACTTCAGCCCGCTTTCTTTGCCCTTCTCGGACTACATCTCAAACATATTTTGACAGTTTGTGGTCGGGAGGATCACGGACAAAACGGGAGGACGTTTCAATGCAAGCTGATGATTTTGGTTTCGGCACACAGATCCGCAAGTCGCCTTATTTTGACGCCACCGTGCGTTGGGGTGCTCAAGGGTTTTCCGTTTATAACCACATGTATATCCCGCGTGACTTCGGAGATTCCGAGCAGAACTTCTGGAATCTGGTCAACGAGGCGATCCTGTGTGACGTCGCTGTTGAGCGGCAGGTCGAAATTACCGGCCCGGATGCTGCCAAATTCGTACAGATGCTGACCTGCCGTGATCTGTCCAATATGGCTGTTGGCCAGTGCAAATACATCTTGATCACCAATGCGGAGGGCGGCATCCTGAACGACCCGATCCTGCTGCGCCTTGCCGAAAACCACTTCTGGATTTCGCTCGCAGACAGCGACATCCTACTTTGGGCGCAGGGGGTTGCGGTGCATTCTGGCCTTGATGTTCACATCTGCGAGCCGGACGTCTCGCCGCTGCAATTGCAGGGTCCGAAGTCCGGCGAGATCATGAAGGCGCTTCTTGGTGAGAGCATCATGGACCTGAAATACTACTGGCTGCGCGAGGTAGATCTGGACGGTATCCCGCTGATCGTGTCGCGCACGGGATGGTCGTCTGAATTGGGCTATGAGCTTTACCTGCGCGATGGCAGTCAAGGTGATGCCTTGTGGGAACGCATCATGGCGGCAGGCATGGAGTTCGGACTGAAGCCGGGCCACACATCGTCCATCCGTCGTATCGAAGGGGGAATGCTGTCCTACCACGCTGACGCTGACATGGGGACCAACCCGTTTGAGCTTGGCTTTGACCGGTTGGTTAACCTTGATATGGACGCCGAGTTCATCGGCAAGGCAGCTTTACGCCGGATTAAGGAAGAAGGCGTCAGACGCAAGCAGATCGGCCTGATCATTGATGGCGAGCCGCTCTCTGGCCCCAACACGACGTTCTGGGAAGTAAATTTCGGTGGCGGCACAATCGGCAAAGTCACATCTGCCGTTTACTCCCCCCGGCTTGGGCAGAACATCGCGCTGGCCATGGTATCGGCCGAACATGCAAACATCGGTGCCGAAGTCGAGATCATCACAAAGTCCGGCCCCACGCGCGCAACAATTTGCGAGCGTCCGTTCTATGATCCTAAAAAGCAGATTGCAGCAGCATAGCACCCCATCAGAAAGACAACAGATATGTCAGACCTTGCGATTGCTTTGCATTGGCACCGCGCGTCAGCGGTGTTGCAAACCGGCACCTATTCGAACGAGCATACGGTGCAGTACAATAGCCGCTATGACCTTACCGTGGATTCCGCCCCTGACTGGGGCGGAAATCCTGATAACACAAACCCCGAACAGGCGCTCGCCTCGGCGCTGTCGAGCTGCCATATGATGACCTTTCTTGCGCTTGCGGCAAAGGCAGGCTGGCCGGTGGCAAGCTATCACGACTATGCAGAGGCACATCTGGGCAAGAACCCCAAAGACCAGATGTCTGTGACGCGGATTGATCTGAATCCTGTGGTGCGGTTTGACACCGGGTTTTCCGTCAGTGCCGAAGAACTGGCGCAAATGCAGGACCGCGCACATCGCTACTGCTTTATCGCCAACACGCTCGCCGATAGTGTCGAGATCAATATTCTCTAAACCAAAAAGGACACCCATCGTGACCACATCCGACATTCTTTTGCGCGATCTGGACGCGCAGGGTATTCTGCGCCTGACCCTGAACGATGTGGCGCGGCGAAATGCCTTGTCCGAGGCGATGCTGGCCAAATTGAATGAGGCGTTCGAGAGCGCAGGATCAGATCCGGCGGTGCGTGTGATCGTACTGGCAGCCAATGGGCCTGCCTTTTGTGCGGGCCACGATCTGAAAGAGATGACAGCGGGGCGTGCGGGCGAAGACGGCGGGAAGGCCTATTTTGCGCATGTGATGTCGCTTTGTGCGGGTGTCATGCAAGGCATCGTGAACTGCCCCAAGCCTGCCATCGCAGAAGTCACCGGCGTCGCGACAGCCGCAGGATGTCAACTCGTCGCAAGCTGTGATTTGGCCATAGCGGCGGATACCGCGCAATTCAGCACGCCGGGCGTGCATATCGGGCTGTTCTGTTCCACTCCCATGGTTGCGTTGTCACGCAATGTGGCGGACAAACACGCGATGGAGATGCTGCTGACGGGGGATATGATATCGGCGGCGCGGGCTGCCGCAATCGGTCTTGTGAACCGCACCGTGACCCCCGATGCGTTGCAGGGAACGACGATGGAAATAGCCCGCAAGATCGCGGCAAAATCAAGCATGACACTCGCAACTGGAAAACGCGCCTACTATGCGCAACGCGACATGACGTTGGCGGATGCCTATGACTACGCTTCTGGAGTGATGGTTGACAACATGCTGGCGCAAGACGCCCGCGAAGGCATCGGCGCGTTCATCGAAAAGCGCGCCCCCGAATGGCAGGACGCCTGACCCATGACCGCCAACCCTTACAATACCGATCTGGAACGCAATCCCGCGAACCATCAGCCGCTGACACCCCTGACCTTTCTGGAACGGGCTGCGTCTGTTTTTCCTGACCATCCGGCGATTGTTCATGGCAGGTTGCGGCGCAGCTATGTGGAATTTTACGCACGCTCGCGCCAGCTTGCCTCTGCTTTGGCGCAAGGTGGCATTGGGCGAGGCGACACGGTTTCTGCCGTGTTGACCAACACGCCAGCTATGCTGGAATGTCACTACGGCGTGCCTATGTCTGGCGGTGTTCTGCATTCTGTGAACACGCGGCTTGATGCGGCCGTGATCGCGTTTCAACTGGATCATGCCCGGTCCAAAATTGTGATCGTGGACCGTGAATTCATGCCTTTGGTGCAAGACGCGCTGGCGCTGGCATCGGTGAGACCGTTGATCATCCAATATGATGACGCTGAATTCTCCGGGCCTGAAACAGAGACAGAGGCACAGGATTACGAGACCTTTCTATCCTCTGGCGATCCTGACTTTGCGTGGTTGATGCCGCTTGACGAATGGGATGCGATCTCGATCAACTACACCTCTGGCACGACCGGCGATCCCAAGGGCGTGGTGTCACATCACCGCGGTGCCTACCTTCTGGCGCAGGGCAATGCGCTGACCACGTCGATGGCGAAACATGCGGTCTATCTGTGGACCCTTCCGATGTTCCATTGCAACGGCTGGTGTTTTCCTTGGACCCTATCGGCCATCATCGGCACCCATGTTTGTTTGCGCCAAGTCAGGGCAAATCCGATCTGGAACGCGCTGGCTGACGAACATGTCACCCATCTTTGCGGCGCGCCCATCGTGATGTCCCTGATGATCTCTGCCCCCGAGACCGAGAAGCGCAAACTTGACCACACTGTGCAGTTCTTCACTGCTGCTGCCCCGCCACCAGAAAAGCTGCTGACCGACATGAAAACCGCTGGTTTTGATGTGACGCATCTTTACGGGCTGACTGAAACCTATGGCCCTGCTGTCGTAAACGACTGGCATGAGGACTGGTCCGATTTGCCCCCCGCCGAACAGGCCGCACTGAAATCGCGCCAGGGCGTGCGCTATCTGCCGCTTGAAGGGCTTGATGTACTCGACCCCGATACAATGCTGCCTGTGCCGCGTGATGGAAAGACGATGGGCGAGGTGATGTTTCGAGGCAATGTTGTGATGAAAGGCTATTTCCGCAATCCCAAAGCGACGCAAGAGGCCTTTGCCGGCGGCTGGTTCCATTCCGGCGATCTGGGTGTGCGCCATCCAGATGGCTATATCCAGCTCAAAGATCGGTCCAAGGACATCATCATCTCGGGCGGCGAGAACATTTCTTCGATCGAGGTGGAAGAAGCGCTTTATCGTCACGCTGCGGTAGAGAGTGTCGCCGTGGTTGCGATGCCTGATGAAAAATGGGGCGAAACGCCTTGTGCCTTTGTGGAACTGACAACCGGTAAAGCCGCAGATGCGGAAACCTTGCGCACTTGGTGCAAGGAGCAGCTTGCACCTTACAAAGTGCCAAGTCAGTTCATCTTTGTGCATATCCCACGAACGTCCACAGGGAAGATTCAGAAATTCGTCTTGCGAGAGCAAGCCAAGGATATAGCTGAAAAGGCTAGAACCGCATAAATGTCAGAGTTCAACATGCCGGGGCTTTCTCTGCCTGATTAGGCTGGGAATTAAAGAGGAGCCAAGCGTTGCAGTCCTGCTTGCATCAATTGCGCAGGGCCCCTTGCACCCTCAGTGAATGTCGGCAATCCGCCCCTTGCCTTGGTTAGTCACCTCGACAGCCACCGGCCCCAACCTGGTTGGCCAAGGCCGAATTTGAAACAGTGGCCTGACGTGTCTCCTGCACAGCGACGCTAACTGCTTGATAGATACGACGGCCGTATCGGGTATGTTTAGTTGCGTACCAGTAGCTGCCATAGGTGACGCAGTGGGCATGAAGGTTCAGCGATTGGTTGAACGCTTCAATGCGTCGGCAAGCGCGTGTCCCAAAGCGCCTTGACTATCGGTCTTTGACTTAGACGAAGCAGATGTCGGCGCTTTGCGGTCAGGCTTTTTATTCTCGGACCTACGCGCAGGTTTTGCCGCCTCACCCCCACCATCCTTGCGCATCGTAAGCCCGATACGTTTGCGCGGTACGTCTACTTCGGTCACCTGCACACGAACGACGTCACCGGCTTTGACGACCTCATGTGGATCTTTGACAAAACGATCCGCAAGCTGGCTTACATGAACCAATCCGTCTTGATGCACACCGATATCAACGAAGGCGCCAAAAGCGGCAACATTTGTCACTGTTCCCTCAAGGGACATACCTGATTTTAGATCGGTTATGCTATCAACGCCCTCGGCGAAGGTTGCGGTTTTGAATGCAGGTCTGGGATCACGACCGGGTTTTTCCAGCTCCGATAGAATGTCGTGGACCGTTGGCAAACCAAAACTATCGTCCACAAAATCCTCTGCACGCAGTCCCGTAAGTGCCGTGCTGTCCCCCATGATTGCCCGAACGTCCCGACCACATGCTTTGACGATTTTGCGGGCAACGCCGTAAGCCTCAGGGTGAACCGAGGATGCGTCCAGTGGCTCTGTCCCATCTGTAACACGCAAGAAACCTGCGCATTGCTCAAACGCTTTCTTACCTAGCCCCGGTACCTTCATAAGAGCTTTGCGATTGGGGAACATGCCGTTCTCGTCGCGATGGGTTACGATGGCTTGCGCCAAGGACGGACCAAGCCCAGCTATATGAGCCAGCAACGGTGCCGATGCCATGTTCAGGTTCACACCAACGGCGTTCACAGCATCTTCGACAACCGCCGCTAGAGAAACTGCAAGATGACGTTGGTCAACATCATGTTGATACTGCCCCACACCGATTGCCTGCGGTTCAATCTTGACCAGCTCGGCCAGCGGGTCTTGAAGACGGCGGGCAATCGACACAGCCCCCCGAATAGACACATCAACATCAGGGAATTCCTGGGATGCCAGTTCGGATGCGGAATAAACCGATGCGCCAGCTTCGGACACGATCACGGGTGTTGGGCGGTTCGTGCCTTGCGGCAATTGCTTTAGGACATCGCCAATCAGCCGTTCGGATTCACGGCTCGCAGTTCCGTTGCCGATGGCCACAAGTGCGACGTTGTGTTTGTGGATCAAATTCAGCAACGTCTCTTCCGATCCGCGCACGTCTTTACGCGGTTGGAAGGGGTAAATCGTGGCGGTGTCCAACAGCTTACCGGTTTCATCCACAACAGCAATTTTGCACCCCGTCCTGATCCCGGGATCAAGGCCAAGCGTTGTGCGCGCACCCGCAGGAGCGGCCAGCAGCAGATCCCTAAGATTGCGCGCAAAAACCTCGATTGCGGTTGAATGGGACCGTCGGCGCAGATCCGCCAGCAAATCTATGAACATCGACGTGCTTAGCTTAATACGCCATGTCCAATAGGCAGCCTCTAGCAGCCAGATATCGCCCGGCGCTTTTCCTCGAATGCCAATTTCCGCCGCGATGATGGTGTTGATCCGGTCAACGCCGTTCTCAGGATCAGGGTTGATATCGACGGAAACGATTTCCTCTTTTGATGCACGCAGAATGGCCAGCGCCCGGTGCGACGGAATGGTCGCCCACTTTTCGCTATGGGCAAAATAATCCGAGAACTTGGCACCGACCTCTTCCTTGCCCTTGTTTACACGTGCAGAAATCACCGCTTCTTTGTGCATCAGTTCGCGAAGACGCCCCAGTAGGGCTGCATTTTCCCCAAGTTCTTCGGCCAATATATCGCGCGCACCGTTCAGGGCATCTTTGGTCGTCAGAACTGCGTCAGACAGGTAGCCTTCTGCCGATGCGACGGGGTCAGCGGCGCGGTCTGCTTGGATACCACGCAGGAGGGGCTCCAACCCGTTTTCACGCGCAATCATCGCCTTGGTCCGCCGCTTTGGCTTGAACGGAAGGTACAAGTCTTCCAGCATGGCTTTGGTGTCAGCCTTCGCAATTGCCCCTGCCAAAGCGTCTGTTAACTTTCCTTGGCTTGTGATCTCACCCAAAATACTCGCGCGGCGCTTTTCAAGATCGCGCAGGTAGCTCAACCGCTCGGATAAATGGCGCAACTGCGTATCATCTAGCCCGCCTGTGACCTCTTTGCGGTACCGCGCCACGAATGGCACAGTGTCACCGCCATCAAGCAAAGCAACTGTAGCAGCGACCTGTTCTGGGCGTGCGTTAATATCTGCAGCGATTGTTTGGGCGATGCGATCTGCAATTAGGTTCATGATAAGCTTTCTTTCGTAGACAGACGCCAGTGATAGCGCTGCTGAATAGCGCCGCCAAGCCCTAGACTACGCTTTGGAGCTTTGAGGCATAGCTTTGGTTCTGGTTGCAAAAGGCCGTGAACATCAGACAGACATGACGCCCAATTGTCTGCTTACATAGGCTTTGCGGACTTTGGCCGCGCCTGCACATCGAAAAAGATCGACCACGGCCCTAAGCGTCCGCTTTCCTTAGGTCCCACATTCTTGTTTGCACCCGCAGCGTAGGTCGGCATCGTGAGGGACAAACTGCGCAGTTATGGCGTTGCCACAAGCGAGCTTTGCCCTGGTGTCGATCAAAGATTGCACAAGGGATTGAACAATCACAGCGAGGCTTCGCATCGGCATACCCGTTGACGGGAGAAGATATTCGGCAGGTTCAACTCAGCAAGACAAGCCCAGATGTTCCTGTCAGTCCAATATCAAACTGCCGTTGTCCTTCGTCCGAAACACCACCGTCTTTCCGCCGCTGACTACCGCCGCACACGAACAGAGGCCCAAGGCCTCCGGGTTGGTTACGTGGGCGAAATCAAGGCCTGATGCTACCGCATTGGCTTCGTATCCAGGCGTTGAGAGACAACCTTCCAAAGCCTAACGGCCCCTTTGAAATCAACCGACATCCAATACACCCTGCTGCTTGCTTGTTTGAGCACGATGTCGCAAAACCTTCAAACAAACGACAATCCACAAAAGTTTACGACAGAACCATCGGACCTTCCTTGCTACCCCATCCGTTCCGAAGCAAAGGCTCCGGGGCTGGCGGGGAAAACGACCGTTTTGTCCTTGTTCAAAAATACGCGATGTTGTGCATGGGCGTGGACCGCTCTTGCCAATACCTGCGCTTCGACGTCGCGACCAAGCGACACATAATCAGGCGCACTTTGAGCATGGGTGACGCGCGTGGTGTCCTGCTCAATAATCGGCCCCTCATCCAGATCCGCTGTCACGTAGTGCGAGGTTGCGCCGATCAGCTTCACGCCGCGCTCAAAGGCCTGTTTATAGGGGTTGGCCCCTTTGAAGCTGGGCAGGAACGAATGGTGGATGTTGATGATCCGGCCAGACATTTTCTGACACAGCGCATCAGATAGGATCTGCATGTAGCGCGCCAGCACAACGAGTTCGGCCCCGGAATCTTCGACCACCTGCAACAGTTGTGCCTCGGCCTCGACCTTGTTCGCCTTTGTGACCTTGATGTGGTGGAATGGAAGATCGTGGTTCACGACCACCTTCTGATAGGTCATGTGGTTCGAAATCACGCCGACGATGTCGATCGGCAGCGCACCAATGCGCCAGCGATACAGCAGATCGTTCAGGCAATGGCCAAAGTTTGACACCATGAGAATGACCTTCATGCGGTCGGCGGTGTCATGGATGCCCCAGACCATTCCCAGTTTCTCTGCCACAGGCGCAAAGCCTTCGCGGAGCGCGTCCAGCGCCGCGCCGGTTTCCGGCAAGAAACTGATCCTCGCAAAAAAAGCGCCGGTCTCGGTGTCGTCGAACTGCGATGAATCTGTGATGTTGCATCCCTGTTCCGCAAGATAGCCCGATACGGCCGAGACGATGCCCCGCTTGGAGGTGCATTGGACAGTAAGTACATAGGTCATGATAGGTTTCTTTCAGTTCTCTCTGGGATGTTCAGACCGCGAGGTCGACAGGTCGCGGCGAGCCTTTGTGGTCACAAAATAACTTGAGGTTAGGCACTACTCTTACGCGAGTGCCTGCAAGAAAATAATCTCTTTGCAGGTATTTTTTCGCCCGCAATCAGAGGGCTTTGAATGGCTGCTTTGGAACCTTAACGAATTACATTGCGCACCGCAGCGAAAGTCCGGTTTCCGCCCGGAGTGTGAATCAACCCGAACGGCCCGGAAAAGACATTCACCCGCTGCTTGATGCTGCGCTGCAGCTTTGGCATTTCTACTGTTAGTGCTTTGCGCAGAATCTCTTAAGAAAGATCGACAGCACCTCAAAATATGCTGTTTTCTGGCTAAAATGGTCCTCTGTGGTTCTGCAAGTACAATTCAAAGCAAAAGCTAAGCCTCCTAAATGCGGCGATGGTTTGTCGTAAAAGGAAACCGATGCGGCGCTGCAGCGAAAGCTGAGATAGATGCGCCGAATAATCTGACAGGTAATCCAGAGACCCTCAGCAAAAGGCCAGCTTATGATCAAGATGCTTTCCGGAGTCTGGGCTCTTTTGCTTGGTGTTGTGCTCATCATGCTTGGCAATGGTATGCACTTTACGCTGATAGGCCTGCGCGGTGACATCGAGGGATTTTCGTCAAACGAGTTGGCCATTGTGACCTCTGGCTATTTCTTGGGATTTCTTTCGGGTGCGCGCCTGACGCCGTTGATGATCCAACGGGTCGGCCATGTGCGTGTTTTTGCGGCACTTGGCAGCTTTATGTCGGCAGCTTTGATCGCGTTGCCGCTTTTGACCGAACCTTGGGCTTGGACCCTGCTGCGGGTCCTTGTGGGGTTTTGCATGTCGGGCATTTATGTTGCCGCCGAAAGTTGGCTGAACGCCGCGGCCACCAATGAAACACGGGGAAAGGTTCTATCGGCCTATATGATCGCCCAGACATTGGGCATCATCGGGGCACAGGGATTGCTGACTTTGGGGGACGCCGGGACTTCGGTGCTTTTTATCTGCGCGTCCATTCTTGTTTCAGTCTCGTTCGCGCCAATTCTTCTGTCTGCCGCAGCCGTTCCGGCGGTCGAGGTTGCCCGTCCCATGCCGCTACGTGACCTCTTCCGAGGCTCCCCCCTTGGTGCGGTCGGAATATTTCTGCTCGGGAGCGTTTATGCAACTCAGTCGGGTATGGGGGCTGTCTTTGGCAGCCAGATTGGACTGACAGCGACGCAAATCGCTTTGTTTGTTGCAATGCTGTTTGCGGGTGCGTTGGTGCTCCAATATCCGATCGGCTGGTTGTCGGATCGGATGGATCGGCGCAAACTGATATTTGGTTTGGCTGCACTGGGCGCTGCATCTTGCGGTATGGGTTGGCTAACCGGCGGTGGCCTTTGGCCGCTTATGGCGGCGGCCTTTTTTGCCGGCGGCGTGACAACGCCGCTTTATGCTTTGCTTTTGGCATACACGAACGATTCCCTTCCTGCCTCGGACATGCCGGCTGCCTCTGGCGGACTTGTTTTTACCTTCGGGCTAGGCGCGATCGCGGGCCCCCTTGTTGCGGGGTGGGCAATGCAAAACCTTGCCCCCCAAGCCTTCTGGCTCGTGCTTGGGGTGACCTTTGTTGCCATCTCGATTTATGCGCTTTATCGCATGACACAGCGCGCCGTTACTGCGGTGGATGAAACTGATAGCTATCTCAACGTTCTTCCCACCGCGTCGCCAATCGCGGTTGAGGCGGCAGCCGAATGGGCCGTCGAAAATGCCGAGGCTGAAAGCGAAGGGCAATGACTGGATAGTTGGGTTCGGACGCAGATCCCGCCAAGATAGCTCAAGCCGCCAGCCAGATCAGAAAGACGCCTGCACCGATGATGTGCAAGACGGTCAACAAAACGGCCACCGTGTGAAGCACAGGGAAGGATATTGTTTCTGGGGCGGCGGTTTGCATGGCACCTCCAATCTCCCGACAGAGATGGGATGCACGAAAGGCATTTAGAAGATATGCATCTGGGCTTTAGGGATGCGCCTGTCGCATAGCTCCGGTGGAGACGGCCCAAAACCGCCGTTGGGCCGCCACACAAGACGCTGCGGTGCAGCCCGTTATTGCGACCATGCGTGCTACGTGCAGCATTTTGGCGGTCAAAACGTCGGTTTGCGGAAAAGGGCCGCGTGGCCGAAAAATGGACTGCGAGATAATATTAGATATTTCAGCGAGGGTAGCCCTGATGTTTGGGGCTCACTTGATGCATGTTTTATCAATCATGTAATTCAGGTGGTCGGAGGCTAATCAAACGCATGAGCATTTTTGTTCGCTGCTGCGACCGTGTTTTGGCCGCAGCAGCTTAGTATTTCGCTGATCAGGTTTCTTCTGTAAGCGCACTCAGACACGCTTCTGCCAGCTCTCGGTCCGGATTTTCAGCACCCAGTGGCGTTGCCCATCCAGCATCTTCAATAACGCCGCGACGCTGATAGCTGCTGGCCTCCTCAAGTTCGGCCATTACAGCGACCAACTTTGGGTCATCTTGCGAGTTCTGGATGCAGTACGGTGTGAGTGCCAGAGCAACCGCTGCGACCGAGACTTCCTCGGACATATCCGAAGCTGACCCACTTGTTACCCATCCACCCCAATTAAAGCCGATGATTGAAATGGCAATTGCACCTGCAACAGCGCCCATGAGTGCTGGTTTCGTTCCTGCTGGAATTTGCATTATATTGACCGATCTGTTTGAGAAAAAGAAATCGTCTTTGCGCAGGTCATGTATGTGTCTTACGCAATTCGTAGTGTGTCCGTTTCATAGTTATGTTCGAACTGCAAAGTACGGGCATCAGTGTCGTTAAATACCTGAAAATATTTGGTTCTTTTGAGGTGGTATCCTTAATCCTCCAGATGACCACGGATCCTTTGGTGATCATCCGCCTGTTTCCCAAGAATACTGCCCAGCGAACTTTTCATTTTGCTTGCCGCACCCTTGGTTGCCTGCTCAGCTGTCAACGCTGTGTGTGTGACGACGGTAGGTTGCTGGCCCTTAAGCCGCGCTTCGAGCATGCAGTGTTTTTCCGTCTCGCCCTTAGTGCCGCCGCCGGGATCACTGAGATGAACTTCAATCCTGCTGATATGGTCTTCGAGGTGCGTCAACTCGTTTTGAACCATGTCCCTGATGACATTTTCAAGACCTTCACTGCCATCGATACTGTTGTCAGTACTGACCTCTATGCGCATGTCTATTCTCCTCAAGAACACCTCTGCAACAGCGAGGTGTGGACTGGTACTTGGTTGATGCTATCCCCCTAGGCGTTGATGCGCCCTGATCTGGATCAGGTTGCAAAAACAGGAGGAAAGCAAATCAAAGCGACAAAGCCATCTTTGAAGGTGGTATGGGCGATGCAGAGCTATCAACCGCTCAGGCGGGCACTTTCCCCATCGCCGGATTGTGCCACAGGAACCAGCGCGCGGACCAGTTTTCGCATGTCCAGTACGCCAATAGACTTGCCGTCCTTCATCACACGGTAGCTGCGAGATGTATCGCCTTCCGACAGCGCAATCACAGATTCCAATGTATCATCGTGATCTATCTCGCCGGCCCATTCACCTGCCGCATCTGCTGTCTTGGTCATGACAGACCGGACCCGAAGCACCCGTGCGCGATTGATGTCGCTGACGAAGTCTTCGATGTAGGGGGCAGCGGGGTTCAGCAGGATATGCTGCGGCTCACCCTGTTGGATAACAGAGCCATCCTTGAGGATCACCAGATGGTCCGCCAGTTTCAGCGCCTCGTCCAGATCGTGGGTGATGAACACGATGGTCTTTTGCAACTCTGCCTGAAGCTCGATCAGCAGACCCTGCATGTCTGTCCGGATCAGGGGATCAAGGGCCGAGAATGCTTCGTCCATCAGCATGATATCCGAGTTGCTGGTCAACGCCCGGGCGATTCCAACGCGCTGCTGCATGCCGCCTGACATCTGATGCGGATACTGCTCTCCTTGACCCTGCAAGCCCACACGGTCCAGCCACTTGCGGGCCTCATCCGCGTATTGACGTTCTTTCTGCCCCTCGACCGATGGGGCAAGCCCTGCATTCTGCAAGACGGTCCGGTGCGGCAAAAGGGCGAACTTTTGAAACACCATCGACATCGTGTGTTTGCGCAACTCTCGGAGCTGGGATGCACTGTAGTCGAGGATGTTCTCGTCATTGACCCACACCTCGCCCGCCGTAGGTTCGATCAGACGGTTCAGGTGCCGGATCAGCGTCGATTTACCCGACCCTGACAACCCCATAATCACTGTGGTTTTTCCTGCAGGCACATCGACATTGATATCGTTCAGGCCAAGCACATGATTGTGCAGTTCCAGCAGGTCCGACTTACCCAACCCATCTTTGACATGCTGCAAGGCGGGTAAGGGATCGTCGCCAAAGATCTTGTAAAGACTGCGGATCGAGATCTTGATTTCTGTATCGGTCATATCCGTTATCCTTTATCGCGACTTGCTGACATTAATGCGGGCAAGTGCCGCCTTGGTCACGCGATCCAGAATGATCGCGAGAAGGACGATACCCAGGCCCGAAAGCAGGCCGACGCCAAGCTCCAGCGACCGGATACCGCGCAGCACCAACACACCCAAACCGGGAGCCGACACAAGCGAGGCGATCACAACCATTGCGAGGCTCATCATGATGGTTTGGTTTACGCCCGCCATGATGTTGGGCAACGCGAGAGGGATCTGCACGTTGAACAGCTTTTGCCGCTTGGTCATGCCAAAGGCGTCTGCCGCTTCGATTACGTCAGGATCGACCAGTCGGATGCCCAGATCTGTCAGGCGGACCACTGGCACAATCGCGTAAAGGATTATGGCAATCCCGTATAGCTTTGGCTCGGTTACCGAGAACAGGAAGATCAGCGGGATCAGATAGACGAAGGGCGGCAGGGTCTGGAGCATGTCAAGAATGGGGATCATGATGCGCTGCACCCGGTCGCTCCGGGACATTGCAATGCCGATAGGCACGCCCAGCAAAACGCAGGTTACCGCGCAGACAAAGATGATCGCGAGCGTCTGCATCGTATAGCTGTAGTAATCGACAAAACCCAAAAAGCCGAAGCAGATCACGACCAGCCCAACAAGTTTTATCTGCCGACTAACGGCCCATGCGATCAGCATCAGCAAAGGGATCATGATGAACCATGGTACCGCCTGCATTACCCAAAGTGCTTCGTTAAGCGCCCAACTCAGCGGCTGTGTCAGCGGGTCGACGACCACTTTCAGACTGTCTTTTATGGCCAGAAACCCTTGCTCCAGCCCGCTTGTCAGTTCGCGCGATTGCGGAAAGGTGGCGCAGGCTTCGTGAAGGGCATCCATTGACGGAAACGGCGTTTCCCAAGGCGATACCTCAACATCGCTACCGGATGTTTGAGCAAGAAGTTGCGACATGGACGTCATGCCGCCGCCATCCTCTCCGCTGCTGCCGCACCAGTTGCGCAGGCCAAGCCCATCGAATACGAAATCATACGTCGCCATTCATCCCTCACCCGGGCTTAAATCGCTGCCCTTTTCCTATTGATATGCGTCATCACCGAAAGGGCCGGATCATGTGATCCCGGCCCCGTCAGTTGGTATGCCTTGTGAAGCTCGCAATCATGCGCAGGCCTCACCCGACAGACAAAAGGCGGCACCAAAAGCGCCGCCCTGATTTTCTTATTGCAGCAGAGGTGCCAGCTTTGCGGTGGCGGCATCGTTGATCCAGGTGCTCCACTCATCAGGATTGTTCTTCAGGAAATAGACAGCCGCTTCCTCGTTCGAGGCGTTGTTGTCTTGCTTCCAGGCCAAAAGCTGGCTCATCGTGTCCGTCTTGAAGGTCACGTTGCCCATCAGCGTGGCAATGTCAGGATGCGATGCCATGAAATCCTTGGTCACAATCGTCAGCACCGGGGCCGCTGGAAAGGATGATGCCTTGGGATTAGGCGCGTCGGCGTTCTGTATAGATGCAAATGCCTCTGCGTCGTAGTCGCCCAGATCAACACTTGTCATGTCGAACATACCAAGTGGCGTTGTTGGGCCCCAGTAGTAACCGAACCAAGGCTCTTCGCTTTGGTAGGCCGCTGCCATGGATGTCGCCAGCGTTTCGCCAGACCCGTGATTGAACACCTCGATTCCGCTGTCTTCAAGGCTGAATGCCCGGATCAGGTTGTCATTCACAATGCGGCAGCCCCAGCCATCTGGGCAGTTGTTGAACATGCCACCGACAAGCTCGGGGTTTGCCATCACGCCTTCGATTGTCGCAAGTTCCGGATGCGCTTCGACCAGATAGGTCGGCAGCCACCAGCCTTCGACACCGCCTGGATCAAGCACGCTGCCAAGCTCTTCGATTTTGCCGTCCGCTTTCAGCTTATCATACGCATCACCGGCCGAGTTTTTCCAAAGCTCGGTCACGATGTCCGGTTCGTTGTTCTCGGATAGCCGTAGCAGCTATGGTTGCTGTCAAAGGCCTCCTTCATGGCGTGGCGACTAAGAAGATACTTATCTTCCAGTTTCATGCGAGCGCAGTGGTGAAAGTAAGAGCTCCGCGCGAGATCCAGCCGAGCCAACCGCGCTGATGTCTTATACCGATTTTTAGGGCGACGATCAGCATGGTCTTTTCCCGATTGCTCAGGCCCCGCAGATCGCCGCCAAGAACCTTTTTTACCATTTCACTCGCAGTCTTGAGCAGATCATGCTCAAGACTGCGAGCTCGCGGATGGCGCGCTGCAGGGCTTCACGCTGACGCTCCAATTCTTCAAGCCTTGGATAAGGATATAAAAGGGCGCTCTTCTTGCGTTTCATCGTGGCAGGTGCCTCCGGGTCAAGGATCTGGGTTTTCCAAACATAGAGTGTCTGCCGGCTAACCCCGAATTTTTCGGCCACAGCCTGGGCGCTTTCTTGGCGACTATAAAGCCCGACCACAGCAGCCTGTTTCACGGTGTAGGAGTGATTCTCTGGTCCATATGTTGCGCTCGAAACCGTTTTAGTGTCAGGAAATGCCTCACGCACCCAGGCCGTCAGCGTGGCTTGGCCTGGATAGCCTAAGACACGCAGCGTCCATGAAATGCAGCGCCCTTGGCTGGCGTAATGCTCTAACGCCACCTGCTTTTGTGCAACCGAGAATTCAGGTGCGCGCGGCGTCGATCATATCGGCAAGTCCTGCAGACGTTCGTATTCTCTCAGCCACCCCTTCAGGGCGTTCTTTGTTGGATATTCCAACTCACCAATGGCGGCCCGCACGCGCTTGCCGAGCTTGATCTAAAGCTCAACCGCGCGCATTCGTCCTTCGTAGCTATACATGAACTATCTCCAAGATAGCCCAACTTTTCGTCCGCACCCCCTGTCGTGTTGTTTCAGCGAAAGGTTATCATTTATCTTATTTTGGGTTTTGAGCGGCGCGGATTTTGGCGAAATCCGCCAGTTCATCCATCGCCCTGTACTCAGGCTTTCTGTGGTCCAACGGGTATCAGGCTCTCGAAAGGCTTGCCTGTCGCAGCTTCGTATTCTGCCTCGTCCCAAAATCCGATCAGAATACCGGTTGCCGCGGCATTTCCTTGCCGCTTGAGCACATCGGCCGTTGCGGTGATCCGTGTGTGGTGCTGCATGGACCAGGACAGAAGCGCTTTTTCCATGCGCGTGCGTATGTCGATATGATCCGCCTCTTGTGATCTGCCGATATCACAAAGCTCGGATGGATCGGTTTGCAGATCGAACAGGATCGGATCAAAACCTTCGCAGCGGATGTATTTCCAGCGACCATCGAAAATCATGACAGTCCGGGCATCCTCTTGAGGGACATTCAAAGCTTTGGCCATCTCGAAACTAGAATAGTCATGTTCGCTGATCGCATATTTGCGCGAAAACCCGTCAGTGCCATGCAGCAAAGGTGTTAGATTGCGCCCTTCGATAATGTGAGGCTTTGCCGCACAGCCAATGGCGTCCATGAATGTCGGCACAAGGTCGATCATCTCGGTTAGCTCTGATGACGTGGTACCACGGGTGGTGTCGGCAGCCGGGCGGGGATCCGCGATGATCAGCGGCACCTTGACGGCGACCTCGTGGTAAAAGTCTTTGTCGCCCATCCAGTGGTCGCCCATATAATCGCCGTGATCCGAGGTGAAGGCGATGATTGTATTCTCGCTTAGGCCCTTTTCATCCATCCACGCGAACAGCCTGCCAAGGTTGTCATCCAACTGCTTGATCAACCCCATATAGGCCGGAATGACGTGGGTGCGTACATGATCGCGTGAAAAACTGCGGCAGACCCGCGCATTTTGATAGGCGCGCAAAAGCGGATGATCGGTGTTCTTTTCTGCGTCCGACCGGATCGGATCGATAATATGCTCGGCCCCGTACATGTCGTGATAAGGGGCCGGTACAATGTAGGGCCAATGTGGTTTGATATAGCTAAGATGACACAGCCAAGGGCGTTCGCCCTGCATCGCCTTATCCATGAATGCGATTGCGCGGTTCGTCATATAGGCGGTTTCCGAATGCTCTTCGGGTACGTTTGCGGGCATGCGTGAATTCTTGAGCAGCCAAGCCGACAGGAGATCGCCGTTTTCATCAACGCCGGAGTTCGCAAAATCCTCCCAAGGGTTGTCGGATTTATAGCCCAGATCAACAAGGTAATCGTCATAGGCTGACCAATTCTGACGCGCGCTGTCGGGGTGCAGGCCGTCGTCACGTTCAAATGCGTCAAACCCGCATTCGGACCGGCGGACGCCAATTTCGCTGGTAGGATCAATGCCAAGCCATGCCATCCCTTCACGGTCTGCAATCATATGGGTTTTTCCGACAAGCACGGCGCGTGCACCTGCTTCGCGCAGATGATCGCCAAGGGTCGGTTCGCCAACGCGCAAAGGCATCCCATTCCAGGTAGAACCATGACTGCGCACATAACGCCCGGTATAGGCTGACATCCGCGAGGGGCCGCAAACAGGGGATTGGACATAGGTGTTGGTGAACTGAACGCCGCGCCGCGCCAAGGCATCGATATGGGGCGTATGCAGGTGCGGATGGCCATAACAGCTTAGATAATCGAACCGCAATTGGTCTGCCATAATCCATAGGACATTCGGTGTATCGGTCATTTCAGAGGCTCCGCTTTGGTAATATGGTCAATGGGTTCGCGGCAAAACGCTTCAAACCGCCCCAATAAATCGATGAAGTGTTTAAGCTCCGGTTCCGAGAATTTTGTCCGCAAAGCATCGCGCCTGCGTTGCATGATCGGCTTTGCCTGATCATAGGCCGCTTGACCAGAAGGGGCGATAGCAACCAACACTTGTCGACCGTCACTGTTATCCTGCCGCATATCGACAAAGCCTTTCGTTCGCATGGCGGGCAAGGCACGGCTAAGCTGGGAGTGATCGATGCGCTGAATTTCGGCCATCTCTCTGATTGTCATCGGACCTGCCTCGACCAGGTCCCACAACACACGCCATTCCACAATCGAAAGGCCGCCCGCCGCCAGCAAAATCCGCTGCCCTTGCAAGCGCGACGCGGCATAGACAGCGGGCAGGCGTGAAAACAGGTTCTGTTCCTCACGGATACGGCGTTTTTCAATACGCGTGCTTTGATGCGCGGATACCTTGGTCATGCACAATCCTCCCTGCTTGGATTAGAGCCAAAAAATAAATACGTGACAAGTCATATAAATCGGATAAGCTTTCTTTCGTTACCCGAAGTCATCGGGCGCTGCATCCGGGGAGGGATGCAGGATCAAGGGAGGAAGATATGCTAAGAAACACTATTCTGAGCGCGGCACTTGTGTTGGCTCCGCTCACGGCAGTTGCTCAGACAACATTGACCGCCGAGACAACAACGCCCGGTTCGACACCGCATTACATTGATTCCACACTGGCCGCGGTCCTTGATAGCGCAGGCGTGGCGCAGATGCAGATCACCGAAGGTGCGACGCTTACCAATTCGGTGCAGGCGGTTGCCGAAGGGCGTCTTGATATGGCACCAGCACCGCTGATCTTGCCATTCCTTCTGTCCCGCGGGATCGGCCCCTACAGCGGCATTGGCCCTGAAAAGGGTGCCGAACTTGCCGCAAATATCCGCGTGCTGTTCTTTAACGCAGGATCTGGCCAGGTCTTTGGCTATTACAACAACAACCCTGTCGAGGACATTCGTACCCTTGAAGGAAAGCGTATCTGGAACGGGCCACCCCGTGGTGCTGCTTTGACGTCGGGGCGCGCGATGGTTCAGCTTTTGTCGGGCCTCAAGGATGGCGAAGGGTATGAGGGCGTACAGAACCCATGGCCTGATACCGTATCCGCGATCACCGGAGGAAGCGTAGATGCCTGGACAATCCCCGAAGGTCTGCCGTCGGGTCGTCAGATTGCAATCGCCGCAGCGGGCGGGACAACCCTGCACGATATCCCGTCTGACCTGTTGGCGAGCGAGCTTGGCCAGCAAATCCTTAATGCACCGGGGCATGCGCCCTTTTCAGTCCCCATCGAAGACTACCGCGCCGCTTATGCGGGCTCGGATGTTACAATCGTATCGGACGACGATACATTCGACAGCTATGCGACCGCCTTTGGTCAAGTTGTGCCCGCCGGGATGGACGAAGACCTTGCATTTAAAATCGTCAAGGCGATGCTGGCGGGCGAAGAGCGTTTCCGCACCGGTTCCCCACGTGGCCCGTTCCTGTTCATGTCCTTTGGCGACGTCGATGGCGTGTCGCAAGGCGCGTGCGGGGCTGTTCAGATAAAAATGCACCCTGGCGCGATCCGCGCATTTGAAGAGGCGGGCCACACCGTCGCTGATTGTCTGCGGCCTTAACAATCCAGCGGCCCGTGTCCGACACGGGCCCTCTTTTCACCCTACAGGATCGTTGATTTGGTAGATAATCTCAAACCCAGCCGGACATTGGGGCAGAAGATCTCGATCCTCCTCGGTCTGATCCTGGTCGTCGTCGGCATGATCAACACCATGCCCGAAATCGCTGGGCTTCAGGACTGGGCACGCGATTTGACGGGCCAGCAGTATTTCCGCGTCTCGGGTTTCCCGACCGAATACTTTTTTCCACCTATGTTCCTTTTGATGATGGTGATCGTCGTCCTGGACGCCAGTGTTTACCGCGCTTGGTCGACTGAGAAACCGAAATGGGCATGGGCCGGTCTGTTACTGGATATGGGGCTTATTCTAGCCGCGTTTCTGGGCGCGTTTGGCTATCTTGTCGAAATCGATAGCGTTTGCCTTATCGACCAGATTACCGGTGAACGCGCAAGATTGATCGCCGAGGCGGCAGAGCGATCTGCCGGGGTCATCCCCGGCATGTCCTTCGAGGCTGAAGTCCCCTCGTGCCAGGCCCGTTTCGGAGTTTGGACGATCCCCTTGCTGTTGACCATCATCATTCTTTTCTTTCTCTATAACGTTCGGGTCTGGGGCCTGCCTTTGGTGATCGTCGCAAGTGTCGTCGTAGCCTATACCATTGGCACCGCGTTGATCTGGGTTTTTGATCTATCCGACAACAGCTTCCTGCTAACCAAACTGGGGGCCGAAGGCGGGGACGTGGTTGCGGCAGCGACCCAGAAAGCCACAAATGTCTTTGTCTCTCCGGACGGTTTTATGGGCCGCTTCATGGATATCGTGGTCAATCAGGTTTTCCCATTCGTGGTTCTTGGCGCGCTCTTTGGTTCGTCCGCCGGGGGAACATCCCTGATCAAGCTGTCAGTGCGTCTGACACGGCGTTTGCGCGGCGGGCCCGCCCATGCCGCCATTGTCTCGTCCGCATTGTTCGGAACGATCACGGGCGGGCCGGTGACGAACGTCCTATCCACTGGACGGCTGACCATTCCAATGATGTTGCGCACGGGGTTCAGCAAGAACTTCGCCGGTGGGGTCGAAGCGGCGGCCTCTTCTGGGGGGCAAATAATGCCGCCTGTGATGGGCGTGGCGGCCTTTGTCCTCGTGGCGCTTACGGCAGTGCCCTACACCAAGGTCATCACCGCCGCCTTCCTGCCCGCGATGGCATTTTTCTTTTCGATCTTCCTTGCCGTCATGTTTCAGGCAAGACGCGATAATGTGAAAGCCATGCGCGAGGTCCCTGATGATCTGGTCATGGACCGTCAGGATTGGCTGAACCTGATTATCATTTTCATCCCAATCGCGACGATCCTTTTTCTGTTGTTGGGCAACAAGGACACCGTTGCCAGTGGTCTTCTGGGCGGCGTCCTTGGTCCCGACAGTCTGATCTTGCGTACCATCCTAAATGCAACGGGGGACGCGATTTCAGCGGGGTGGTGGGCTGTTGCCGTCTTGCTGCCTTTGTTGTTTCTTGACCCGCTGACCCGGGCCAATCCGACCAAGGTTCTGGTATCGCTGGCCGAGGGTGGCATTCTGATCTCGCGCTTGTTCCTGTTGCTTTTTGCCGTCTCGATCATCGCCGCCTTCCTGAACGAAAGCGGCCTCACAGGCGAATTGACGCGCGCCGTGACATCCTGGCTGGAGCAGGTCACAGTGCTGCGCATTTTCGGCGCTGAAATCCCGATTGTTGGCGGCTTTTATTTAATGTTGGCGCTGATCTGTACGATGTTTTGCGCTATCCTGCTGGGGATGGGAATGCCTACCGTCCCGGCGTATGTGAACGTCGCCCTTTTGCTGGGCCCATTGCTTGCTAATTTAGGCGTCAGCTTTTTTACTGCACATATGTTCGTATTCTATTTTGCCGTTGCTTCCGCAATTACCCCGCCGGTCGCGGTTGCAGCTTTTGCAGCTGCGTCCATCACCGGGGCAGAGCCAATGCGCACAGGGTTCGCCGCCGTGCGGGTCGGGATCGTGATGTTCACCATCCCCTTTGTCTTTGCTTGGTATCCCGAACTATTGTTGATCGAAGAGGCGGTGACGATCACGAACGAGACAGGCCAGCGCGCGCTGATCGACGGCTATTCTGGCCAGGCCGACTGGGGATCGCTAAGCGTGCTCTTGGCGCGTCTGGGCCTCGCGTTATATTTGATCGCGTCTGCATTGACGCGGTTTGACAAGGTCGCAATGAAGGCTGCCGAAGTCGGGCTCAGGCTTTTGGCAGCGGTTCTTATCCTTTGGAAAACACCTGTGGTAATGGCTGCTGGTCTGGCGCTGGCTTTGGTTTTGCTGGTGCTGCATTATCTGAAAAAAGACACGCGCGAGGATGCCGTCCCTGCGTGAGCACATCACCTTTGCGCCACCAAATATGGAGCTTTGGCGGTAAACCCGTCAGGCACTCGGTCCTCACGGCGTATCGCTGGAGACGCCTAGTTGGCAAGCATGTCGCGCCCATCTGGCCCGTCGAAATCCCCCGCGAAAACATAGGCTATTCCGGCGGCGTCCAGTCGTTGACGGATGTTGGACAGGATTGCTGCGGCCCTATCAGCATCTTGCGCAGAAAGATCACGCAGGGGGCGGGTCAGCTTGTCATGTTCGTATTTTACAAGGTTCCAAAACGTTACTTCGTTCATGCGCATCGAAACGATCCGATCCACGAAATCTGACAGCGCCCAGATTGACGGATCATAGATCCCGACACTCAAGCTCATTACTGGCGGCCTCCGCCCGTCATGAATCGCCGCTGCCCTTATCCGGGCAATATCCTCAAAGATTTTGCCCACGCGAGCCGGTTTGCGAATTTTCTGCATCATCCCCTCATCGGCACTGTCCAGACTGACCTGAACGACCGAAAAATATGACAGCAAATCAATCTCTTCATCGCTGTAGTTCTTTGCGAGGTTGGTGATGATGAGCGGGCGTTTGCCTTGGTCAACGAGTGACCGGCAAAACGGCACCCAGCTTGGGTGAAAGGTCGTCTCGCCATGGCCGTTGATATGAAGTTTGACGCCCTTGGGGGTCAAAAGCGCAAGGCTCAACACTTTCTCAAGGATATCTGCGCTCATCGGTTGTCCGTCGTAGCCGGGCATCGAGACGGGGCAATAGCTACAGCGCAGATTGCAGGCTTCGTTGATGTCGATCCGCAATTCCTTCAATTTCCAGGGCGCATGAAGGTCGTCTGCCTTCTTTTGCTCCGCTTTTTTCCGCAACTTTTCGTTAAATTCCTGAACCGATATTTTTTTGCGGATCGAACAAGACTTGCAGGTCGGGCTAAGTTTCCCGCTGATCAGTTTCTCTCGCAGAGACCTGAATGACGGTTCATCCCGCGATATTTTATCTATATCTGATTTCGCCCATTTTTCAAAACGGCAGCAAGGTTTATGCGCGCCATCCGAACTGATCTCAAGGTATTGCCAAGGGTCAAAACAATTACGCGTCATGCCTGTTTCGGTATCGCTTGGTTGCTCTGCATCAAAGTAAGGCATCTCACTTGACCCTGCCTGAGCCAGCAGGCTTTCGGCAAATTTCAAAAACCGGGCCATTCCTTCGGGATCGTTGAGAACCGGCAAAAGCGCTTGGTCAGCGTCGTCGGCAAGCCGGGTGGCAAGCGCGTCCGTCAGGTTTTTAGAAAGTACCGTCGCATGGTTGCCCCCATTTGCGCGCTTGATCCGCAAAGTCCGCGTGGAAAGCTCAAGTTGCGAGGATTTCAGGTCAGCGGCGTCCTGAAGATCAAGGTCGGCTTCCAGCGCCAAAAGAAAGGCTGTCCTGCAAGGATTATCTGTCGATGCCCAAGCTAGTTCTGATACCTTTTCTCGAATACCGGGTTGAAAAATCCACATTTATTTATCCGTTTTTTGTCTTGTCGCGGCCTTTGGGGCGACTTGGAAGGTTTTCAGAGCCGCATAGGGTCGTTTCAGTCGATGCACATGGTTTGATGATTTCTATGCGTACCAAATCCGCCTGCATTTTCTAATGACTATCAGGCACGCAATTCTCTTTATTCCAAACCATCCTTTGCCACATACCTGACGGACGAGCACCGCCTCGCATATTGCACTCTGCGACGGCAGCGCCCAAGATGCCACCGCAACTGGCCAAGTTAGAAATTACCCGCACCATGCGTATTTTGTGCATCACGTCTGTCCGGAACGAAGCGCCATTCTTGCTTGAGTGGATCGCCCATCTTATGGGCGCGGGGGTGACCGATTTTCTGATATTCTCAAACGACTGCGAGGATGGAACGACCCAGATGTTGGACTGTTTGCACCGCTCGGGCGTGATAGAGCATATTCCACAAACCTGCGCAGATGAAACAAGCCCGCAGTGGCAGGCGCTCAAGGCTGCGTGGAAACATCCTTTGCGAAAATCATGTGACTGGGCGGTGGTCTGTGATCTTGATGAGTATATTAACATTCATGCTGGAAATGGAACGCTACAATCGCTGATAGGTGCCGTGCCTGCAAATGCGGAAGGCGTCTTGATGCCTTGGCGGCTTTTCGGGAATAACCATCTTGCTTTGTCCGAAGATAAACCGACAACAGAACAGTTCACATTCTCGATGTCCGATGATTGCGGGTACCCGATTGAAACGACCTTCTTTAAATCGCTGATCCGAACAAACGGGCGCTTTAATCAATTTGGCGTACACCGGCCCAAGCAGAAATCTGCCGCGAAGGTCGGGCTTCCCGTTTGGGTCAACGGGTCAGGTGCCGTCATGCCGGATATTTTCGCCCAAAACCCTCAAAGGCTTTCGCTTTATGGGCTGCCGAACGGTCGCGGATTGGTCGAATGCAACCACTATTCACTAAGATCAGCAGAGAGTTTTCTGCTCAAGCGGGCCCGCGGCCTGCCGAACCGCTCGCACAAAGAGATTGACCTGTCCTATTGGGTCGACCGGAATTTCAACACGGTTGAAAACACGTCGATCCAAAAAATGCGCCCAGCGACGGTGGCAAAATACAAGGAACTGTGGGCCATCCCGCAGCTTGCCGATTGGCATGTGCAGGCGGTAAACTGGCATCATGCGGAATTCCTACGGCTTATTGAGCGGGAAACAGAATACCAGTTGTTCAGCCGGATTATGTTGGCGGGCAACAGCCAAAAACTATCCCAGACGATGGTCACGAAAATGACGCAGTGGTATCAGAAAATCCATTTGGGAAAGATCGAGGCGGCGCAAGACGCAGCGATGAATAAGCAAGGTGATCTGTCTGAAAGATAGCGTTACACGATTCCTGAAAGGTCGCCTGTCCCTTAAATCATCGGGTTTTTGGATTGGGGCAGACCCCATAGTCCGGACAGCATCACCCCATAATATCTGGAGACCCAGGTGACCGAAGACGACCCATTTTCGCACTTTTTCGATGCGCAATTCTACCGGTATCAACAGGCTGGTTCTGGATCAGAAGGGTTGGATCATTTCGTGTCACATGGCGATGGACTAGGGCTTGATCCCGGCCCTTATTTTTCGACCAGTTTTTATAAGTCTCGCTATCCTGACTGGCGTGCATCGGGCGCGCAAACCGCCTTGGAAGATTTTCTTTTGCGTTTGGCAGCGGGGGAGGGGACAGTTCAGCCGCATCCGCTGATTGATCCAGTTTATTACCGGTCAATGCATCCTGATCTTGCAGGTCTTGGGGCCGAGGCCGTCTTGCATTTTGTCAGGCACGGGGATGGCGAAAGACGGCGCCCCTCGGTTGGCTTTGATGCGGGGTTTTATGCCAAGTGCTACCTTCCAATCGGGGAAGGGTATCCGCTCCGACATTACATAACGGAGGGGAAGCGACTGGGATTTAGACCCAAACCAAAGCCGTTTCCGCGCCAAATATCCAAGGAGCGGATGGCTGGTTTGACCAAGGGTTTGACGCGGCCTTTGGTGTTTGTTGTTCATGACGCACAAAAGGCCGGGGTGCCGATCCTGACGTTGGATCTGGCCGACTTTGTTCAATCGCAGCGGTGGCAGCCTGTGTTTTTGTTGCTGCGCGCAGGCCCGCTTTTGCAAGAGTTTCAAACCCGTGGTCCCGTTGCGATCATAGACGAGGGGTGGACCATCGAAGGCATCGCTGATGCTTTGCCCGTGGATACGCCGGCAATCCTGAATACGGCTACTGTCGCGGGGTTGGGGCGTGCGCTTGCGCAGGGCGGGCGGCGGTGTCTGCTGTTGATCCACGAGATGCCGCAATATCTGCGCGACACCGGTTTTATCGAGACGCTGCAAACAGCCCAAGATGCAGGTGTGAGGCTTGCGGTTTCGATGCCCCGTATCGTGGACGCCTTTGAGGCTGAGCTGGGCCGTCTGCCTGTCCTGCGTCCGGGCATCACGCGGCCTGCCGTCTCACGATCGGGCATTCGTGCGGTGCGGCGGCGGCTGGGGGGGCGGTTACGCGGCGCGCCGACCTTTATCGGGGCAGGCCATGGGGATCATCGCAAGGGATTTGATCTGTTCCTAGACGCAGCCAACGCTATTGTTGCGCTGCACGCCGATGCCCGCTTTGTCTGGCTGGGAACGCTGGACCCTTGGGCACAGAATCTGGCGGATGCCGCACTGGCGCAAGGCTTGGATCTGATCTTGCCGGGTTTTGTGACGGATGCTGCGGCGTGGTATCTGAACGCAAGCGTTTATCTGCTGACATCCCGGCAAGATCCGGGGCCTGCGACGGTCGTCCATGCCGCGCAAATGGGTACGCCTTTTGTCGGATATGCAGCCGATATTGGCCTGATCGGGGTGGCTGAAGTTGTTGGTGCTTTCGTGCCCGAGGGAGACAAGGCTGCATTCGTAGCCGCTGCGGTAGATGCGCTGAACCAAACCGCGCAGTACCGCCGAAGCCTGCGCCGCACCGTTGCAGAAGGGGCGGTGTTTGATGTGTACGGCGCTCAGGTGCTCAAGGCTGTGACGGATCGTTAAGCCAGCGATAAAGCTTGCGCCATTTATCGACAGGTATCGCCGGGTTGCCGATCATCTGGGCGTTTTCTGGCACATCATGTGTGACAACGGCACCAACCCCGATCACCGCACCCGAACCGATCCGCAAAGGGCGTTTCGCGCTGCCATTCCCAATGATTGCGTTGGGCGCAATATTGACGTGCTCGCCGATAACGACATGGCCCAAAACGCTGCTATCGACGTTAAGATTGCTAAAAGCACCGACGACGACATCATGGGCGACCAAGGCAGATAAGACTTGCGCACCTTGGCCAATGTGAACGGCTGGCCCGATCCGGGTATTATGCGCGACAAAGCAGCCGGGGTCGTAAATAGCCGAAGGATCTACATGGGTCTGACCGGGGCAAGCCGAAGTGGCGAGGGTCGCACCCTCTGCAACAAGTTGCGCGGTGACCTTTGCGCGCAGGGTCGTGCTGCCCGGTGTGACCAAAACCGGAATATCGGGATATGCCAAAAGTCTTTCAGCCGATGATATGACCGGCACACCAAGCGTATCATGCATGAAGCCGTTTTCGATGTCGTCAATCAGGGCAAGGATCCGGACGCGCCCTTGCCAGAAATGTTCCATCCCGCGCAGCATCAAAAGGGTATGACCTCTGGCCCCAAAAACCACAATCTCGCGTAGGTCGGTCGTCGATTTCATATGCTGTTCTTTCCGATGATATCTGCAATGCGCGCCACATCCTCGGCGGTGACACCGCCGTGGAAGGGCAGGCATAGCAACTCAGGCCCCGCGATGGGGGCTTGGGCGGTATTTTTTGTGGTCACGATCTGCGCGTCAGGCAAATAGGTTCCCTGCCCACACAGCAGCGCAAAATGGTCGCGCGCAAAAATACGTTCCTGTGCCAAGGCCATGAACACGCGCTGCTGCACTGCGGGGGGCATGCGCAGGGGGTAATAAAGCAGGCTGTCGCTGGCCTGAGGGCGGCTGTCATGCCGTCTGATCCCTGCAATGCCCTGTAGCGCGTCATCATACAGTCGTCGCAATTTCTGTCGTTGCTCTATTTCTACGTCAAGTTTAGGAAGCACGGCCAATCCGACGGCGGCTTGCGCTTCGGACAGTTTGGCATTGGTGCCGGGGCCTGTCATGCGCCCATCCTGCATCCCGAAATTGCGCATACGGGCGGATTGCGGATCATGGGTTCCGGGGAACACCACAGCACCGCCTTCGCCCGTGTGCATCAGTTTCGTGGCATGCAATGAAAAAGCAGAGACGTCCCCCCATGAGGAAATCGGACGTCCCTTTAGCTCAAGCATGAAGGCATGCGCGGCGTCAAACGCCAGCCACAAACCATGATCCTTTGCGATCTGCGACAAGGCATCGACATCGCAGGGCACGCCGACGAAATGCACGGGCAAAATAGCTGCCGTGCGTGGCGTGATCGCTGCGCGAACGGCATCCGGGCACAGCGTCAATGTCACAGGATCGACATCGGCAAAGACGGGTTTGTACCCGCACCATGTGATCGCCTGCACTGTTGCTGCGAAACTAAGCGGCGAGGTAATCACCTCGGCACCGTCCGTAAGATTGCCAAGCTTCAGTGCAACCATCAGCGCCATGGTGCCCGACGACACAAGTTGCGTCGACCCTGTGCCCACCATCGGGGCCAGTTGTCGTTCCAACCGGTTATGCAAAGAGCCGAAGTTGCTTAGCCAATTTGCGGCAACGGCCTCGGCCATCAGGTCTTTCATCAGATCCAGATCTGGCAGGATCGGGCGGCCAACGGTGACGATGCGTGGATCACCCATCAAATGTACCGTTCTCTAATGCCACTCTGAGGTCCCCGTTGTTTTTAAATCGATATTGGTACTTCTTGTATAGATCGACATTTTTGCCCGAAACAGACAGAATGCGATGTCCCGATGCGACAGTCACTACACCTGCCATCCGCTCGATCGCATGCGAAAGCGTGCCGTCCACCTGGCCAGCTTCGGGGGGAAAGTGGCCGGGTTCCAGCGCAAGATCGACAAGCGGCTGGACCGCCTTGACCCGTGCCCAAAACATGGAGCCCACGGGAAACCGCAGATGGCTGTCGTCAGGCAGCGGGTCTTGCAGATCAAGGCGATGCGCCAGCTCTCGGGCGATGGCAAAGTTTGTTCCCCAATGCGCGGCTGGCAAGACATTCTGAAACGGGACGGGTGCCACCATTCCAAGGCTCGGGATGTTTTGGAAGTATGACAAAAGCCTGTTAATCTCTTCGCCCGATGGCAAAAGACAATCAAGGATGTGAGCCAGCCATTGGTCAAGCTTGCTAAAATGTGCTGATTTCTTGCCATGAAGATGCAGGACAATATCGTGGTTCGGGTACGCATCGCGAAACCCGTAAAACTTCGGGTAAATGTCGCGCCCCCGGTTGGGCATGATCCGGATGTCCGCATTTGGGAATGCAGCCCGAAGTCTGTCAGCCTTTTCGCTTGTATCGGTAGAAATATACAGATGCACAGGCGCGTCGATCAGGGCCAGCCGTTCGGCAAAGGCACCTGCCAGCTCATCATAATAGAGGTGTAAAAATACGCCAATGGGTCGATCAATCTTGACGCTATGCTTGCGCGGCGAAAGGCACACATGTCGTTTTTGAAGTTCGCGATCAAATTCACCTTCGCTGTTCAACCAGACGGGTGTGTTCGTCATAATCCGCTGAAGGTAGGTATCGCGGTTCGATGTTTTTGCCAGCAGACCACTGAATACTTCTGACTTGAACGCATCATCCACCCGGCGCGCATGGGTCACCGGAGTTGTCAGGGCATTGGCCAGCTCCCTTTGATCGGGCACCAACGAAATGGCCTGCATTTCACGCAGATCCGCCATAAGCGGATGAATTATTCCGGGTTCCGATTGTGGTTCTTGGCGTGGAAGCACCAATGATCCGGGCACCTCAAGCGCCGATGAAATAGCCAGAATCTCGGCGGCGGCGATCTGCATGGCATCATGCTGCGTCGGTGCAATGCTATTTAGGGGGCCAAGACGCAGGTTCACGGGCTTTCCACCCGGTCTTGGGCTGAATACCGGCGAGGCGGTTTTACCCGATTGCAGCACAGCCTGAGCCGCTTTGACAAGCTGTCCCGCCGTTGCGTCAAAACTGTGATGTTCGACCATCTTTTGATGCCGCGCCAAACGCGTCTCGCCGTCTGGTGACCCTGCGCCAAGCGCTTGGTTTAAAGCCTCCTCCAACTCGGCCTTTGAAGTGACCTGGACCAGTTCGGGTAGGCCCAAGTCCTCGAACCCTGCGACCTTGTCAGAGATCACAATTGCACCCGACGCAATTCCGTCAAAGCTGCGATTGTTCATGATCCCTTGCTTGGCCATCCCGTTCATATGTGCGTTCAAAATAATATCGGCACAGGCATATTTGGCCGCCAGATCATCATAGCTAAGATGCTTTCCATGCCACATCCGCTCGGGAATGATGCCGTCCCATCCGGGGCCCCAAACCTCGACCTCAAACCCGGCGTCAATGGCATCCAGAACCGTTTGACGGCGCGCGCGTTCGGCATGGGCACCTACAAACAGGATCGGAATGGGCTGTGCCTCTGGGGGCCGCTTGTCGGGATGAAACCACTCGATCTCGGTTGCTTGAAGCAGGAAGGCCGCATTGATGTCCGCTTGGCCCAGCTGATGAGCGAGAATATGCGAGGCGCAAAAAACTGCCTGATACCGCTGGATCAACCGTGTGATAAGAAAGTTGAGCGGATTAATGATCCAAAGAAGGTTCGGGAGACCTGCGACGGGTTCGTCAAGATGTGGGCCGACTATCCGCAATACGACGTTTTCGTTTACGGATAGGGCAGGTTCTTCGCCTCTGAAAAACAAGGTCGCTTGCACACCTTGCCTGACCAACGCACGTGACAAGCCTTCGACGAACGGCGTTTCCCCCCAAGAAGAACTGTTTTCCCGCCTTGAATTGGTGCTGATGTGAAAATGCAGGGTCAATGGCTGATCTGATACTTTGTCCCGATGAAAACTATATCTTCTATAACCGAGTACAGCTTTCACGGTAAGCACCTGCCGGATGTGCGACAAACAAAATGCGGTCGTTCATCGTTTGAGGTTTCTTGGCACCGGTGGGCGGAATGGCTGCTCGGGGTAACCAGTCCTCTTATCTCAAGTTGTAATTGTTATTTTATCTTGGGTAATGCCCGGATATCGACACATTTTAATGGTTTCTATGGACAATAAGCAATAAACCAAACGAATCGAATTCGTCCCCTTGCGGGTTTTTCGACCAAAGTGGAGAGCAGTACGATGGCAACGGGTTATAGAGTAAACCTTGGCGGGAATGGCGTTGTAAACTCGGGCGATACCCTGGTGAACGGGCCTTTGCTTGGGAACGACCTGTTCAATTTTGATATTTCGAACACCCTTGGTACCGGATCTGTTAACTGGACTGATACGACGCTTCTTCTGTTCGGCTCTTCCGGGACGGAACAGGGCTCGTTCTATACCGGCACTGATGGCTTCACATACTTTGTTCCCAACACCGGCAATATGCCAGCGAACGTTAACACCGGCACGGTGAACACATTTGTACCCGTAGTCGTCAATGGCGTCGTCGACGGCACCGCCGGTAACGACAACATGGTGCTTGGATATACAGACGCCAATGGTGACAAGATCACCACAGGAAACGATACGATCCAGGGTGGTGACGGAAATGACACCATCAACGGGTCTGCTGGTGCGGATTCGATCGTTGGCGGTTCCGGTGACGATACTTTTCTTTTAACGGGCACCTTCGGTAACGATACAATTGACGGCCGCGCGACCGGTGAAACCGCAGGCGATACGATAGACGCCAGCGGCCTTACATCGGGTGTCACACTGAACCTTGTGAGCGCAGAAGACGGCACCATCACCAGTGGTTCATCCGTTGCAAGATTTTCGGAAATCGAAAACTACATCCTGACAAACCAAGCCGACGTTGTAGACGCTGTCGCGGCTGGAACGGATAGTATTTGGGTTAGTGCCGGCGCAGGTAACGACACGATCACGATGAGCGCCGGCGATGATACCATTAATGCCGGCGACGGGGCCGACCAGGTCACGGGTGGCGCCGGCAATGATTTCATCGACGGCGGTGCCGGAAATGATGTTATCGAAGGTGACGGGTCCGTTAACGGAACAGGTACGGCGACAAATAACTGGACAGCCATTCTGCTGGAACGCGGCGCGGCCGATATTGACACTACCGAAAATAACGCACCCGTCGAAGGCGCTGCGACGATCGAGGGCAACGTATACGGATCCGCCTCTGAACCCTCCTCGCAGAATTTGGTACAGGTAGACCTTCCAACCGCGACCTCGAGTGGCGCTTTGACCTCCAACAGTACTGCGGGTGGAAACGCGGCCGCAGACGTTTTCTTTGTCAACGGCGAAGCAAAAACCGTAGATTCCCTTGTGGTCTACAATAATACGATTTTGACCTACGAGGATGGCACGACCGCGACGATCTCGGCTGTTGTTTTCCAAACAACAGACGGTGACCTTTTCCTTGCCCCTGAATTTCAAGCCGGTGCAGACGTTACCGCGATGGAAGCGGCGCCGATCCAATCGATAACGCTTGGCACTGCGGACCCATCGACGTTTGACACAACGCTTCAAAACCTGTCGCAATTCCGCTTTGACACCGATTTCCAGCAAACATCGGGCAACGACACGATTGACGGTGGTGCTGGCAACGATTCCATTAACGGTGGCGGCGGCAACGACGTCATTACGGGCGGTATCGGGTCTGATATTGTTGACGGCGGTGCCGGTAATGACACGATATCAGTATCGAGCGGCGACAGTGTCACTGGCGGCGAGGGCGATGATACCTTTATCCTTGAAGACCTCGTTGGTGATGGGCCTGGCCCCATCACCATCGTCGGTGGCGAGGGTGGCGAAATAAATGGCGACACGCTGAATTTGAAAACCAGCGGCTTGGTCGACATGTCGACCATCAACTTCACAAATTTTGATGACGAAGCAGGCGGTCTGTCCGGTACCGTGTTGCTGAAAGACGGCTCACTTTTGACGTTTTCGGAAATCGAAAACCTGACGTTCTGTTTTGTGTCAGGTACGCGCATCCTGACACCGTTCGGCGAACGTGCTATCGAAACCCTCAAAGCAGGTGATCTTGTCGTCACCGTGGATCACGGCATTCAAGAAATCCGTTGGCTGGGACAAAAGACCGTGCCGGCAAAAGGGCGTCTGGCGCCGGTTCGTTTTGCAGCAGGGTCGATGTTTGGTAACACGCGTGATCTGTGGGTATCCCAGCAGCACAGGATGGTTGAAAGCAGTTATCGCGCCACGTTGATGACGGGCGAGCAAGAAGCATTCGCAGCTGCAAAGCATCTTGTGAATGGTTCTGACATCACTGTTGAAAAAGGCGGTGAGGTCACATATTTCCACATGCTGTTTGATCGGCATGAAGTTGTGATTGCACAGGGTGCCAAAAGTGAAAGCTACTATCCGGGTGCCGAAAGCATCGGTGGTCTGGCCGATCCTGCTCGCGAAGAGCTGTTTCACCTTTTCCCAAGCCTGCGGGATAATCCGATTGGATATGGCAAATTGGCGCGCCCAAGTCTGACAAGGCACGAAGCCGCGGTGATCGCAGCAGCGGCTTAACGCAGAACGTCAGTTTCTCGCGTGCCGCTTGTGCGGGGTTGTAAAGATCGACCTGAAACCACAGTTAAATGACTGCGAGGCAATCTTGGGTTGAGATACGTCTTGTTTGTGAATTCTGCAAAAAATTAGATCAACTGCGAAAAAATTCGCCGCTTTATCTATGCTGAGCTTGCGAAATATCGCCTGCTGCGAGGACATTCAGCATATTCATGTGGCGGTGCAGCGAAACAGGACATAGGTGATGATTTAAATCCCACCTGCGAAGGAATCGCGGAGAGATTCGGTATCATTCTGATAATAAGCAATTGGTTCCAATGACTAAAAATAACTATTACCCACCAAACGGCATGTCCCGACTTGACCGTCGCACGGTGCTTGGAGCACTTGCCAGTTCTGTGGCGGTGGTGGCGTTCGCGCGTGGTGCGCTCGCGCAGGAAACGGCTTTGCCTGATACTGCTGTGGCAACGGATGTTGACGACGCGGAGGGCGCAATGCCCGCTATTGCTGGCCCTCAGCCATTTTCGTTTGAATGGCTTGACGCAAGAATGATCGAGGCTGCGCAAGTCGATTATGTTGCACCAAACGATGCGCCGGAAGTGATTGCCGATCTTGACTATGACAGCTATCGCAAGATCCAGTTTGATCCCCAACGCGCCCGGTGGGACGGTGATGGCAGCTTGTTCCGGCTGCATGCGTTCCATCCCGGCTGGCTTTACAAACAGACGGTCGCCATCCACGAAGTCGTCGACGGCGTGCAAACCCCGATGGTTTTTTCGACCGATGATTTCCTGTATTACGACGACCTCGCATCCCGCGTGCCTGACCATACCGAACTGCCCGGAGTGGCTGGGTTTCGCCTGAATACAACGCTGAACCGGGCCGATCTTTTTGACGAGATGATCTCATTTGTCGGCGCGTCCTATTTCCGGGCTTTGGCGCGCGGCAATAGTTATGGCCTGTCCGCACGGGGCCTTGCGATCAACACAGGTCTTGGTGGTGAAGAGGAATTCCCGCGTTTTACCGAATTCTGGCTAGAGCGTCCCAAGGCCGGTCAAGAAGACGCCATTTTATACGCAGCACTAGATAGCCCGTCTTGCACCGGTGCGTACCGCTTTGTCATTCGGCCGGGTGCTGAAACAACCATCGACGTAACAGCGAAATTGCATTTCCGCCAAGACGTTGAACAACTGGGTGTTGCCGCGTTGACGTCAATGTTCCTGTTCGACGAAAAGAACAGCCATAGTTTCGATGATTACCGCCCGCAGGTTCATGACAGCAACGCGTTAATGGTGATGCGCACAGATGGGGATGTTCTATGGCGCCCGCTGAACAATCCGCCGCGTCTTGCCAGCACCTATCTAAACGAGCCAAATCTGAAATCCTTTGGCTTGATCCAGCGGGACCGCAACTTTGTCGACTATCAGGACGCTGGCGCGCATTATCATGACCGTCCCTCGGTATTGATTGAACCACAGGGAGAATGGGGCGAGGGCGCGGTTCGCTTGGTCGAAATCCCGTCCGATCTCGAAGGGAACGACAACATCGTAAGCTTTTGGGTGCCCGCCGAAAAACCGCTTGCAGGTGAAAGCCGCGACTATGCTTACCGCCTAAGGTGGGGTGCGCTGGGCACAGACCGGGATGGGGATCGCGCTTGGATCGTCAGCACATTGGCGGGCCAAGGCGGAACATCTGGCGTGTCTGAGGGCAAGCAAACCCTGCGCAAGTTTGTCATCGACTTCGAGGGCGGCTTGATGGCGCGCCTTTCTGCCGACGCCGAGATGGAGCCCGTGGTCACCCTGTCTGCTGGAAAAGTTGAACATATTGCACTGTCAAAGGTGGAAAACACAACGATTTGGCGCTTGGTCATTGATGTTGACGGTGAAAATGAAAAACTTGTGGAACTTGTTGCGCATGTCGCAGGTTTCAATCGGAAGCTGACCGAGACATGGATTTATCAATGGATGCGCAAATGACACTTCCGAATTCTGCTGTGGATTCCGCTGACAAACGTGGGTTTGACGGCCGAAAAGCAGCGATCATGCGTGACGGGGCTTTGCCCGATGCACCGTTTATCATGCCAAGACAAGTTATCGAGACGTCCCACAAGCCGATTGCAGACACTGTGCTGCACGGTGCCCGGCGTTTGTATGTGCTGATGGCTCAGGGTTTTGGCCCAACGGCGCGTGGCCGCTAGAAAAATGACAACCAGAACGGCCCTATTCAACGTGTCATCGGCGCGGGCATTTGCCATTTTGGTAAGCGTCGGATTGGGCGCGGGGGCCGCAGCGCTTTTCTTGCAATTTGGTGCCGCTGATGGATATCAGATGGTCGACGGTGTTCGTGCCGCTTTGGTATTTGTAACCACGTTCTGGTTGGCTTGGGGGGCGATGCAGGCAATCGAGGGGCTAATCGCTTCGCGAAAAGCGCCTGCGCCGCTTGCAACCCCGATCACCACCCGCACTGCAATCTTGATGCCTGTCTACAATGAAGACCCAGCGGTGGTTTTTGCCCGCGTGGCAGCGATGGATGACGGGATTGGGCGTCTGGGCCTGACGGAACATTTTGATTTCGCTATTCTTTCTGACACACAAGACGATCAATTGGGCGCGGTCGAGGAAGACTGGTTCGTCCATTTATGGGATGACCGCGCACAGGACTTGCGTAAGGCCCAAGGTTTGCCGCCCCGGTTTTTCTACCGCCGCCGCCGCCTGAATACGGGACGCAAAGCAGGTAATATTCAGGATTTTTTCGAGACGGCTGGGGCAAACTACGACTTTGCGCTGATCTTGGATGCCGACAGTTTGATGGACGGCACCACCATTGCAGAGCTTGTGCGCCGGATGCAAGCCGATCCGAAATTGGGTTTGCTGCAAACGCTGCCGCGCGTTACCGGCGCACAATCGCGGTTCGGTCGCGCAATGCAATTTGCAGCAGGGTTCTATTCGCCTGTTTTTGCCCAAGGACAGGCTGCAATGCAGGGGGTCGCAGGCCCGTTTTGGGGGCATAACGCGCTGATCCGTGTGCGTGCATTTGCCGAAAGCTGCGCGCTGCCAGAGCTTTCAGGTCCGCCGCCCTTCGGCGGTCACATCCTGAGCCATGATTACGTCGAAGCCGCCCTTTTGGCGCGCGCAGGATGGTCCGTGCGCGTCGATCCAGATATTGAGGGATCCTTTGAAGAAGGGCCCGAAAATATGATCGACTTTGCCAAACGCGACCGACGTTGGTGTCAGGGAAACCTGCAACATGTTCGTGTAATATCGGCACCGGGTCTGAAAGCGTGGTCACGATTTGTATTCTTCCAAGGCATACTAAGCTATATTGCCCCACTTTTTTGGATGATGTTTCTGGCCTCAAACCTTTACGCAACAGCCACTGCCCCCGAGACTGATTTCTTTCCCGAACCGTTCCAACTGTTTCCCGTTTTTCCGTCTGATCAAACCTCGAAAGCGGTTGGCGTCGCGGTGGGCGTGTTCGGTCTGTTGGTCTTTCCCAAGGTTTTGATCTTGGTGGACGCGGCGCTGCGGGGGCGCGTTTCGCAATTCGGCGGCACCTGGATCGCCCTGCGCGGGATGGTGCGCGAATTGGTGATGTCGTCGATCAACGCTCCGATAATGTTGATGTGGCAAACCCGCGCTGTGGTGCAAGTATTGATGGGGCGTGATGGCGGCTGGCCCGCACAAACCCGCGGCGATGGTCGGTTGACCCTACCAGAGGCGTTTTTTGCCGGATGGTGGATTCAGATTTGGGGCATTGCCGTGATCGTTGTCACCCAGATGTTTGCCCCCAATCTGATGCTTTGGGTTTTGCCGATCAGCGTGCCACTTGTGATTGCCCCGCTCGTAATCTGGGCCACATCGTTGCCGTCAAATCGACCCGTGTTTTTAACACCAGAAGAATCCTCCACCCCCGCTGTTATTGCGGATCATCACCGGATCGTGGCGCAGTGGTCCCAAAATTTGGTTACCACGGATGCTCCTGTGGCGAAATTGACAGCCTGATATGCCTCAAAACTTAACGCCATCGGGCCTTTCCGGCCGCGATCCTCGTTTGGATTTTTTTCGCGGTTTGGCGCTGGTGATGATTTTTATCAACCACGTTCCCGGCAACCCGCTTGAAGCGCTGACAAACCGCAATTTTGGCTTTTCGGATGCCGCCGAAGGCTTTGTCTTTATGTCAGGAATGGCGGCCGGTCTGGCGTATCCGATGGCCTTTGTGCGCCTGCCGCTATGGCGCGCCGTTGCCAAGTGTTGGGGGCGAGCGTGGCCCCTTTATTCGGTGCATCTGGTAATCAGCATGATCAGTTTGGCGATTATGATGGGGGCCGCCTATTGGTTTGGTGCCGAAACGATGTGGGTGTCAAACAACGTCGATCACTGGATCGCCGCCCCGGTGCAAGCGACGATCGGGATTGCAACTTTGGGGCACCAGTTTGGCTATCTGAATATTCTGCCGATGTATGCAGCATTGTTGCTGATGACGCCTGTGATGATCCTGATCGCGCATCGCAGTGTTTGGCTGATGTTGGTGCTTTCGGTGCTGTTGTGGATTGTCACTGGCGAGACGCGGTTGAACGTGCCCGCTTTTCCAAATGAGGGGGGCTGGTTTTTCAATCCCTTCGCATGGCAGTTGCTGTTCGCGATTGGTCTTGCGGCGGGGATGCGCCTGAAGTCTGGGCAGAGGTTGGTGCCGAATGTCGCTTGGGCCAGATGGGGATCATTGGCGTTTTTGATCTTTGTTCTGGCATGGATGAAGATCGGCGTCGTCCAAGATTTGGGCCGGTCCGGGCTGGCGTTTTTGTGCGACCACGGTTTTCCATTTTATATCACGGATTTCGATAAAACCTTTCTGGCAGCACCGCGATTGCTGCACATTCTGGCTTTGGTTTACTTTTTGTCTACGCAAGCTTGGGTCATGCGCCTGTCGGCCAGTCGCTGGGTCTGGCCGATCGAGCTGATGGGGCGGTTTGGTTTGGCCTGTTTTGCCCTTGGCACAGTGTTGTCGATCCTTGGCCAATCGATCAAAGCAGCATTGATCTATGATCCGTGGGTTTTCGACATGGCCTTTGTGTTTGTGGGCCTTGCGCTTCAAATGGGGTTCGCGCGCATCAAGTGGCAATTGGCCCAAAAGCCAGCGTGATCTATCTGACCTTGCTAAAACGGATCGTCAAATCTAGCGTTTTGACATCCATTTTGCGATCAGCCGATGCTGGACAGACGCCTGAGCTGCGACGCGGTAAAACCCGATCAATTCCCTGACCGGAGAGGACAGCCGTTCGAAGCCTGACAAAAACGCCACGATCACACCGACCTGCGTTTCGCCTTTCATGACCATATAGCCGCCGAATATCAGGACGCTGATCGGCCCAAGCGAATTCAACAGGTTCAGAAGGGACTTCATGAAAAATTTGAGAATGATAAATTTGATCCGGTTTTTGTAGATATCCTTTACAACAGAGAGACTGTGCTTGCTGGTCTCTTCGTCCATTTCGGAAATTTCGTCACCCATGTCGCGCATGAAACCGATACGGATTTCGACCAAATCGTTCAGTCGGCGCTGGATCACCGGGGTAAGAATGATCTGTGGCAGCAAGACAGCAAGCGCAAAAAGGGCAATCATCGGTTCAATGACCAGCATATAGGTCAAGACACCAAGCAGCATCGATACGTTCGCACAGGCTTGCGAGATGGCCTCGCCGACGAACCCGCCAAGCTTTTCAACCTCGGACCCAACAATAGAAACCGTTCTGCCGCCATTGTTATCATCTTCGGTTTCGATCCCACCTGCGTATAGCTCGATCAGATGGGTGCGCGTGTAAAGGTTGGTGCTTTCGGTCAGCCACCCTTGATAGATCCGCAGCGAAAACTTGACCGCTTGATGCATCAAGACGACGCCAATATAAATGCCGCCGAACCAATAAAGCTGGTTCAGGTCTTGCGTCTCGACGACCTCGTTCACGATCCGGCGTTGCAGTTCCAGTGGTACGAGGTTCAAAAGCGTCAGCAAAACAGCCGCCAAACAGGCAATTACCTGATGCCATCCGCTCATCCGCCATACATACCCAAGAATAGAGGAGGCCGGTGAATCGTCGCCGGTCTTGGTAATACTCAGGGGAGATTTTGGAAAGATTTTCATTTGCCACAAACCCCCGGCACCATTCAACATTTGCCCAGTTAGCATGGCACCGGATTTCGATCAATCATGTTGGTTGAGGGAGGGGAAACTTGGACTTGTTGCAGCGGGATTGCGTTTATTGGGGGGAAATTGCAGACCCCTCGTTTTCATAGAAACACATTTAACCCCGCGATTACGCCCGAAACCGATCGTCCGACTAAAACTGCAGCACCTATGCGAAACGCTCTGGATAACCAGGGGAAACATGCGGCGGGCGACGGCGTCAATGCCCGGTGTAGGCAGAATAAATCCCGATTGCCCCGACCAGAACAAGGCTTGCCGCCCATACCACATCAAGGTTGAACCATGTGCGCGACAGAAATTTCAGGCCCAGCCAAGCATAGATCACGACGGCGATGACACCTCCGGCGAAAGTCATGGAAACCGTGTGCACAAGGGCGACCAGGAAAGCGGTTACGATGTTGTTGCCCATCAACGTCTGGGCCGCCAGATGGCCGGTATCTTCCATGCCGACTGCGCACAGGCCCAGATAGATCGGGACCAACATCAGCCCCGCACCATGCGCCATCGCGGCTAAAAACGACCATAGGGCAAGCCGCGCAGGATGAACGCGCGCCAGAAATTTCGGGTGCCGACGGTTGACCAGAAGGTAGATGCCCATTGCAACAACCAACAGGCCGGCAGCAATGCGGATCTCGACTTGCCAGTCGATCAAGATGACCATCATGGAAAATGGTAACAATATGCCTATCATTGCCAGAAAGTGCCCCAAAGCCAGCAAGGCCAGCGCCTTTGGCAAGGCTTTGTGGCGTCGCTCCATCAGGGCGGCAGACACTGCTAGCGGCCAACCCATTCCCGGATTGATGCCATGGTAGAGGCCAGAAAAAATGACGGCCCCCCAAAGGGCCGTCACCGATGTCAGTTCAGAGATCATCTAGACAGACGGGTAGCAAAAGCTATCAGTGGAACAATCTCCGCCCTCTAGTCTGATCTGATGCGACCGCAGGCCTTTGGGGAAATCGATGTAGAAGTCCTTGTTCAGCGTTAGCCCACCGTTTTCACCGACATCGGCCATGACCATTTGCCCACCTTCGTCATCAGGATAGAACTGATCATCCCATGTCGAATAAAGCGAATTGGTCCAATAGACGCGTTTGCCATCGCGGCTGATTTCGACCATCTGGGGGCCATAGGCAAAGCCTTTGCCGTTGGGATGCTTGTGCCCCTTTGCGATCCCGCCCAATTCAACCTTTCCGGTCAGTACAGGGTTCATCGGATCACTGACGTCATATTGATGCATCTCGCCCAGACCCCAACATGCGACGTACAGGTATTTGTCATCAAGGCTCAGGTCGATATCGGTCACAAGGGGCGGCACCGCGCCAAAACCCTGCAAGAGCGGCGGCAGGTTTGCGGGGTCTTCGGGACGCGGGTCGATTGTGATCGTTTTCTTTGCTTGCCACACGCCATTATCATCGCGCCACCAGGTAAAGATCGCACCCTGAAGGTTGGTGGTGTCGACAACGACGCCGCAAAATCCGTAGGACTTTGTGGGATCATGCGCAGGCCGGATTTCCAGCGCCATCTGATGGTTCTCGCCTAGATCGATGGTCTGGATATTCTTGCGCGCCCGAAGGTCCCAAAAATGGATCGAGTGACCGTATTTGTTAGACAGCAGATCTTCGGCGACGATGCCATTTTCGAACTGTGGGGGCAGGCCCCATTCCGAGCTGACCATGTAATCTTGCGGCAGGTTCCACCAAAAATCATAGTGCTTATCTTGCTTGCCGCGATCCATCTCGTATTGGCCGATGATCTCGAAGGTTTCGCAGTCCATAATAAAGATACCCGGAGGGCCGTCAGTCCCGTCCTTGCCGCCACCCCCCAGACAAGACACGTAAATACCTTCGGGTCCGCAATGGATTGTGTGGGGGCGCGAATAGCCGGTTTTCGCAAACAGTTCTTCTGGTTCGATGGTCTTGTGAATATGCGCTTTCAGCGGTTCTTTGACGTCAATAACATAGATACGGGACGACCGTATGCCGGGCACGATCAGATACCGTCGCTCAAGAAATGCGTGTCCCGACAGGGGCGATAAAGAGGACGAGCAGGCGTTCCAGCCAAAATGGTGAAATTCGTCGCCCTTATTGGGCACAATGACCTTGTGCACGATCTCGCCGTAGGTGTCCGAACCTGGCTTGAGGTCAATAACGGCGATGCCATCAGACTGCGACCCGTCTGGGCTAAGCATCACGGTAAAGGCAAAGTTTTCGACAGGTGCTTGCATCGCCAATTTTGGCGAAGCGTGAAATGTTGGATCAGGTCTCAAGTTCATATCGTTCCTCCCAGTTTGAAATGAATGCCCTGTTAGGGTCTGCTTTTATCCTGTGGCACGTGACAAATTTTAAGGCTGCTTGGCATTGCACGCGGCAGGCTCGTGGCCAGACTAGCACCATAAGTTGCAAATCACGGAGTCCGAATTTTGCAGATATGCGGTAAGGCAGCCGAATTTGAGCGCACCCGCGTTTGACGTGTCGGGAACGGGTAGGTGATCGAGCGCGAAAAAGCCGCTTTAGGCAGCTTTAGCTTCTGCCAGCCGTTCTTTGCGCAGGTAAGTGTGGTACAACACGGGCACGCCGATCAGCGTCAGGATCGATGCAAAGCCCAAGCCCGCCATGATGGTGACCGCCATTGCCGCAAAAAACCCATCGGTAAGCAACGGCACCATGCCAAGGATTGTGGTGCCAGCGGCCAGAATGACGGGGCGCAGACGCGACACGCTTGCGGTCACGATGGCCTCTTTCTGCGGCAGACCTTCTGCTTTTTGCACGTCGATTTCTTCGACCAGAACAATCGCGTTCTTGATGAGCATTCCCGACAGCGCAAGCAGGCCCAAAAGCGCAGTAAAGCTGAACGCAAGACCTGTGGAAAGCAGCCCCAAAGAAACGCCGATGATCGACATGGGCACAATTGTCCAGATCACAGCCGTCTGACGCAATTTGCCAAACAGCAGGATCGTGATCAGCAACATTGTCCCAAAGCTAAGCGGCATCTGGCTGCCCAGCGATTCCTGCGCGTCGCCCGCGCTTTCAAACTCTCCGCCCCATTCCATGAAATATCCCGGCGGCAGTTCAATCGCCTCAATCAACGAGCGGACTTCGGGAAAGACCGATGGCGGGGTAAGACCATCAATAACATTGGCATTTACCGTAATGGTCTGGACGCGGTTGCGCCGCTCGATCACCGGGTTTTGGGTGACAACCTCGAAACCGTCAATCAACTGGTCAAGCGGAAGATAGTCCTGAATGGCCGCCGAATAGACAAGCTGATCCAGCATCTGACCATCTCGCGCGGTCTCGGCGCGCGGGGTGCGCACGATGATATCGATTAACCGGTCCCGCTCGCGGTAGGTGCCAGCATTTATCCCGTTGGTGGCCAGTGCAATCGCATTTGCCACATCACCGCGCGACACGCCCGCCGCCTGCGCGCGATCTTCGGCATAAAGGGGCCTTGTCACAAGCTCTTGTTCGTACCAATCCACGTATTCCGTGTGCAGGTTTGGGGTCGCGTTGATCAGAATTTCCTTGGCCTGTTCCGCAAGACGGCGCAGTACGTCAGCATCGGGCCCCGAAAACCGCGCGGCGATGTCTGAGCTGACAGGCGGGCCAAAGATGATGCGTTTCGACTGAAGCTCGGCCCAGGGTAGAGCGTTGATGACAAATTGGTCCAGATCAGCGCGCAGGGCAGGGATTTGCTCTTCCGAGGTTGCGCGGATCACCAATTGTGCGAATGAACTGTCGGAATCCGGTGACGTGTAGGTCAGCATGAACCGGCTTAGGCCACGGCCAATGGTTGTCGTTACCGCTGCAACGTCGTCGCGCTCTGCCAGCCAGTCTTCTACTACTTTTACGTCCTGCGATGTCGTCGCGATCGCGGTGCCCTGAACGCCTTTGTATTCCAGATAAAACAGTGGTGTCGTGGCCGGGGGGAAGAACTGTTGCTTTACACTGCCAAACGCAATGACGCTGGCGACGGTCGTCCCGATCAGCGCAGCAATCACCAGCCAGCGCAGTTTCAGCGCCCAGCGAACCAGCCACCCATAGCTGCGAAATACCGGTCCGTCATAGCCACTGTCATCGGCATCCAGACCGCCGATCTTGAACAGATAATGCCCCAGCAGCGGTGTGATCGTGACCGCGACTAGCCATGACAACATCAGCGAAATCGTGATCACCGCAAACAGCGAGAACATGAATTCCCCAGATGCGTCAGGCGACAGGCCGATCCCCGCAAAAGCCATGACCCCGATCACGGTCGCGCCCAGCAGCGGTATCTGGGTCTTGTTTGCCGCAAGATCCGCCGCCTCGGTCGACGAGCGCCCCTTGCGCATCTCTTGTTGCATGCCTTCGGCAATAACGATGGCATTATCGACCAACATCCCCATCGCGATGATCAACGCGCCCAAGCTAATCCGCTCTACCTTGACCTCGAAGAGATACATGAAAAAGAACGTTGCAAGCACCGTCAGCAGTAAGGACACGCCAACCACCACAGCGGCCCGTGGCCCCATGAAAATGGCAAGAACCGCGATCACCACACCCACTGACAAAGCAAGCGAGATCAGAAAGTCGCCCGTGGACTCCTCTACGATCTGGTGCTGTTCATAGATCGGTTCAATTGTGACACCCACGGGCAGCAACGGTTGCAACGTCTCAAGTTCGGCTTCGACACGTTGACCGACGTTAACGATGTTTTCGGACGTCAGGCCGGAGACACCCATGGTAAAAATTTCTTGCCCGTTATGGCGCAAGATATGATCGGGGTTGTCAACGCGACCCCGGCTGACGCTTGCGATGTCCAGAAGGTTCATGACCTCGCCCTGAAAACCAAAGGTCAGCCCGCTGATCTCGCCGACGCTATCCTCGGCCGAGGGGGCAGAGACGCGCAGATTTGACGGGCCATTAGAAACAAAGCCGGTTGAATTAATTGCAGTGGACGTGTTGATCGCATTGATGATCAGGCTCGGGTCAACCCCAAGCGACGACAGGATCTGCGAGGACGGTTCGACAAAGATAGCCTCCTCTGGCAAGCCTTGAATCTGCACATTGGCAACACCCTGAACCGTCAATAGATTCCGCCGCAGAAAAGTGGCGATTTCCCATATTTCAGCGTCCGAAAATCCGGGTGCTGAAACGCCATAAAGAATGCCGAAAACATCGCCAAAATCATCGTTCACGGTTGACGTGCGTGCCGCCGAGGGAAGCGCCGCGCGGGCATCTGAAACGCGGTCGCGCAGATCATCCCAGACTTGGATCAATTCGTCGCCGCCGTAGGTGTCTTGCACCTCGACTTCGATCACGGACAGACCTTGCGTATTGCGCGACGTGACCTGCTTGACCTCATCCATCTGCTGGATTTCGGCTTCCAGCACCTCGGATACCTCTGTGGCCACTTCAGCCGGGGTCGCACCGGGATACGCCGTGATGACCAGCGCGCTTTTCAGGGTAAAGGTAGGATCTTCCAATTTGCCAACCGACAGATAGCCGAATGCGCCGCCGAACAGGGCAAACAAAATGAAAATCCATGTATAAATCGGATACTGGATCGAAAAGCGTGCTATTTTCATCGTCTCAATCCACGCTCATGCCGACATAGGGGCGTACCGTTTCGCCTGGGCGCAGCAGGTGCGCGCCGGCTGCGACAATCATCGTATCGGGTGCCAGACCCGACACGGTGATATCTGTCCCGGTGGCCGATCCAACCTCGACGGTTTGCCAGTCGACGGTGCCGGTCTCGCCAGTATCGTCGGGTGTATAGATCATCACCTTGGCCTCGCCCGCTTGGATATTTACGGCAGCGGGCGGCAAGATCGCTAGTGTGGACTGTCCGGCCTCCATGCTGCCGGTGCCGGTCATAGACGCACCGGGGATAAGGGCGGCAGTCACCTGGTCGTTGGGCAACGCAAATGTCACCCGGTAGCTTTGCCCGATGCTTTGGGTTTCGGCGTTAAATTCCCGAAGTTCCAGCGGCACTTCGGCGTCAAACAGCGGGGACGTTCCAGTGAAAGTCAACGCGCCCACGTCATTGCGTTGTTGGAACAACCGCTCGGGCACGTCAATTTCGACCCGCACTTCGGACATATCATGCAACCGAACAATCGGTTGGCTTGGTGTCACATTGGCAAAGTTCGGCGTCAGGCGCGATGCGACCAGTGCCCGAAACGGCGCATACAAAGTCGCATCGTCCAACGCACTTTGCGCCTCTTGCAAGGCAACTTCTGCCAGATCGCGGGCGGTTTTTGCATCGTCGGCCTGGGTTTCGGCGATGGCATTGGATTGCGCCAGCTTTTGGGTACGGACGAAGTCCCGCTCCGACTGGACCAACTGCAAACGCGCCCGCTCCACCGCGCGTTCAAACGGACCCCGTTCCAGCGCCGCAATCTGTGTGCCAGCATCCATGAACTGGCCTTCTAGCGCATCAAACATCACCATTCGCCCGCCGACTTCAAACGAAATCTCGACCGTTTCCTTGGCTGCGATTTGTCCGAAGAACACCCGCTTGTCTGGCTGCGACGATCCGTTGGGGGTGATCAGTTTGACTGCGCGCATCGGCGCCGGAGTGCCAGACGGCGTTAAAACTTCGACGTCTTGCGCGCCTGACACTGCAGGAAATAGGCACAAAAGGGCGATAATTGCTGGTTTTATCATGGCGGGCTCCGAATGGGTACTGGGCGGTACTTAGACTATTTGACATTTCTTTCAAGAAGATTGAGTACTGGGGAGTACTTTGTTCTTATTTGCTTTGGAAACTGGTGTTTTTATGTGCAGACCCTCCGCCGAAATGCGTATCCTTACCGCCGCCCGCGCGCTGTTTTTCGAACATGGATTCGCCAAGGTCTCGACGGATCTGCTGGCCCGCGAAGCTGCCGTATCAAAGGCGACGATCTATCGGCATTTCGACAACATGACTGAAATCCTGCGCAGGCTGACAGAAATTGAGACGGCCAAGATCAGTGGTGCACAGATGCCAGTCATTGAGACGCGCGCAGATCTTGAGCGCGCGTTGACCGAGTTTGGAGTGCGTCTGCTAACATTTCTCAACGCAAGCGACACAGTGGAATTTGGCCGCGTTATCCACGAAGAGGCGCGTCAGAATCCTGACATGGGGCAAGCTTTCTTTTCGGCGGCGTTCACTAAAACACACCGCACAGTTGCACAGATGTTTGCGCACGCGGGGGAGCGGCAGATCATAACCCTTTTAGCGACACCCGATGAAATCGCAGAAGACCTGATCGCCCTTTTCAAAGGGTCGGGCATGACCTGCGCCATGCTTTGCATTTGCAATGTACCCTACACCGATATTGACCGCAAAGTGCAGCGCGCGGTGCAAACGATCCTCAAGGTCTATGGTTAAAAATGCCCTTCGCAAATCTTGATGCGTGCCTGTTGTTTCCTTGCCTTCGATCCCTGCGCACCTACCTCCGAAAGGAGAATTAATTGAAACAGATACGCTAGAAGACTGACCGCCATATGAGCATGAAACCAACACTACCGCGCGCCACGACTGTGCCACATCGGCGGATGTCCCGGCTTGGCCGCATGGGGTCGATGGGTTTTGGCGTCGCGGGCAATGTGGCGTTCAACGGGCTGGCGCAGTTGAGCAAAGGCCAGCGGCCATCCTTGCGTGACCTGATTCTGACGCCTGCAAACATCACCCGCATCACGGACCAATTGGCGCAGCTGCGCGGCGCTGCGATGAAAATCGGCCAGCTTGTGTCAATGGACACCGGAGAGTTCTTGCCACCTGAATTGGCGAAGATCATGGCACGGTTGCGCGAAGATGCTGACCCCATGCCGCCTGCTCAGCTTAAGAAAGTGTTGAACGCGCAGTGGCCTGCAAATTGGCTTGGCTCTTTTGCGTCTTTCGATGTACGCCCCATCGCGGCGGCCTCGATCGGTCAGGTCCACCGGGCCGAATTGAAAGACGGTCGTATTTTGGCGATTAAGGTTCAATATCCCGGCATTGCCGCGAGTATTGACAGTGATGTAAGCAATGTGGGCGTCTTGATCAAAATGTCTGGTCTGCTGCCCAAAGGGTTCGAACTGGCACCCTATTTGCAAGAGGCGCGCCACCAGTTGCACGAAGAAACCGACTATGTCGCCGAGGCCGCACATCTGGAGCGGTTTCAGGGTTTGCTTTCGGATACACCGCATTTTGTGGTGCCCCGTGTCCACAAGGAGTGGAGCACGCCAAGTATCCTTGCCATGGATTTTGTCGCAGGCATCCCGATTGAAGAGGCGGCCAATTGTACGCAAGAGGACCGCAACCAGCTTGCACGACATCTGATTGACCTCACCCTGAAAGAATTGTTCGACTTTGGGGTGATGCAAACGGACCCGAATTTTGCAAATTACCGCTATCAGCCAGAGACCAAAAAAATCGTGCTGCTTGATTTCGGCGCAACCCGCGTGATCGCGCCAAGGGTGATTGATCAGTACCGTCGTTTGCTGCGCGCAGGGATGGCGTTGGATCAACGGAAGATGATGGAAATTGCGCAAGAAATCGGGTTTTTAGACGAGACCACAAATGCCGGCCATCGCGATCACATCGCCCGTATGATGATGCTGGTTTTTGAAACACTGGCTGAAAAGTCTCAGATCAATTTCAGCGACCAAACTGTTGCCAATCAACTGCAAGCAGATGGCATGACCCTGATCGAAGATGGCTTTGTCCCGCCGCCCTTGCCGATTGATGTTTTGTTGCTGCAACGTAAGTTTGCGGGCATTTTCCTTTTGTGCGCGCGACTGGATGCAACCTTGGATGTCGCGGGTCTGATCCGTGCCCGCCTTGATAAAGTTCAAGACGCAGTATGACGCAGCCGGTTCAGGTTGTCTGGTTCAAACGTGATCTGCGCGCCACCGATCACGCCCCATTGGTGGCCGCAGCGAGGGCCGGCACGCCTGTGCTACCGCTTTATATTGTGGAGCCTGAATATTGGCGCCAGCCCTTTGCATCGAGACGACACTGGCATGTCATACATGATTGTCTGACTGATTTGAACAGAGCGCTGACCGAGCTTGGCCAGCCGCTGGTGATCAAGATCGGAGAGGCGGTCGATGTGCTTAAGCTGCTTGATGCGAACCACCAAATTGCGGCGGTCCACGTATTTGAAGAAACGGGAAACCGCTGGACGTATGACCGCGATATTGCAGTGGCGGCGCTGTGCCGTACGCAGCAGATCAAGCTGATTGAATATCCATCCAATGGCGTGGTGCGCAAACTGCGCAGCCGCGATGACTGGTCCAAAATTCGTAACGACCGTATGGTACAAAAGATTGCGCCCAAGCCGGATACGCTGACGCCGTCGCCCCACGTGCCATCGGATATCCTGCCTGCCAAAGACGACCCGTTGTTCGGCACCCAGCCAATTGGCAAGGTTCAAAAGGGCGGGCGGGTCCAGGCGGTTGCGGATTTGCGCAGCTTTTTGTGTCATCGGGCGCGGGAATATCTGTACCATATCTCGGCCCCCGATCTGTCCGAGGTGTACTGTTCACGGTTGTCGACCCATCTGACGTGGGGTGCCTTGTCGGTGCGCGAGGTAACGCAGTCTATTGCAAAGCGACGTGCGCAATTATCGCCGCTTGAAAAGAAAAGTTTTGGACGCAACTTGACGGCTTTCAGCTCTCGCCTGTCTTGGCGGTGCCACTTTATCCAGAAACTCGAAGATCAGCCCGAGATCGAAACCCACTGCATGCACCCCGCCTATGAGGGGCTGCGGTCCGGCGATCACAACGAGGCCCATTTGCGCGCATGGTCCACGGGCCAGACGGGGTACCCCTTTGTCGATGCCTGTATGCGCAACTTGATCGCTGAAGGATGGATCACCTTTCGGATGCGCGCGATGTTGGTCAGCTTTGCCAGCTATCAGCTGTGGCTTGACTGGCGCGTCACCGGGCATCACTTGGCGCAAGTGTTTTCCGACTACGAACCGGGCATCCACTACAGCCAGCTTCAGATGCAATCGGGCGTGACGGGCATCAACACCATGCGCGTCTATAACCCCCTAAAGCAATCGATGGAGCATGACCCCAAAGGCGTGTTTATCCGCAAATGGGTGCCAGAGCTGCGGGGCGTTCCGGTGGCGTTTGTTCACGAGCCATGGAAATGGGAAAAGACGTTGATAGATACGCGCGACTTTACCCTTGGGCGGGATTATCCCGAACGGATCGTTGATCAGGCAAGTGCCGCAAGAGAGGCGAAGGAAAAGATCGTGGCCGTGCGCAAAAGCCCTGACTTCGGGCCGAAAGCCAACGCAGTTTTCCAAAAGCTTGGCAGTCGCAAATCACGCACCGATAAACGCAAACTCGCTAAGCCAAAGGATGACGATCAGTTGTCGCTGTTCTAGTTCGGGCTATTCAGGGCAATAACAAAATGCAGGCGAGGCCACTGCATGGCCCCGCCTGACGGGATTTACTTCAGCAGTTCTGTCCAGATCGCTGTGTAAAGATCAATTGCGGATTGTGGGCACGTGGGCAAGAATTTGCCCCCCGCCGCGAATTCCGCTGGCGTGACAATCTCGGGCGCTGTTTTCATGTCTTCGGGCATGAATTCTTCTGATCCCGCGACACCGTTTGCATAGCGTGCAAAGGCAGAAATCATCGCTGCGTTCTCAGGCTCAAGAATAAAGTTGATGAACTGATAGGCCTCGTCGACATTTTTGGCATCCGACAACAGCGCGACCGAATCCATGAACAATGGATAGCCTTCCTTTGGATAGCCGTAGACGATATCTGGGTTGTTGATCCGGGCGCGCATGGTCGACCCGTTCCAGTTGACCGATGCCGCATAATCGCCCGACGACAGCTTGTCTGTCGTGCCATAATCCATCGACAGCCATTTTGGCTTGGCGGCCATCATCTTGTCCCGAACGTTCTTGAGAAGCTCCAGATCTTCGGTGCAGGCCTCGCCGCCCAGATTGAAGATCGCCATGTTGATCACATCGGTCATTTCAGGAACGACGTTGATCTTGCCAACCAGTTCTTCGGGCGGATCCATAAACAGCTCGGATGTATTCACATCGCCGCCATAAACAGTCGTGTTGACAGCGATGCCAACCGATCCCCACTGCCATGGCACAGAATGGCTGCGGCCCGGATCCCATGGCACATCTTTCCATTCGGCCGCGATGTTGCCGATGTTTGGCAATCTGGAATGATCAAGCTCAGCAATCAGGCCCTTGCGGACATAAACGGGAATATAGTTGGCCGATGGCACGACCAGATCAAAGCCGGATCCGCCTGCTTCGACTTTGGTCAAAGCGGTTGTGTTGCTGTCGTAGTCAGTGACCGTGACGGCGATGCCCGTCTGCGCTGTGAACTTTTCGATCATTTCAGGGCTGGTGTAATTGCCCCAGTTAAAGAGGTTCAGTTCGCCCTCTGCCAGCGCGCCGAACGTGGTGCTCAGCAATGCTGTTGTTGCGACAAGAATAGTTCTCATGTGGGTCTCCAATGTTGATGATATACGGGTTAATCCCGCTTTTTGGTTACGAATACGAAGAGCGTCAGGATCAGGATGGTCAGCGCCAACAGCGCCGTTGAGATCGCGTTCACTTCGGGTGTCAGGGCGCGGCGCAATTGGCCCAGCATGTAGGTAGGCAGCGTATCCTGACCTGCGGACTTTACAAATTCCGTGATGATCACGTTATCAAGCGAGATGATAAACGCAAGCATTGCGCCCGCAATGACACCGGGCAACAAAAGCGGCAGCGTGACATAGCGAAAGCTTTGCCAAGGCGTTGCATAAAGATCGGCGGCGGCTGTCTCCATCGAGGTGTCCATCCCTTCAAGGCGGGCCTTGATGGGCAGATAGGCAAAGGGAATGCAAAAGGCGGAATGCGCGAGGATCAGATACCCCAAGCCGCTATAGCCCGTCGCGACTTTCACCGACGAAAAGAAGATCAACAATGAAACAGCTGTGACGATTTCCGGCACCATCAAGGGCTGGTTGATAATCACATAGATCATCGTCTGCCCTTTGAACTTACCCCTGCGCGTCGTGCCAAGGGCTGCCATCGTCGCGACGGTCGTCGAGATAACAGAGGCCCAGACCGCGATGATTAACGACCGCGCGGTCGCGTCTTGAACGGCCTCGTTCTGGGCGGCTACTGCGTACCATTGCAGCGAAAATCCGCCCCACTGATTGACCGAATTGCCGCCGTTGAAGGAATAGATAACCAGCGTCACAATCGGGGCATAAAGCAAGATAAATGCAAGGATCGCGATTGTGGTAAAGCCCGGCAGCGTCGTGACATCGAATGCGCGTCTTTTATCCATTGGGATTATCCCGCGATGATGCCCGCGTATAGACAAGCAATGAGACCAGCACGACCAGCAAAAGCACGGTGGAAAGGGCGGCCCCCAAAGGCCAGTTCTGACCCTGGCCAAATTGAAGCTCGATAAAATTACCGATCATCATGTTTTTGCCACCGCCCAAAACGCGGGGGGTCACATAGGCCCCAAGGCTAGGGATAAAGACCAGTATAGAGCCCGCGATGATGCCCGGTTTGATGATCGGCAAGATTACTCCGCGCAAGACCTGCCAGCGCGAAGCATAAAGATCATACCCCGCCTCAATCAGGCGGAAATCGAACCGGTCAATCGCTGCATAAAGGGGCAAGACCATCAACGGCAGATAAACATAGGTCATACCGATCAGCACCGCCGTGTCGGTATACAGGATCTGGATCGGCTCTGATATCAAGCCGGAATGCATCAGGAACGTATTGAGAATGCCCTGATTGCGGATCACTTCCATGATGGCGAACGTCCGGATCAGCAAGTTCGTCCAAAACGGTATGGTGATCAGAAACAACCAGAATGCGCGCGACTTTGCCGGGCGTGTGGCAATAAACCATGCAGTGGGCAGACCGAAGGCAAAGGTGATGACCGTCGTTGCGATGGAAAGCTTGAAAGACCGCCAGAAGATCGACAGGTTCGCATCTGCAAGGCTGATCGTTTGGTCAAAGATGTCCTTTTCAAACAGGACGCGGAACCATCCTTCGCCGGACAGGATCCAGCGCACGCCGGAATAGTCGCCCTTTTCAAGCACCGAATAGATCGCAACGATGATCAGGGGGCCACTGGCCGCCAGCAGCAGCAAGATCAGGGCAGGGGTCGACAAAAGCCAGCCATTGACGCCTTTACTGCGACCGGGCGTGTGGCGGCGGCTCATGATTTCAAAACCTGAACGGCTTTCGCGTCAATGGCGACGCCAACGGTATCGCCGACACTGAACGCGGCGGCCGAATTTGACTGGACGCGCGCAACCAGATGGCTGCCATCACTTAAACCGATTGTGTAATGGGTGTCGGTGCCCAGATACGTGGCCTCTGCGATCTTTCCGCTTATCTGCGCGTCTGCCGCTGTCACGCTGACCTGCTCTGGGCGGATGGCCAAGGTCACTGCACCCGTTTGCCCGTCCAAGTCCACGCCAAGCAGATCGCCGGTCCCGATCCGGACCTGACCAGCTTCAACTTCGCCCTCAAGAAAGTTCGTCTCGCCGATGAAATCGGCAACAAAGCGGTTAACCGGGCTTTCATATATGTCATGCGGGGTGCCGACCTGCAAAAGCGCGCCAGCAGACATCACGCCGATCCGGTTCGACATTGTGAGCGCTTCTTCCTGATCATGGGTCACGAAAATAAACGTGATCCCCGTCTCGGTCTGAAGACGCTTCAGTTCGCTTTGCATTTCCTTGCGCAGTTTCAGGTCCAACGCCGATAGCGGCTCGTCCAGCAGCAGAACTTCGGGTTCGGGGGCGAGGGCGCGCGCCAGTGCCACACGCTGCTGCTGGCCGCCGGACAATTGCTGGGGCAAGCGGTCTGCAAAGGCTTCAAGCTTGACCAAGGCCAGGACACGTTCAACCGCATTTGCCACATTCGCGGCCGACGTGCCCTGCATCTTCAGACCGAAACCGACATTCTGCGCGACAGTCAGATGCGGAAACAGCGCATAGGATTGAAAGACGGTGTTAACGGGACGCTGATAGGGAGGGTCATAGGTGATATCGCGCCCTGACAAATGTATCGTGCCGGTTGTCGGGGTCTCAAATCCGGCGATGCACCGCAGCAAAGTTGTCTTGCCGCAGCCTGATGGGCCTAGCAGTGTAAAAAACTCGCCCTTTTCGATTGCGATCGAAACATCCCCAAGCGCGGTAACGGCACCTGCACCAGCCCCATAGATCTTTCCGACATTCCGCGCGTCGACTGCGATATCTGTATTCAAGCTGCAAATCCCCCGCTGCGGGTTCATCTTGGGCTGGCCTGTATCATGATGCAAGGAAATCTGTCAGCATTTTGGGGCGGTGCTGTGCCCATGGGGCTGCCTGCTCAAGTTCTGCACAAAGGGCAATCAACGTAGCATCATCGCCATAAGGGGCTGCAAGATGGATACCGACCGGCAGACCATCGTCTGTCCAATGCAGGGGCACAGACGCTGCGGGCTGGCCACTGGCATTGAAGGCCGCACAAAAGGGCGAATAGGCAAAAACGCCATCCGGGCCGATCCGGTAGTTCTCGTAATCGTCGCGATCATGGGTAAAGCGGCCGACAAGCGCGGGCGGCTCGGCCAAGGTGGCGGACAGGATGATATCAACGTCATTGAACGCCGCTGCCATTTCGCGCCCGTAGGCATGAATCTTGTTGACGGCCCCAAGATATGCGGCCCCCGAAATACCTTGCGCAAAGGCCAGCGCGCTGCGTGCAATGCCTTGAACGTCCCCTTGCTGGACGGCGCGGCCTTTGGCTTTGACTGTGTTCTCGATCCACAGGGCTGTCCCACATGCAACGATCTTGGTCCAGGCGTGCATCATGCCCTCGTGATCCGCATCTGGGCGGCCGGGGCTTACATGATGTCCCAACCCTTCCAATATTTTTGCCGTCTTAGCGACAGCCGCCTTACAGGCCGGGTCAATGGGTGCGCCCGTAAAGGTGGTGTCGCATAGCGCGATCCTTAGTCGGCGCGGAGGACGGGTAATCGCCTTGGCATACGTCATCTCCATCGCGGGGGCCGCATAGGGCGCACCTGCGTCCGGACCTGCGCAGGCGTCCATCATCGCGGCATTGTCGCGCACAGAGTGAGACAGGAAACCGTCGATCGCCATGCCCCCCCATCCTTCGCCCGAGGCCGGACCATCCGGGAACCGCGCACGTGTCGCCTTGAAGCCGAACAACCCGCAGCTGGAAGCAGGAATGCGAACAGACCCACCCCCGTCAGAGCCATGCGCCATTGGCACGATACCCGCGGCCACAGCAGCACCCGAACCGCCAGACGATCCGCCAGATGTATTCGACAGGCTCCATGGATTGCGGGTCGGCGCGCCGTAGACACTGGCCTCGGTCACCGGGCCAATCCCGCCCTCCGGCGATGTGGTGCGCCCGAATGTGACAACACCGGTGCTTTTCATGCGTTCGTAAATGGCGCTGTCGTAGGAATAGCGCGTGTCTTTCAGCAGGTTTGAACCGCTGTGAGACGGGAAATCCTTGGCCTCGGCCCCAAGATCTTTCATCAAGAAGGGGACGCCCTTGAATGGCCCGTCGGGCAAACCTGCCTTGATCGCTTGGCGGGCTGTTTCCTCTTGCAGTAAAACGACGGCGTTAAGCTGGGGGTTGAACGCTGCAACACGGGCCAAAGCTGCATCCAGCAATTCGTCAGGCGAAACCGCCCCCGATGCGACTTGCTGCGCTAGAAATGTTGCGTCTTCTTGATCGTGTTGGGCCATTTGATTGCTTTCTTCACTAGGCGTGGGGGCAAATGGGGCATGCGGTGCAGGTGCGCCCAAAGCCAAAAACTATCATCAGTTTAGGACGGTGCGAACCGAACGCAAGCGACCTTGTCCTTCGGCGCGGGGGCGGTCCTCGGTTTAGCGTGCTTTTTCGACGGCATTGATGTTGCGGTGATCGGGGAAAACATGATCAATACGACAGCGCCTTGAAAGATCAGGTCGCACCTGTGCACGCCGAACGTTTCGGAGAATTAAGTTGGATCAGTTTGATTATGTCATCGTTGGCGCGGGATCTGCCGGATCGGTGTTGGCCAACCGGCTGACAGCTTGCGGCAAGTTCCGCGTTCTGCTGCTTGAGGCGGGTGGGTCAGACCTGAACCCATGGGTGCAGATGCCTATTGGCTATGGCAAGGTTTATTATGACCAACGGGTAAATTGGAAATACACAACTGAACCTGTTCCCGGTCTGGATAATCAACGGTCCTATTGGCCCCGCGGCAAGGTATTGGGTGGGTCCAGTTCGATCAATGCGATGGTTTATGTGCGCGGCCATCCGCGCGACTATGCCGAATGGGGCACCGTCGCACCCGGCTGGGGCTGGGATGATGTTGCCCCCGTTTTCAAGCGTATGGAAGATTGGGATGGCCCGGCAAGCGATCTGCGCGGGGTCGGCGGCCCCTTGGCTGTGCATGATGTCACGGACGAGGTGCATCCGCTAACCCGTGTCTATCTTGAGGCGGCAAAACAGGCAGGTATTGAGACCAATCATGACTACAACGGCGCTGATATGGACGGGGCGGCCTGCTATCAGATCACGACCAAGGGCGGTTGGCGCGCCTCGGCGGCGCGCTGTTATCTCAAGCCCGCCAGAAAACGCGGCAATCTTGATATCCGCACGCGCGCCCATGTCACCCGCGTGCTGTTCGAGGGCAAGCACGCCATTGGCGTCGACTATGTGCAAAATGGGCAGACCAAAACCATGCATGCCCGCGCCGAAGTAATCTTGTGCGGGGGGGCGATCAATTCGCCCCAGCTGTTGCAACTGTCGGGCATAGGGCCGGGCAAGGTGCTGCAAGAGCATGGGGTTGATGTGGTGCTGGACGCCTCGCAGGTCGGGCGCAACCTCCAAGATCATCTAGGCAGCGACAACCTTTATGTTTCAAAAGTCGCCAGCCTGAACAAGGAACTGCGCCCGCTGCTGGGCAAGGTCAAAGCCGCGCTGCACTATGCGCTCAAGCGCAAAGGGCCCTTGTCGCTGAGCCTTAATCAAGGCGGCGGGTTTGTGCGGGTTTCTGAGGCCTCGGACGGGCCTGACTTGCAGCTTTATTTCTCGCCCGTCAGCTATACCCGTGCGCCGGTGGGCGTGCGCCCCTTGATGAACCCCGATCCGTTCCAAGGGTTTTTGATGGGTTTCAACCCGTGCAAACCCACCAGCGTCGGGCATCTGCAAATCCGGTCACCTGACCCGATGGCCGCACCCGAAATGCACCCCAACTATCTGGACACCGAACATGATCTTGCCTTGATGGTAGCAGGCACAAAACTGATGCGCGACATCGCAGGCACTGCCGCGATGCAGGCCGTGATCGAAAGCGAGCTTTACCCCGGTGCGGATATCGCCACCGACGAGGATATTGCCCGCTACAACCGTCAAAAAGCATGGACCGTGTTCCATCAGTGTTCGACCTGCCGGATGGGGGCCGATCCGTCCAGTTCGGTTGTCGATGCCCGCCTGAGGGTGCACGGCATCCAAGGGTTGCGGGTGGCTGATGCGTCGATCTTTCCAACCATCCCCACGGGAAACACCAATGCGCCTGCCATTATGGTGGGGGAAATGGCCTCTGATCTTATTCTTGCGGATGCCAAGCGCTGAAAAGGACGTGCAATGAAGCTGAAATCAATCGAGACTTTCACCACCCCCGATGTGGGGTTTGTCCGCATCACGGCAGAGGATGGTTCCCAAGGATGGGGGCAGGTGTCGACCTATCATTCGGATATTACCTGTCAGGTTTTGCACCGCCAAGTTGCCCCCTGGACCCTTGGGCAAGACACGACCGATCTGGATGATCTGCTGGATATCGTGACCGAGCGTGAACATAAATTCCCCGGCTCATATCTGCGCCGTGCAATGGCGGGTCTGGACACGGCGATCTGGGATTTGCGTGGCAAACAGCAAGGCAAACCCGTGGTTGAACTGTTGGGGGGCACGCCCGGTCTGATCCGCGCTTATGCGTCATCAATGAAGCGCGATATCACTCCGGCGGATGAGGCGGCACGCCTGAAACATCTGCGCGATACCCAAGGGTTCGACGCTTTCAAGGTGCGCGCAGGGGCCGAGGTGGGCCGCAACAAAGACGAATGGCCCGGCCGCACCGAAGAGATCATCCCCACCATGCGCCGCGAATTGGGCGATGATGTGGATCTGCTGATTGACGCCAACAGCTGCTATTCCCCCGATCGCGCGATCGAGGTCGGGCATATCCTGCAAGACAACGGGTTTTGCCACTATGAGGAACCCTGTCCCTATTGGGAACTGGAGCAGACCAAGCAAGTGACCGATGCGCTGGATATTGACGTAACGGGGGGCGAGCAGGATTGCGATCTTCCGACGTGGAAACGCATGATCGACATGCGCGCCGTTGATATCGTTCAGCCCGATATTTTGTATCTCGGGGGCATTTCGCGCACCCTTCGTGTGGTGGAAATGGCCAAGGCAGCGGGCTTGCCAGTGACCCCGCATTGCGCGAACTGGTCGCTTGTGACCTTGTTCACCATGCATCTTTTGCGCGCCATTCCCAATGCGGGCAAGTATTTGGAATTCTCGATTGAAGGGGCTGATTACTACCCTTGGCAAGAAGGGCTGTTCGTTCAATCCCCGTACCGCATTGAGGACGGCCATGCCCGCGTGACCGATGCTCCGGGGTGGGGGATCGAAGTGTCGCCTGACTGGTTGGCGCGGTCGGCCTATCACATCAGCGACTTGTCTTAGGCGCGGATTCGTGACGCATGACTGGCTGGGCTATCTGTCCAGCTTTCCTGTCATCGGGCGTGCCAAAGTGCTGGACTGCCACTGAACGCCGATTAACTTTGCAAGTTTTCTGAGGGCTGAATGCACCCGCAGAAACTCGTAAAAAACCGAATGGTTTGAAGACCGTTTTCATGCCGCACTGCGGAAAATCAGCCTATTGTATACCAGTGTCTACCGCTAAGCCTTTAAAAACGTTTGACTTTATTTGATCTCTATCACCCTTATGAAGGGAGTTTAGAAAAAAGAAGTGCTTGGCATGTTGCAAACAGATTTGTCCCAATGGGTTGGAAAAACCCAAAGCCAAGACGGCAGGCTGGGGGGCGATATCGCCCAGATGCTTCATGCCGTTTTGGGGCAGCCAGAGGCAACTGCACCGGCAAACGGCGATGCGATGCCAGTGCTTTGGCATTGGGCCGCCTTCACGCCGAAGATGACCATGGATAAGATAACCCAAGACGGCCACCCACAGCGTGGAGACTTCCTTCCACCGGTAAAGCTTGAAAGGCGGATGTGGGCCGGTGGCGACGTAACGTTCCATGCTCCCCTCTATGTCGAGGAAAACCTGCGGCAGGTTTCGACCATCACCTCCATCGACGAAAAGTCGGAAACGATGGTTTTTGTGTCAGTTTCCCATGAGACGTATGTTGGCGACACGCTGGCCGTGTCTGAGATCCAGAATATCGTCTACCTTGAAATCCCCGATACCTTCACACCGCCCAAACCCCGCCCCGTGCCAGCGCAAACCGATTTTGCTGTGCAAACACCAATGAACGAAGTCAGGCTGTTTCGCTATTCGGCAGCAACCTACAACGCGCACCGCATCCACTATGATCTTGCCTATGCCCAGCAGGTCGAGAAATACCCCGGACTGGTGGTGCACGGGCCGTTGCAGGCCACGCTTTTGCTGCAAGCGGCGATTGACCACACGGGCCGCGCGCCTGCCTCGTTCAGCTATCGCGGCGTCCATCCGCTTTTTTACACCGATGACCTGCATGTGTTTGGGTATGACGCCTCCGATGAAGGGATGTCGCTTTGCACGGGTGTTCCGGGGGGCCATCAGGGCCAGCAGGCGACTGTAACATGGAGGGGGGAATAATGTCCGGAATACTCAAAGGAATGCGCGTCGTAGAAGGCTCGGCGTTTGTTGCGGTGCCGTTGGCTGGGATGACACTGGCGCAGATGGGGGCCGAAGTCATCCGTTTCGACCGCATCATCGGTGGCCTTGATGCGCGCCGCTGGCCGGTTGCCGCAAATGGCGAAAGCCATTTTTGGGCGGGCATGAACAAAGGCAAGAAATCAATCGCCGTCGATATGTCGTCAGAGCGGGGGCGCGAATTGGTGACCCAGATCATTACCGCACCCGGTGAAGATGCAGGGTTGTTTCTGACCAACCTCAAGGTGCGCGGCTGGATGGATTACCCATCCTTAAGCAAACACCGCAAAGACCTGATCATGGTAGCACTAAAAGGCGACAGGGCAGGGCGCCCCGCTGTCGACTATACGGTAAACCCCGCTATCGGCTTTCCTGCAATTACAGGCCCCGAAGGATCGACAGAGCCCGTCGCACATGCGTTGCCTGCCTGGGACTGCATCGCGGGAAACATGATGGTGTCGGCGCTGCTGGCTGCCGAACGGCATCGCCTTAAGACCGGACAAGGCCAAGACGTCGAATTTGCGCTGAAAGATGCAGCGGCTGCCATGTTGGGACATCTGGGCATCATTGGCGATACGCAGACCGGTGGAAAAAAGCGCGGCAAATCCGGCAATGCGCTTTACGGTGCATACGGTCAGGACTTCGTGTGCAAAGACGGGCAGCGCGTTATGGTTATCGGCCTGACCGACCGCCAGTGGCGCGGTTTGGTCAAGCAGACGAATACGACCGATCAGATGGCGCAATTGGAAAGCCGCTTAAAGATCGACTTGCGCGACGAGGGGACGCGGTTCGTTCATCGTGCTGACATTACAGCCGTCTTGACCCCGTTTTTTGCATCACACGCTGTCCAGGATTTTGCCCCAGCGTTTGAAGCCGCAGGTCTGACGTTTTCGATCTTTCGGGATTTTGAGACCGCCTTGGTTGAGGATGATGATCTTTCCGAGGCCAATCCGATGTTCAAAACGATAGATAATCCGGGGCTTGGAAGGTTTATGGTGCCAGGATCGCCCCTGAATTTTTCGACGTTCCCGCGTGAAGTCCCCCAGCCTGCACCCGCTTTGGGCATGCACACCGAAGAAATCTTGGGTGATGTCGTGCGCATGACCGACACAGAGATCGCGCAACTCTTCGATACTGGCACAGTTCAAAGCCCAGAACGTTTCCGCCAAAAACCAGCCGCCTGAAACGTACCGTAGTAAAGGATCTGTGGTTGCGCTCTGGACATTTGAAGAACGGATGGGAAATCCTTCTCGAGGTTTTCTAGGTAGACAGTGCCTTGATATTTGAAACCGCGGTTGATCTTTTCAGGTAAGCGAAACAGCTTTTTGAAATTATTATTGATAATTTCCAAAAAACTACCCTTGAGCACCTTGCGGCCCGCTTGGAAGACAGTTAGTCAGCCCATGCGGGATGGAGCAGCCCGGTAGCTCGTCAGGCTCATAACCTGAAGGTCGTAGGTTCAAATCCTACTCCCGCAACCACTTTTACCGAACCGGCACCAACAAAAGCCTCAGCGTCTGGCTGAGCAAGCCCGATGAGGGCAGTGATCACCCCATCAAGATTGATACGAACGCCGTCATCCGTATCGTGGATAGTCACAGACTCTATCAGCCCACGAATAATCTTGAGCGCCATCGGTCTGATCTCTGGATCAGCCAGCGTGTCCGACAACTCCTTAACCTTCCGACGATAAATCTCACTCAGTTGGGGATGGAGCCGCACGGGCGAAGGCGGCGGTGCTGACAGCTTCGCCTCGATCTCGACGCCACAGGCCTCTAGATCCTCAAGCTTCGCTTTCAATCCTGTCGTGCGCAGGCCATCCGCAATCGCCTCATAGAGTCCGTCAAGACGGCGTGTAATCTGAGTGAGTTCAGCCTCCAACCGCGCTCGCTCGGCGTTAGCTTCCATGCGCCCTGCATTTGTCTCGCGTCCCACAGCAGCCACAAAGGTCGCGACGGCCTCTGGGCGCATTAGTCGCTGTCTGAGTAGGTTCAGAACAACCTCTTCCAACTCACTGCGTTTGAGCGACCGCTTTTGGGTGCAGGTGCCGAGCTTGCGCGCGGCAGAGCAGGCGAGATAGTCTTTGCCTACGGAAGCGAAGCCCCCACCACAACAACCGCACCGCAACAAGCCTGTTAACAGATGGGTTGCCCGCCGCTTCTCCCAGAAACGGGTCTGCTTCATAGCCTGAACGCGGGGTGTGGCATCAATCTCGCCTTGGCGCTTTTTGACTAGTGCCCACAAGGCGTCATCAACTATGCGCAGATCAGGGACATCCGTAGTGATCCACTGATCCTTTGGATTGAGGCGCGATACCCGCCGCCCGGTTTCAGGATCTTTGATATAGCGCAGACGGTTCCAGATGAGCTTTCCAATATAGAGTTCATTGTTAAGAAGGCCGGTTCCGCGAAGGCGATGACCCCGAATTGCCGTGTCGCGCCAAGCTTTTCCGCGGGGACCAGGGATTTTTTCTGCATTGAGTTTCTTTGCTATGGCCTTGGGTGACTGACCGTCGCTGAACTCTGTGAAGATCCGGCGAATGAGCGCCGCCTCCACTTCATTAATGGTACGTTCGCCAGTAATAGGTAATCCGTCCTCGCCGAGACGACGCACGACGTCATAGCCATAGCTGTTGCCGCCACCTGACCGCCCGGCCTCCACACGCCCACGCAACCCGCGATGCGTCTTCGCTGCGAGATCCTTTAGAAAGAGCTGGTTCATTGTGCCTTTTAGGCCAACATGCAGCTCGCTGATCTCGCCCTCCGAAAGGGTGATTATCTTCACTTCGTGGAAACTTAGCCGTTTAAATAGGGTAGCCACATCAGCCTGGTCCCGACTCAACCGGTCCAGTGCTTCGGCGATGATGATATCAAGTTTACCGCTGCTGGCCTCTCCCATCAGGCGCTGAATGCCCGGTCGCTGCATACTCGCGCCAGAGATGGCCATGTCGGAAAACACATCGATGATCGTCCAGCCCTCGTGCGCAACACGATCACGACAAATGCGCAGCTGATCCTCAATCGAAGCTTCGCTCTGCATCTGTGAAGAACACCGCGCATAGATTGCAACTCTGGTCATGATCTATCCCCCTTGAGGCGTCTGAGCAGGGCCGCATAGTTCCTGCCGGCATCGATGGTTTGGGCGTGTATGTAATGCCGTTCAGCCGTTCTGAAACCTGAATGTGCCAGAACCGACCGGATCAGTCGCGCACTTTCTGGCGATGTCCTTGCCAAGGTCGTCGCGGCGGCATCCCGGAAAAAATGCGGAGGAACGCGCTTGCCGGTTAGTTTGAGAGTCAGAGTGCCAATACGGCTACCGATGTAGTCCTGGGCGATGATCTCGCCCTTCTTGCCGACCCAGAGGGTATCATGGGACTGTGCCCCGCGCGCCAAGAGAGCGGGTCGCACCTCCCCGATATAGTGGCGCAAGGTAGGTTCAATCTGCTTTGGAACTGCCGCCTCCCATGGCAAACCTGTCTTGGTCATGTCCTCCGACAGTGAAATGAGGATCTCATCGTCGTTTACGTGAACTGATTGGCCCAAAGCGAGCTCGCAGAACGAGCGTCGCCGGATTGGCAGAAGGGCCAGTAGGGCTATCATTGGGCCATCCCGTTGGCAGATCATTCGCTTCAGGGGAGTGGCAGCAGCGTCGCAATCAACGGCTGCATATGCCAGCCCCGCATTTAGCAGGACCTGGCTAGACAAGATTCGACATGGTGTGATTGCGGCGGCCGCTCTCCAGTGGCGAACGAGGTCCTGCTATAGTGGGCCTCATGGAAACAAGCCGTGAGGAGAACGACCATGACATATTATGCAGGATTAGACGTATCACTCAAAGAAGTTTCGATCT
>JAGXGZ010000014.1 GCA_024636495.1 Roseobacter sp. | reverse complement strand
CGGCGCCCGGACTCCAGCGCCCGACAAAGAAGATACCGGAGTCAGGGGGAATATGCCCCCTACGCAAATGGTCCCGTGCGGACCGAAACAGGAAACGTAGATGTTTAATGTAACGACAAAATCCATGCAGTGGGGCGAAGAGACGCTGACACTGGAAACCGGCAAAGTGGCCCGTCAGGCAGACGGTTCGGTCATTGCGACACTGGGCGAAACCAGCGTCATGGCCAACGTCACCTTTGCACGTCAGCAAAAGCCCGGACAGGACTTTTTCCCGCTGACCGTCCACTACCAAGAGAAATACTATGCCGCCGGTAAAGTACCGGGTGGCTTCTTCAAGCGTGAGGCCCGCCCCACCGAGAAAGAAACACTGACAGCCCGTCTGATCGACCGTCCGATCCGCCCGCTGTTCGTACCCGGATTCAAGAACGAAGTTCTGGTGATGTGTACTGTTCTGTCCCACGATCTGGTCAACGACCCAGATATGGTCGCAATGATCGCCGCATCCGCAGCGTTGACCATTTCCGGCGCGCCGTTCCGTGGCCCGATCGCTGCGTGCCGCGTTGGCTTTGAGGGTGGCAACTACGTCCTGAACCCGACCGTTGACGACATGCAGGACCTGCGTTTGAAGCCAGAACAGCGTCTTGATCTGGTTGTTGCCGGCACCAAAGACGCCGTTATGATGGTTGAATCCGAAGCCTACGAGCTGTCGGAAGAAGAGATGCTGGGTGCGGTGAAATTCGCCCACGAGCAGATCCAGCCAGTTATCGACCTGATCATTGATCTGGCCGAAGACACCGCGAAAGAGCCGTTTGATTTCCACCCTGTGGATTATTCGGACCTGTCCGCTGCCGTGAAGGCCGCTGGCGAAACCGAAATGCGCGCAGCTTTCGCGATTGCTGACAAGCAAGAGCGCACCGCCGCAGTTGCTGCCGCACGCGACACCATCAAAGCAGCCATGACAGACGAGCAAAAAGAAGACGCGAACCTTGGTTCCGCGTTGAAAAAGCTCGAAGCGTCAATCCTGCGCGGTGATGTTGTAAAAACCGGCACACGCATCGACGGTCGCAAGACTGACGAAATCCGCGATATCGTGTCAGAGACAGGCATTCTCCCACGCACCCACGGGTCAGCCTTGTTTACTCGCGGCGAAACCCAAGGTTTGGTTGTGACCACACTGGGCACCGGCGACGACGAACAGTTCATCGATGCGCTGCACGGCAACTTCAAATCCAACTTCCTGCTGCACTATAACTTCCCTCCCTATTCGGTTGGTGAAGTGGGTCGTGTTTCTGGGCCTGGCCGTCGCGAAATCGGTCACGGCAAGTTGGCTTGGCGTGCGTTGCAGGCGGTTCTGCCAGCTTCCACCGACTTCCCATATACCATCCGCGTTGTGTCCGAGATCACTGAATCGAACGGCTCTTCCTCAATGGCGTCGGTTTGTGGTGGCTCCTTGTCCATGATGGACGCGGGCGTGCCGTTAAAAGCACCGGTCGCTGGGGTGGCCATGGGTCTGATCCTCGAAGACGACGGTTCTTATGCGATCCTGTCGGACATCTTGGGTGACGAAGACCACCTTGGCGACATGGACTTTAAAGTAGCCGGTACCGAAGCAGGTATCACGTCGCTGCAAATGGACATCAAGATCGCAGGCATCACGCCCGAGATCATGGAAAAAGCCCTCGCACAAGCTAAAGCGGGCCGTATCCATATCCTTGGTGAGATGAACAAGGCCCTTTCGGGTGCTGGCGAATTCTCGATCCACGCGCCACGCATTGAGACCATGCAGATCCCGACCGACAAGATCCGTGAAGTTATCGGGTCCGGCGGCAAGGTCATCCGCGAGATCGTCGAAGTGTCCGGCGCCAAGGTCGACATCAACGACGAAGGCATCATCAAGATTGCGTCGCCAAATGGCGATTCGATCAAGAAAGCCTATGACATGATCTGGTCCATCGTGGCCGAACCAGAAGAAGGTGCGGTCTATACCGGTACCGTCGTCAAGATCGTTGATTTCGGTGCCTTCGTGAACTTCTTTGGCAAGCGTGATGGTCTGGTCCACGTGTCCCAGATCGAAAACCGCCGCTTGAACCATCCTTCGGATGTGTTGAAAGAAGGCCAGGAAGTGAAAGTCAAACTTCTGGGCTTTGACGACCGTGGCAAGGTGCGCCTGTCGATGAAAGTTGTCGATCAGGAAACCGGCGAAGAAGTCAAAAAAGAAGAAGGCGCCGAGGAGTAATCCTTAGGCCGCATTCGGAAACGAAAAAGCCCCGGTGGAAACACCGGGGCTTTTTGCTGACGTACATATGGAATTAAGGCTTGTTCACGTTGGTTCAAAAGAAGAAAACTAGCCCATATTTTCACTATATTGTTATTAGAAATCCTGAATTCCGCTGGCTTAGATCGGACAGGATCCAAGTCAAACAGCATTTTTGAAATCACGCACTACAAGTTGAATTTCACAATCCTATCTGTCGCTTACCCTAACGTGGTGTTGGGGAAAAACAGAATTCCGAGGGAGATAAATATGTTTCGTAGAACGTTTTTAGCAGCCACTGCAGCAGTTTCCATGATGGCAATGCCCGCATTCGCTGGGGGTCACTCGAAAGACATCGTTGATACTGCGGTAGAAGCAGGATCTTTCACGACTCTTGCCGCCGCTCTTGAAGCAGCAGGTTTGGTCGAAACGCTGAAAGGCGAAGGGCCCTTCACCGTCTTCGCACCGACAGACGAAGCATTCGCAGCCTTGCCAGAGGGCACTGTGGAAATGCTTTTGATGCCAGAAAACAAAGACCAGTTGGTTGCGATCCTGACCTACCACGTCGTGGCCGGCAAAGTCATGTCGACAGATCTGACCGATGACATGATGGCACCGACTGTACAGGGCAGCGACCTGATGGTTGACCTGTCCGATGGTGTAAAGGTCAATGAAGCGACGGTAACGACCGCAGATATCGAAGCGTCCAATGGCGTTATCCACGTCATTGATGCTGTATTGATGCCCGCTGAATAAACGACCCTTTGCGGGGGTTGCCATTGCGGCAGCCCCCGCACCTTCTTCCGTGACACACTTATCCGTTCGGACGCGATCAGGCACCTTGTAGATCTTTTGATCAAAGCGCCTTGGTTAAGGAAATCGACGACCTTGTTATCGCCTCTGCTATTGCATTGCCTTTGGGTATTTGACTGGCCATGCGCTAAACCGTGATTGCTGAGCTAGATACAACGCTTTGCCCGCACCCCCGGTCGTTGTCGTCCTTATTTTGATTAATTTGACGTCCCGCCAGCTTTTGAAGGAAGTGGCCGCGCCATACGCACAGTCGGCACGATAAAGATCGTGGCCGCCAATATCGAGTGCCACCCACGTCTTGGCCATCGCAATCGGGCTTGAGACCGGAAGAGGCGATGCCGGGCTGGGCTATGGCTGATCACGATGCCACTTTGCCGAAACCTGTTTATCCCCCCGCTGTCGCGCACAGTAACGGACGGCAGATACTGCCGCAGCCCTTTGGGCTAAGAAAATCGGCACGCTGCACGTGTTTCCGGCAGCGAAATGTAAAAACTGGCGATGGCGCATGCGCTGATCCGCGCTCTGTTCTCTGCCTGAAAGAGCCGCGCTCGAACATCGATGGCCCGTTATGGTCCGGGGTTCAGTTCATGAATACTGCTGCCAGGCTTGGTCCCTAGATCGTGGCAGACCGGGTCAAGGCGTTAATCGATAGCTATGAAATCAACGCTGATAATCTGTTTACGTTTACCGCAGCGCAGTAATCTGGCCACTTTGAAACGCTATGGAAACGGGTTATCAGACGTCATGAACTCTCTGATTATCCACATGCCAAACAGTACAGCCAGGCGGCCCAACGCTGTACGTTTGCGTCAAGATTTGCCGAATGCGCAACTGGTTGATGCGATTGACGGGCGCGACCCGACGCAGGTTGCCGATTTACGCACAGCGCCGGGGAACTTGCACAAACCCAGCTACCCTTTTGCGTTGAAAGCGGGTGAGGTTGGATGCTTTGCAAGCCACCGCACGTGCTGGAAAATGATCGTGGATTTCGGCTGGGACTACGCGCTTGTAGTGGAAGATGATGTTGCTGTCTCACTGCCTGATCTCGCGCGCAGTTTGACGATGATCACAGCCTATATGACGCCTGACATGTTCATCCGTCTGCCCTTCAAGAACCGCGAAGCAAAGGGTATTTTGTTGGCTCGGGATGGTGACAGCCGTTTGTTTCTCCCGCGGAATATCGGGCTGCAAACCGGGTGTCAGGTGGTGGGCCGCGACGCCGCTAAACGCTTGCTTGCAGCATCCGCCAAGATCGACCGCCCCATTGATACGTGGCTGCAAATGCATTGGGTCACAAGCCAACCAATCCACACTCTTTTGCCCAATGGCCTAAGCGAAATCGCAGGGCAAATCGGCGGATCTACCATCCAACAAAAAACCCGCACCAGCGGCAAGCTGGTACGGGAATTAAAGCGCGCTTGGTATCGTCTACAGGTCAAAATGCGACCGCAGCGCCCCTAAATCGGCTTAGCTAGGCGCTTTGGTGGTACGCAGATAAGGCAGCACAGTGGTAAATTCACCAAACTTCGCCTTGGCATCCTCGTCTGATAGCGCGGTCGGGATGATCACGTCATCGCCCACATTCCAGTTGGCTGGCGTCGCAACACCCTTGCCCGAAGACATTTGCAACCCGTCCAAAGCGCGCAGAACTTCGGCAAAGTTACGGCCCACGGTCATCGGATAGGTCATCGACAGCTTCAGCTTCTTATCTGGCCCCACGATGAACACGGCGCGCACTGTGGCACTGTCGTTTGGCGTGCGACCGTCCGGCATATAGGCCTCGGCGGGCAGCATATCAAAGGCCTTGGCGACCTGCAGATCATTATCGGCAATGATCGGGAAACCGGCCTTGGCACCGCCGAAGGTCTCGATGTCGGTTTTCCACTTCTTATGCTCTTCGACGCCATCGACGGAAATACCCATCACCTTGGTGCCCCGCTTGGCCCATTCATCAGCCAGCTGTGCAACGGCACCAAATTCGGTGGTGCACACGGGCGTAAAATCCTTGGGGTGTGAAAAAAGGATCGCCCAGCTGTCACCGACCCAATCATGCAGGCTCATCGTGCCTTGATCTGTCACAACCGTCAGGTCTGGGATCGTATCGTTAATGCGCAGGGACATAATATTTCTCCGGTTTAGTGTTACTTTACGTTTCTGCATCCTATGTATGCCTTTGCACGCCCGGTTCCACCCCCTCTCTTGCAGGGGCAATGCAGTGGTGACATGGTGCACGCAAATGGCATGGGGTGCGCCCCTGCCTAAGCATGAATAAAGGAGTATTCCGAATGCTGGAAAAACGCGAATTCTATATCAACGGCGCCTGGGTATCCCCCGCAAAGCCTAACGATCATCACGTCATTGACCCCTCAACCGAAGAACCCTGTGCGGTTATTTCGCTGGGCGGTCAAGCCGACACAGATGCAGCCGTTGCAGCCGCCAAGGCCGCCCTGCCCGGCTGGATGGCAACCCCAGCTGCGGACCGAATCGCCCTTTTGGAAAAGCTGCTCGAGATTTATCAATCCCGCGCTGAAGACCTCGCAAAGGCCATGAGCAGCGAAATGGGCGCCCCGATTGAGATGTCGCGCAGTTCGCAAGTAGGCGCAGGTACATGGCATCTGAGCAACTTCATCAAAGCCGCCAAAGAGTTCAAGTTCGAACAACCCCTTGGCGATCATGCCCCCAATGACCGTATCATCCGCGAAGCCGTTGGCGTCGCAGGCCTGATTACGCCGTGGAACTGGCCGATGAATCAGATCACTCTCAAGGTCGGCGCTGCCGTCGCTGCAGGCTGCACGATGGTACTGAAACCCTCCGAAGAAAGCCCGTTGGATGCGATGATCTTTGCCGAGATGATGCACGAAGCAGGTTTTCCGGCAGGCGTGTTCAACCTTGTGAACGGTGACGGTGTGGGCGTCGGCAGCCAACTGTCGTGCCACAAAGACGTGGATATGATCAGCTTCACCGGATCGACCCGCGCCGGCACACTGATTTCGAAAGCTGCGGCAGATACGCTGAAGAAAGTTCACCTTGAGCTGGGCGGCAAAGGAGCCAACATCATCTTCAACGACGCCGACGACAAAGCCGTCAAGCGCGGCGTGTTGCATATGATGAACAACACCGGGCAGTCGTGCAACGCGCCCAGCCGGATGCTTGTTCAGTCCGATGTGTATGATAAAGCCGTGGAAGAAGCAGGGAACGTTGCATCGCAAGTCACTGTCGGCCCAGCATCCGAAGATGGCCGCCATATTGGCCCCGTCGTGAACGAAACCCAGTTCAACAAGATTCAGGACCTGATCCAAAAAGGCATCGATGAAGGTGCACGGCTTGTCACAGGCGGCACAGGTCGCCCCGACGGTCTGAACCGTGGTTTCTTTGTAAAGCCAACGGTCTTTGCAGACGTGACCCCCGACATGACCATCGCACGCGAGGAAATCTTTGGGCCTGTCTTGTCGATCATGAAGTTCGACACCGAAGAACAGGCCGTGCAGATTGCCAATGACACCGTCTATGGGCTGACCAACTACGTCCAAAGTCAGGATGGCGAGCGTCGCAACCGTCTGGCGCGTCAGTTGCGGTCCGGCATGGTCGAAATGAATGGTCAAAGCCGTGCAGCAGGTTCGCCCTTTGGCGGCATGAAGCAATCAGGCAATGGCCGTGAAGGTGGCTTGTATGGGATCGAGGATTTCACCGAAATCAAAGCGGTCTCCGGTTGGGCCGCTGAATAAGCTGAAAGTCTGCTAAAACGCAAAAGGCCACCCATCACTGGGTGGCCTTTTTTGTTTCACACATTTGCCGCCCGATCAGGCTGCAAATCCAAGCTTGGCGACGTGGATCTCGAACGTCGGGTGCATTTCCGCGCCCACGACGCTTTCTTTGTAGTGCCGGAAAATCGACCGCCAATAAGGTTGCACGATCACGCCTTCGTCTTGCATGATCTTCTCAAGCTTTGCCATAACCTCGCGCCGCTCGTCCGCGTTGGCAATCGCCAAGGCCTCGGTCAACAAGGCATCGAATTCCGGGTTCGAAAACGCGGATTCATTCCATGGCTCGCCCGACCGATACGCCAAGCCCAAAACCTGCACACCCAAAGGACGCTGCGCCCAGTCGGTGGTCGACAATGGATATTTCGTCCAGTCATTCCAGAAGGTTGCACCGGGCAGAACGGTCCGCTTTACCTTAAATCCTGCGTCACGCAGCATTGCAGCGGCAGCATCCGTCGTGTTCTTGCGCCAAGTGTCATCGATCGAAATAAGCTCATGTTCGAAATCGGCCATACCGGCTTCTTCCAACAGCGCCTTGGCCCCTTCGGGATCATATACCGGGGCTGGAAGCTCTGCATACTCGGGGTGAAGCGGGCAGACATGGTGATTTTCAGCGACTTGACCATTCCCGGAAAAGCCCAGTTCAAGCAGCACATTATTGTCCAATGCCATCGCAAGTGCACGGCGCACGCGGACATCAGCATAGGGTTTGACGCCCCCAACCTCGGCAGCCTGGTTTGGACGGAGGCAGATTGTGTTTGCTGTAACCGCTTCGGATTTGGACCACCCGATATCATCCAGCAAAAAGATAAAATCACCAATGGATTCGTAAACCATATCGACTTCGTCAGCGTCCACCGCAGCAACAATAGCGGCCTGATCCGTGCCAAAATCTATGTATTCAATCCGGTCCAGATAGGCACCCTCGCCCCACCATTGGTGGTCTTCGTTCTTGACCAGAACAGCCTTTATACCGACCTCGAAGTCGGCGGGCATGTAGGGGCCAGTGCCGATGGGGTTGTCCAGCGGATCACCATTAAAGCTTTGGTGAACGATCGCGGCCGGATAATCCGAGAAGCCAGCAACCAGAGTGATATCGGGGTTAACCAGCGTCAAACGCACGGTCGTGTTATCGACAACCGTGATCGCTCCCTCGCGGGCAACGCCGGTTTCCTCGTCGATAAGCGACCCCATGCGAGACGCCATCGAATTACCCTCGACTGACTTGTCACACCAACGGGTGATGTTGAATGCTACGTCTTGGGCAGTAAACGCGTCACCATTGCTCCATGTCACACCGGGGCGCAGGGAAAGCACGTATTCGGTCGCGTCCTCGTTTACGGCCCAGTTTTCCAACAATGCCGGGGCAAATGAACCATCAGCCTGATATTCAACCAGATATTCAAGATACCCCCTGGTAAAGTTTGACATCTGCGGCCAGTCATATGTGCGCGGGTCTTTCAGCGCCTTGACGGTTGATTCAATCCGCAACGTTCCCCCGGCTTGCGCATGCGCCGCCGCCTTGGCGGGTTGGGCCAACCCCAAAAGCCCGTAGGCTGCAGTTGCCGTGACGCCCAGAGAGGTTGCGCGCGTCAAAAATTCACGTCGTGAAAGGGTACCCGCGGAAACTTCACAAGCGTAGTCTTTTGCGGAAGGATGGATATCGTTGTCAAAAATCATCTGATGCTCATCTGTTGGGAAATTGGGACGGTGCAGTCTTGCGTTTCAGTTCAGCTGCATATGCGCTTTGATGCGCACATTCCTGTGATGGGCTTAGAAGTAGGTCAAAAACGACATAGTCAACCAAACGCGGCATAAATCCCTATGATCGCGCGGCCGTCGGGGTTGATCATTTGAAGGCGCTTGGCCCTGTTGAATGACGTGACCCGGGCATGGATCACCCCTTTGAAAAGATCGGTTTCTTTCAGATGCCTCCTGTTTTATGCATCTTTTGGAGAAGTCAGGAGCTTTCAATGATATACGCGCGACTGCACGGCCGTTTGGGCAATCAGATGTTCCAATATGCAGCCGCCCAAGGATTGGCCAAGCGGTTGTCCGTTCCGTTTTCCATCGACCTGCGCCGCGCGATTTACAAAGGCGAAGGCGTCTTGACCCGTGTTTTCGATCTGGATTGGTCAGAACCTACGAATTTGCCCCCCGCCCAACATGAACGCCCCCTGTCCCATTACATGTGGCGTGCGTTTGGCCTTGCGCCAAAGATGTACCGCGAGAACGGTTTGGGATATAATCAAGCGTTCGAGATGCTTCCCGATGATACTTATCTGCACGGCTACTGGCAGTCTGAAAAGTACTTTGAAAATGCCGCTCAGGATCTTCGCGGCGCTTTCACCTACCGTCATGCCATGTCGCCGCAAAATGCCGAAGTTGCGGCACAAATCGCATCAGGGCCAGCAATTTCGTTGCATGTAAGACGGGGTGATTTCGTAAATCTGGGCGCGAATATCTGTTGCGATCAAACATACTACGACAACGCTCTGGCTGCCGTTTCCGACGGCATCACAGACCCAACCGTCTATGTTTTTTCTGATGATCCGCAATGGGCAAAGGATCACCTGCCCGTCCCTTTCAAAAAAGTCGTTGTCGATTTTAACGGGCCTGAAACCGACTACGAAGATATGCGCCTCATGTCGCATTGCGATCACAATATCCTGGCCAATTCCTCTTTCAGCTGGTGGGCGGCGTGGCTTAATCCCAACCCGCAAAAGCGCGTTGCCGGGCCGTTGAACTGGTTCAGCAATATCAAACAATCCAATCCCGACATTCTGCCTGATCGCTGGTTGAAAATCTAAAACACCATGGGCTAGAACGGCGCTTTCGAGCGTACTTTGGTCGAATGCCCGCCTTGTGGATGATTGAACCGCAACTCCTCTGAGTGGAGCATCATTCGCGGGAAATCCAACGCCGCACCTTTTGCATAGAACGGATCGCCCAGGATCGGATGCCCCATGCTTAGCATGTGCACACGCAATTGATGGCTACGCCCGGTCCTTGGGCTAAGCCTGACGCGTGCCGTCGTTCCTTCGTCCTTCAACAGACGCCATTCGGTCTGCGCAGACTTACCCGTTTCGTGGCACACCATCTGAAGCGGTCGGTTGGGCCAATCCACAATCAGCGGCAGATCAATCGTGCCGGTCTTTTCCGCAGGCACGCCCCAGACCCGCGCCACATAGGTCTTGCGCGTCATCCGCTTTTCAAACTGCAAGCCAAGATGGCGCTGCGCATAGGGTGTCAGCGCAAAGATCATCACACCTGACGTGTCACGGTCCAACCGATGCACAAGCAACGCATCAGGGAACACATCTTGCACCCGCGACAGCAGACAATCCGCCAGATGCGGACCTTTGCCAGGGACCGACAGCAGCCCGGCGGGCTTGTCCACAAGCAGCACCTCGGCATCTTCGTGCAAAATCACCAATGGATCTTGCGGCGGGGTATATTCTGTTTCCATAGCTGTCCGTCTCAGATGTAGGGTAGGTTTTCAACCCACGTGATGAAAAGGATCGCCCATGCACCCGACAATTTCGCGAATGATTGACGTCGTCTCGAAGGGGGATGCCAGCCAGATCGCCCCGCTGCTGGCCGAAGACGTGCGTTTCTTGCCACCGACCTATTACAAGACCTGGACTGGCCGCGCCCCCGTCGCCGCTGTTTTGGGGCATGTGGGGCAAGTGTTCAGTGATTTCAAATACCGTCGCGTTATGGGCGAAGGCAACGATTGGGCGCTCGAATTTCAATGCAAGATCGGCGATCTGGATGCCGTAGGCGTCGATCTGGTCACGCTTGGCAAAGATGGGTTGATCGCAAAATTCGAGGTCACCATGCGCCCGCATAAATCTATCGGGGCACTACGCGAGGCAATGAATGTCCGCGTGATGAAAGACCCCAGCTTTTTGGCCTTCAAAGACGCGTTGTCGTGATTTGGGGGAACGCCTGCCCCTACTTGTGGCGCATCTGCCGGAACAACGAGATCGAATAGATCACCAACGCCGCCCAGATCAGCGGAAAGGCAATCATACGCGCACGACCAAAGGGCTCATCAAACACCAGAACCGCGCAAAGAAAGATCATCGTCGGCGCGATATATTGCAAAATACCGATCGTCGAAAGGCGCAGCCGCTTGGCACCGTTGGCATAAAGGATCAACGGCACCGCAGTGACAAGCCCGCAACCAACCAGCATCCATGTGTCAAAGGCAACGCCTTGAAGGAAGTGGTTCTGACCCGACGCGCTGAGGTAGCCAAGATAGACCAATGCGGGGGGAAGCAAAATCAACACCTCAAGCAGAAACCCCTGGTTCGGCCCAATCGGAAGCCGTTTTTTGGCCAAGGCATAGAGCCCGAAGGTCAACGTCAGGCTTAGCGCGACCCAAGGAAATTTACCCGATTCAAGGGTCAGAATCGCGACGGCGACGCCAGCCATGCCAATGGCGACCATTTGCAGTTTCGACAGACGTTCGCCCAACAAAACCGACGCCAAAAGAATGCTGAACAGCGGATTGATATAATACCCAAGCGACGCATCCAGCGCGTGGCCCGAATTGACAGCCCAGATGTAAATGCCCCAGTTCACCGAAATCAGCGCCGCTGTGACGCAGCCCATCAACAACATACGCGGCGACCGGAAGGCCTCGCGCAGGGTCGCGGTACGGCCCAACAGGATCAAAACTAAAGCCCCCACTGGCACAGACCAGATGATCCGGTGCACGACAATCTCTGCCGCCGGGATATGCGCCATCGCCTTCATATAAAGCGGCATCAATCCCCACAGAAAATAGGCACCAACGGCAAAGGCAAGCCCTTGGGGCGTGTCCTCGGGGGTCGCGGGTACAAGCGTGGATAAGGTGTCGGGATTGCGCATGGGGGTCTCCTCGGGGCATGCTTACGCCTGCAATTGGCAGAAGACCACCAGCGTCAGACTTTGACCCGTTCTGCCGTTGGATCGTACATCGGCGTCAACGATACTTCGGCCCGCACGCGGTTGCCCGCAATGTCGATCTGATAGTCAGACGCCAACAGGTCAGCCACCGTTTCGCCCTTGCACGGCACATAGCCCATTCCGATGGCACCGCCCAGATGATGGCCATAAGCGCCCGAGGACAAATGCCCGGCGATCCGCCCGTCCCGCAAAATCGGTTCGTTGTGATACAGCAGCGGTTCCGGGTCGGTCAGCTTGAATTGCACCATGCGCGTCAGCAGCCCTGCTTCCTTCTTGCGCAACACCGCGTCACGCCCGATAAAGGCGGGCTTGTCTGTCTTGACCGCAAAGCCAAGCCCCGCCTCAAGCACGTGATCCTCGCTGGTGATGTCATGGCCGAAATGGCGAAAGCCTTTTTCGATGCGTGCGCAATCCATCATATGCATGCCACACAGCTTTGCCCCCATCGGCGCACCTGCGGCCATCAGCACCTCGAAGACATGGGCAGCCATGTCGGCGCTGATGTACACCTCCCACCCTAATTCGCCGACATACGTCACACGGTGCACACGGGCGAGGGCCATGCCGATTTCGATCTCTTGGGCAGTGCCAAAGGGGTTGGCCGCGTTCAAAAAATCATTGGGCGACACCGCCTGCATCAGCTTGCGTGCGTTCGGGCCCATCACGGCCAAGACAGCTTCGCCTGCGGTGACATCCGTGATCACCACGTTGAAATCGCTTATGTGGCGGCGCATCCACGTCTGATCCGCCAGCCGCGTCGCCGCGGGGGTGACCACCAGATAGGCGGTTTCCGACAGGCGGGTCACGGTCACGTCCGCCTCGATCCCGGCGCGGTCATTGAGGAATTGTGTGTAGACGATCTTGCCCACAGGCACGTCATATTGCCCGCCGCCGATATGGTTCAGAAACGCCGTCGCATCGCGCCCTTCGACGCGGATTTTGCCGAAAGACGACATATCATAAAGGCCGACATTGCCCCGCACCGAAGCCAGCTCGGCGGCGACATTGTCGAAAAAGTTCTGCCGTTTCCAGCTGTACTCATAAGCAGGCGTCTGGCCCGGGTTGGCGAACCAATTGGCGCGTTCCCATCCGGCAAGCTCGCCCATCACCGCGCCGTGATCCAGCAGTTGGCTATGGAATGGCGTCCGCCTGATCCCCCGCGCTGTCGCCTTTTGCCGGTAGGGGTAGTGGTCGGCGTAAAGAAGCCCCAGCGTTTCTTTGGCGCGTTCGACCAGATAGGTTTTGTTGCCCTGAAACGGCTGCATCCGGCTGATATCGACATCACCAAGGTCAAAGGGTTTCGCACCATCCTCCATCCATTGGGCCAGCGCCATGCCTGCCCCCCCTGCCGATTGAATCCCGATCGAATTGAACCCTGCCGCGACCCAGACATTGTCCATCTCGGGGGCCAGCCCCAGATGATAGGCATCATCGGGGGTAAAGCTTTCGGGGCCGTTAAAGAACGTGTGAATTCCCGCCTCGGCCAGCATGGGCATGCGGTTTACAGCGGCCTCTAGGATGGGTTCAAAATGATCGAAATCCTCGGGCAATTGATCGAATTCAAAGCTGTCGGGAATGCCCTGCATCCCCCAGGGTTTCGAGACGGGTTCAAACGCGCCCAGCATAATTTTGCCCGCGTCATATTTGTAATAGGCGCATTCATCGGGCACCCGCAGAACCGGCAGTTGCTCCAACCCTTTGATCGGCTCGGACACGATATAGAAATGTTCACAGGCTTGCAGCGGGACGCTTGTACCCAGCATCTGCCCAACGTCGTGGCCCCACATGCCCGCGCAATTGACCACATGATCGCAAGTAATCTGGCCTTGGCTGCCATCTTCGGCAATATATTCCACGCCCGTGATCCGCCGCCCGTCGCGCAACGCTTTCGTCGCCTTGACCCGTTCAAATATCTGCGCACCGCGCTGCCGCGCGCCCTTGGCCAGCGCCAGCGCGATATTGCCCGGATCGCCCTGTCCGTCCTTGTCGAGGAAAACGCCACCCGTGACGGTATCCGTGTTCAGATGCGGATAGCGGGCCTTGACCTCTTGCGGGGTGATCTCTTCGATATCGACACCAAAGGCGCGGGCCATGGCGGCGGAGCGGAATATCTCCTCGCGCCGTTCCTGGGTCAGTGCGACGGTGATCGACCCACAACGTTTAAAGCCAGTGGCGACGCCTGTTTCGGCTTCGAGATTGCCATAAAGCTCTTGGGAATATTTCGCTAGCCGCGTCATATTCGCGGTCGCACGAAGCTGCGCGATCAACCCGGCGGCGTGCCATGTGGTGCCAGACGTCAGCTGCTTGCGTTCCAGCAACACCACGTCTTTCCACCCCAGTTTCGTGAGGTGGTAGGCGACAGAGCATCCGATGACACCCCCTCCGATAATAACAACGCGTGCATGAGAGGGGAGTGCCATAAGATGTGTTCCTTAGACGATGGTGTGACCCGCCGCGCGCAGCCGCTCGGCGATTTCTTTGATATGGTCGGGACCGACTTCGCAGCAGCCGCCCACGATGGTGGCCCCTTGACCGACCCAGCCCATGACGTGATCGGCATAGGCGGCGGGCGTGAGATCTTTGCGGGCACTCAGCGCGTCAACGGTGGGTTTATCTTCAAGAAACGCGGCGGTGATTTTTTCGAACCCGTTGGCATAGGCACCAAAAGGCATGCCCGAGGTTTTCAGGATATCCAGCGCGGGTTTGATCGCTTCGGGGGAAGAGCAGTTGATCAGCACAGCAGACGCCTTGCCGATATGGGGCAGCACGTCTGCCAAAGGCTCGCCCGAGCGCAGGCGCGTGCCGTCTTGGTCATCAACAGTCAGCGCAAGCCAGACCGGCAGACCAGTATCCAACGCTGCATCCAGAACGCTGCGCGCATGCAGAACCGACGCGACGGTCTCAGCCAGCAGGATGTCGGCGTGCAGGGCCGTCATGCGGGCTTTTTCACCATAAATCTTGATCGCGACATCATAGTCAGGGTGCAGGTCAGGGCGGTAACTGGCCTTAATCGGCCCGATGGACCCGGCAACACGGGTATTGGGAAAATGCGCGGCTGCGGCCTTGGCTTCGGTCATAGCCGCAAGGTTCAGTTCGGCAAAATGAAGCTCGAACGGCGTGCCATCCAAGCGGTCGCGCAAAATCGCATAGGTATTGGATGTGGCTATGGTGGCCCCGGCGACGAAATAGTCGTGGTGGATCGCTTCGACCAAACCGGGGTGGTCGATCATGACCTGGGTGCCCCAAAGCGGGGTTGGCGCGTCTCCTGTGCGGTGGACCAATTCTTGGCCCATGCCGCCATCAAGAAGGGTGATATCTGTCATAACGTCTCCTGGTGAGCCGGAATTTTCAAAATTCCGACCCGTTTTCTTTGAAGAAAACGGCTACGCCCGCAGGCGTTCGTTTTCCGGATCCCAGAGCGGCTGATCCGCCTGAACAACTGCCCGGCACTTGGTGCCAAATATGTCCACGTAAAGCGGCGTTCCGGACGTTGCAAGGTCTGCTCTGAGCATTCCGAAAGCGATGGATTTATTCACCCGATACCCCCAATCACCCGACGTCGTTTCACCGACAACCTGCCCCTCGTGCCAAAGGGTTGACATGTAGGGCGCGTCTTGGTCGCCCGCCTCGATCACAAGCGTGACAAATCGTTTTGCAACACCTTGTTGCAGTTCGTTTTGCAGCGCTGCTTTGCCGGGGAAATCCTGCGGTTTGTCCAACTTCACAAATCGGTCCAGCCCACCTTGCAGCATTGTGTAATCCGTCGACAGATCGCCCTTCCATGCCCGGTAGCCTTTTTCCATCCGCAAAGAATTCAGCGCCCACATACCAAAAGGTTTCGCACCCCCGGCAATGATCGCGTCATAGATCGTTGGCATATGGTCATTCAGCGCATGCACCTCCCAGCCAAGCTCTCCGGCGAAAGACACGCGCACCAGATAGGCGGGTTGGCCTGCCACGTTCGCCGCTTGATGGCTTAGCCACGAAGCGCTTAGATCAGCATCGGTCAGGGCGCTTAGCAACTCGCGCGATTTTGGCCCTGTGACGATCAGCGTATCGCGGGTTTCGGTGACGTCCTTGACCTTCACCGTTTTGGGCAGCCCCCCCAGCAAGACATCGCGGTCATGCCATTGCGCAGTGGCAGCCGTGATCAGAAGAAAGTCTTCATCCCCCATCCGCAGACATGACATCTCGGTCACGATGCGGCCACGGGCATCAGCGAAGTACAGAAGGTTCATCCGTCCCACCTTTGGCAAGGCACCAGTGCACAGGCCCCGCAGTGCTTCGGCGGCACCCTCACCGCTCACCTCGAAGCGAGAGAACCCAGGCAGGTCGAGGACGCCCACATGGTCGCGCACGGCTTCGCATTCTTCACGGATACGCTGTGCCCACGGGCCGCTGCGGTCCCAAGTTTGGGTCGCCTCTTCAGACATGTCATCGCCGGGTGCTGCAAACCAATTCGCGCGTTCCCAGCCGTTATAGGCACCCATTTGCCCACCGCGGGCCAAAACGCGGTCATGCACCGGCGACAGTTTTTTGTCGCGACCCGCAGGCCATGCATGGCGTGGGAAATGCATGGCGTATTCATGGCCATAAACCTCGACCGCCTTTGCGTCGGCATAGTCCTGATCGGCGTAATCGGTATAACGGCGCGGGTCGGTGGCCCACATGTCCCATTCGGTCTGGCCTTCGGTGACCCATTCGGCCAGCACTTTGCCTGCACCACCGCCTTGGGTGATGCCAAAGGTGAAAACACAGGCCTCAAACGCATTGGGCACACCGGGCATGGGCCCCAGTAGGGGCAAGCCATCGGGCGCATAGGGGATCGGGCCGTTGATGACGCGCCCCACTCCGGCAGTGCCAAGGATCGGCACGCGGGCCATGGCGTCTTCGATATACCATTCGAGCCGCTCAAGATCGTCAGGGTACAGCTGGAACGAAAAGTCGTCGGGCATCGGATCATCGGGTGTCATCCAATGGCCTTTGCAGTTCCGCTCGTAAGGGCCAAGGTTCAGGCCGTATTTATCCTGCCGCAGGTAATACGAGCTGTCGACGTCGCGCAGCAGTGGCACTTTGTGGCCCTGCGCTTGGGTCCATTCCTTGAGTTCGGGGATGTCATCGGTCAGGAAATACTGGTGGCTCATCGTGGCCATGGGCACGGTGCGCCCCCCGTAGGGTTTGAACCATTCACCAACGCGCTGCGCGTAATATCCGGCGGCGTTTACGACCTTTTCGCAACGGATATCACCCTTGGCGGTATGTATAACCCACTCGCCGTTCTCGCGGCTCACACCTGTCGCAGGGCAAAACCGTTCGATCCGCGCGCCCATGTCCCGTGCGCCTTTGGCAAGCGCTTGGGTGAGTTGCGCGGGATCAATATCGCCATCATCGGGGTCATAAAGGCCGCCCGCCAGATCATGGGTCTCGATAAAGGGGTATTTTTCCTTGATCGCGGCAAGGTCCATCATCTCAAGCTTCAAGCCTTGGTAATTGCCCATGGAACAGGCGCGCTCGAACTCCATCATGCGGTTTTTGCCGTGGGCAAGGCGCACCGATCCGGTAACATGGTAGTTCATTGGATAGTCGACCTCGTCGGCCAGCCCTTTGTACAGGCTCAGCGAATAGCGCTGCATATTCATCACCGCCCAAGAGGTGCTGAAGCTGGGGCAGTTGCCCGCCGCGTGCCATGTTGATCCCGCGGTCAGCTCGTTCTTTTCCAACAGCACGCAATCGGTCCAGCCCATCTTAGCCAGATGATACAGTGCCGAGACACCGACGACGCCGCCGCCAATGATGACCACGCGGGCCGTTGTTGGGAAAGTGCTCATGTTAATGCTCCCGCTGCGGCAGATCCGCTTTGATGGTGTGGTTTTGCATGGTCAGACCTTGTGCAAAGGGGCTGTCGAGGTGCCCAAAAGCAAGCCGTAGATGATGAAACAGACGCCCATGATCCGGCGGAACCAGACGTTGAACACAGCGCCCAAAGCTGCGCGGCCCAAGCCAGCGCCAAGGGCTGTAAAGCCCGTGTAGCTTATGGCTGTCAGGGTTAGGGCCGTGGGGAAAATGACCAGCATCTGGTCCCAGATCGGCACGTTCGGCTGAACAAATTGGCTGAAGGCGGCAAGGTAGCCTGCGACGCTTTTGGGGTTGATCGTGGCGATGGCAAAGGCGCGCAGGTAGACGGATCTGGCGGGGCGCTCATCCACCGTGACCGGTGTCTTCGCATGTTTGATCCCGCGGAGGCCAAGATAGATCAGGAAGGCCGCGCCGATCAGTTTTACCACGGTAAAAGCCGCCTCGGATGTCGCGATCAGGGCCGTGATGCCAAAGGCCGATAGGATGAGGAACAGGCTGGCTTGGGTCAGTATGCCCAAAACGCCGATCATCGCGCGGGGGAAGCCCAAGTTCATGCCATTGGAGATGCAATTGACCGCGTTCGGCCCCGGCGTGGTAACGAAAACCACCCAGAACAAGGCGAATATGATCCAAGCCTCGACGCTCATCAGTAGACCGGAGGCGCGATGATCCAGATCGCCACGGCGGGGTCTGGAAAGGGGTTGGCCCAGCGGAACGGCTCGCCACGAATGCGAAAACTATCGCCGGGGGTGAGGGTGTGCGTGCGGTCCGAGATGGTGATTTCGAGGCTGCCCGAGATCAGATAGCCGACCTCTTGAGTGGGGCGGCTGACGGGGTCTTTGATACGGCTGTGCGGTAGAAATGTGGAATGGACCACTTCGAAATCATCCGTCAGGTCAGGCGAAAGCAGTTCTTCGACCAACCCGGCAACGGACGATCCAATGGGACGGCGCGCGTTTTTTCGAACGATATAGCCCGCCTCGTGTGCGGGGGCGGCGGCGTGGCGGAAAAGCATTGAGACAGACACACCAAGCGCTTTGGCGATGTAGCGCAGGTCTGTGATTGACGGATCCGACAAATCGCGCTCGACCTGGCTCATCCAGCCGACAGACCGGTTCAGCGTCTCGGAGAGATCATGCAACGTTAACCCGCGCGCCTTGCGCAGGGCCCGCAGATCGGCACCGAGCGTTTGGGAAGCGGGAAGAGCTGTATGTTGCATTGGGATTAGCTCGTGAAATTTATGTCTGTAATTTCACGCTGGACCAGCCTTGTGAAAAAATCCAGAACTATTTCACTGCGGCAAAGCAATCCTTTAGAATTTGCGCGAGTTGAGAGGCGTCTTCTTCGGTGAAGGCATCTGGCAAATTACTGTCAATATCGAACACAGCGATCAGATCGCCCATACCGTTCCAGACCGGCAAGACCAATTCCGACCGTGTTGAGCTGGCGCAGGCAATATGCCCGGGGAACGCATCGACATCTGCCACCAATTGCGTTTGCCCCGACCGTGCCGCAGCACCGCAGACGCCACGGGAGAATGGAATGACCAGACAGCCATGGCCGCCCTGATACGGCCCGATTTTCAGCAGTTCTGGTTCTGTGACGCGGTAAAATCCCGTCCAATCAAAGCGATCATCGGCATGATGGACTTCGCAGGCGACCGTCGCCATTAAAGCCACCGAATCTGTTTCGCCTTGGGTCAAAGACTGAAGTGTTTCGGCCAGTGTGGTGTATTCGATTTGCATGGGTAACCTTTTGACGACAGGCAGGGGGGGCTTTCTGCCCCCCTGACCCCCCGAGGATTTTAGACCGTTTGGAAGTTAGGGACGTTCAATCGCAATGGCAGTGCCTTCGCCGCCGCCGATGCAAATGGCGGCGATGCCGCGTTTGAGACCGCGTTTTTCAAGGGCGTTCAGCAGGGTGACAATGATGCGTGCCCCGGAAGCGCCGATGGGATGACCCAGCGCGCAGGCCCCGCCGTTCACGTTTACGATGTCATGGGACAGACCCATTTCATGCATGAAGGCAAGCGGGACAACTGCAAAGGCTTCGTTAACTTCCCACAGATCCACGTCTTGTTTTTGCCAGCCTAACTGGGCCAGCAGTTTTTGCGCGGCCGGAACTGGCGCAGTCGTGAAAAGACCCGGAGCCTGAGCGTGGCTGGCATGGCCCATGATGCGCGCACGAACGGTCAGCCCTTGATCCAAGGCCGCACGTTCGGATGCCAGCACAAGCGCTGCGGCACCGTCGGATATCGACGATGAATTGGCGGCCGTAACCGTCCCTCCATCGCGAAACGCCGGTTTGAGTTGAGGGATTTTCTCGGGGCGCGCATTGGCGGGTTGTTCATCGGCACTGATCGTCGTGCTGCCCTTGCGCGATACGAGATCCATCGCCGCGATTTCGCCGTCGAATGCGCCAGAGGATTGCGCCTCAAGCGCGCGCGACAAAGACGCCAATGCGTAGTCGTCCTGGATCGCGCGGGTAAACTGGTAGGTCTCGGCGCAATCCTCGGCGAAGGTTCCCATCAAGCGGCCCTTTTCATAGGCGTCTTCCAGACCATCCAAAAACATATGATCGATTACCTGTGCGTGACCCAGACGGGCCCCGCCGCGCATCTTTGGCAGGACGTAAGGCGCGTTGGTCATGCTTTCCATACCGCCTGCGACCATCACTTTGTTGTGCCCCAAAGCGATCTGGTCAAACGCGATCATCGCAGCCTTCATGCCAGAGCCGCACATCTTGTTCAAAGTCGTGGCAGGAACTTCTTCGCCCAGTCCGGCTTTGAACCCGGCCTGACGCGCAGGTGCCTGGCCTTGGCCCGCTGGCAGAACGCAGCCCATCAAAACCTCGTCAACGGTGGTGGCACCGGCCCCCTCCAATGCCGCCTTGATTGCGTGCCCGCCCAGATCGGCAGCTGTCATGTCGGCGAAAACGCCTTGAAAACCGCCCATGGGTGTGCGCGCTGCACCTGCGATAACGACTTTTTGCATTTTAGAACTCTCCCCGACAGTTGGACACCAAATCGTAAGACCTGTCCCCTATCTCCCTTGGACATCACAACAGATCTTTGGGGCCAGCATATGAGACTCTCGGGCAAAACAGAAGAGCAACTACAAATCGTTACAGTCCTTGAAGAGCGCATTGATGCAGCCGTCGCATTAGAGTTCAAGGAAACCATACGCCAGATGACGGAAAACGCGCCACCGACGGTCATTTTGGATCTCAGTGCAGTGATTTTCATTGACTCAAGCGGGCTTGGGGCCATCGTGGCGACGATGAAGCATCTGGCCCCTGAGCGTAGTTTGGTGCTGGCAGGTCTCACCGGGCCGGTAGATCGGGTGTTTCGACTGACACGAATGGATAGCGTGTTTTCCTTGTACCCTACGTTGGATCACGCACTGCGAGATCAGACACAGATATGATTGCAAGGCATTTGAGCGATCACACCCCCGACGAGCTGCAACCGTTCCTTGCGTTCGAGATCACACTACATGGCACGCCAGAGGCCGTTCGGGACGGGCTTGCTACCTGCATGCACAAACTTGGACCGCTAAATCTTGGCCCTGAAAAGCTTTCTGTGGTCGAAATTGTGATGGCTGAGACGTTAAATAACATCGTAGAACACGCTTTTTGCGGTCAGTCAGTGCCCAGGCTGGTTCGTTTATCCTGCACCCATGATGGCAGTTTTCTTTCGCTCGCTTTCAAAGACTCTGGCAGTGCGTTGCCAGATCACACTTTGCCCCGACCAAAACAGTTTGAAGCTTTTGACGATCTCCAAAACTTGCCGGAAGGCGGGTTTGGCTGGGGGTTGATACATGATCTGACAGACGATGTTTCATACAAGCGGGTTGGCAGGTTCAACAGTTTAACGCTAAAAATTGAAGCCCCCGCAAACTGATTTACAAATCAGACGCAGGCAAATAGCCCGAAGGAAGCGACAGTTTCATGAACGTGGAAATTAATGAACGTGGAAATCCCAAAAGCGACACAGCTATATCATAGTTTTGCCCAGCTTTGACGTCATAGATGTTTTCGTAGCTGCATATGGCTTCCCTCGGCGTTGCGTATCAAAGCCCCCACCCAGTGCGCGACGTCGAGGTTCTTCACTCTCAAGAAGAAATTGGTTTTCCTAAGGCAATCGGCACGCTAGGTTCCGGTCACATAATCACCGCAACAGGAATACTCATATTATGCGCGACTTCCAACTTCCGGGACGGTCCCCCGTTCTGGCGACAAACGGCATGTGTGCCACCTCTCATCCGTTGGCCGCAAAGACCGCGATCAACATCCTTGAACGCGGAGGCAACGCAATGGATGCGGCCATTGCAGGGGCTGTCTTGTTGGGAATCTGTGAACCGCAAATGACAGGGATCGGCGGAGATTGCTTTGTCCTTTACTCACCGCCGGGCAGTGACGATGTACATGCTCTTAACGGATCGGGCCGCGCGCCAAAGGCATTGAATGCCGGGATATTGCGGGATGCAGGCGAAAGCACCGTGCCGTTGAACAGCGCCCATTCAGTAACCATACCCGGTGCAATGGACGCATTTTGCACCTTGTCCGATGAGATCGGCAAACTGGGACTAGATGCAATCCTTGCACCGGCAATTCACTATGCCGAAAACGGGGTCCCGGTCGCAGCGCGGGTGGCGTTTGATTGGGCAAACGATGCCAAGTCTTTGCAAGGCAAAGCGCGTGACATCTACATGATGGACGGAAAGCCCCCACAGTCTGGCGCATTGTTCAGCGCGCCCGGTCAAGCAGAAGTCCTGCGCCGCGTCGCAAAAAACGGGCGCGATGCGTTCTATACAGGCGAAATCGCCGACGACATGATCGCGGCCTTGAACGCCATGGGCGGTCTGCACACCACTGACGATTTCGCCAACACGGCCTGCACCAAAAGCGACCCAATCGCGGCGACCTACAATAACGTCGAATTGCTGGAACATGCGCCGAACGGACAAGGGGCAACCGCCCTGCTGATGCTGAATATTCTGGCACATTTCGATATCGCCGCGATGGAGCCTTTGGGTGCCGAGCGCGTACATATCGAAGCGGAAGCAGCCAAGTTGGCCTATGATGCGCGCAATCGCATCCTTGCCGACCCAGACCATACATCGCGCCTGGAACATATGCTTGCCCCGATGACGGCGCAGAAACTGGCAGAGCTGATCGACCCCACCAAAGCAATGTTCGACCCGCAGCCTCTGTCTGAAGCTGTGCACAAAGACACGATTTACATCACCGTCGTCGATAAAGACGGCATGGCGGTGTCGCTGATCTATTCGATTTTTCATGGCTTCGGATCGGGAATTGCTTCCGAAAAATTCGGTATCCTGATGCAAAATCGCGGCGCTGGCTTCACCCTTGAGGAAGGTCACGTGAACGAACTGCAAGGCGGCAAGCGCCCGATGCACACAATCATCCCCGGCATGATCCGCCAAGACGGCAAAGTGATGATGCCATTTGGCGTCATGGGCGGTGCTTATCAACCTAACGGGCATGCTCGGTTTGTTTCAAATCTGACTGATTTCGGGATGGGCCCACAAGCCGCAATCGATGCGCCCCGCGCGTTTTCCGAAAACGGCGTACTAAAGGTCGAACGCGGTTACAGCGATGATGTACGCGAAAAGCTGGCCGAAATGGGCCACCGCGTCGAAATTCCGAAAACAGCGATTGGCGGTGCTCAGGCGATCAAGCTGCGCAGCGATGGTGTGCTTGAGGGCGCAAGTGATCCACGCAAAGATGGTTGTGCTTTAGGGTACTGATCAACGTGGGAGGGCGCGCAAGACCGCGTCTTCCCAATCAGTTCAGCTGGAAATGAAGCGGATATGCACCGTCGGTCAGGGGGCCGAAAAGATCAGGAATATCAGGATGATCAACAGGTTCACCCGAATAATCGGCAACCAGATTCTGCTCTGACACGTAAGCCACATAGTAGCTTTGGTCGTTCTCGGCCAGAAGGTGATAATAGGGCTGATCCTTGATGGGCCGACTATCCTCGGGGATCGCTTCGTACCATTCATCTGTGTTTGCAAATTCCGGATCCACGTCAAAGATCACACCCCGAAAGGGATGTTTCTTGTGCCGCACGATCTGGCCCAGATGATATTTTGCGCGTGTTTTAATCATGACATTGATGCATCTACCTTTCGTTAGTAGTCGCTTCAAGGGGCATTTGTCCAATCACGGAAGCCCAAGACAAGGAAACAGTGTGTGAACCTAACGCTGACAGTGCTTGAGATCGTGGCCCCCGTTTTCCTGCTGGCAGGGATCGGGTTTGCATGGGTCAAGTTGGGGTTTGAATACCGCATACAATTCGTGACGCAGCTGGCAATGACCCTGTCGGTTCCCTGCCTGATCTTTGTATCCTTGATGAACACGCAGATTGATCCAGCGGCACTGACCGCATTATCGCTTGCGACTGTCGTAGCTTACGGGGGTGTGACGCTGGTCGCGGCCGCTGTCGTTTGCGGGATGGGATTGAACAGGCGAACCTATCTGGCCCCTTTGATCTTTGGAAATACCGGCAATCTGGGTCTGCCCTTGGCGCTTTTTGCCTTTGGTGACGCGGGGCTAAGCTATGCTGTTGTCGTGTTTGCGGTCATGGCGATTTGGTCATTTACCTTTGGGATATGGCTGGTTGCGGGTGCTGGATCCTTTGGCAAAGTCATGCGTGAACCGCTGGTTTGGGCAACATTACTGGGCGCTCTTTTCTTGATCATGGACTGGGAAACGCCAAAGTTTCTGACCAACACGCTTAGTCTTTTGGGGCAGATGGCGATTCCGATGATGCTGATCACGCTTGGCGTCGCAGTTGCACGACTGTCCCCCGGCGGTATCGGGCGCGCGCTGGTGCTGTCCGCCATCAAGTTGGTGATCTGCGTTGCTATAGCATGGAGTGCGGGATTATATTTTGGCCTCGACCGTGTGGCGTTTGGCGTGCTGGTGTTGCAGGTTGCCACTCCGGTCGCTGTCACATCTTATCTTCTGGCCGAGAAATACGGCGCGGATGCGCAGTCAGTGGCGGGGCTGGTCGTTGTTTCAACGCTTATGTCAGTGGCAGCTTTGCCCATATTGCTCGCGTTTTTGCTATAAGTTTTGGGTGGGCGCACCGACTGAAATCTGGTACCCTAAAATTAATAAAAAAACGATAGAGCGAGAGGCAAATGAGCAGAACCTTTTGCGCCCTAATAATTGCTGTGTTTTTAGCATCTTGCAGCGGAAGCGGTGGTCCAACCAGCGCCCCGCGGGATCTGGATAACGCGTGTGCGATTCTTAAAGAGCGCCCCGAATACTACAGAGCTTTCAAAGCCGCCGAACGCCGTTGGGGTGTGCCAGTGCATGTCCAGATGGCAACGATCCACCAAGAAAGTAAATTCATCGGCGACGCGCGGACACCGTTTCGTTATGTCATCGGTGTTATTCCGATGGGACGACAGTCCAGCGCATATGGCTATGGGCAGGCGTTGGATGCGACGTGGGATGAATACTTAAGCGAATCCGGAAGCCGTTTTGCCAAACGTGACCGGATCGATGACGCGTCAGATTTCATGGGCTGGTACATGACCAAAAGTCGGCAAAAAAACGGAATCGCTCTGCATGACGCCGAAAACCAGTATCTTGCCTATCATGAGGGCAACACTGGGTTCGCGCGCCAAAGCTATAATGCGAAACCTTGGTTGATCGGGGTTGCGCGCAAAGTTCAATTGCGCGCCGAAATGTATGAAGGCCAGATAGCCGGCTGCCGTTTAAGCCGCTGGTAGAACCAATAGGCCCAAGGGACCCCCCTTGGGCCATTTCAATTAACGATTGGTATCAGATGCTTTCCTGTTGATATCAAAAAGATTGTTGGGCAACGCCCCGCCCTTTTGTAGATCACCCAAGACCACTGTCGTCTGACTTCCGCTGCCATTGTTGATAATCCACTGGCGCAGCTCAATCGGGTTTTCAGTAAATTTCAGCTCAATACTACCGTATTCTGGATGCTCAGGATCTTGCGCCCGCACTGTGGTCGCGGTTCCGTCATACCCATGACCAGTAACCATCTTGGCCTGACCCAAGTTAACATTCGCCGCCAATATAATCGAAAGCGGAGTTCTGGACAGGGGGTAAGTCTCGGCTGGTTGGTTCGATTTTTTGTCATAGATGACAACAGTATTGCTGCCTGCAATCACAATGCCCGTGTCCGGCGCATTGTATTCGAACCGCACCTTTCCGGGGCGTTTGATATAAATCGTGCCGGTGCTGATCGATCCGTCATCATTGATCTGCGTAAAGTCGCCCTGCGCGGTTTTCATCGCGTTCAAATAGCTTGAAATCGCATTCAACGGAAGCTTTTCGGCAACAGCTGGTAAAGCCGACGCTAGGCCAAGCCCAAAGGCCAGAATGGTGGTGGTCACAAAACGCATCTGAGTATTCCTATCGTTAGTGCAGTGCCTCACCTCAGACATAGGCGCTGCCTGAGTGATATGCGATATCACATAGCAAGTTATCGCCTAGCAGTGCGCCAAATGAAAAGGGGTTGGCCTGTTTCCAAGCCAACCCCGCACCCACAACTTTCGTTCCGGCTAACCCTGTTCGGGCACCAGAATCTCGCGCTTCCCGACATGGTTCGCAGGCGACACAAGACCTTGGTCCTCCATCTGTTCGACCAAACGCGCGGCTTTATTATAGCCGATGGCCAGCTTGCGCTGGATATAGGAGGTCGAACATTTACGGTCCTTAATCACGATTGCAACAGCAGTGTCATAGAGCGCATCTTCGCTGTCTGTATTCCCGCCCAGGCCCAGCACTGCGTCAATGCTGCCTTCCTGATCATCCGACGGGCCTTCGACCACCCCCGAAATATAGTCGGGCGCACCGTAGGCCTTGAGGTGGTTAACGATCTCCTCGACCTCTTCGTCCGACACAAACGGCCCGTGACAGCGCACGATCTTTGATCCACCCGCCATGTACAGCATGTCACCCATGCCCAGCAGTTGCTCTGCACCCATCTCGCCCAGAATAGTCCGAGAGTCGATTTTCGACGTAACCTGAAACGAAATCCGCGTTGGGAAGTTAGCTTTGATTGTACCGGTGATAACGTCGACAGACGGGCGCTGCGTGGCCATGATCAGGTGGATACCAGACGCGCGCGCCATTTGTGCAAGCCGTTGAATACAAGCCTCAATTTCCTTGCCCGCGACCATCATCAGGTCGGCCATCTCGTCTACGATGACCACGATATAAGGCAGCGTTTCGGGCTTGAATTCATCTGTCTCGAAGATCGGCTCGCCTGTATCCTCGTCAAACCCGGTCTGAACGGTACGGCTGAACATCTCGTCTTTGGACAGCGCTTCGCGCACGCGGCCATTATAGCCTTCGATGTTGCGCACGCCCATCTTGGACATTTTGCGGTAACGTTCTTCCATCTCGCCCACTGTCCATTTGAGCGCGACAACGGCCTTTTTGGGGTCTGTTACAACGGGAGACAACAGATGCGGAATACCGTCGTAAACACTAAGCTCGAGCATCTTGGGATCGATCATGATCATCCGGCATTCTTCCGGCGTCAGCTTGTAAAGCAGTGACAGGATCATTGTGTTGATCGCCACAGATTTACCCGAACCGGTCGTACCAGCGATCAACAGGTGGGGCATCTTTGCAAGGTTTGCAACGATCGGGTCACCACCGATATCTTTGCCCAAGGCAAGCGGCAGGCGCATTGTGCTATCGCCAAAGTCGCGCGCAGCCAGGATTTCGCGCAACACGACTTTCTCGCGATTTTCATTGGGAAGTTCGATCCCGATCACGCTACGCCCTGGTACGGTGGACACACGTGCAGACAGCGCTGCCATCGAGCGCGCGATATCGTCAGCAAGACCGATCACGCGGCTTGCCTTTAGGCCGGGGGCAGGCTCCAATTCATACATCGTCACAACAGGCCCGGGGCGAACGGCGACGATCTCACCCTTGACGCCATAGTCATCCAGAACACTTTCCAGCATCCGCGCGTTTTCTTCCAAAGCGTCGTCGCTTAGGTGCAGCCGCTCGACGACATCGGGGCTTTCCAACAGGTTCAGCGGGGGCAATTCAAAGCCGGGGTGCGTGTCTTCAAATGTAAGCCCGGGCTGTGCCTCGGCCTGCGCCTTTTTGCTGGGCTGTATCACTTTACGGATCGGTTGCTGCACAACTTTACGCGGGGCGGCCACCGGAATTTGCATGGTCTCTTCGACGATGGCATCGTCCAATGGCAACGCTTCGTCTTGAGCATATGCTGTGTCAACGTCGATATCGAGGGCATCAATAGCCGCAGGCTGCGACGATCTGATGGGACCGATCGATAAACGCGACGCCGTCAGCGGCGGCTCTGTCCGCGCCGCACCTGTCAAGGGCGGTTCTTCGCGAATATGGCTGCGCGGGGTTGCATCAAGCACCAAAGGGTCAGGGCCCCGCCCGCGCCCTCGGGTCAAAGGAGCAGTGAGAGGTGTGTGAATAGCGCTGGCCGTTCGCACGCGATTCTTGATGACATCCGCGATCTTGGATTTGATCCGATCATCGCTTGGGGCGGGATCGAAATCGGGACCTGCCCAGTCTTCCACCAACTCAGGCTGCGGAAGCGGGTCGGCGCGTTTGACCAAGGCTGGCATCTTCGCCAACAGCCCGGTTTTGGGTGTAACAACCGGAGCCTTGGCATAGGATTCTTCTTGGTAGTACGTCTGTGACGCAGCAAACTCGGCATTTTCTTCGGCTTCAGTGCGGTTACGGGCGCGACGCTCGGATTGGCGGGCTTGCAGACCCTGCGCTGCCATGACTGCGCCAGAGGCACCGCGACCCAGAAGTGTCATCAAACCAGCATAGGCCATAATCACACCTACCAGCATAAAGCGGAAAATCCGGCTCAATTCGACCTTCGTAAACCCCATAACAAAAGCACCAAGCGCGACAATCGCGGCCCCCATCAACAAGGACATGAGCTTGATCGTCACGGTTGACCCGATGGGCAAGATCGTCAGGATTGCCCCCATAACTGTATCACCAAACAGGCCACCTAAACCAAAGCTATGGGTCTGAAGCCATGCGGAATCGGGCGTCAACGTGGCCCCGTAAATCGCACAAAGCGCCACGGCGATAGGCGCGAAAATCAAGCGCCCCATGGCACGGTCTTCGCCCCGGTGCAGCGCAAAACGCACACCCCAAGCCAGCAAAATCGCCGCAACAGCCCAAGCGCCCCAACCGACGATCATGAACAAAGGAGCCGCCAGTGATGCCCCCATCCGGCCCAGCCAGTTTTGCGCCGGCGCGTCGGTGGAAACCATCCAGTTGGGATCGTCAGGCGTGTAGCTGCCAATCATCATCGCGGCCATCAGTCCCACAACGATCAAAGCAACGCCCAACAATTCCTTGCCTCGCTTTTCAATCGCTTCTGCCATTTTGCTGTCCAGCAGGGGGTCGCGTCCGCGTGTCTGATATGCCATTGCTTTGATCCCTCGACTTATTCTGGATAGAGACAGGCACGGATCGCTTCGATCCCGTGCGTTGTCTCGTCTTTTGGGGCGACCATGGCCACCCGGATATATGTCTTGCCAGGGTTTTCCCCGTTCACGCTTTGCGCCAGATACCCACCGGGCAGCACGCGCACGCCAGTATCACGCCACAGCTTAAGCGCCGCGGCTTCGTCATCCTCGACGGGCAACCATAAAAAGAACCCCGCCTCGGGGCTTTGATAGCCCGGCACATTGCCTAGGATCCGGTCAGCGACCTCGTATTTTTCGACGTAAAGCGCGCGGCTTTCAATAACGTGATCCTCGTCCGCCCACACCGCAGCGGCAGCCGCTTGCAACGGCAAAGGCAAAGGCGCGCCCGCATAGTTCCGCAGCTGCTTGATCTCGCGCATGGTGTTTGGCCCGCTCGCGACAAAACCTGACCGAAGACCCGGAAGGTTCGACCGTTTGGAAAGCGAATGAAAGATTGCGACGCGGTTCAGGTCAGCCCCGACCTCGTGGGCGACTTGCAAAGCACCAACCGGAGCCGTGTCGCGGTAAATCTCGGAATAGCATTCATCTGCGAAAATCTTGAAATCGTATTTTTCGGCCAAGGCCAAAAGTTCAGTCCAGTACGCGCGGCTGGCCACAGCGCCCTGCGGATTGGCGGGCGAGCAAATATAGGCAGCCGTCGTACGATTCAGCACATCCTCGGGCAAGCCAGCGAAATCCGGCAGATGCCCGGTTTCAAGCGTCGCAGGCACCATGATCGGATCTGCAGCGCCAGAAATCGCAGCAATCATGTAGACCTGATAGAACGGGTTCGGCATCAAAATAGCCGGCTTCTGGCCATTCTTTGTCTCAGGGCACAACGCCATCACAGCGTTATAAAGCCCTTCGCGCGTTCCGTTCAGCGCCATGACCTGTGTGTCGGCATCAACGCCTACACCGTAGCGCCGCTTGATCCAATCCGCGATGGCACCGCGCAATTCGGGCGATCCATCATTCGGCGGATAGCTGTTAAATCCGGCAGCATTCTGCGTGATAACATCCGTGACCCATGGCGGGAACGCATGTTTCGGCTCGCCAATCGTCATATGGATCGGCACGCCACCGCCTTCGTGTACATCTAGCAATGCACGCAGACGCGGCCACGCATGGGCCGGAAGGTTCGAAAACCGCTCAGGATATAACATTACAACTGCCTCGGGTTCGGGATCATAAGCGCCCCGTTTCGTTCAAACTACCCAAGGGCTTGCCTCACGTCCAGAGAATCTACGACGTAAGGCAGCGTTTGTGTCTTTTAGGCCAATGCTTCTTCTGCGGCGGCGGCAAGGCGCAACAGGCGTTCTTCGCAACCGGGGTCTGCCATCATCATCAAGCCACAAGATGCCGTGCCCGTGGGCAGGGTCATCGCACATAAACCCATCAGATTTCCAATGCGCGTATTGCGCAAAGCCAAAAGGTTGGCCGAAACATAATAGTCATGATCTTCTTCCAGGCGCTCAAGTTTGGGGGGCAAAATGGGGGCCGTGGGCAAAATCACGGTATCATAACCAGCCGTTGCCTCAAGATAGAGTTTACGTATCCCTTCCAGCTTGGCCCAAGCCGCAACATAATCCGGCCCGGAATGGCCCTTGCCCAGCCGGAAACGTTCAAGAATTTCGGCATACATCGCGTCTGGATTGGCCTCGATCACATCGCGCCACAGGCCGTAAGCCTCGGCTGTGAACAAGCATCCGCTAAGCGGCATCGCGTCTTCCAGCGGGGCGAAATGTATGTCTTCGACCACAGCACCGGCATCTTTCAGCTTTTCTACCGCGCCCTTGAATGCAGCGGCAGGCACATCGGCCAGCTCCTCCATCGCAACCGTTCGCAAAATCGCGATCCGCCGCCCTTCAAGGTCTACGCTCTCAAGATCGGCGGGTTTGGTGCCTTCAAGTGCTGCCAGCAGCAGCCCAGCATCCTCGACCGAGCGGCACAAGGGCCCGACCGTGTCAAATTTCATCGCAAGCGGCACCACACCGTCCAGCGACACCCGACCGGCGGTTGTTTTTAATCCCACCAGATCGTTCCACACCGACGGGATGCGCACCGACCCGCCCGTATCCGACCCGATGGCCGCCGCCGCGAGCCCAAAAGCAACAGAGGCCGCCGCCCCCGAAGACGATCCACCCGACACCGCGCCCATGTCGTTGACGCAAGGCGGCGTCGCGGTGGATGGGTTATGACCCAGACCGGAAAATGCAAGTTCGCTCATGTGGGTTTTGCCAAGACAGACCAGGCCCATCGCCGTCGCATTTTTCAGCACGCGTGCATCTGCGTCAGGTATCCGGCCTTTCAGCAACATTGATCCCGCCTCGGTCACCGTACCGGCGGTGTCAAACAGGTCTTTCCAACTTATCGGCACGCCGTCCAGTGGCGACAACCGCTGCCGGGCCTTTGCACGCGCACTGGCGGCGCGCGCCTCTGACATGGCACGGTCTGCGGTAACGCGCGCATAAATCCGGTCACGCAAAGGGTGCGCATCAATCGCATCAAGATATGTTTTACATAAATTGACGGGATCGATCTGACCCTCGTCGATGCCCCGCCCCAGATCCGCCGCAGTCATCGTCAGCCAGTCTTGCATGTCATTCCCTCGTTAAATACGCCCAAATGGAAGGTAGCGACGGTTGCGCACATGGACAATCCCTTCCTCGTGACCATATTCAAACATATGGATTTTGACACAGATATCGCGATCGTAGGTGGTGGGCTGAACGGCCCCGCCTTGGGCTTGGCTTTGGCGCAAATTGGCTTGCGTGTGACGATCATCGACCGGCTTGATGGACAGATCCGAAAAGCTGCGGGATTTGATGGGCGGTCTTATGCGATGGCCCTGACCTCAACGCGATTGCTGCAAGGTATCGGGGTTTGGGATGCGGTCGCTGACCATGCCCAGCCGATGCTTGAAATCAAGGTGACTGACGGACGCGCAGGCGAAGGGCCTTCGCCGTTTTTCATGCATTTTGACCACGCCGAGATCGAGGAAGGCCCGATGGGCCACATGGTCGAAGACCGCCACCTGCGCCATGCATTGATGGAAGCGGTTGCGTCGACAAAAGGCATCACCTTGATGAACGGTGAAGATGTGACAGCCCAAAGCGTCGACGCATCCGGGGTGACACTGTCATTTGCCAGTGGGAAAACCCTGCGTGCACGCCTGTTGGTGGGGGCCGACGGGCGCGGCTCGGGCACGGCTGCGCGCGCAGGGATCAAACGGATCGGCTGGGGCTATGCGCAAACCGCGCTGGTCTGCGCGATTTCACATGAAAAGCCCCATGGCGGTGTAGCGCACCAGTTTTTCATGCCCCCCGGTCCGCTCGCGATCCTGCCCCTGACTGAAAACCGTTCCTCAATCGTCTGGAGCGAAACCGCCGAAGCAGCCGAACGGATCAATGCGCTGTCTGATGAGGCTTACCTCGATATACTCCGTCCCCGGTTTGGCGATTTTCTGGGCGAGATTTCTTTGGCGGGCGCGCGCTATACCTACCCGCTCAGTCTGTCGCTTGCCCATGCGATGACCGCTGATCGCGTGGCATTGCTGGGCGATGCCGCGCACGGCGTCCATCCCATTGCAGGTCAAGGTCTGAACGCCGGAATGCGCGATGTAGCCGCACTAGCCGAGGTCATCGCCGATGCGCACAGACGCGGGCAGGACATCGGAAGTGTGACAGTTTTGGACCAATATCAAGTCTGGCGTCGCTTTGATAATACCGCGCTTGCCTTGGCAACAGACAGCTTTAAGAGGCTGTTTTCGAACGATAATCCACTTTTGCGAATGGCGCGAGACATCGGGATGGCAGCAATCAATGCGATGCCCGGCGCGCGGCGTGGATTTATCCGCGAAGCGGCCGGACTAACTGGTGATTTACCCCGCCTGATGCAAGGCGAAGCCCTGTAAAGGTCAGTCCAAAACCCTAGCTTCGTCGACCAGCATAACCGGAATACCGTTTCGGATCGGATAAGCTAGGCCTGCCGCTTTTGACACCAGCTCCTGACGGTCTGCATCATATTTCAGCGTGGTCTGCGTGCGGGGGCAAATTAACGCTTCAAGCATACGGCGATCAAAACGAACCTCTTCACTGCTCAATTCATCATCTCCCCTTCTTGGCCACCGCGCAGAGTGTATTCGATCAATGTCATGAGCGTTTCGCGCCGCGTGGAAAGGGATGGTGCCTCAAGCAAGGCCTGCTTATCCTCTGACGCGAGGTCGAGCATCATCGACAGCGAATTAATCAGCAACTCGTCATCCGCCTCTTTCAAGGTGTCCCAATCCGCAGACAAATTGCGCGCGTCAAAGTAACGGCTGAGGGTATCAAGGAATTTCGGACGGTCAAAATGAGTGTCTTCCTCGTCATTACCTAAATCCCGCTCGAAACCATCCCAATTGACGTCGCACCGACGGTAAGGTGTGAACCCTTCTATTTCCTTGACGACTCTGAAACGGGATACGCCACCCAAGGTGATCATATACCGTCCATCCTCTGTTTCGGAAAACTGGGTGATCCGGCCAGCACACCCGATCGTCTGAAGCCCCGGACCCACACGGCCAGGAACCACATTGGGCTGCACCATGCCGATCAAGCGCCCGGACGTCTTAATGGTGTCTTCGATCATCTGAAGATATCGAGGTTCAAAAATATGCAATGGAAGCCGCGAACGGGGAAGCAACAAGGCCCCCCCCAGCGGAAAGATTGCGATTGTGTCAGGAAGTTCGGTTTGCTTTATCATGAAGTGCAATCTAGTCCGTCAAACGCCTTAAGCAAATATCATCGAGCTAAGTTTCCTGCGGCCGTTCAACGCGATTGGATCGTTCGCCTTAAGCGCGTCAAAAATGATAAACAGCTGGGTCTTTGCAGCCGCTTCGTTCCATTCCCGGTCCTTACCGAACAGGATAAGAAGCTGATCAACAGCACCTTGTGTTTCGCCGCGCGCATGCAACGACTGCGCCAGATCAAACCGCGCTTGCAAGTCATCCGGGTTCGCGTCAACCGCCGCCTGCAATTCTGCTACAGGGCCCGCATTTGCCGCTTGGCGGGCAAGCTGCAACTGTGCATGAGCTGCTTCAAGCTCTGGCGCTTTCGAGATTTCGATCGGCGCACCGTTTAAATGGGCCTCGGCCTCGTCCAGCTTTTCAAGGGCGATGTAGGCGCGCACCATGCCGCCATATGCACCCGCGTGGTTAGGGTCTTCCCCCAATATCGCTGCAAACGTGTCAACGGCATCCTGGGCGGCACCTTCGGCCAACATATCCTCTGCTGCGGCAACGGCTTCGTTCAACGAGTCTCCGGGGGCCTCTCCGCCACCCGCTTTGATGACCCGGTCGACAAACGCCTTGATCTCGGATTGGGGCAGCGCGCCCTGAAACCCGTCGACGGGCTGACCTTTATAAAACGCAAATACAGTCGGTAAAGACTGAATTTGCAACTGGCCAACGATCTGCTGCGCCTCATCGGCGTTGACTTTGACCATCGTAACAGCCCCTTTTGCCGCCCGAACGGCGTCTTCCAACATCGGGCCAAGGGTTTTGCACGGGCCACACCACGGCGCCCAGAAATCAACAATAACGGGCACCTGCTGCGATGCCTCGACCACGTCGGCCATAAAGGTCGCTTCGGTCGTGTCCTTAATCAGATTGGTTTCGGGTGCGGGCGAAAGGTTCAAATCCATCATCTTCATATCCTCACTTGGGGCTACCCTTTATATGTGGGCGCACAGTGTTATTTCAAAGGTCGAATGTTGCAAAGACCGGCACATGATCGCTAGGCTTCTCCCAACCGCGCGCCTCACGCAGGATGCGGCTGGAATGTGCAGCATTCGAGATATCGGGCGTGGCCCAGACGTGATCCAAGCGCCGCCCCTTATCCGCAGCATCCCAGTCTTTTGCCCGGTATGACCACCAACTGTACAGATTTCCGGCGGGTATATCTTGCCTTGTGATATCGATAAAACCACCCGCGTCTTGAGTTTCAACCAGCTTTTCGACTTCGATCGGTGTATGGCTGACAACTTTCAGAAGCTGCTTGTGACCCCAGACATCATCCTCGCGCGGGGCAATGTTCAGATCACCAACAAGAATGGATTTTTCCGGTTTGTCGCCGTAAAACCAATCACGCATTCCAGCAAGATAATCCAGCTTTTGCCCAAATTTTTCATTTACGTCGCGGTCAGGCACGTCACCCCCGGCCGGAACATAGAAGTTATGGATCGTCACACCGTTCTCAAGCTTGGCTGCAACGTGCCGCGCATGGCTTAATGCGGCAAAATCCTGATCACCAGCATCTTCCAGCGGCAATCGAGATAAGATTGCAACTCCATTATAGCCTTTCTGGCCCCGCGCGACCATGTGGGTGTAACCAGCCGCCTGAAAGGCCTCTACCGGAATTTTATCAACCGGGCTTTTACATTCTTGCAGGCACAAAACGTCTGGTCCGTGTTCTTGCAGCAGTTTGAGGACAAGCGGTTCGCGCAGACGCACCGAGTTAATGTTCCATGTCGCAAGCGTAAATGGCATCGGTCACCCCCTAAAGTCAGATCGCGCAAACCTTACCCCGAAAGGATGCAGGGCCACCATGGCGAAATCTGGTCCCGTCAGAACAAAAAAAGACCGGGCCCAAAGGCCCGGCCAAGTCCAACAGGGAGGGATGTATTATAACCCGGATACAAAAATCGGGCTTCAAACCGATTGGCGGGTCATGAAAACCCCGCCGCTCATTAAACAAACGGTGTAGGATTAAATTAGTTCCAGCCTTAAGAAACTAATCTATAACCACCTGATTCCGTTACCAAAATACGCGCGTTAGATGGGTCTGGTTCGATCTTTTGGCGCAATCGATAGATATGGGTTTCAAGCGTATGCGTGGTAACGCCAGCATTATATCCCCAGACCTCATGCAAAAGCGTGTCGCGCGGTACGACACCCGCCGCGGACCGGTACAGAAATTTCAGAATATTAGTTTCTTTCTCGGTCAGACGAATCTTTTTGTCATCCTCTGACACCAGCAGCTTTGCGGAAGGCTTGAAAGTATAGGGGCCAAGCTGGAATATCGCCTCTTCCGACTGCTCGTGCTGGCGCAGTTGCGCCCGAATACGGGCCAGCAGAACGGGAAATTTGAACGGCTTTGTGACATAGTCGTTGGCACCCGCATCCAATCCCATGATCGTATCAGCGTCGCTGTCATGGCCCGTCAGCATCAGGATCGGGCTTTTCACACCCAGCTTGCGCAGGTCGCGGCACAAGTCACGACCATCAATATCGGGCAACCCTACGTCAAGAATAACCAAGTCGTACAACGCCTCGACCGCTCGGGTTTTTGCGTCCGCACCGTTGGCCGCCTCGAACACATCAAAGTCCTCGGTTAGCAATAACTGTTCGCTTAGCGCGTCGCGCAGGTCATCGTCATCATCCACGAGCAAGATTTTCTTCAACTGGGCCATATCAACTCATCCTCTACAATTGACTTAAAAGTGTGCTCACAAACCCGTGCGGACAAGAGGTGCGACGATTTATTCACAGCACCGTGCGCAAATCGCGGCAAATGTTTCATTTCCGGGGGATCTGACCTAAGTATCTTTCAATACCACAGCGAAAGATTTCAGACCCATGGCATTTGGCCCCGACATAACTGAACAACTCGCGCGGGCGCGGGCAGATTTACGCATGGGCGTCCCGGTCGTATTTTTGGGGGACAGGCCGGTTCTGGCCTTGGCCGCCGAGACATTGACCGCACAACGCCTTACCGACGTTCTGACACTTGGCGGCGATCCTGTCCTGGCGATTACGGCCCGGCGTGCGCAAACGCTCAAGGCGCGGGCCTATGATGGCACATTGGCGCGCGTGCTGTTGCCGCAAGATGCTACCCCCAGATGGGTGCAGTCTGTCGCCGATCCTGCTGACGATCTGCGCAGCCCGATGAAAGGGCCGCTGGCCTGTGCACGGGGCGGCGATGCCACGGCACATGATGCAGTGCTAAAACTGGTGAAATCTGCGCGTTTGTTGCCCGCAGCCCTTGTGCTGGACCTACCAGACGCCACCGGTTTTGCTGCCAAACACGGATTAACCAGCCTTGATCTGGCGCAAACCCTACCTGCACTTGCCGCGCAAAGCCCGCTGCATCCGGTCGTGAATGCGCGCCTTCCAATGGAGGTATCAGAGGCAGGACGGCTGCATATTTTTCGTCCCGATGATGGCGGCGAAGAACATTATGCCATCGAAATCGGGCGCCCTGATCGCAGCAAGCCCGTTTTGGCACGGCTTCACTCTGCCTGCTTTACAGGGGATCTGATGGGCAGTTTGAAATGCGATTGTGGCCCACAACTGCATGCAGCGCTCGCGCAAATGGGGGCCGAGGGGCACGGTGTGCTTTTATACCTCAATCAAGAGGGGCGAGGCATAGGTCTGGCGAACAAGATGCGTGCCTATTCTCTTCAGGATCAAGGGTTTGATACGGTCGAAGCGAACCACCGCCTTGGCTTTGAAGACGATGAACGCGATTTTCGGATTGGGTCCGACATCCTGAAATCCATGGGATTTTCTGCTGTGCGCCTGCTGACAAACAACCCCCGCAAAGTCGAGATGATGCAGGCAAGCGGCGTCAAAGTCGCTGAACGTGTCCCGCTCAAAGTCGGAGAGAACCGCCACAATACCGCCTATTTGGCGACCAAAGCGGCCAAGTCGGGGCATCTTCTGTGACGCGGGATGATCTGGTGTTGACCCCGATGGGCTTAAGGTTTCAAGGGCATACCTATCCCTGCACCATCGGGAAAACTGGTATTACATCGCGCAAAAAGGAAGGGGACGGGGCGACTCCGCGCGGCGTTCACCGCATTGTAGGGATGTTGTATCGCCCCGACCGAATGGCGCGTCCCGCAGATTGGGCCAAGCCTATTGGGCCGCCCGATCTATGGTCCGACGATCCACACGACGCGGACTATAACATGATGGTGCGTGCGCCCTATCCGCACAGTCACGAGAAGCTGCGGCGCGCCGATCCTTTGTATGATCTTGTGATTCTGACCGATTGGAACTGGCCCTATGCCGTAAAAGGGCGCGGATCAGCGATTTTCATTCATCAATACCGTCGCCCCGGATACCCGACGGAAGGCTGTATTGCCCTGTCGCGCAGTCACCTGCGACGCATCGCACCAAAGATCAAATACAGCACACGGCTGATCATTGGGTAAGGCGGGTGGTAACCAGCCCTTCCTCAACTGCTGACACGTTCGCCAAATATCGCGGATCCAACACGGATATGTGTAGCACCCAGTGCGATTGCTTTCTCGAAATCACTGCTCATGCCCATCGACAGCCCCGCAAGTCCGTTACGTGCCGCGATCTTGGCAAGCAGTGCAAAATGCAACGCTGCTTCCTCGTCCACGGGCGGGATACACATCAAGCCTCGAACAGGCAGGTCAAGCGCCTGACATTCCTTGATAAAATCGTCAGCGTCGATGGGAAAAACACCTGCCTTCTGATCTTCTTCACCTGTGTTCACCTGAATGAACATATCAGGGCAACGCCCTAATTCTTGTGCCAGCCGGGCAAAGGTATTTGCCAGTTTTGGTCGGTCCAAGGTGTGGATCGCATCAAACAATTCCATCGCGGGGCGGGCTTTGTTGGTTTGCAGCGGGCCGATCAGATGCAGATCGACACCATCAAACTGCTGTTTGAAATCGGGCCATTTGCCTTCGGCCTCTTGCACGCGATTCTCGCCAAAGCAGCGATGGCCCTGCTCCAAGACCGCTTGGACCCGTGTATTCGGCTGGACCTTGCTGACAGCAATAAGCGAAACGCTGCCCTGCGGACGGCCTGCGTTTTCTTCGGCGTTCGCAATGCGTGTGATGATGTCGTCCAAGCTCATGGTCTGCCCCCTGTTTAAGGTCGCACAGAACAACAGCTTGGCACAAAAGAAAAGGGGCAGACCAATGGCCTGCCCCTCTTTTACGTAAGTGTGCTTAACTTAGAAGTTAAACTGAACACCCAAGTCTGCAACGTTGTTGGACGCTGTGTTGCGACCAACCATACCGCGAAGGTTTACACCACCGCCCAGGCTGTGGTCGAAACCAATGGCAAACGCTGTTTTGTTTGCAACTGTTACATCGTCACCGCCTGCAGAAACAGCTGCAAGGATCGATGTTGCTGCGCCGACTTTGTACTTACCGGAGATACCGTAAGATGTGCCTTCAACGCTGTCGTCTGCAACAAGCATTGCAACGTCAACCATACCAAGCGAACCACCAACAGTCAGAACTGTACCGTCACGCTTTACAGCAACACCGGTTTCTTCTGCTTCGGCATAAGCCAATGCAACTGTGAAGCCGCTGAATGTGTATGCAACGCTTGCGGAAACGCGATCTTGCGAACCAAGCAGAACACCGTCAGTGTCTTTGCTGCCGGTCAACTGAGCGCGGAAATCGCCGATCGAGTAGATCGCGCTTACGCCGTTAACGCCTGCACCTGTGCTGGAGTAGCCAGCGACTGGAAGGTTTGTGTTGCTGTACTGGCCGATTGGCGCGGAGAGACCTGGCTCGTAACCGTAGTAGTTCGCCATGTTATCGATTGCGTCAGCAACGTTACCAACTTCCAAGCGGAAACCACCGGATTCAGCAAAGAAACGTGCGCCGTTGAACGCTGCTGCGTTTGCGGAACCGTTGTTGTTTTCGTCGGCTTGAACACGAACGCGTGCACCGAAACGAACACCGATGTCGGATGTTGTTTCTGCATCGATGTCCAGACGGAAGCGGCTTTCGATACGTGTGTTGTCAAGGCCAACACCACGGTTTTCTTGGTACTGCATACCAAAGCGGCCGTAACCACCAAATGTAACTTCTGCTGCTGCAACGGAGCCTGTCGCCATCAAGGCGGCTGTTGCGAAGAGAACTTTTTTCATGAGTTTACCCTCGGTTTGAATTCATATGCCCTCGCTAGCTAATCCAGAAAGGGTATGAGGGGTGTTTGCATCCAAACACACAGTCTTGGCAAGGATCGTGCAGCACCGGAATGCAATGCCAGAAAGTATGATGCAGCTTTGCCACAGTTTTGCCATAGCCCTGTCAAGCAAGGTCAGGAAGGCGCGTTTGCTGACGTTATATAGTGCGAAAGCCATCACGACATATGCCTTGCCCACAAGGGCCAGCTTGTTTAGACCAATCACCAGATAAGCGAAGGAAGTTGTCATGCCATTTAGACCAGTATCAAAAATTGCATTATCTATCGTGCTGGCGGGTTCATTGAGTGCCTGTGGGTTTCTGCCTGCGGCCAACGGCAACAGTAGTAATGACAGTCGCTTTGCAACACGCAGCATCAATGGTCCGAATGATGTCGAGACAGATCAAAAGAACACGATCTGGTCCATCTTCAATCGCAAGAACGCGGACACCAGCGTTTCCGTAAACAAATATCTATGGTCCGCTTCGCTTGAAGTGCTGAACTTTCTGCCGATCCAGTCGATTGATCCCTACACAGGTGTGATCGTGACCGGATACGGCACACCGCCGGGCAGCGGCCAATCCTACCGCGCGACAGTGTTGATCGACGATCCCGCGCTTGATGCGCGGTCTTTGAACCTTTCGTTGCAAACCCGCGGCGGGCGCACGGTCAACACGGCCACGGCGCGCGCTGTCGAAGATGCTATTCTAAGCCGTGCGCGCGAAATGCGGATCGCAGACAACAAATTCTAAGTCCGCTCTTTGCCATGTTCTTAATTCCAACGCCGGGCCATGCGCTAATCGCTCGCCCGGCGTTTTTCGTTTGATAAGGTCTGCCAAGATGTCCCGCTACTCCCCCGCTGAAATCGAAGCCCGCTGGCAAGCTGCCTGGGAAAAAGACGACGTCTTCAAGGCCGTTCGTTCCGCTGAAAAGCCAAAGTACTATGTGCTCGAGATGTTCCCCTACCCATCAGGCCGCATCCACATGGGCCATGTGCGCAACTACACGATGGGCGATGTCATCGCGCGCTACAAGATCGCCACGGGCCACAGTGTTTTGCACCCGATGGGTTGGGACGCCTTCGGGATGCCTGCCGAAAACGCCGCCATGGCTATCGGGGGACATCCCAAAGATTGGACCTATGGCAATATCGCCGACATGCGCGACCAGATGAAACCGCTGGGCCTGTCTATCGACTGGTCCCGCGAATTCGCCACCTGCGATCCCGAATATTACGGCCAGCAGCAGGCGTTGTTCCTTGATTTTCTGCAAGAAGGTTTGGTCTACCGCAAGAATGCCATCGTCAACTGGGACCCGGTCGATATGACCGTTCTGGCCAACGAACAGGTCGAAGGCGGGCGCGGCTGGCGTTCGGGCGCTTTGGTGGAACGGCGCGAGCTGACCCAGTGGTTCTTCAAGATTTCCGATCATTCCGAAGAACTGCTTGCCGCCCTTGATACGCTTGATAACTGGCCTGCCAAGGTCAAATTGATGCAGGCCAATTGGATCGGGAAATCGCGCGGGCTTCAGTTTGCGTTCTCGACCATCGACGCGCCTGAAGGCTTTGACCGGATTGAAGTCTACACGACCCGCCCCGACACCCTGCTTGGGGCCAGCTTTGTGGGCATTTCACCCGATCACCCGTTGGCAAAACTGCTAGAAAAAACCAATCCCGAAATCGCGGCCTTCTGCGCCGAGTGCCGCAAGGGTGGCACGACCGAAGAGGCAATTGAAACGGCTGAAAAGCTGGGAATGGATATCGGCCTGCGCGTGCGCCACCCGTTTGACACGTCTTGGGAATTGCCCGTCTACATCGCGAATTTTATCCTGATGGACTACGGCACAGGCGCGATCTTTGGTTGCCCCGCCCATGACCAACGCGACTTTGATTTTGCGACCAAATACGGTTTGCCGATCATCTCGACCTTCCTCCCGGCCGAGGATGCTGATCCCAAGGTGACCGAGGCATTCGTGCCCGCCAAATCCGAGAAGGTCTATTACAACGGTAAATTCGCAGGCGAAACATGGCAAACCGGTGAAGAAGCGGTCGCCGCAGCGATTGAAGCCTGCGAAGCACAAGGTGTCGGCCAAGGCGTTACCAAATACCGCCTGCGCGACTGGGGCCTGTCGCGCCAACGCTATTGGGGCTGCCCGATCCCGGTGGTCCATTGCGACGCCTGCGGTGTTGTGCCCGAGAAAAAAGAAAACCTGCCCATAGAACTGCCCTATGACGTCGATTTCGGCACGCCGGGCAATCCGCTCGACCGTCACCCGACGTGGCGCAATTGCGCCTGCCCGTCTTGCGGTGCAGCGGCCAAGCGTGAAACTGACACGATGGACACGTTTGTCGATTCGTCATGGTACTTCGCCCGCTTTACCTCCCCACATGCGGATACGCCCACGGTGATGGAAGACGCGGCCTATTGGATGAACGTCGATCAATATATCGGCGGAATAGAGCATGCGATCCTTCACCTGCTTTACTCGCGCTTTTTTGCCCGCGCGATGCAGATCACCGGCCACTTGCCAGAATCAGCAATCGAGCCGTTCGACGCGCTGTTCACCCAAGGTATGGTAACACACGAGATTTACCTGACACGCGATGACAAAGATCGCCCTGTCTATCACCTGCCCGAAGATGTGACCGACGGCAAACTCGCCGATGGCACGCCGGTTGAAATCATTCCCTCCGCCAAAATGTCGAAGTCCAAGAAAAACGTCGTCGACCCGCTGGGCATCATCGCAAGCTATGGGGCCGACACGGCGCGCTGGTTCGTCCTGTCCGATTCGCCCCCCGAACGCGATGTGGAATGGACTGCATCAGGTGCAGAAGCAGCCTTTAAACATCTGGGCCGTGTCTGGAACATCTCGACTCGCACCACTGAAATGCCAAAAGATGAAGAAGGCGAAGGCGACACCGATCTGTTGCGCGCCATGCATAAAACCATCCACGACGTGACCATGGGCGTCGAATCCTTTGGCTTTAACGCCGCGATTGCCAAGCTTTACGCCTTCACGGCCACGCTTCAGAAATCCAAGGCAGGCCACACGGCACAGCGCGAGGCGATCATGACCCTTGCGCAGTTGATGGCGCCCATGACCCCGCATCTGGCCGAAGAAATCTGGACAGCGCAGGGCGGTACGGGGCTGATCACGACAGCGCCTTGGCCAAAGGCTGACGCGGCGATGTTAATCGATGACACCGTCACGCTGCCGATCCAGATCAACGGCAAGCGGCGGGCGGAAATTCAGGTGCCTGCGGATATGCCGAAAGAAGAGGTTGAAAAACGCGCGCTCAACCACGAAGCTGTTCTTCGCATCCTTGATGGTGCAACGCCCAAAAAGGTGATCGTAGTGCCGGGACGGATCATAAATGTTGTTGTCTAAGCGCCATTTTTTGATGGCGCTGCCCTTGGTTGTGCTTGCGGCCTGCGGATTTCAGCCTGTCTACGGCCCGAATGGCGCAGGCACCGTTTTGCAAAACAGCGTTCAGGTCGATGCACCCGATGATGCGTTTTCCTACACTTTGGTGCGCGAAATCGAGACCCGTTTGGGGCGACCAAATACCCCAAACTATGCCTTGGCTTTGACGGTGGCGACCCGCGAAGACGGGCTGGCAATCGATGCTGCCGACAGCACTACACGCTATAATCTGATTGGCACCGTCGATTTTGCCCTTCGCAACCTTAGCACCGGGCAGATCGAATCGTCAGGCAACGTTGAAAACTTCACCGGCTATTCCGCAACCGGCTCGACAGTTGCGACCCTTGCGGCTGAACGTGATGCCCAAATTCGCCTGATGACAATGCTGGCAGATCAGATCGTCACGCGTCTTTATGCGACAAACCTTGATCGATGAAATTGCCACCGCGCGATGCAAACGCCTATTTTGCCAAGCCTGATCCGAGCAAGACCGGCCTTTTGATCTATGGCAGCGATGCGATGCGTGTGGCCCTCAAGCGGCAGCAATTTCTGAAATCCCTGCTTGGCCCTAATGCCGAAGAAGAAATGCGCCTGACCCGCATTCAAGCCGCTGACCTGCGTCGCGACGCGCCTATGCTGCTGGATGCAATCAAGGCCGTTGGTTTTTTCCCCGGCCCTCGGGCGGCGTTTGTTGAGGATGCCAACGATAATATCGCCAAAATCTTGATGGATGCCTTGGCAGATTGGCAGCCCGGCGACGCGCAGATTGTAGTCACCGCCGGCGATCTCAAGAAAACCTCAAAGGTCCTCAAGGCGTTTGAGGCTCATAAAACGGCCTTTGCCACGCCCATTTATGACACGCCACCCGACCGCGCCGAGATTGAACGCATTCTGGCCGAGGCGCGCCTGAACCCTGAGCCCGATGCCATGGGAACACTATCGGAGCTTGCCCGCGTGCTGGACCCCGGTGATTTCCGGCAGATGATTGAGAAAATCACACTATACAAAATTGGCGACAGCGGCCCGCTGACTGCACAAGACGTGGCCAATTGCGCCCCCACCTCGACCGAGGCCGAGGTCGACGATATCTTGCACGTCGTTGCCGAAGCCCGTGCCAGCGACATTGGCCCTGTGATGGCAAAACTTCAGGCCCAAGGCGTGAACGCTGTCACGCTCATCATCATGGCGACGCGGCATTTTCGTACCCTCTACCGCATCGCCAGCAATCCCGGTGGGCAAATCTGGGGTGTGCGCGACCGCGACCGTGCGATGCGTCAGGCAAAAAACTGGGGCGCGGCCAAGTTGGAAACCGCGTTGACCGTGCTTACCGATACCGATCTTACATTGCGCTCTGCCGGACAACACGCGCCGACGATGGCACTGGTTGAACGCGCATTCATCCGTCTCGCCATGCTTGGCGCCCAACGATAACCCCTAGGAGGGAACCACTATGTATAAAGTCATCGGAGCCACGAAATCCCGCGCCTTCCGTGTTATGTGGATGCTTGAAGAACTAGGCGTCCCTTACGACCATGTCGCCTGCGGCCCTCGTTCGGATGAGGCGAAGAAATACAATCCAACCGGAAAAATCCCCGCATTGTTGGACGGCGATGAAATTCTAACCGATTCCGTAGCCATCATGCAGTATCTTGCCGATAAGCACGGCAATCTGACCGCGCCCGCCGGCACCCCTGACCGTGCGCGCCAAGATGCGATGACATTTTGGTTGATCGACGAGATGGATGCGATTCTGTGGGCAACAGCCAAGCACAGTTTCGTCTTCCCCGAAGAACAACGCGTGCCAGAAATCAAAGACAGCCTGAAGTCGGAATTTGCCCGCTCTGCCAAAACTCTGTCAGAGCGCCTTGAGGGGCCGTTTCTGATGGGCGACACCGTTACAGTTCCCGATCTTTTGGCCACTCATTGCATCAACTGGTCAATTGGCGCTGGTTTTGCCCCTGTAGATGACAAGCTGGGCGCTTGGGCAAAAACCATGCGCGAACGTCCCGCTTTCAAGGCCGCTGCAACCAAAGAAGCCTAAGCTTTTTGCGCCCATGCGGCGGCATGTTGCCCCGCCCATCGGCCTGTCGCAAGGCAGGCCGAGATCAGATAGCCACCCGTTGGAGCCTCCCAATCCAGCATCTCGCCGGCGACAAAGACACCCGGGCGACCGCGCAGCATCAAGGTATCATCCACCCCATCAAACCCGACACCGCCCGCGGTTGAGATGGCCTGATCCATCGGCCGCAAACCTGTGTGTCGGATTGGTAATGCCTTTAGCAATCGCGCCAGTGCCTTGGCGTTCAGCGGCAGCGGCCGTGCCGTTTCCTGTAACAGCGCGATCTTTGCTGTATCCAGTTTGAGTGACTTACGCATGAAATTTGCCATGCTCATCTTGCCGCGCGGCTGTTCCAGCTTCTCTGCCAAAGCCTCGACACGTTGGTCAGGCAACAGGTCCAACATCAGCGGATGGCCTTCGCGCACCCCGCGCGACACCGTGTATATGCCGCCACCCTCTAGCCCTTGGGCCGAGATAAGCGCCTCGCCACGCGAACGGTAGGTACCTGATTTCAAGGCGATTCCCTTTAGTGCTGTCCCAAAATGGGCAGTCATATGGGGGGACCAATCCATCGCAACACCCGCATTCGCCGGTGCAAATGGTGTAAAAGGGTGTTCTGGTGCCAATAGTCTGGCCCATTCACCGTCCGCACCCAGACGCGCCCAACTGGCACCACCCATGGCCAGCACGGTCACATCTGGCTGCAGGGTCTGCGCGCCACTTGGTGTATCAAACGTCACGCCCGCGTCCTGCCAACCCGTCCAGCGCCAGCGCGTGTTGATCTGAACGCCTGCGTCTGCCAAACGCGCGAGCCACGTCCGCAGCAAGGGTGACGCTTTCATCACGGTGGGGAAAACGCGACCAGTTGAGCCGGTAAACAGGACCTGCCCCAATCCCGTAGCCCAAGCCTGCACCGCATCATTGTCAAACGCAGAAATAATCGGCCCAAGAGCGCTTTTTGCATCAGTAAATGCTGCAATAAAAGGTTCTGCCGCTTCGACTTTCGTTAGGTTCAGCCCTGATTTTCCCGCCATCAAAAACTTGCGCCCGACAGACGGCTTCTGATCACAAACCGTAACCGCAAGCCCTGCCTTCGCCAACATCTCAGCAGCCATCAGCCCCGCCGGCCCTGCGCCAATGACAAGGGCTTGCATAGGCTTCACTGTGTTGGTGGTCATTGGGGTACCCTTCGGGAAAAATATAGTGGCAAGGCCAGCCTTAACTTGACCGAAAGGCAATTGCACGACGATGCTGCTGCAAAGCAGCCTTTACCGGAGCAATGACATGCGCATTCTATCGATCACAACAACCCTGTTACTGCTAAGCGGCTGCGGCGTCCCGTTTGTGCCGTTTATCTAAGCGGCGGATGCCCGATTGCAGGTGATATTGCCGGGGCAGGTGCGCACATCGCCTTGATATCTTTTGCAATTTTTGGAGGCGCGGCAACCGTATCAGCGGCAAAATCGCGGGCTGTATCCATGATCGTATCCGCATCAACAATCCGGTCGATCAAGCCGTAAAGCAGCGCGTGATCGGCTGTAATCTTTTGCCCGCCCATCAAAATCAGTTTGGTCCGCGCAGGCCCGATCAGTGCGGCCATCCGCGCAGGATCGCTGGGTTGCGGCAGGAAACCCAATTTCATCACAGGATAGAAAAATTTGGCCGATGGCACAGCGATCCGCAAATCGCTGGCCAGCGCCATGCCCATCGCACCACCCGCAAGCGTGCCATTCATCGCGCAGATACTAAGCCCCGGCAAAGCTGCGATCGCACCCGAAAGCCGTTCCCAGATATCCGATGTCGCAAGGCCAGCGCGGGCTTCTTCCATATCTGCACCGGCACTGAAAACCTTGCCTTTGCCTGTCAGAATAACTGCGCGTGCCGATTGCGCATCTTCCATGAACTCGGCCAGGGACACCAGCATCTCGTGGGTCAGGGAATTGGCTTTTTCCGGACGATTGATCGTCGCAGTCCAAATCTCAGTGTCGCGGGAAAACTCAATCATATCAAACCGATCTCTTTGCGAATATCTTCATCGCGCAGCGATATTTCTTCGCCGCAAAAGCGATCTGCCGCAGTGCTACACATCCAAAGCAACGCGCGCGCGGGCCAGTCAGCCGGAATGTGGTCCTCCCATGCCAGCTTGCTTACGGGGTTAATTCCACTCGCTTTTATTTCGCGCTGCATTTGGGTTGCAACAGTACCTGGGGATAGACCAATAGCGCGGATGCCATTCGCCGCTTCTTCCAGATGAAGCGATCGTCCCATCATATTAACCGCGGCTTTTGACGCGCAATAGTGGCTCCACCCCTCTATTGCGTGATGGGCTGCCCCCGAACTGATCGTCAGAACAGACCCGCCGCCTGCGTGCTTCATCACCGGCATGGCCGCGCGGATGCCGTTATAAACACCTTTAAGGTTGATATCGATAACCTGCCCCCATTCGTCGGGGTCAGAACTGGCCAAATGCGAGATCGGTTCGATCACGCCAGCGTTATTGATCAGCACGTCAAGACCGCCAAATGCCTGTACGGCTGTCTCAACCGCCGAAGACATCTCTCCAAAGCGCGCCACGTTGCACGGAATCGCAATGGCTTTTTTGCCAATCTCGCCTGCGAGATCTGCAATAGCGTCTTGGGACCGTGCCAAAAGCACGACATTCGCGCCTGCCTTGGCAAAAACGCGGGCTGTTTCGGCCCCGATACCGCGGCTTGCGCCCGTAATCATAACGGTCTTGCCAGTCATATCCATCTCTTGCATCCCATCTTTCAGCTTCTCTTGGCCGGAAACTTGCCCAGCCTGATATTTTGCCAAACTTAGCATCAACAGGGGCCGTTGCCAGCCCAAAGCCTGCGGTTGCAGCGAAAGCGTCTTTGCCTTGTAACGCAAACAATGCCAATTATCTGTTAGAAGTAATGCTTGGCGCGGCCCTATGACGTTCGACAAAGGAATTTGTACAATGACACGTTTCCACACCTTTATGGGCAGTTCCGCCCTTTTGCTTGTCTGCTCAACGCAAGTTGTACTGGCAGACATTACCCCAAATGACGTTTGGCAGGATTGGCAGGACTATCTTGGCGGCATGGGCTATAGCGTGACGGCCAAAGAAAGCATGTCAGGTGACACACTGTCGATCAGAGATGTGCAGTTCGACATGGCACTATCACCGGATCAGGGCCAGATGTCCTTCACGCTGGAAAGCCTAAGTTTTGTCCAGAATGCGGACGGCACCGTGTCAGTGCTGTGGCCCGATCAAATGCCAATTTCAGTCAACGTGATCCCGGCAGCCGATACGGGCGAGCCGGTGAATATGGCATTGACGATCAAGCAATCCGGTCACGACATGCTGGTTAGCGGCACACCAGCAGACATGACCAGTACGTATACTGCAGACACTGTTGCGCTGAACTTTGATCGCATCACGATTGATAACGAAACCTTAGCCCCCGAAGATGCGAAAATGGCCATCGTCTTGAACGACATTCAAAACACCACCAGCAGTAAACTAGGTGCAATGCGCGATTATTCCCAGACTGCCTCGGTCGGCTCGGTTACGTAAGACGCGGCTTTCAAACAGCCCGACGAACCGGCAACTGCGGTTATCAACGGCACATCGGCAAACCTTTCGATCAAGGCCAGTGGTCTGCTGCCCCTTGCCTTGGCCCAGGTCAGCGATATGTCCGGAATGCTGCAAGCAGGCATGGATGTGAAAGCCACGATGTCAGGCGGCAACAGCACTTTGACCATGAATATCGCAGATCCCATTAATGGGAACGTTGCAATCGCAACCGCAACCGAGACCAGCACGCTCGCGGTCGAGACAAGTGCAGATGGCGTCAGCTATGCGGGGACACGCCAAGGAATGACTGTCTCTGTGCAACCGCCCGAGTTTCCTTTTCTATTGTCGTTCGCCATGGACAACACCGCCTTCAATCTCAGCGCGCCCGTGATGAAATCCGATGCTCCGCAGAATTTTGCGCTTGGGGTGAACCTTGCTGACTTTACAATGTCCGATCTGGTCTGGGGCATGATTAACCCTCAAGGCACATTGCCCCGCGATCCGGCGACCATCTCGCTTGATCTTTCCGGTACGGCAACAATGCTGGCGGACTATCTGGATTTGCAAAACAGCACTCAAGCCTTATCTGCCGATGGCGTTCCCGCACAGCTTGAGACCGTAAACCTAAACGCCCTGATCATAGAGGCGCTTGGTGCCAAGCTTACGGGGAATGGTACCGTTACCTTTGACAACTCGGACCCTGGTGCTGAACCCGGTGAGCTAAAGCCGACAGGTGCTATAGACCTCAAACTTGTGGGGGGTAATACGCTTTTGGACAAGCTGGTAGAGGCTGGTCTGCTCCCTGCGCAGATGGTTATGGGTGCGCGGATGATGATGGGCATGTTCGCCGTGCCGGGCGACGGAGAAGACACGCTACAGTCCAAGCTTGAATTCACCCGATCAGGCGCGATCTTGGCCAATGGGCAGCGGATCAAATAAATCCAGCGACACCATCGCACTGCGACCGTCCCTTGCAGACCTGCAACGGGAACGCTAGCTACCTATCAAACTCCAAGGAGCACGACATGTCGCAATCTCTTGAGGCGCTGACCAAAGCATTGCTGAACGCCGCGAAGAAGGCGGGTGCAGACAGTGCCGACGCCATGGCCGTGCGCGGAACGTCTGTTAGCGTCGATGTACGCGGCGCGACGTTGGAGCAAGCCGAGCGTGCCGAAGGCGTTGATATTGGTCTGCGAGTGTTCGTCGGCAAACGTTCGGCCAATGTGTCAGCGTCCGATACATCAAGCCGAACGATAGACGAAATGGCGTTGCGCGCGATTGCTATGGCCAAAGAAGCCCCCGAAGACCCCTATTCAGGCCTTGCTGACCCAGAACAGCTGTCTACCCATTGGGACATTGACGCGCTGGAACTGTCCGACCCAACGGACGAACCTTCGCCGCAAATGCTGCAAGAAGACGCGGCACAAGCCGAGGCCGCAGGTCTGGCCGTCAAAGGGATTACGCAAGTGCAGTCTGCCAGCGCAGCCTATGGCGCACAGAAGGTTTATCTGGCTGCTACAAACGGATTCGAGGGCGGATATAGCCGCACAGATCGCGGAATTTCCTGCGTTGCCATTGCAGGGACCGGCACGGGAATGGAGAGAGATTATGACGGCGACAGCCGGATTTTTCAATCCGACCTGCGCAGCCCCGAAGACATAGGCACATCGGCAGGGCAACGTGCTTTGGCGCGGATGGATGCGCGCAAGCCACCAACAGGGGCCTATCCGGTTCTGTTCGACGAACGGATTTCGTCGACCCTGATCGGACATCTTTTGTCTGCAATCAGTGGTGCAGCAATCGCACGGGGTGCATCATGGCTGCGCGACGCCATGGGGGAACAGGTCTTGCCCGATGGTCTGTCGATCATCGAAGATCCACATCGCCCCCGCGCCACAGGCTCGCGCCCGTTCGACGGCGAAGGCTTGCCAACCTCCCGTCGCGTTATCGTTGAAAACGGGACGTTGAAAGGTTGGACCCTTGATTTGGCCACCGCGCGCAAACTTGGGATGCAGCCGACCGGAAACGCGGCACGCGGCACCGGTTCAAACCCAAACCCTGCGGTGTGGAATATCGCCCTTACGCAAGGCGATGCAACGCGCGACGATCTGATCAAGGAAATGGGAACCGGCCTGCTCGTAACGTCAATGATAGGCTCTACGATCAACCCTAACACAGGGGATTATTCGCGGGGTGCGTCCGGTCTGTGGATCGAGAATGGCGAGATTACGCACGCGATCAACGAATGTACCATCGCTGGAAATCTTCGCGATATGCTGCGCAGCATCATCCCGGCAAATGACGCACGCGCGCATCTTAGCCGCGTGGTGCCCTCCTTGCTGGTGCCGGGGATGACCCTTGCCGGTGCATGATCTTGCGCTTCTGATCGACTGTGCCCGCAAGGCCGGTCAAATCGCCACTACCTTTACCGGCGAGACGGCGAAACGGTGGGACAAACCCGGCGGTGCTGGGCCGGTGACCGAGGCTGATCTGGCCGTAAATGCCATGCTGCACGAGACACTTTTGACGGCCCGCCCAAATTATGGCTGGCTGTCAGAAGAAAGCGATGACAGCGCAAAGCGGTTGGACCAGTCGCATGTCTTTATCATTGATCCCATTGATGGAACCCGCAGCTTTATCGAAGGCTCTGATACCTGGTCGCATTCGCTTGCCATCGCACGCAACGGCCAAATTACCGCAGCAGTGGTGTTTCTACCCATCCTCGACCGTCTTTTTGCCGCGTCTTTGGGGGGCGGGGCAACACTGAATGACCAAACGATTGTGGCTTCGACCACTCAGGGCCTGACAAATGCTACCGTTCTGGCGACCAAGCCCGTTATGGCAGATCAGTTTTGGCGGCAGGGTGATCCCGGCTTTAAACGCGCGCACCGTCCGTCGCTGGCATATCGCCTTGGGCTTGTCGGCCAAGGGCGTTTTGACGGCATGGTAACCTTGCGCAAAAGCTGGGAATGGGACATCGCCGCCGGTGCGTTGATCGTGACCGAAGCAGGCGGGCTTTGCACAGATAAAACCGGCGCGCCCTTGCGGTTCAACAACCCCGACCCGCGCCTGAACGGCGTGCTCGCCGGTGGGGTATCAATCCATGCGGACTTGCTAAGCAGCCTTGCCCCTGCGTGATTGAATGCCTTAAATGGCCACACCCCATGTATCTGAAAACAAAGGACCGTACCATGACCCAACGCCTGCACCTCGTCTTTGGCGGAGAATTGGTTTCGCCCACCGGAACCGCGTTCAAGAATGTGGATGACATCCATGTCGTTGGCATTTTCCCGAACTATGCCGCAGCCTATGACGCTTGGAAAAACGAGGCTCAACGCACGGTGGACAACGCACACACGCGCTATTTCATCGCGCACCTGCACCGTTTGCGCGACGAGGAAGCGGCCGCATCCTCGACCGAAGAACTGAGCTAGGCCTTTCATGGCGCGGTCATTCGGGCTTGCTGCGTATCGCGCCTTTGCCGGTCGCGGGGGGGCGGTGCCGATTACGCCCGTCGCTGACCGCCCAAATGGGGAATTGGTCTGGTGCCACGCGCCGGAACCCGGCAGCCTGCTTGCCATTCAAGACCTCGCCGCCCGTTTGTGTCGCAGCAGATCAGGTCTTAGGGTTCTTATCACGCTTCCCAAGGATGACATCAAAACCGAGCTGCCACATTCGGCCCATGCAGATGTTTTAATCGACTTTCTGCCGTCAGATCACCCGACAAGCGTTGCCGGATTTCTTGACCATTGGCGGCCGAACGCCTGCATTTGGGCTTGGGGCAGGCTGCGCCCCAATCTGATAATCGCCTCGGCACAGCGGCGCTGCCCCTTGTTCTTGATTGATGCCGACAACGAAGGGTTTGACGGGCGCCGCGACCGCTGGCTGCGCGATTTTACCCGCGATCTGATCAAGAATTTTTCCGCGATCATGGCACGCTCGGAAGCAGGGTTTCAGCGGCTTGTTCGGTTAGGCGTTGCACGCGACAGTATCGAGATGACCCCAGCGCTTCAGGCCGGGGGGCAAGCATTGCCTTGCATTGAATCCGATCTTGCGGATCTGTCTGCCGCTTTGGTGGGCCGCCCAGTGTGGTTCGCCAACCAAGTTCTTGAGGAAGAGTTGGGCACCGTTCTGACAGCACATCGGCAAGCCCTGCGTTTGTCACATCGTTTGCTTTTGGTGTTGATGCCGGCGGATCCCAGTCTGGTTCACGCCTTTGCTAAACGTCTGGAAGATCAGGATTTTCGCGTTCTGCGATGGGGTGACGCAGGATATCCGGACAGTTCAACGCAAGTCATGCTCACCGATGATCCCGCTGAAATTGGCTTGTTTTACCGTCTCGCCCCGGTCTCGTTCCTCGGCAGTTCTCTTACCAACGGTCCAGGGGGCTGTGACCCTTTTGAAGCGGCTGCACTTGGGTCTGCCATTCTTTACGGTCCAAAGGTGCGGCGGTTCCTTCCGTCCTACACCCGCCTTGCGACCGAAGGCGCGGCGCGTATCGTCAATGATGCAACCGCCCTTGGCACAGCTGTAAGCCGTTTGATCGCACCGGATCAGACTGCGGTTATGGCACATGCAGGCTGGGATGTGATCAGTCGCGGGGCCGCCTTGACCGACAAAGTAATCGATCTTGTGCAAGACACGCTGGACCTGCAAGAGGCCCGCACATGAACCGTGCCCCTGCATTCTGGCATTTGCCCAAGCCCGATTGGCGCGCACGGCTGATGCGACCGCTTGGGGCGCTTTATGCAAAAGCGACAGCCCGCAGGCTGGCAAACGGATCGCCCGTTTCGTTGGATATTCCGGTCGTGTGCGTGGGAAATATCAATGCGGGCGGAACTGGCAAAACTCCCACGGTGATCGCAGTTGTTGAACATCTGCGGAATATTTACCACACGCCACATGTGGTCTCGCGGGGGTATGGTGGCACCGAAAAAGGGCCGCTATTGGCTGATCCAGCCAAGCATTCAGCAGCACAGGTGGGCGATGAGCCCCTGCTGCTTGCGGCCTTTGCTGATGTTTGGGTTGCACATGACCGCGCTGCGGGCGCACGTGCCGCTGCGGCATCCGGCGCAAGCGTTGTGGTTCTTGATGATGGGTTCCAGAACCCGTCACTAAGGCAGGATCTTAGCATCGTGGTCGTAGATGCAGCCAGGGGTTTCGGTAATGGGCTGTGCCTGCCCGCGGGGCCGCTGCGCGAACCTGTGGGTATTGGGCTTGCCAGGGCGGATTTGCTGCTTTCCATCGGAAACCCGCAGGATCAGGCGACCTTTGACACGCGCATTTTACCTGTGGGCTTACCTCATGTGCGCGCTGAACTTGCACCACTGCAAACGGGAATGGATTGGGCCGATACCCGCGTTTTGGCCTTTGGGGGAATAGGCCACCCAGAAAAGTTCTTTGCAACGTTGCGCGGGTTGGGGGCGGACATCATTCATGCCGAGGCGCTGGATGACCACCAACCGCTGACCCGCGCCTTGATGGCACGATTGGAAGCCGATGCGCTTGGTCAAGGCGCGCAATTGGTGACGACAGAAAAAGACGCGGTCAGACTTCCGCCCGCATTCCGCATGAAGGTGATAACCTTACCCGTGAGGCTGTCCTTGCCGGAAGATAACGCGCTTTACACCGCTTTGAGATCGCTTCCAAAGCTGCCGTAGGGCAACGGAATTTTCAAAAAATTCCGGACCGTTTTCTTTAAAGAAAACGACGATACCGGCACCGTCAGTCGTCTTCGCCAAGCTTGGGGGCAGGTCGTTTCATCGATAACTCAGCACCCGAAAACACAAAAGGCGACCGGATCCCCGGCACGCCGTCCAATTCGACTTTCATACCGCGTGCAATCACCTGAGGATCGTTGAACATATCCTCCATGTTGTTGATCGGGCCAGCAGGGACGCCTTTGGCCTCGCAGGCTGCCAACAGATCGTCGCGCGTGCGTTGCCGGGTCGCGTCATTCAGCCTGCGGATCATCTCGGGCCGGTTCGCAACCCGGTCGGCGTTCTTGGTGTAATCTGCGGCCTCTGCCATGTCATCCAGCCCTAGGATACGGCAAAGGCGTTGGAATTGCCCATCGTTGCCCGTAGCAATAATCAGATGGCCATCAGACGTCTCAAATACCTCGTAAGGCGTGAGGTTTGGATGCGCATTCCCCATTCTATGGGGCGCTTTGCCCGTGGTCAGATAGTTCATCGCCTGATTGCCCGTCACAGCAACCGCGCAATCCAGCAAAGACATATCGATATGCTGACCGACGCCAGTGTGACTGCGCTGATGAACAGCCGCTAAAATCGCGGTGGTCGCATAGATACCCGTGAAAATATCTGTGATCGCCATCCCGTGCTTTTGCGGCAAGCCGTCCGCCTCTCCGGTGATAGACATCAAACCGGACATGCCTTGGATAATGAAGTCATAGCCTGCGCGGTGGGCATAAGGGCCGTCTTGGCCAAAGCCGGTAATAGAGCAGTAAATCAACTTGGGAAATTCCGCGGAAAGGCTCGCGTAGTCCATCCCGTATTTTGCCAAACCTCCAGTTTTGAAATTCTCGATCAGGATATCCGCGTCGGCCAACAGGTCTTTCATCTTGGCCTGACCTTCGGGCGTGGTCAGATCGACAACCACTGACGCTTTGCCCCGGTTTGCCGAATGAAAATAGGACGCTGACGTATCATCGCCGCGGTCGATAAACGGGGGGCCCCACTGACGGGTATCGTCGCCCGCCGGGCTTTCGACTTTGATCACCTCGCAACCAAGGTCGCAAAGCGTCTGACCGGCCCAAGGGCCGGCCAGAATGCGCGCAAGCTCAATAACCTTGAGCCCTGCCAGAGGGGCCGCCATTATTCGGCCAAAGCAGCGTCGATGATTTCTTTCATCTCGGCATAAGGCATGTTCGAATATTTCTTGCCGTTGATGATAAAGCTAGGCGTGCTGGTGATATCATCGGCCTTTTGGTTTTCTTCCCACCAGGCAACCAGCGTCTGCGCATTGGTTCCATCCTGCAAGCAAGCTTCCAATGTATCATTGTCGATGCCAGCAAGCCGCCCGATCTTGCGCAGCTCTTCTACGATGGCTGCAGGTTCGCCTGCCCGGACCCATTCGGATTGGCCTTTGTAAATCAGGTCAGCGATGCCAAAAAACTTTTCTTCACCACCGCAGCGGGCAACCATGGAGGCCCACAAACCGTACCGGTCAAAGTAAACTTCACGGTAGGTGAACCCGATCTTGTCCGTGTCGATATAATCAGCTTTGAGCTGCTTATAGGGGCCTTGATCAAAAGCCGCGCAATGCGGGCAGGTAAACGACGCATATTCAATGATCTGCACCGAAGATTCCGCATTTCCCAGGCTCATGTCCTGAATGCTGGAGGTATCTAGGTCGGCCGCCTCAGTTGTCTGGGCGTTTGCAGCGCTGGCAAGCGGGCTAAGCTGAGTATTGCTTACAGCGTCCGTTCCGCCAAACACGTACCAGCCACCGGCGGCGACCACGGCCACAGCCGCAAGAGTTGGAAAAATGCGTTTCATCTGATTTCCTTTGTCAGCGTTTTGTCTTGTTCAATATGTTCTCGCCCAGACGTGCAAGGGCATCGCGCAAGCTTTCATCGCCCATAGCACCAACCGTCTGGGTCGCGCGTTCACGTATGACAGGGTCTGGCGTGGCCTCAACGCGCGGTTTTGGACGCGCGTCAAACGCAACCTGCCCCTCGGCAAATCCTGTCGCGGCTGTTTGCGTCACGCGAACCCGCGCGATCGCGTTATAGCCATAAACGGCATTCACCTTGGCCCGCAGTTGTTCTTTTTGCATCTCAAGAATCGGTGCGTTCGAGCCGTTTGTCAGCAGCGTAAGCGTCGCCCCCATGCCGCCCCGCCCATAACTTACCTCAACTGGACGAGAGATCGACGACACGTCTTGCCCCACAATCTCGGCCCATTGGGTCAGCAGACGCGATTGCGCGAAGCCACGGGTTTCGCTGGCCTGCCGGATTTTGGCCGACAGCAGACTATCTGTACGTTTAAAGCCTTTTGTACTGGTGCGCCGTGGGGGCATGACTATCTTTCCTGAGCAACTATAATCAACATAGCGATCCCACCCCGTATCGCCAGCCCAACCCAACCGCAAAGGCCATAAAGATTGCGTGACACCAACGAAACAAGCGACCTGCCGCGCATCTTGCTTGAATGGTATGATGTTCATGCCCGCGCCATGCCGTGGCGGGTGCCGCCTGCGGATCGCATCGCCGGGCGGTGCCCTGATCCCTATCGCATCTGGCTAAGCGAGGTGATGCTACAACAGACCACTGTCGCCACGGTACGTGAGTATTTCCAGCGTTTCACAGCACGCTGGCCGACAGTCGCTGATCTGGCGGCTGCGGCTGACGCTGATGTCATGGGCGAATGGGCTGGTCTTGGGTATTACGCGCGTGCCCGCAACCTGCTGAAATGTGCGCGGGCTGTTGTTGACCAACACGGCGGCCAATTCCCCGCTGATCACGCGGCGCTTTTGAAACTGCCGGGTATCGGGCCTTACACGGCTGCTGCGGTGGCTTCGATCGCGTTCGATCTGCCATATGCCGTACTTGATGGAAACGTAGAGCGGGTCTTGGCACGCCTATACGACATTCACACACCCCTTCCTGCCGCCAAACCCGAGCTGATGGAACGGGCCGAAATCCTGACCCCATCAAAGCGCCCCGGCGACTATGCCCAAGCGGTGATGGATCTGGGTGCAACCATTTGCACGCCGAAATCACCTGCCTGCGGCATCTGCCCCTGGCGTGATCCTTGTACCGCGCGACAGTTGGGGACTGCGCCAGACCTGCCCAAAAAGATACCTAAAAAAGCCAAGCCTATTCGCCATGGCACGGTATACTTGGCGCGGCGAAAAGATGGCGCGTGGCTGCTTGAGACACGCCCAGAAAAGGGGTTGCTTGGCGGGATGTTGGGCTGGCCCGGATCTGATTGGATCGATACCGGTGAACCGCGCCCGCAAGGGACACCACCGATTGACGCGCAGTGGCAGGTTTTACCCGGCGAAGTGCGCCACACATTTACCCATTTTCACTTGATGTTAACGGTACTCTACGCAATTTCACCCCATGATGCCTCCCCCCTGAAAGGCCAGTTTATCCTGCCGGATCAATTTCGCCCCTCAGACTTGCCGACGGTGATGCGAAAAGCGTTTGATCTGATCCTTTAGCGGCATCGGGCCACAGGGACAAAAATCTGCTAGAGTGCTTAAAACTGCGACGTAACTTTGAAGGCTGACAAGATATGAATTCGACAAGCCCAAATATCAGCACAGACCAATTAGCCCAGATCAAGGGTGCCGCGCCGTTTGCCCTGTCTTACGTGCTGATCCCGATGGCATGGATGACAGCATATTTTGGCGGCTGGACCGTGGTACTTTTGCCTGTTGTCACCTGGTATCTGTTTTCAGTCATCGACGGGTTTGTGGGGCTGAACCTGGACAATGCTGACCCCGACGCCACGGATGACGATCTGTTTTGGTATCGTATGATCACCCTTGCGTGGTTGCCCGCCCAGTTTCTGACCCTGTTTGGCTTGCTTTGGTATGTCCCGCAGGCAGCACATCTTGGCGGCTGGGAGAAGGTCTTTGTTTTCTTTGGCGTGGGCGTCATGACCGGCACAATCGGGATCAACTACGCGCACGAGCTGATGCACCAAAAAAGCAAAATCGAACGTTTTTGGGCGGATGCCCTGCTTGCCATGGTGATGTATTCCCATTTCCGGTCCGAGCATATGTTGGTGCATCACAGCTATGTCGCGACCCCGCGTGATCCGGTAACCGCGCATTACAACGAAGGGTTTCATCGCTTTTATCCCCGCGTTCTACGCCAATCGCTCAAGTCGGCCTTTCGTGCTGAAAAGTCCATGCTGGCCCGCAAAGACAAGCCCTGGACAGACCTGCGCAATCCCTTCTTCAAATACTGGGCATTGCAGGGGGGGTTCTTGGTTTTGGCGCTGCTTGTTGGCGGGTGGATCGGCCTAGTGCTCTTTTTGGTGCAGGCAGGGACAGCCATATGGCAACTTGAGCTGGTCAACTACATCGAACATTACGGCCTGACCCGCAAACATCTGGGGGACGGTAAGTATGAACATGTCCAACCCCGCCATTCATGGAACGCTGCGCACCGTGCCTCGAATTGGCTTCTGATCAACCTGCAACGCCATTCCGACCATCATTACAAACCGGATCGCCGCTTTCCCGTGCTTCAGACCTATGGGCCTGGGACAGCGCCGCAATTGCCCTACGGCTATCCAATAATGACCATCATGGCCATGATGCCTTGGGTATGGCGGCGTGTGATGAACCCGCGTGTGCGCCGGTGGCGCGACATGTATTACCCCGAAATTACTGACTGGTCGGCCTACAACAAAGGCACGACGCCCTACCCGCGCTAAATATAGCAGAGCGGTTGCGAAAACGAAAAGGGCCCCGCCAATACAGGCGGGGCCAAGGTGAGTACCCTTTGAGGCGGACCTTCATGTGAAGGCCGCAGGGCACCGGCGGTGTTCGTGAAACTGTGGTGAAAGGGCGCGGCCTAGTTGGCCATTTCTGCCCTGATTTGCTGGCGCAAGATATCAATCGGCACCCTTTTGCCGTCTTTCTTGTAGCACCAGTAGGTCCATCCATTGCAGCTTGGCGCCTTTTCATAAGCAGCACCAACCTGGTGGATAGATCCCTTGATCTCGTTGCCAATCAACGTGCCGTCTGCACGGACCTTTGCAGAATAACGCCCGTTAAGCGAATACAGCTCTTCTCCTGGGCGTAGCATGCCCCGCTCGACCAGCTGGCCAAAAGGCACACGCGGCTCTGACCGCTTGGAGGTCGTGGTCTGCAGCGCCTCTTTGTCAAACTTGCGCACCGCATCGATCCGCTTTTGCGCGACCTTGCGGTACGCTTCTTCCCGCTCGATGCCGATGAAATCACGCCCCAGCATCTTGGCGACAGCACCCGTGGTGCCGGTTCCAAAGAACGGGTCAAGAATTACGTCACCGGGGTTTGTGGATCCTACAAGAATCCGGTGCAAAAGGCTCTCGGGTTTTTGTGTCGGATGCGCCTTGTCGCCTGCCTCGTCTTTCAGACGCTCATGACCATTGCAAATCGGAAGAACCCAGTCACTTCGCATCTGAATACCCTCGTTCAGGGCCTTCAATGCCTCGTAATTGAACGTATATTTAGAAGTCTCGTCCTTGCCGGCCCAGATCATCGTCTCGTGGGCATTGGTAAATCGCTTGCCACGAAAGTTGGGCATAGGGTTGGCTTTGCGCCAGACAACGTCGTTCAAAATCCAAAAACCCTGATCTTGCAACGCCGCCCCGACGCGGAAAATATTGTGATAGCTGCCAATGACCCAGATTGCGCCATTGGGCTTTAGCAAGCGGCGTGCAGCTTTCAGCCATTCACGTGTGAATTTGTCATAAACGGCAAAACTCGCAAACTGATCCCAGTCATTATCAACGGCATCAACCTTGGAATTGTCAGGCCTATGTAGATCGCCGCGCAACTGCAAATTATAGGGTGGATCTGCAAAGATCAGATCAATCGATGCCTCTGGCAGCGCATTCATCGCTTCGATGCAATCGCCGTCAATAATCGTGTTCAAGGGAAGTGCGTTTGCACCCTTTGTCATCGTCTTCATAATAGCTGCCTCTGCCCCGGCACATTGTGTGCTCTTGGTTGAGACTAGGATGCCCTGCCTGACGATTCTTGGTCAATTTCTTTTTTGAATCAACTGGTTAGTTATTTTTCTTGATACAACATGTTGTGTACGGGCTTGAACAAACGTCTATGGTGTGGGGTTACCCCAAGATTTTGAAGCGCCTCAATGTGTCTTTTTGACCCGTATCCCATGTTCGTCTCCCAACCATAGCCGGGATGCTGTTGCGCCAAGGACAACATGACACAATCCCGACATATTTTAGCCATAATTGAGGCCGCCGAAATCGATTGAGAACGCGCGTCTCCCTTGATGATTGTTTGTGCTTTCAGGGTCAGATCGCGTGGCAACATGTTTCCGTCAATCAATGCAAAGTCGGCACGAACTGTCAGCCCGTCCAATGCCCGCACCATCGCAAGGTGGCTCGCGCGCAAAATGTTCAACTCCTCGATTTCCGCGACGGACGCATGCGCGATGCTGACATCGGCAACCGCCAATATCTCGTCATAAAGTCGGGCACGCGCTTTGTGGCTCAACTTTTTTGAATCGTTCAACCCCTCGGGAATACGTTCAGGGTCCAATACGACAGCCGCAGCCGTGACCGGCCCCGCCAAAGGCCCCCGCCCCACCTCATCCACGCCCGCAACCCGCGCAAAGCCGCGGGCATAGGCTTCTTTTTCAAACTCAAAATCTGGTCCCATGTCTCTCAGAACTCCAGCCTGTGCAAAACCTCAACCCCCTGGCGCTTCTCTGGCTCTTAAATATCCTCGCCGAAGGCATTAAAAAGGGAGAGATGCCCGAACATCTCTCCCTCCACTCCAAGTGACGTCTTAGTCACCCGGTCTTTAACACGCAGGCATTAGCCGCGCGCTAAACTATATCCCGCGCCACGTAGGCATCGGGCATCATAGCCAAAACGGTTTCCTTGCCGCGTACGGATCTGCTGCGCGCAGTGTTGCGGCAGGCGGTTGGCATGACGAAAATTCTGTTGCAGGCAGCGGCTGCCGAACATCAGCACCTGACCCCGGCGGGTGTCATAGCTTTTAAAGCACTGCTGCGGCAAAAGCTTGCTGTTTTGGCGCGCGTTTTGCTGGTTATGTCCATAGCCACGCGGCAGGGGGCGGGGTTGCACCTGATGACGTTGCTCGACGCGGGGCGCGTGATACACCGGGGCGGGTTCAACCCTGTGACGCGTCACAACCTGACCTCTGTTGTCGTTGCGCTTGTTGCTGTCGTGAATGATCTTACCAACAATCGCGACGCCCAGAACGCCTGCGGCGATGCGGGCAAAATTGCGCTCGCGATCCCCCGCAGCGGCCGAGGTGGCGCTTAATCCCGTGATGGCAATCGAGACGGCAGTGACAGTTGCTATAAATTTACGATACATGGGTCTGATCCTTTCTGTGGGGGGCACGGGTCCAGACCCATGCAAAGCCAAAAGCAGTTTCGGCCCGTAGGATCAAAATGGCCTCTCCCCCGTCAGACAGGCAATAACGGCGGGTTGTTATTGGATAACACGGGCGGCCAACCCCAATGGATATTGAATATCCACGGATAAAGGCGCAAAGTTTCGGTCATGAAACGTATAACATTTTCCTTGCTCACAATTGCAGCCCTCAGCCTTGCAGCACTCCCTGCTCAGGCTGCCGGCTGCTATGCTGACTACAAGGCCAAACAAGAAAACCCGTTGCGGCTCCATTACGGTGTCGCGCAGATTTCAGGCACCTGCAGCAGGGCCGCCGCACAAGCGCAGCTGTCCCAGCGGCTTGCCGCAAATGGCTGGACACTGTTGAATATCGTATCGGTATTTGGCGACGAAGGGCTTAACCAAAGGAGATCCAGTGCAGGCCAAAACTTCCTCCGCTTCTGAGATGCGCCGCGCAGGTGGTCGTTTTGTCGGCGGTGGCATTGCGGCTGTGGTTGCGATCTTGCTGATCGGTGCGGGATTGCTGTTGTGGGCTCTGCCTGATGCGAACGCGTTCAATGCGCAGGTGGAACGCATCTTTATCGAGAACGATGATCTCACCACGCAAGCCGAGATCAAGCTTCTTGAAATTCTGGCGCAATCAGGCACCGCCTTTTCGGAAACTCTGTCCAGCTACCGCATCGTGATTATCGTCCTGCTGGTCTTTGCCACGGCGATGCTGGTCGCGGCGCTGGTGTTCCTGATCATGCTGGTCAGCTTTAACCGCCGCATGGCGCAGATTGAACGGGTAGGCATTCAGGTCAATTCCTTGCTGATCAGTCGCGAGGAAAACACCGTCTACCTCAATAACCTAGGTTTCAAACTTACCGCCGCAGCGATGGAAACGATGTCCGTCCTCGCCGAAGCGCGGATGGACGATGACGTGCTTTCCGGCTCCGAAATCGAAGGCGTCATTTCGGGGCGCAATGCAGTCGACTGCGACGAGGCAGCAGGTGCGACAAGGATCAAACGTTTGCGCGACACACTCGGCAACCAGATCGTGTCCGAGCTTTTGGTCAAGAACATCGCGCGGCGCGGCTATATGCTGGCGATCGACAAAGACGTGATCAAGGTTCTCTGATCCGTTTCATTTTGCCCGAAAAACTCCGGGGGGAGTTCCCGAAAGGGAACGGGGGCCGCGCCCCCACTGGACAGTTGCCAACGCCTCCCCATAGGGTGCGCGTGACCACAACGCCAAGGAACACGCGCATGCCGGCACCCCACAATACGTTCAAGAAGGCCCTTAAGGACGGCAAGACCGTTTTTGGCTGCTGGCTTGGACTTGCAGACACATACAGCACCGAGCTTATGGGCACGGCAGGCTTCGACTGGCTGGTGATCGACGGCGAACATGCCCCTAACGATCTGCGCTCTATTCTTGGGCAGCTTCAAGTTCTTCAGGCCTCGTCCAGCCACGCTGTTGTGCGTGTTCCGATTGGCGAGACGTACCTGATCAAGCAGGTTCTCGACGCGGGTGCGCAAACGGTGCTGGTCCCGATGGTCGACAACGCCGACCAGGCCCGCCAACTGGTGCGCGACGTGTCATATCCCCCGCACGGCAACCGCGGCGTGGGATATGCCCTTAGCCGTGCATCGCGTTTTTCCCAAATCGCCGATTACGGTCTGACCGCAGATGATGAAATTTGCCTTCTGGTGCAGGTGGAAAGCGTCGCAGGCCTTGGCAATCTTGAGGACATCCTTGCCGTCGATGGCATCGATGGCGTGTTCATAGGCCCGGCTGATCTGGCTGCCGACATGGGCCACATGGGCAATGCCACTCACCCCGATGTTCAGGCCGCCATTATGGGTGCGCTTACAAAGATTGACGCTTCGGGCAAGGCAGCCGGTATTCTTTCAACCAAAGACGAGATGACAACCGCAGCGATCAAAGCAGGGGCGAGGTTTGTGGCAGTGGGGGCCGATGTGCTTCTTCTTAGCCATGCGGCGCAGGCTTTGGCCAAGAAATGGCGTGATACACAAGAATGAGCCGGGGGATCGCCCTGCTGGGGCTGGCCTATGTGCTTAGTCAGTTTTTCCGGGCATTTCTTGCGGTCCTCAGCCCCGCCTTGCGCAATGATATCGGCGCGGGCCCCGAGGATCTGGCTTTTGCATCGGGTCTATGGTTCTTTGCCTTTGCGGCAATGCAATTGCCCGTCGGTTGGGCGCTTGACACCATCGGGCCGCGCCGCACGGCCGCCAGTTTGCTTCTAGTTGGCGGCGGCGGCGGTGCAGCAATTTTTGCGATGGCGACATCGCCGCTGCATATCGGCGTTGCGATGGCCCTTATCGGCGTTGGCTGCGCGCCTGTCCTGATGGCCGCCTACTATATCTTCGCGCGTGAATATCCGCCTACGCGGTTTGTGGTCTTGGCCTCGGTGATGGTCGGGGTCGGGACATCTGGCAATCTGGTGGCCTCTTATCCGATGGCCATCGCCGCCGAAACCATCGGCTGGCGTGCCTCGCTCTGGGGGCTATGTGCAATCACCAGCCTGACGGCGCTTGGCATCTGGATCGTCGTGCGCGACCCCGCCACGCCCGAGGGTGAAACCCGCGGTAGCCTTTTGACGGTGTTCAAGATCAAGGCATTGTGGTTCATCTTTCCGATCATGGCGGTCAGCTATGCCCAAGTGGGTGCCCTTCGCGGCCTTTGGATCGGACCTTATTTTGAAGATGTGTTCTCTGCGTCAGCGCACCAGATTGGTCTTGCGACCTTGTTGATGGGGGCAGCCATGGTGGCGGGCACATTTGCCTATGGGCCTTTGGACCGGATCATTGGTAGTACAAAATGGGTTGTGATCGTCGGCACAGGCATAAATCTTGCGGCGCTTTGTGGGCTGGTTCTATTTCCGGTGAGCGGGCTGGCTTTTGCGACAATCCTGATGGCCGCTATCGGGTTTTTCGGCGCGACCTATGCGATCATCATCAGTCACGGACGCAGCTTTTTGCCGCCGAACCTGATCGGGCGCGGGATGACGCTGTTAAACCTGTGCAGCATCGGCGGCGTGGGCGTTGCGCAGTTTCTGTCCGGGCGCGCTTATACCGCCAGTCAACCCGCCGCGACTGTGCAAGCGCCTTACGTCGTTATCTTTACCTTGTTTGCCGTGCTCATGTCTGCTGGCCTGTTTGTGTACCTCTTTTCACGCGATACGACCCATTAGCGCACACCCCCTTCCCCCGCAGCCCCAAGCGGTATAAGAGGCGCGCACCATCACATTTTAGTATTGGAGTTTTAAGATGGGTTATCGCGTCGTCATCGCGGGTGCCACTGGTAACGTGGGCCGTGAAATGCTGAACATCCTGGCCGAGCGCCACTTCCCTGTGGACGAGATCGTGGCGCTTGCCTCGCGCAAATCCTTGGGGACCGAAGTAAGCTTTGGCGACAAGACACTCAAGACGAAAGACCTTGATACCTTCGACTTCACGGGCTGGGATATGGCCCTGTTCGCTGTAGGGTCCGAAGCCACCAAAAAATATGCCCCAAAAGCCGCCAAAGCCGGGTGCGTCGTCATCGATAACTCGTCGCTTTACCGCTACGATTCAGAGGTGCCTTTGATCGTGCCCGAGGTGAACGCCCACGCGATCCATGGGTATTCCAAGAAAAACATTATTGCCAACCCGAACTGCTCAACCGCACAGATGGTTGTGGCGCTTAAGCCGCTGCACGACCGCGCGACAATCAAGCGCGTCGTGGTGTCGACCTACCAGTCAGTGTCCGGTGCGGGCAAGGAAGGCATGGACGAGCTGTGGGATCAGACAAAGTCGATCTACAACCCCACAGATAGCAAGCCAGCGCGCAAGTTTACCAAGCAGATCGCCTTTAACGTGATCCCGCATATCGACGTCTTCATGGACAGCGGTGACACGAAAGAAGAGTGGAAGATGATGGTCGAGACCAAGAAAATCCTCGACCCAAAAATCAAGGTAACTGCCACCTGCGTGCGCGTGCCTGTGTTTGTCGGCCACGCCGAATCGATCAACATCGAATTCGAAGACCATCTGGACGAGAACGAAGCCCGCGATATTCTACGCGAAGCGCCTGGTATCATGGTGATCGACAAGCGTGAAGACGGTGGTTATGTCACCCCCGTCGAATGTGCAGGCGACTTTGCCACTTTCATCAGCCGCATCCGCCAGGACAGCACGATCGACAACGGTCTGAACCTATGGTGCGTTAGCGACAACTTGCGCAAAGGTGCCGCATTGAATGCTGTCCAGATCGCCGAGTTGCTAGGTCGGGAAGTGCTGAAAAAGGGCTGAGACGTTTCAGTAGGAACAATGAAGGGGTCTGCGCATGTCGTGGGCCCCTTTTTTTGTGCCACTGGAAGGCTGGAACGACGAAGGCCCGGTTCGGGACATAGTGCATTTTGCTGCCCCCCGCACGAATGGCAAATCTGGCGGCGGTGCACGACCGCAAAAAATCTTCCTATGCCAGCCGTTTCATGAAAGATTGTCCTCATGCTTGAGACTTCCATCGAAATCGTTGCATGCGGCCCCGCCGACGCAGATCAGCTCGGTATCGTCTTCTTCAACGCGGTGCGCACAGGCGCAGCCGGGTTTTACGATGCGCGTCAGCGACGAGCCTGGGCATCGAGGGTTCCGTCAGGACCAAGTTGGCATTCCCGTCTTGCCGCGCAGCAGACATTAGTCGCACGAAACTTCGAGCGGCCAGTCGGCTTCATGACGCTCGCAGACGATGGCTACATCGATCTCGCTTTTGTTGATCCCGCGTATCAACGGCAGGGCATCGGTGGTCTTCTTTATGCGCAAATTGAAGCTTTGGCACGCGAGGCGCAGATCGAACGCCTCTACTCAGAAGCAAGCCATTTGGTCCGAGGTCTATTTGAGCAACAAGGATGGACAGTTATAAAGGAGCAGCAGATTGAGCGGGTGGGGGTAAAGCTGACAAATTTTGTAATGGAGAAACGCCTTGGCGAGGCCGCTCAAGACTGACCCGTCGTTTCGGCACAGCCCCCTAAACAACAAACCTTCGATAATTTTGGGCGACAGGCAACTTCGTTTAAGGTTTTTCGATGCGGGCCTGGGCGCAGGTTTTGGTTTTGGTACGACTTTGGCCCGCGTTGGGAAACATGACTAGGAGGAAGCCGCGGGGTCTTGGCGCGTGCTATGGGGAAAGCTCCAAGCCGGTTCAGCCGAGG